>JBALWH010000017.1:14537-90521 GCA_036960175.1 Motiliproteus sp. | reverse complement strand
TGAGAACCGATACCGATCACATCGATACGACCATCCACACCCACCTCAGCGACCAGGGCCACTACCTTGGAGGTGCCGATGTCTAATCCTACGATCATGTTGCTGTGTTCTTCTAACACCTTAAAATTCCCATTTACTCAAATCCCACGTTAAATCCTGATACTGCAGCAAACGCTAATAACCTAAACTTTGGGCGGCTCATGCCAGGTAACTGTCAGCCCATTGGTATAGCGCACATCAATCTGTTTGATCTTGCTGGCGTAAGCCGCCAGCTGGCTGTCATAAACTCGCCCGAAGCGCTCAACCTTCTCAATCACATTACCCCGCCCTAAAATCAGACGAATGCCATTATTCAGCGTCAGACTCCAGGCCCCCCTTGGCTCTAGCTCCAAGGTTGAAAGCTGCAGCTTTAACGGCCGCATCTGCTGACTCAAGGAACGAAACTGTTCCATCATCACCCGCGTTCGATTGCTAGGGCCCTTAAGACAGGGAAGATGCTCATAACCCTTGATATCTCCGGGCTCAAAAACTTCACCGTCACTGTTAAGCAACCCCTTACAACCCCAGCGGGCTACCGGCCGCTCTTCATCGACCTTTACCGCCAACCCCGCAGGCCATTGTCGCCGAACATCAACACGGTGCACCCAGGGGTTGATTTCCAATTGCTGCTTTACATCAGCAAGATCTATTTCCAGATAGGCTCCCTCAGCTCGACCCCATACCTGCAAACGCAGATCTTTAGCGTCACTGTGCTGCAAGTGGCCACTGAGGTTGACGTTATGTAACGGCTGATCCAACCATTGCAGCAGCCAGTTACCACCGAAATGGAAAAGCCCGGCCAGCAACGGCAGCTGCATTAATAGCAGCAAGGTATAGAGGTTAATCCCTCTAACTTTGCTAGCTATATCAGTTGCCATTGTAGCCATCTGTAATTAACCCCTAATTACTAAAAACACTTATTTCTTACGTGACGCTGTAGCCAATATCTGCAGTACCAGCTGCGGAAAACTAAGACCCGCCTGCTGCGCTGCCATGGGAACCAAACTGTGATCCGTCATACCGGGAATAGTATTGACTTCCAACAACCAGAAGCTTCCAGCCTGATCCTGCATCACGTCAACTCGACCCCAGCCCTGACAACCGATGCTACTAAATGCCTGTAACGCCAGGTTTTGAATTTCCGCCGTCTGTTGCTCATCAAGCTGAGTATCGAAATGGTAATGGGTATCGTTCGATATATATTTTGCTTCGTAATCATAAAACTGGTGCGGCGTTTCCAAGCGAATCACCGGCAACGCCTGATCATCTAAAACCGCGACCGTATATTCGCGTCCAGTGACCCACTGCTCTGCAAAAACACTACTATCCAGCTTGACGGCTGTTTGGTATGCCTCCGCCAACTGTTCTGCGGTATCCGCCTTAACCATACCGATACTAGAGCCTTCATGAGCGGGCTTAACCATGACCGGAAACTGAATGCGCTGTGCTATCTGCTGCCAATCACTATTATTATCCAGCACTATATGTGGTGGAGAAGGTAACTGCAGGGTCTGCCACAACAGCTTGCATCGATGCTTATCCATGCCCAAGGCCGACGCCATAACGCCACTGCCGGTGTAGGGAATATTGAGCATCTCCAGAGCACCTTGGATGGTGCCGTCCTCACCACCGGGGCCATGCAGAGCAACAAAAGCCAGATCAATAGCCTGCTCCTGTAACTGCGCAACGGGATTCTGACCGCCATCCGCGCCAAACAGATCAATAGCAAACGCATCGACGCCGCCATCCAGCAAAGCCTGCAACACCGCAGCACCGCTTTTCAGGGATACCGGACGCTCTGACGAATTGCCACCCATGATCACCGCTACGCGGCCAAATTGACCCGGGTTCAAAGGGCTTAGATCAGCTGTATTCATAACGCAGAAATCTCCTCAGGTTTCAGTTTGCGCTTTGCCAAACTCGATGAGATGGCTCCGATATCTCCGGCGCCCTGGGTTAGCAATAAATCCTCGGGCTGCAGAATATTTTGCAGCACTTTGGCGACATCCTCGCCACGTTCAATAAAGACTGGATCAACCTGTCCGCGCTGACGAATGCTGCGACATAGGCTACGACCATCAGCGCCCGTAATAGACTCCTCACCCGCAGGATAAATATCCATTAACAGCAGTACATCGACCTCAGACAACACCTGTACAAAATCTTCATAAAGATCACGGGTACGACTATAACGATGAGGCTGATAAATCATGACCAGACGCTTCTCCGGCCAACCACTGCGAATAGCCTGGATAGTCGCGGCCACCTCCCGAGGATGGTGCCCATAATCATCCACCATCATCACCGCATCAGACGCGGATTCAACAGCCTCATCGGGCAGCTGGAAATGCCCCATAATCTGAAAACGACGACCGACGCCTTGGAAGTTACACAGACCATCAACGATAGCAGAGTCAGCCAGACCTTCATCGGTGGCTACTGCAATCACCGCCAAGGCATTCTGGACATTGTGAAGTCCGGGCATATTGAGGGAGATCTGCAGATCTTTATGGCCTTCAGGCCGCAATACCGTAAAACTGGTTTTCATCCCCTGTTGGCACACATCGACGGCACGAAAGTCGGCATTCTCATTAAAACCGTAAGTCAATATTGGACGACTTACCTGTGGCAGAATTTCTGTCACAACAGGATCATCCGTACAAAGCACCGCCAAACCATAGAAAGGCAAGTTATGTAAAAATTCTACGAAGGTTTTCTTCAGCACCTCGAAATCGCCGCCATAGGTCGACATATGGTCAGCATCAATATTGGTAACAACCGACACCATAGGCTGCAGATGCAGGAAGGACGCATCACTCTCATCGGCTTCAGCAAGCAAGTAACGACTTACTCCCAGACGAGCATTAGTGCCAGCACTGGTTAGTTTTCCGCCAATAACGAAGGTTGGGTCTTCTTCGCCTTGGGAAAAAACTGACGCCATCAAGCTGGTCGTTGTGGTCTTGCCATGGGTCCCCGCAATAGCGACTCCATGCCGGTAGCGCATTAGTTCCGCCAGCATTTCCGCCCGACGAACCACGGGGATACGATTTTCCCGTGCGGCTTTAACTTCAGGGTTTTCTTCATTAACAGCACTGGAGACGACGACGGCATCAACACCGTCGATATTGCTCTGCTGATGGCCGATATGGATCGTCATCCCCAGTCCTTCCAAACGCTCGATCACTGCTGAACGACGGATATCAGAACCGGAAATACGGTAGCCCTGATTGAGCAGTACTTCAGCTATCCCACACATACCGACGCCGCCAATACCGATAAAATGGATGCAGCCGATGCGGCGCATCTCCGGTACGTCATATTGATATCTGTTCTTAGCCTTCACGGGCAACTCCTGGTGTGTATTGCAAACACTGCTGTGCGACTAATTCGCTGGCATTGGCCTGCCCCAAATCACGAGCTCTTTGAGCCATAGCCTGTAGTTCATTACGGTCAAATTGCAGCAGTAAAGATTTAAGTTTTTCAGCACTCAGATCATTTTGAGGCAGCAGTACACCCGCCTGTTGATCAGTAATAAAGCGTGCGTTCTCTGTTTGATGATCGTCCACCGCATAGGGAAAAGGCACCAACACTGATGCCACACCTGCCGCGCAGAGCTCACTAACCGTTAACGCTCCGGAACGACAGATCACCAAATCAGCCCATCCATAGGCACTGTTCATATCGTCGATAAAGGCCACAACCTTGCCTGCCAACGCTAAATCACTATAACGTTGAGTCGTTGACTCTATATTTCTCTTACCGGCCTGATGCCAGACTTCCGGTCTCTGCTCTGGCGTCATTAATGCCAGAGCCTGAGGTACCGCTTCATTGATTGCTTGAGCACCCAGACTGCCGCCAACCACCAGCACTCTAAGCGCACCTTGACGGTTTTCAAACCGGCCCTCAGGCACCTCAACCTCAACGATATCCTGGCGAATAGGATTACCGGTACAAAGTGCTTCTACACCGTTTTTAAAGGCGCCAGGAAAAGCTTCCATCACCTGCCGCGCCAACTTCGACAATACTTTATTGGTCATGCCGGGAATCGCATTCTGCTCGTGAATCAACAGAGGTATACCCAGTAACCAAGCTGCCAAGCCGCCAGGGCCACTGGCGAAACCACCCATTCCTAAGACACAGTCGGGCTTCACCCGGCGCACCACTGATAGTGCCTGAAACAAAGCCCGCAACAGCTTAAAGGGCGCCAATATCAGACTTAAACGGCCTTTGCCGCGCATACCGCTGACACTGATACAGTTAAGGCGAATATCTGCCTTAGGCACTAGATCAGCTTCAATACCTGCCGCTGTCCCTAACCACTGCACGCTAACGCCAGATTCGCGCAAGACCTCTGCCGTCGCCAAGGCTGGAAAAACATGCCCGCCGGTTCCGCCCGCCATAATAAGCACGGTTGAGCTATTCATAATCGCGCGGCTCATGACACCACCTCAGGGGCCATATCACCAACACCGGCTGCGGCAGAACTTTTTTTGCTTTTACGCGTTTTCTTAGCCGCGGCCTGATCGGTCTTTTTCTGCAGATAGAAATTTTCGAAATGGATTCTACTCAGTATCGCCAACATCACCATCGACACCAGCAAACTACTGCCACCATAACTAACCAGAGGAAGAGTCAACCCTTTGGTGGGTAACACGCCGACGTTAACACCAATATTGATCAAAGCTTGGGCAGAAAAGACCAGGCCGATGCCGTAACAGACGTAGCCCTGATAGCGGCGCTGCAACAGTTCAGAGTTACGACCTATATAGAAAGCACGCACGATCAGGATCGCGAATAAGATAACCATCCCCAGCGCGCCAATCAGCCCCAGCTCTTCAGCCAACACCGAGAACACAAAATCGGTATGGGCTTCTGGTAGATAAAACAGTTTCTGCACACTGTTGCCTAATCCCAGACCCGTAATTTCACCCCGGCCAAAAGCGATCTGCGCTTGTGACAGCTGATAACCACTACCAAAAGGATCTGCCCAGGGATCCAGGAAGGTAATCAGCCGCTGCATCCGATAGGGTTGCGAAATAGCCATACCGGCCACCAACAAGATACTGCCGATAATCACCACAACAAACTGACTCAGGCGTATACCACTCAGGAAAATCATACCCAGCACTGCCATCATCATCACAACTACAGCGCCGAAATCCGGTTCAAGAAGCAGCAATACGATAAAGATGGAAACCACCGCCATGGGTTTGGCAAAACCACTCCACTGGCTGCGGACTTCATCCAGACGTCGTACTAGATAACCGGCCAGATACATAATCATAAACAGCTTCGCCAGCTCCGATGCCTGCAGGTTTATCGGCCCCATCGATATCCAGCGACTACTGCCATTTACTTCGCGACCAATGCCGGGAATAAGCACGGCCACCAACAAAATCAACGACACCAGCAACCACCAATGCCCGGTACGCTGCCAAAACCGAGAAGGCACGAAGAAAGTAACTAGGGCAGCCAAGCAGCCCAGGACGATAAAAATCAGGTGGCGGATGGAGAAATAGAAGGGCGTATCATAACGCACACCGGCCACTTCCATGGAAGCCGAGGTAACCATCAGAAAACCTACCAGCAATAGGCTGATAGCGCTGAATAACATCCAACTGTCATAGGGCTGTGGATCAACCTGAGCAGAAAATTTCAACTTAGACAAAGCAGCCGGCATTTTCATCCCAACCCCTCCACTAACGTCATAAACTGATTGCCGCGATCTTCAAATCCTTTAAACATGTCAAAACTTGCGCAGGCAGGTGATAGCAACAGAATATCACCGGCCTGAGCCAAAGCTCGTGCACAGGATACTGCTGCCGCCAGAGACTCTTCACCACGAATCTCAACCGCACCCGCCAATGCTTCAGCGATGGCTTCACGGTCATTACCGATCAACACCGCTGCCCGTCCCCACTGCTGCATCGGCGCTTTTAATTCAGAAAAGTCAGCTCCCTTGCCATCGCCACCGGCAATCAGCACGATACGACCATTGCCCTCGATATTAAGCTGAGCGCCAAGCCCTTCGATGGCGGCCAAGGTAGCGCCGACATTGGTGCCTTTCGAATCATTAAAATAACGTACGCCTTCAAGGTCACGTACCCATTGGCAACGATGCTCGAGACCGGAAAAACTCTGCAGGGTATCGACCATCGCCGCCATGGGGATACCAACCCCATTCCCCAGCGCCAAAGCCGCCAATGCATTCGAGACGTTATGCTGACCCGGAATCTTCAGCTGTTGCACCGGCATCAACAATTCCAGACCACAAGCCAGGAACTGAACGCCGTCCTCTTCAACAACGCCATACTGGCCCAGATCGGGCGTTCCAATACTAAACTGACAGCGGGGTACTTGATCAGGAATCAGCGGTTGAGTGAGAGCATCATCGCCATTAAACACCGCTTTCGAGCAGCCTTCGTAGACCCGGTGTTTGGCTCGATGATAAGACAGCAAATCGGGATAGCGGTCCATATGATCAGGACTGACATTCAGTACGGTCGCCACTGCTGCTCTTAGCGCGCGGGTGGTTTCAAGCTGAAAACTGGACAACTCCAAGACATAGAGTTCTTTCTCGCCCTGCTGCAGCAAGTCCAATACCGGCGTACCGAGATTACCGCCAATGGCAACATTAATACCGGCATTAGCCGCCATTTCACCCACCAGGGTGGTGACGGTACTCTTAGCGTTAGACCCGGTAATGGCAATAATAGGAGCCGTCACCTGCTGACAGAACAGATCGATATCACCAACAATCTCTACCCCTTGAGCCTCTGCAGCTTTAATAGCAGGATGCTGGCGGGAAACCCCTGGGCTGACGATCAATCGCGAGGCATGACACAGAGTTTCGGCATCAAGGTCACCACACTCGACAGCAATATTGGGATGACTTTGTTTGAATTCAGTGAGTAAAGCGGGGGCTTCTCGGGTATCGACGACGCCGAAACGTTCTCCCTGAGACGCCAAAAAACGGGCGCAGGACAGCCCGGTCTTACCAAGACCGATGACGATGCTGTATCTGTCACTACCGATTAATGTCATCTTCAGTTTCCACCAGACTTTTCAGCCTAAATCTCCAAATATCTATTCTTTGACTATCGAATTTTCAGTGATGCCAGTCCAATAAGCACCAGAATTACCGTGACAATCCAGAAACGCACAATGATCCGAGGCTCAGGCCAACCCTTCAACTCAAAATGATGATGTAGGGGTGCCATGCGAAATATTCGTCGCCCGGTCAACTTGTAGGAGCCCACCTGTAGGATCACGGAGACGGTTTCCATTACAAAGACGCCTCCCATAATCACCAACACCAATTCCTGGCGCACGATGACAGCGACTACGCCCAATGCTGCACCGAGTGCTAGGGCACCCACATCGCCCATAAACACCTGAGCGGGATAAGTGTTAAACCATAAGAAGCCGAATCCAGCGCCAACGATTGCGCCACAGAATACGATTAGTTCACCGGAGCCCGCGATATAGGGAATCTGCAGATATTCGGCAAAGCGAACATGGCCGCTCAGATAACTGAACAAACCCAGAGCACCTGCCACTAGCACGGTGGGCAAAATCGCCAGTCCGTCCAGGCCATCAGTGAGATTGACGGCATTACTGGTACCAACAATCACAAAGTAGGTGAATACGATAAAAAACAGCCCCATATCGATCACTATTTCTTTGAAAAAAGGCACTATCAACTGCGTTTCCGCCGGGGTAGAGGCGCTAAGATAAAGAATCACGGCAGCACCCAAGCCACCAACAGACTGCCAGAGATACTTCCACCGCGCCGGCAAACCGCGGGAATTCTTTTCCACAACTTTACGGTAGTCATCAACCCAACCAACCGCGCCAAACACCAGCGTAACCAGCAGCACCACCCACACATAAAGATTACTCAGATCACCCCACAGCAGCGTACTCAAGGCGATAGCGACCAATATCAGGGCCCCACCCATCGTTGGCGTACCCGCCTTGCTAAGATGGGATTCTGGACCATCACTCCGTATCGATTGACCGATCTGATAATGCGCCAGTCGGCGTATCATTACCGGTCCTACCAGCACAGAAATAGCCAGTGCCGTTAGCACGCCCAGGATTCCCCGCAGGGTCAGATACTGGAACACTGAAAAGCCAGCATCGAACTGCTCGAGATAATCAGCCAATAGCAATAACATGGTTATTCGTTCCCCTCAGCTGAGAGTGCCTTTATCACTGTTTCCATGCCCGCGCTTCTTGATCCTTTAACCAAAATCACCATCTCTTTATTTACATGTCGTAGTAGCCAGTCTGACAACAATTCGTTGCTTTCAAAGCTTCGGGCCTGACCAGAATTAGATTTAAATGTCTCGGCTGCGGCGGCGGCCAAATCACCACTAGCAAGCAGCAGATCGATACCATTTTCCGCAGCAAATTGCCCAACTTGCTGATGCAACGCAACGGTGTCATCACCCAGTTCGGCCATATTGCCCAAGACCAAAACCCGCTGTCCTGGCAAATCTTTCAGCACCCTGATCGCCGCCTTAACTGAGTCAGGATTGGCGTTATAACTATCATCAATAATGCGCGCGCCACTGAAGTGAGCACTAACAGCTAACCGCCCAGGCACGCCTTGAAACGCCTGCAGCCCTTGTTGAATGGCAGCGAGATCAACCCCCAACGCATTGGCAGCGGCAGCGGCAGCCAGCGCATTCGAAGCCATATGACGGCCCAGCACACTCAGTCGTATGGTAATTTGTCCATTATGAGTGTTGAGCACAAATCCGTAACAGCCATCCGCATAAGACTCCAGATGACTGGCAAACAGATCAGCATAAGTAGAATGCAGACTGAAGGATAAGCGCTTCTGATGTTGCAACTGCTTTAGCCAAAAATCCGCATTATCATCATCGAGATTAACAATACCTATGCCCGTCTCACCAAGCCCCTCAAAGATTTCACCTTTGGCCTGAACCACGCCCTGCAGCGAACCAAAGCCTTCAAGATGAGCGCCCCCGGCATTGTTAAGCAACGCCACATCAGGTTGCGCAAGGCCAGCGGTGTAGGCGATTTCACCCAAACCGCTAGCGCCCAGCTCGATCACGGCATAACGATGTTGCGCATTCAATTCCAGCAGCGTTAAAGGGACACCTATTTCATTGTTTAGGTTCCCACGGGTTGCTAAGACTTCACCCTGGGTTGCCAAAATGGCAGCCAGCATTTCCTTTACCGTGGTCTTTCCGCTACTGCCGGTGATCGCTACCAGTTTTCCTTGATAACGCTGCCGATTCAGGCGAGCAATAGCGCCCAACGCCTGACGACTATCAGCGACCAGCAACTGTGGCAAGTCGATATTTTGCAACTCCGTAACGACTGCAGCGCAAGCACCCTTCTCAGCAGCCTGCTTTACAAAGCCGTTGCCATTGAAATTAGGGCCACTGAGCGCAACAAATAAGTCCCCCTGCAGCAAGCTGCGGGTATCCGTACTCACCCGCTGAAACTCGGCATCACCTCGAATATCGGTTGCCTGTAATGGTTCTTCCAGCATCTTCAGGCTAAACAGGTCGATCATGCTGGACCTCCTGCTGCAGACAGCAAAGATCGAATAACTTCGCTGTCGCTATAGGGATAACGTACACCGCCAATTTCTTGATAATCCTCATGACCCTTGCCAGCCACAAGAATGACATCACCGGCCTGAGCTTGGGCAACAGCCAACGCGATGGCCTGGCGACGGTCTCCTTCAACGCTGAGATTATCTCGGTGGCTAAAACCAGCAAGAATCTCTTCAATTATCTGTTCCGCAGGCTCTGAACGAGGGTTATCACTGGTAACCACCTGCCGGTCAGCATACTTTTCAGCGATTGCTGCCATTTCAGAGCGTTTACCGCGATCACGATCACCACCGCAACCGAAAACGCACCACAAGCTACCTCGGCAATGATTCCGCAACGCTAGCAACGCTTTCTCTAAAGCATCTGGGGTATGGGCATAATCGACAACGATTAACCTATCGTTGATTTCTGCTACAGGCTGCATACGACCATCAACACCCTGCAACTGCCCCAACACGGCTGCGATGGCGTCTGGCGAAAAATCCATATTTAACAACACAGCCACTGTAGCCATAAGGTTAGAAAGGTTAAAACCACCCAAAATAGTCGAGCTAAAACTAATAAGCCCCGCTGGCGTATTCAAGGTGGCTTCAATGCCTCCGGCTGACAACTGCTGCTTCTCAACCCAGATCTGTGGCACCGATTGCGCCAGTTGCGACTGTTTTATGCCGTAACCCAAGATCTCTACGCCGCCTGAAATAACAGCGATCAATTCTGCCGCATAAGCATCCTCAAGATTGAGGACCGCGTAGTGAACACCAAAATCCGAAAAAAGCGCTTTTTTGGCGGCACCATAGCTCTGCATATCTCCGTGATAGTCGAGATGATCGCGGGTCAGATTGGTGAATACAGCCTGATCAAACTGAACCCCAGTAACGCGCCCCTGATCCAGTGCATGGGAGGAAACCTCCATCACCACATTATTTGCACCCTGCTCAAGCATTTCTGCCAAAAGGCGCTGCAGATATAAAGCATCAGGCGTGGTGTGACTGGCACGATTCAGGTTATCCAGGAAGCCATAACCGTTGGTTCCGATCACCGCCGATGGACTGGATAACAGCGTTAATGCCTGTGCAATAAAATGACTGCAAGAGGTTTTACCATTAGTACCGGTAATACCCACCACCTGCATTTTGGCAGAAGGCTGCTGATAGAAACGGCCGCCAAATTCGGCCAGTCTCTGCTCCAGATTAGGCACAGGTATAACCGGAACAGGACAATTCTTTAACGTCTGCTGACTATTAATCAGCACGGCTTCGGCACCTTTTTTTATCGCGCTGTCGACAAAACCTATGCCATTAACAGTAGCTCCCTGACAGGCTAGAAAAAGATCGCCCGCCTTCACTTTGCGACTATCGATGGTCAAACCGGAAAAACACAGCTTGTCATGCCCCATAGACGACAACATTGCTGCCACATCGGGCAACAACTGCTGCAACGTCATCTGGTAGTTGGCAATGCTCATCTCAGTTCCACGCCATCTGCTGCTCAAGAGAAGGCGGCATAACATCTGGTGCCACATTCATCAATCGCAAGGTTCCAGCCATCACCCGGGAAAACACTGGTGCTGCGACTTCGCCGCCGTAATATTCTTCACCTTTGGGATCATCAATCATGACTACAGTGACATAGCGGGGATTACTGGCTGGGGCTATGCCGGCAAAAATTGCGACATACTGATCATCTTCATAACCCTGCTGACCCACCTTATGAACCGTACCTGTCTTACCGGCAACCCGAAACGAAGGAACTTGTGCACGGCGCCCAGTGCCACCCTCTTGGGTAACGGTTTCCATCATTCGTACCACTTGCCGAGCAACCTTTTCAGGCATGATACGATCCCCCCGGACCTCATCAGCCACCTTTAACAATGACAATGGCCGCTTAACACCACCGGCAGCCAAACTGGCATAGGCTTGAGCCAGCTGCAACGGAGTGACTGCAAGACCATAGCCATAGGACATGGTTGCTCGCTCCACTAATCGCTTAGCTGGGTGGTGAGGCAATTTACCTACCCGTTCACCCGGAAAACCGATACCACTGGTTTGCCCTAGACCCGCGTTGAAAAACAGATTACGCACCGAATCCTTATGCAGACTCAACGCTAACTTGCTAGCCCCGACGTTGCTGGATTTGGTAATGATGCCGGTGATATTGAGCTCGCCATAGTTGCGATGATCGCGAATAGTCTTACCCTTCACACGCACATAACCGGGGGAAGTATCAACGATAGAATTAACATTGTATTTTCCACTCGACAGCGCCGCAGCAATAGTGAGAGGTTTCACCGTCGACCCTGGTTCGAAAGTGTCTGTGGTTGCCCGATTACGAAGGTGCGCCACTTTTATGCGCTTGCGATTATTGGGGTTGTACGACGGCTGATTAACCATCGCCAAGATCTCGCCCGTTTCGACGTCAACAATCACAACAGAGCCAGAACTAGCCCGGTGCGCCTGCACGGCAGCCTTAAGCTCCCGGTATGCCATATACTGAATCCGCAGATCAATACTCAACTGTAAATCTTTCCCGGGGCTGGCATCGCTGATTGCCTGAATATCCTTAATGGTGCGACCCATGCGATCTTTTAGCACCCTCTTTTTGCCGGATTCACCTTTCAGCCACTCATCAAACGCCAGCTCCATTCCTTCCTGGCCAACATCATCCACATCGGTAAAACCAACAACATGTGTCGCTACTTCTGCGGCCGGATAATAACGCTTGTATTCGCCCTCGGCGTAAACTCCAGGCAGACCCAGATTCAGCACACTAGCCGCATCAGAGGGTATCATCTGCCGTTTTAAATACAGAAACTGCTTACCTTGATTGCGCTTCACCAAGCGCTTCAAGTACCCAGTACTAAGCCCTACGCCTTTGGCCAGTTGCTTCCACTGGGACTCATCGGCAACGAATTCTTTTGGATTCAGCCAAATACTTTTTACCGGAGCACTAACGGCCAAAGGCTCGTCATTGCGATCCAAAATCATACCTCGATGTGCGGGCATGGTGGTGATACGCAAACTGCGAGCATCCCCCTGCCCTTGCAGAAACTCCACATCCATTAGGTGCAGATAAACAATTCGACCAACAATCACAGCAGCCAGACACAACAACACCAGCAACACCAGACGGAACCGCCAGGCATAAAAATGGCTTACTGCTGTCTCGGCCTGATCATTCAAGGTCTTACCACCACTATTTCATCGGGTGCTGGCACATACATATCCAGCTTTTTCGTCACTATTTTTTCGATTCGACTATGAGCTGCCATAGCACTTTGCTCCAACAGCAACTGCCCCCATTCAACCTGCAGCTGATCTCGAACCTCCAACATCTGCTGCTGTTGATTGAAAAGCTGACGATAGAGATAAGCACTGTAAATCACTGACAATGCACTCAGGACGATAAAAACGGTCAGAACCCCAGCAACCCCCCTTCTCCAAGCCACTGGAATTCCACCGTTAGGACCCACCTGCACTGCAGATAAACCGGTCCGTCTTGCCCCGTTGCCAGCCATCACTACCGCCTCAGGCAATCTTCTCAGCCACTCGCATAATGGCACTGCGAGACCGAACATTATTATCAACTTCATCACTCCCGGCTTTAACGGGCTTGCCCAAAGATTTCATTCTTTGATTAAGCATTGCCTGGGTAATCGGAAGCCCCTTAGGAACATCATCACCGCGCACATGCTTGCGAATGAAGCGCTTAACAATTCGATCTTCAAGAGAATGAAAACTGATCACCACCAAGCGGCCACCAACTGACATAACCTCCAACGCCTGATCAAGACAGGCATGAATATCATCAAGCTCTTTATTGATATGTATTCTGATACCCTGAAACGCACGAGTTGCCGGGTTCTTACCTTTTTCCCATTTGGGATTTGCTTCCGCGACTATCGCCGACAAACGCGCGGTTGTCTCAATGGGACTAAGCTGACGCTGCTCAACGATGGCTCGGGCGATGCGACGACCGAAACGTTCTTCACCGTAGGTATAGAGCACATCGGCAATTTCTTTCTCTTTAGCCCGCGCTAACCACTGCGCGGCACTTTCGCCAACGTCAGGGTTCATCCGCATATCCAAAGGACCATCATTTAGAAAACTAAAGCCCCGGCCTGGATCATCAAGCTGCGGCGACGAAACGCCAAGATCCAATAGCACGCCGTCAACCTTGCCATTCATGCCACGCTCATCAATGAGGCTCTGCAGCTCAGCAAAGGATCCATGAGCGATGGAAAAACGAGCATCTTCAGCGGCCAGCTTCTCCCCTTCCAAAATAGCCTGTGGGTCTTTATCGATCCCCAATAAACGCCCATTGCTTCCCAGCTTTGAAAGCAATAACCGTGAATGACCACCGCGACCAAAGGTACCATCGATATAAAAGCCGTCAGGATCCGCCATCAGACGGTCGACGGCCTCATCCAGCAGAACGGTGATGTGTTTGTAGGCGTTGCTCATCCAGCCGTCCTCAACATTGACTAAAGCGATATAGATAACAGCTCATCCGGGACAACTCCTCCGGCGGCATCATCGAGATAATCATCCCGTTGTTTGGACCAATTTTCATCGCTCCAGATCTCAAATTTTTTACCCTGCCCCAGTAATATGATTTTCTTTTCCAGGCCGGCGTATTCCCGCAATGTCGCGGGCAACAACAAGCGACCATTAGCGTCCATCTCAAGATCCGTGGCATAACCGATCAGTAATCGCTGAATCCGCCGAGTAGCCGGATTAAAACTGGACAGCTGTTCGATCTTGCCCTGTATCAGATCCCACTCTGGCTGGGTATACATCAGCAAACATCGGGATTCGGTATCGATGGTTGCCACCATCTGCCCCTCACAATCGTCAACAATGACACTGCGGTAGCGCACTGGCATTGCCATGCGCCCCTTAGCGTCAACATTGATTGGATTGATCCCTCTGAACATCTGCTCTTCCGCCTAGCTTTTAACCGAAAACCCACATAAAGACACATTTACCCACCTTTTCCCACTATAGCACAGAGAATGGATTTATTAACCACATTGCCCCACCGGAGAACCCTGCCTCAGGTCAATAAACTTCACTGTTTATTAACCGAGCACATACAAACAAAACCGATGGTTTACAACGAAAGAGAAAACGCGACTAAAAACAACGAGATTGGAACGAGAAGGGAAAAACTGCAGAAATTAACAACAACAAACAAAGTGAAAACTATGAGGGTAAAAAAACACCTAAAAAAGCAGCAACCCCGCCGCCAATAACAATATTGATTAGCGGCACCTACCACTACAGCTAACTTCCACCTGAGCACAGGTCAGCCCAGAGTACTGCTGCGCCAAGGACTCAATCGTATTACCACCGACGTGCTCCAGAATAGCACTATTACACTGACGCTTGCTGGTGAGCTTGATCGAGTCCTCATCCCAGATCACCTGCTGACAGCCCGGGTCACCTTCTCCGAAACGAATAGCGGTGCGGTATTGAGCACATAGCAACTTATGGTGCTTCACCTCAATCTTGAGTTGAAAGCTACCATTGGCATCAAGCCAAGCTTCGCCGCGGGAAAACTTAAATGTTTTTTTAGGAGAGGACTGTCCAACAAACAAATTCACATCACGAGCGATGGCTGTCTGGCTTTGAACAATTAGCGATTCGGCGCTCCAGCAAAGACCGGCAACCAGCACAGCAATCATTGCGACGACTACCTGAGAAAACTTCATCAAGATATCCTATCGTTTCACAGAAACAAAAAGCCCGTTATCGTTATATAGCCAACACGACGTTACGTCGCTTACAAGACTTAAGATAGCAAGCAATCGTAGATCACACCAATACGTCTTTTGTCTGAAACGAAGCTACACACTCACAAAAGCGAGACATAGCACCATCAAAATAAATAGAGTCCGCCTATAAGCCGGGTTCTGTCGTGGACAGTCATTCATCTAGGGCCTGCGTCGCCACAGGCCTCAAGCGACCTACCCGAATCCAACGCGGGCCACGTCAAAAGGATTCCTATTTGGTCTTGCTCCAAGTGGGGTTTACCATGCCGTGGAATGTTGCCACCCACGCGGTGCGCTCTTACCGCACCCTTTCACCCTTACCGGCGTCGTCCGAAAACGATGCTTAGGCGGTCTACTCTCTGCTGCACTTTCCGTAGGCTTGCGCCCCCCAGGCGTTACCTGGCACTCTGCCCTATGGAGCCCGGACTTTCCTCCCCCCGCACTCCGAAGAGCTTGAGCGGCGACTGTCCAGCGGACTCTGCGGCGCATCCTACGCTGCTTTAAGCACGAACTCAACCGACAAAATCAAGCGGACAATTGCTTCACTGTAGCCCTGCTACGACTCCTTCATATCCAGCGCCGTCTGATAGAGCAGTTTCCGCTTTTCCCCGGTAATTTTAGTGGCCAACGCAACAGCCTGCTTAAGCGGCAGCTCTTCCAACAGAAGCGTCAATACACGCAACGTTTCCGAGTCGAGACCTTCACTAGAAATTGGCTCAGCTCCTTGCACCATCAACACGAACTCTCCGCGCTGCTGGTTTGAATCTGCCTTTACCCACTGCAGCAAACGTTCGATGCTATCCCCATGAATAGTTTCAAAGGTCTTAGTCAACTCCCGCGCCAATACCACCCGACGTTCCGGGCCGAACACATCTACCATGGCCTGCAGAGTATCCAGCAACCGATGCGGAGATTCGTAAAAAATAACGGTTCTAGGTTCTTCAGCGACTTCTGTCAGACGATCAAGGCGACCTTTCGACTTAGCGGGCAAGAATCCCTCAAACAGGAATCGATCTGTAGGCAATCCAGACGCACTCAGCGCCGCCACCAAGGCGCAAGCACCAGGCACTGGCTCCACACGGTAGCCCGCTGCTCGGACCTTGGATACTAAGTGATAGCCGGGATCTGAGATCAAAGGCGTGCCAGCATCAGAAATCAGCGCTATATTTTCGCCCTGAGATAAACGCTGTAGTATTCTATCGGCCTGCGCTCGTTCGTTATGATCATGACAGGCCCACATGGGGGTACTAATGTTAAAGTGCTGTAACAAACGACTGCTATAACGAGTATCTTCAGCAGCAATAAGCTGAACAGATTTAAGGGTTTCGATGGCCCTCTGGGTCATATCACCGAGATTGCCTATTGGGGTGGAGACGATGTATAACGTTGTATCAGCCATTTTGCATCATTCTGAAAGTTAAGCGTTTACTGACAAACTCGACTAGCGAGCGCAACTGAAATCTTATTTCAGCATTGAGAGACTACGACGACCTATGACAAGATTTGCAAACCGGTTATTACTGACCTGCCTCTCTGTGCTGATGATTTTTCTCCAGGGTTGCAGCACCCCACCGACTGGCCCGAAAGACGATACTAAGCAAACAACCATCGATGGGCGCGAGCTGACGGAAATAGAACAGCTGCTGCTACAGGCAGAATCCGCCGCCCCGCTGGAAAAAACGGAGTATACACTACAAGCTGCTGAACGCCTTTTTAATGACGAAAGGGTTGACCGCGCAGCACTACTACTCGAAAGCATCAATCCGCTAATGCTTTCCATCAAGCGAGAGCAGGTATATTGGCTACTTAGAGCCCGAATAGAACACGCCCGACTCAACCCACAACTCAGTCTCGACTGGCTGTCCAGAGTCACCCAGCCCGACACCCTGTCAGCCGAACTACAGCAGATCTTGGCGGATCTGCAATTAGCCAATCAGAACCTGCTCGGTAACAGCCTGGCAGCACTCGATTCGCTGATAGAACGCAGCGCCCTTGCCGAAAATAAAGAGCGCGGCAAAATCAACAACACCATTTGGACTTTACTTAAAAACCTCAGCACCGAAGAACTGCAGACAAACACCACCAATCCAGAAAACAGCTACTTACAGCAAGGCTGGTACGAATTAGCCCTAACCACACGAACTAAAGGCACTGACATCCTTCAGAGCAGCCAAGCGTTGAGTGACTGGCAGCAACTATGGAACCTACACCCTGCCGCCACCCATATGCCTGAGGAGTTAGCCCTAGTACTGTCGCAACAGGCACAACCACTATCCGAGATCGCTGTTCTACTGCCACAAACAGGTAAACTTGCCACGCCAGCCGCCGCCATCATAGAAGGCATTCTGGCGGCTCATTTTCAGGATCAACGCCTCGGCAGAACCACTCCAACACTGACTTTTTACGACAGCGAAAAGATCGCCGATATGCAACAATTCTATCTCAGTGCCGACCCGCAGCAGATCGATATGATTATAGGCCCCTTAGCGAAAAACAAACTAACCAGTCTCTCGAACCAAGCCAGCGTCAGCATCCCAACACTAGCGCTCAATTACAGCGAAAATCCGCAACCCACAGAAAACCTGTTTCAGTTTGGTCTTCGCGGCGAAGATGAAGCCATCCAGGCGGCCCGCAGAGCCTGGGCTGATGGCCACCGAAAAGCGCTCAGCCTTACTCCAGCCACTGACTGGGGCCAGCGCACCCACAACGCCTTTGTCGACGAATGGCTGCTACTAGGCGGCGAGCTAATCGCACAGCAATCATTTACCGGAGAAAATGATTTTTCGGAAAAAATAAGCAACATGCTGTCCGTCGATGACAGCCAACAGCGCTATCGCGACCTGCTGCAATTTGCCAGTGATAAAGTAGAGTTTAAAACGCGCCGACGCCAGGATGTGGATTTTGTATTTTTAACCGCACTCGCCAGAGATGCCCGCCAGATCAAACCTACGCTGGCCTTCCATTACGCCTCCAAACTGCCGGTTTACGCGACCTCCCATGTCTACCAGGGCACACCATCACCCGCTAAGGACCAAGATCTAAACGGCATCCAGTTCTGCGACATGCCCTGGATGCTAGATAGTGACAACCCACTCAGAGCTGAACTGGAGCTGTTTCGCCAAAACACCCAATCACGCTTTGGCAGGCTCTATGCCCTAGGCGCTGACGCTTATCGCATCTCCATCTATCTGAAACAGCTAAAAACCGTGCCCGGCAGCCATTTGCAGGGCCAAAGCGGTCGCCTGTCGATCAACAGCAACGGTCTCGTCAGTCGCAATCTAGATTGTGCCAAGTTCAAAAATGGCATACCACAACGCCTGGACCCTTGAACCTTGAGCCGCCAAAAGGGAAAGGAAATTGAAGACCAGGCCCAGGCCTACTTGCTACAACAAGGTCTCAAACCAGTGCAGCAGAACTACCTGTGTCGGGGAGGCGAGATCGATATTATTATGCAGCAGGATCGGACCCTGGTTTTCGTCGAAGTTCGCTTCCGTAACAGCACCAAATTCGGCAACGCGGCAGAGTCCGTAAACTGGACCAAACAACAGAAGCTCATTATCGCCGCCCAACATTTTCTGCAAAAAAACGCTCGCTGGCAGAACCAACCATGCAGATTCGATGTCATTGCCTGTAACCCCGGCCCTCAAGGCACGGAGTTTCAATGGATACGCGGCGCATTTGACCTCTCTTAAACAGCAGATCAACAGGACCCTCCATGGAATTGCAAGACCGGATTATTCAACATTTCCACGAAAGCCTGGATCTTAAGGCTCGGACCATCGAAGAATGCGGGCCACTTATCGAGCAGGCAGGCACACAATTATTTCAATGCCTGCTGGCGGAAGGGAAAATACTCTGCTGCGGTAACGGCGGCTCTGCCGCCCTGGCCCAATACTTCAGCTCACTGATGCTGAATCGCTACCACCAGGAGCGCCCAGGGCTGCCCGCTATGACCCTCAGCGCAGACTGCTCCACCCTCAGCGCCATTGCCAGCGACGCCAGCTTTAGCGAAGTTTTCTCCAAGCAAATTCGCGCTCTCGGGCAGCCTGGAGACATCCTGCTGATCCTTTCCCCCAAGGGCCGCTCAAACAACCTGATACAGGCAATACAGGCCGCCCATGACCGCGATATGCTCGTCATTGCACTCACCGGCGACCATGGCGGAGACATGACGGCCCTGCTATCTCCCGAGGAAGTAGAAATCTGCATCCCATCCCCTTCCACCGCCCTCGTCCATGAGGTACATTTGCTCATCATTCATACGCTCTGCGATCTCGTAGAGCATCAACTATTTGGCGGAATGGAATAATGATCACCCGAATACTGCTTCTCAGCCTCGCCCTCTTCATCAGCGGCTGCTCAGACGTCATCACTGCAACTCAGGAAGGACCCATCCAAGAAGACACCAAGAACCGTACCACCGGCAGCTTTATCGACGATGAACTGATCGAAGTTAAAGCCCTAGTCAATATCAACAAAGCATCAACACCCCTCGCCAACGCTCATGTCTCAGTCACTAGTTTTAATGGCGTTGTACTTCTCACCGGCCAGGTACCCGACGAAAATACTCGCATGCTCGCCGAAACCATCGTCAGAGAGATTCGCAAGGTCAGAACCATTCATAACGAACTGAGCATTTCCGGGCCTACTTCCCACATCGTTCGAACCAACGACACCTGGATCACCGCTAAGATCAAAACCCACATGATCAGCGACAAAGACTTCAATTCAACACAAGTGAAAGTGGTTACCGAAAACGGGGTTGTCTACTTACTGGGACTGGTAACTCGGACGAATGCGGACAAGGCTGTCGCTATCGTTAAGAAAAGCCACGGCGTGCAGAAAATCATCAAGATGTTCGAATACATCAGCTAAAAGCTGCTTTAGGGTCCGCGGAGAACTCCGCGGATTCATTCAGACCCTACCCCTCCAAGGCGCTATTGTTAATGAAACAACAGCACCTCAGCAATAACGCGAATTCAACCCTCTAGCTACTTAACCACCTTCAGCGCGGGACGCTTGGTTTTGGGTGGCTCAGTTGGCTGCACCGGAGGCTCAGGCGCACCAGGCTCTCTGCCAAAGCTCATACCCTGCCCCGTCTCTTTTGCATAGATCGCAATAACCGCAACAATAGGCACATACACCTGCATCGGCACACCACCAAAGCGGGCACTAAACTCTACCGCCTCATTGGTCACCGACAGACTGTTAACTGCCGATGATGCGATATTCAGCACAATCTGCCCGTCACTGACGTAGTCTTCGGGCACCTGAACACCCTTAATCCCCACATCGACAACGATATAAGGGGTACTCTGGTTGTCATTAATCCATTCATTCAATGCACGGATCAGATAAGCGCGGCTCGGCGTCATAGCTTGTTGGACTCAGGCAATTAAACACACAGGCTGTTTTCGATTATCCAGAAAACACTAACCTGTCATTAACTAGTACTGTAGAACAGCTGGCAATAGAATATTCAACTTATATAAAAAAAGGGATGACAAAGCACCCCTTTTTTAAAATCGATCAGCACTCAATCAGCGCATCTCTTTCTCAGCTTCAGAAAGGCTGGTCAAGAAAGACTCACGCTCAAAAAGACGATCCATATACGCCTGTAGCGGCTTGATCTGAGCTTCTGGAAATTCCACACCCAGCATCGGCAAACGCCACAGCAGAGGAGCCATACAACAATCGACCAGCGTGAACTCGTCGCTCATAAAGTAAGGCTTTTCAGAGAAGATTGGAGCAATACCTATCAAGCTTTCCCGCAACTCTTTACGAGCCTGCTCAACAGCCTCGACATCATCGCCCTGCATAATGATGCGAACTAGCGAACACCAATCATTTTCGATGCGATGCATGAACAAACGGCTTTCAGCACGAGCGACTGGATAGACAGGCAACAACGGTGGATGAGGAAAACGCTCATCCAGATATTCCATCATTACATTCGGCTCATAGAGCACCAGATCCCGGTCAATCAGCGTAGGCAGACTGTTATAGGGATTCTGATCAGCCAACTCTGCTGGCTTATTATCTATATCGACGTCTTGAATCTCCACGGCCACACCTTTCTCGGCCAACACGATACGCACTCTATGACTGTAGTGGTCCATGCCGTCAGAAAAGAAGGTCATTGAAGAACGTTTTGTCATTACGCCCATTAGAATCCCCTTGGTAAGTTACGTAACTAGTGAAAACACAGACGCGGCCATAAGGCCGCGCTGAACGGACAACAGACTGGTGTTACCACCAGCCAGTCCAATTAGTGATCTTTGCGCCAAGAACCGCTATACACGTCCTTCCAATACTCTTTCTTCAGCGCATAAGCAAAGAAGAACAGAATAAACAGGAAGATCAGCGCGTAGGTGCCGATTCTATCACTCATCATTTTCGAAGGCTCACCCATGTAGACCATATAGTTGGTCAGGTCATACATAGCTTTGTCGAACTCTTCTGGTGACATTGTACCAGCAGACTTCAGCTCAAGCTCTTCACAGTGCTCACCCTTACAGGCCTGAACACCTTGCATGGTGGCCAACACGTTAGGCATACCCACATCAGGGAATACCTTGTTGTTAACACCCCAAGGACGGTTTGGATCAACGTAGAAGCTCTTCAGATAAGTATAAATCCAAGCGCCACCACGCAATCTAGCTTCCAGAGTCAGATCAGGAGGAGGTGCGCCGAACCAGTTCGCCGCATCTTTCGGATCCATAGAGATAGTCATCTGGCTACCGATCTTCTGGTTGCCTCGGACCAACTCCTTAACGACCATGGCCTTATCCATGCCCAGGTCATCAGCAGAACGCTCATAACGCTGGTACTTGGCAGAGTGACAGCCCATGCAGTTCTCAACGAACAGCTTCATACCGTTCTGCAGAGACTCCATGTTACTCAGGTCAGAGTCAAAATCATCCAGGTGTACCTTATTGCTGCTGGCCATTACCGAAATCGGCAGCAGCGCAAACAATAGAACAATAAGTTGCTTTTTCATTAGCCTGTAACCCTCTCTGGTACGGGTTTAGTTTTTTCCATGCGAGTGTAGAAAGGCATCGCCAGGAAAAACACGAAATACAGCAGAGTTGTCAGCGGAGCCAACCAAGAAGGCTGATCAGATGGTGGCAACGCACCACAAGCACCCAGAAGGACAAAGCTAACTGCAAATATCGCTAACCAAACCTTACTAATCATGCCCTTGTAGCGCATGGATTTAACCGGGCTACGATCCAACCAAGGCACCACGAACAGTATGGCGATGGCTGCCCCCATAACAACAACACCCCAGAACTTCGCATCTACACCGAACAGCGGGTAGGTGACCGCACGCAACATGGCGTAGAACGGTGTGAAGTACCAAACGGGCGCAATGTGATCAGGCGTCTTCAACGGATTCGCCGGCTCGAAGTTCGGCGCTTCAATGAGATAACCGCCACCTTCTGGGAAGAAGAACACAACCAGCAAGAAGACAAACAAGAACACCACCACACCGACAATATCCTTGACGGAGTAGTAAGGATGGAAAGGAATACCGTCTAGAGGAATACCCTTTTCGTCTTTGTTCTGCTTGATTTCGATACCGTCAGGGTTGTTAGAACCCACTTCGTGCAATGCCAGGATGTGTAGCACAACCAAAGCCAGCAGCACGATTGGCAACGCGATCACGTGCAAAGAGAAGAAACGGTTCAGAGTGATACCAGAAATCAGGTAATCACCACGGATCCACTGCTGCAGGTCTTCACCTACCACTGGAATCGCACCGAACAGAGAAATAATAACCTGAGCACCCCAGTAAGACATCTGGCCCCATGGCAGCAGGTAGCCCATGAAGGCCTCTGCCATCAGCACCAGGTAGATTGCCATACCGAAGATCCAGATCAGCTCACGAGGCTTACGGTAAGAACCGTACATCAGGCCGCGGAACATGTGCAGGTAAACCACCACGAAGAATGCAGAAGCACCAGTCGAGTGCAGGTAACGCAGCAACCAACCGTAGTCCACATCACGCATGATGTATTCTACAGAAGCGAAAGCTCCTTCTGCAGAAGGGTTATAACTCATAGTCAGCCAAACACCTGTCAGCAGCTGGTTAACCAGCACCAACATGGCCAACGAACCGAAGAAGTACCAAAAGTTAAAGTTCTTCGGAGCATAGTATTTGCTTAGGTGATCTTCCCACGCTTGGGTTACTGCCAAACGATCGTCAACCCAACGCATCAAGCCTTTTTCGGCTTTACTTCTATTCGGATTACCCATTATGTGGTCTCCTGATCTACACCAATATTGATGATGTTATCGTCCACGTACGAATGGGGAGGAATCACCAAGTTAGTCGGTGCAGGAACCCCTTTGTACACTCGACCAGACAGGTCGAATTTGGATCCATGACAAGGACAGAAGAACCCACCCAACCAATCAGCACCCAAATCTTCTGGTGCAATTTCTGGCCGATAGCCTGGAGAACAACCCAAGTGTGTACAGATACCTGTCATCACACCATATTCCGGCCTCAGGGCGCGAGCCGCTGTTTTTGGAACATAGCTAGGTTGCTGTGGCTTTTCGGAAGCAGGATCAGCCAAAAAGCCTTCCAACTTCTCAAGATTTGCCAGTGCTTCTGCGGTACGACGAACGACCCAGACTGGCTTACCGCGCCACTCTACGATCATCTGCTGACCGGGTTCCAGCTTGCTTATATCAGCAGTCACCGGAGCGCCTGCCGCTTTAGCTTTCGCGCTAGGATTCCACGAAGCCACAAAAGGAACCGCTGCTCCGATAGCACCTACTGCACCAACTGCAGAAGTAGACGCCACCAAGAAACGACGGCGTCCTTTATTTACGCCTTCATTACTCATTAAGTTTCCCCCAATAACCGGCTTTCCTCGTGGTAAAAACGCCACTTAGTCTACCGTCATGAATTC
This sequence comes from Motiliproteus sp., assembly GCA_036960175.1. Lineage (GTDB taxonomy): Bacteria > Pseudomonadota > Gammaproteobacteria > Pseudomonadales > Balneatricaceae > Motiliproteus. The sequence continues at coordinate 66,195 of JBALWH010000017.1, read as the reverse complement.
AAAAAATAGAATTCTGAGCCAAAAAAAATTGCCGTGAATTTTAAGGTTATTACCCTATTCTTACAAGGTAATTAGCGCTTTTTTGCACTGCATTAGACGAACTACCTAAACACAAACCCTAATAAATAACGGCAATAGCGACAAAAACACACGAGATCATCAAGCGAAAAAGACAATACAAAAGCCCGCCCAACAATACCCTAGGTCTTTTCTGGCAAAAAAAAACGCCTATCCCGAAGGGACAGACGCTTTGATAATTTCTGCAACGTTAAAATTAACGCTTGGAGAACTGAGGCTTCTTACGCGCTTTACGCAGACCGACCTTCTTACGCTCAACCATACGAGAGTCACGAGTAACGAAGCCCGCTTTACGCAGAACAGGACGCAAAGTCTCGTCATACACCATCAGTGCACGGGTGATACCGTGACGGATAGCGCCAGCTTGACCAAAGCTACCACCACCAGCAACGGTGATGTTCATGTCAAATTTGTCAGTCAGTTCAGTCAGTTCTAATGGCTGACGAACGATCATACGCGCCACTTCACGACCGAAGTAAGCTTCGATGGTGCGCTTGTTGATAGTAATAGCGCCAGTGCCAGGCTTCAGGAAGACACGAGCAGTGGAAGTCTTACGACGACCGGTACCGTAGTATTGAGTTGTAGACATTATCCGCCGTCCTTTAGATGTTCAGTTCTTGAGGTTGCTGTGCCGCATGAGGATGCGTAGTGCCAGCGTATACTTTCAGCTTGGCGAACATAGCACGACCCAAAGGACCCTTAGGAAGCATACCCTTAACAGCAAACTGCAGAGTGCGCTCAGGAGCTTGTTTGATCATCTGCTCGAAAGAAATAGAGCGCAGACCACCTGGGTAACCAGTGTGACGATAGTACTGCTTATCCTTGGCCTTGTTACCAGTAACACGTACTTTCTCAACGTTAACCACGACGATGTAATCGCCAGTATCAACATGAGGAGTATATTCAGCTTTATGCTTGCCACGCAGACGACGGGCGATTTCAGTTGCCAGACGACCCAGAGTTTTATCCTCTGCGTCAACGACAAACCACTCGCGCTTTACGTCAGCAGGCTTGGTGCTTACAGTTTTCATTGATTTTGCCTTTAATCTTCCCCGAACCCTAAAGATTCGGCGTTTCCTATAATTATTGGTTGTTACCAACTACGTATTCGAGGTAACAACGTACATCCCTTTTCGGACTTCAGGACACTGCACGAATGACAGAACCCTCCAGAAAAGGACGGCGTATTATAGGTATTGGCTGATCAATTGTTAAGCCCTAATTAGAACTTTCTTTTGCACCTGCAAAAAAACTGACCTTAGACAGAGAATACAACGCCAGCAGAAAAGGCAAAACAAAACCTAACACACTGATAGCAAGACGCTTAGTTCCGCGACCCACACAGAGTCAAGCTCTGTGCTCTCTGGCAAGATACTCCTGAGACTGCATTTCCAGCAGACGACTGGTAGTGCGCTGAAATTCAAACTCCAAGCGCCCCCCCATATAAAGATCGCGCAACTCGGGATCAGCAGACAAGATCAGCTTTACCCCGGAATCATAAAACTCATCCACCAGGTTAACAAAACGCCGAGCCTGATCATCTCTTTCGCCACCCAAAACCGGCACATCCGAGATCAATACTGCATGATAAAGCTTGCCGATCTCGATGTAGTCGTTCTGGCTTCTGGGGCCATCGCACAGCTCGCCAAAATCAAACCAGACCACATCTTCACAGCAACGGCGGGTATGAATAGGGCGACCATTAATATCAATGACCTCACCGTTAATCGCCTCACGCAGATCTGGCGCCAGACTTTCAAAGCTGCGATTAAGGCTGGCATCTGCCTCCCCGTCTAGAGGGCAATGGTAAAGCTCAGCCTGCTCCAGCGCCCGTAAACGATAATCCACGCCACCATCGACATTGACCACATCGGTACACTTGTTAAGCATGGCAATGGCCGGTAGAAAACGCTGGCGCTGCAGACCGTTCTCATAAAGCCCGTCTGGGATGATATTGGAGGTTGCCACCAACACCACACCATGACCGAACAGCTTTTCCATCAACCTGCCCAGAATCATCGCATCGGTAATATCCGAAACGAAGAACTCATCGAAACAGATGATATCGGCCTCTGCTGCGAAACGGCCCGCGACTATATCAAGAGGGTTTTTCTCACCTTCCAGCGACGTCAGCTCAACATGCACCCGCTGCATAAAGCGATGGAAGTGGGTGCGCATCTTCTGGGAAAACGGCAGGCTGTCGTAAAAGGTATCCATCAGATAGGTCTTGCCACGACCGACACCACCCCAGAAATACAAACCCTGCACCATCTCCACCGGAGGCTTTTTGAAACGCAGACCAATACGCTCAATCAACTTGGGCTGAGGACGGTTTCGCCGTGCCAGTAAATCATCAAACAAACGCTGCAGATGCTTAACGGCCATCTCTTGAGAAGGGTCGTATTGAAAATCTTCGCGCTGCAGATCCAGGCGGTAACGTTCTATCGGAGTCATCATAAATCGAGTAGCTGTGCTGTACGGATAGTATGGCAATAAATTCGCCGCCACTTTACCCATACCAGCCACAGTTGGCAATTAGCCGAACGAGTTACCGAACAGGTAGAAGCCAATGCTCTATTGTATTAAGTAACGCTTTTGCCTAGCATCCGCCCCATTACTGCCTCTGTACACGACTCACAGGAATCACCCATGGTTTACGCGCTGGCTCAAATAATGGTGTTCTGGGCACTGGGGGAATCCCTCCACTACCTCACCGACATACCGATCAGCGGCAGCGTTATAGGCATGTTGCTGTTATTTGTCTTCCTGATGATCCGCGCCGGCGTCAGCATCGAACTGGAGCGCACCAGCCAGACACTGATCTCACAACTGACATTATTACTACTACCCGGCGGAGTTGGCTTGTTCTTCCTGGGAGAGCGCATGCACGGACAGTGGTTACCGCTGTTGAGCGCGATTTTAATCGGCTCACTGCTCAGCATCGTCATCAGCCTGCTACTGATGAACTGGCTGATTAAAAGAAAGGAGCTGTAGATCATGGAGCTGCTTAACCATCTCACCGAGACATTAACGGGCCTGATTCTGCATTTAGCATCAACCCCGCTGCTGCCCGTAGCCATGACACTGATGGCGTTTCAAATCGGCATTTGGATATTCAACCGTCTCAAGCATCCAGCCTGGCTACCACCGATTGTTTCCAGCGGACTGATACTGGTTGTCTTGATCACACTGATGCCCATCAACTATCAGGACTACTTCGCGGGCGCTCGCTGGATCAGCTTTCTGCTGGGGCCCGCCACCGTCGCTCTGGCAATCCCGCTGTTCCTGCAATTCCATAATATACGGCAGCTATTCATCCCGATCACCCTAACCTTACTGATCGGCGCACCACTAGCCGCAGGCCTCTCGGTCGCCATCGCTTGGGCCATGGGCGCAGACGTCGCGGTGCTACTATCCCTGGCACCGAAATCCGTCACCGCTCCGATCGCGGTGAGCCTGGCAGAAATACTGGGCGGTATCGGCGAGCTAGCGGTCGGCATTGTCGCGGTCACCGGCGTCGTCGGCTCGGTATTTACGCCGCTTATCAGTCGCTGGTTAAACTGCAAAGATGATCGCGTGATGGGCTTTGTGATGGGCATGAACGGCCACGGCATTGCCACCGCCAGAGCCTTCGAGATCAGCCCCAAAGCCGGCGCTTTTTCCAGCCTGGCAATGGGACTTACCGGCGTCTTCACCGCCATTATGCTGCCGCTATGCTTCAGTTTGATGGGCTAAACGCAGACAGGAATCAGGCGACAGTCGTGCTCTGATAGAACGCCGTCGCCGCCATCAGCAAAAACAGCACCCCACTCCCCCGATGCAACCAGCTCAACGGCAAACGCTGCAGCAAGGTGCGCCCCAGCACCACACCCAGCGCAGACGTCGCCAGCAAGGCCAGAGTCGAACCCAACCAGACCGCCACCGGGGGCTGCGCCGCACTTAGCCCAGCAACGGCCAACTGTGTCTTATCGCCAAATTCCGCCACAAAAATCAGCACAAACGCGGTCGCAAACAAGCTCCGTACCGAGCGCTGCACCAGCTCTTCCTCATCGTCCTCATGACTCATCAACGCCTGAATACCAAACAGCGTAAACAGCAACGCCACAGCGATAGCTATCCAGAACGGCGGCAGCCAATGCGCCACGGTAGCGCCAAACATCACCGCCAACAGGTTAAGCAGGGCGAAAGCAATGACAGCCCCCGCCAGCACCGGCCAGGGACGATGACGGGCCGCCAGAGTCATACAGACCAGCTGACTCTTATCGCCAAATTCCGCTAGAAAGACCAGCAAAAAGGATAAACCAGAAGCCGTAAGCAACGGCTGCAAAGGAGGGATCTGTATAAATTCCACGAATAAAAACCAGCCAAAAAAAAGAGCGCCGATTATAGGCGCAAGCGGCACCGCAGGGTAATAATAATTCCGTATAAAAATTGTCGCTTTAGGGGAATTGTGGCTATTCTTTTTTAAATCGGCGTGTGGCGCAGCCTGGTAGCGCACATCCTTCGGGAGGATGGGGTCGAAGGTTCAAATCCTTTCACGCCGACCATTAAATCAATTAGTTATAACGACAACAACGCTCTCAACAACCTCGCTAGTTCGAACTTAAGCCCATATTAAATCCAAAAATTATTTCTTTTTCAGCAATCCAAGTCAGGCGCTCAGCCAATACCTAGCAGGGAGGGCTGTTAGCACGCACCACCAACCTCAAAAAGCTCCCTTAAGCGAGAAAAACGCAAGATCTGATCCTTTCCTCCCGACAAAGCAGCCATACGCTCCGCTATTATCCAGGCGGCAGCCTTACCGCCCGAACGGTTTAGCCTATGGTTCGACAACGGCCTGGCGAAGGAACGTCTCTGACTGTAGAGACTCGTTTTATAGGCGAGCTATTTCTGTCGGCCAGCCCCCCCTCTACGGAAGGCGTGCAAGGGGAGAGCAACCCGACAATGGTGAAAAGGGTAACGCATGCCTCACTCACGACAGGCCGTAGATAATCCGGCTGAAAGCTCGTATACCAACCTGGTTCGTTACGTCATAGCGATCAGTGTCGTCAGTGCTGCCTTCCTCAGCACTGTCCTCGGATTCAATATCCAGCATCTCTTCAGTGGTCTCGTCGATGCGAGTATAGATGTCCAGAGCCAGTTGGCTGCCGCGGCTCGCAAGCAAGACTTCTTTTGACTCGGCGGGAATAATCTCGATCCCGCCTTCGTTTAGAGCACGGGCCTCTGGGCTGAAGCTCACTGAAGCCTCGGTGACCGACATCAACGGGCGCTCGGAGGGATGATGTTCTGGTGTCTGCACATCAGCAACGGCATGCAGCCCTTGGAAAACAAGATGGGGTGTACTCGGTAGCGACACGATACTAGACATGAGCAGGACCTCCTATGACCTGGTTATCAGAATAATCAAATCCAGGAAGACGTCCCAATAAAGCTATCTTATAGCGCCTATAACCCAAAGTTATGCGCCCCCAAAAAGTAAGCGCCCGCGTGGCTTCATGGGGTATCTGATTTGGCTTGACCGCTACAGGCTCCGACTTAACCAACGAGTGGCCGCTTTGCAGCGTGAGTTCAATGGATCAGAACTTTATATTTGGAGGGAATCGACCAGAAACGGTCGTTCGGGCAAAACTTATCAGCCTACAAGACAATGGGCAGCACCCATGACCTTCACTGCGCAGTGAGCGTTACCAATCCACCGCTTGCTCCTGTGCAGGCATAAGGCAAGATCTGACCACCCCGTTTCTCGACCCAAAAAACTTTGGAACTCATGGGCGAAATTAGTGCCATAAGAGGACAACAGCCATGCCGGCCTTGGAGGGTATGGCCCTAAACCAGAGTCTTGTTCTTGGGAGAGCACTTAATCACATGCTTAAACGGATTGGTATTCCCTTCGCTGTTATCGTCGCCTTGTCCGCAGGCATCTTTATCACTATCCAATCCATGATGAATCCCATGAGCGCAGATCTGTCCGTTATCGGCCAGGGTCGGCCGTCATTGGTACTGGGGTTCGAAAGCTATTCCCCGGCCGGCGGCGATGCGCTCAATCGCCTTAACGCAGTCCGGGGTGACTATGAAGATCGAATGGTGTTTGTGGTGGCCGACCTAGGAACGCCTCAGGGGCAGACGTTTGCACGCCAGCACAATCTGCGGGATGGAGTAGCGATATTCGTATCCCCCGATGGAACGCCGGGCAGAATAGCCACTATCCCGGCCGATGAGCAGAGACTGCGCCTGCAACTTGACAACAATCTAGCAAGGGTTGGGCGGTAATTACCCGTGTGTATTTTTAATGCCAGCAGTGCGAAGTGCTCGGTTAAGCCGAAAACACTTGCTCATCATTACGAATGACCTCCAACCAGCAACCTCGGTCGAAGTCAGGGCTCGACATTATGTCTACTTTCCTTCAACACCTGCCATGATCTTCTGTTCGCTCAATACCTGTTTTGGAACCAACTTCAGACTACCTAGGAGAGCGTCGCACTTGGGAGTAGGATTCGCGGCTTAGTGAAAGAGCAGCTCAACCCTTACTGACTCACTATCCCAGTTGTCTTTATGCTTTCACAAGGCCTGCCTCTACCGGGCGTTCACAGCAATATCCTCTATCTATTCCACCTCTCGAATGACCGGTTACGACACACGGAACTTTTTCAGCGACGCCTTAACTAAGAAACGCCTTTGTCTCTAAGGGGAAACTATTTCTAACCTGAGCAGTCTCTGACTGTGACCAAAGTTGCTGTTTAACCACCCAAGCCTAAAGTGATCCGCTACAATGTCGTTTTTGTCCACATCAAAGCACCCCCGAGCCCGAGCACTGAGAGCGCCTATGAAATCCATCCCTTTATTGTCATTGAGTTTATTGCTACTGCTGGCGCCAGGATTGGTGCAAGCGGCATTACCCTCCGCTGACGCTCAGGGCCAGATACTGCCCAGCCTGGCACCCTTGATCGATAGGGTTGCCCCTGCGGTGGTTAATATCAGCACTTTCAAGAATACCGGTGGCGGCAAAAGTCGACTGCTGCCTCGGGCCAGTGGCGTGGGTTCTGGCGTTATCGTCAATGCCGAGCAGGGGCTGATCCTCAGTAATCACCACGTCATTGCCGGTGCTGATAAAATCCGCATTGCCCTGACCGATGGCAGAAGCTTTGATGCCTTGCTGATCGGTAGTGATCCAGGGGCTGATTTGGCACTGCTAAAAATAGAGGCAGACAAACTCATCGGGCTGACTCTGGTGGATTCTGATCAGCTTCGGGTGGGGGATTTCGTGGTGGCTATCGGTAATCCTTTTGGCCTCGGTCAGACCGTAACCAGCGGTATTGTCAGCGCTCTGCAGCGCACCGGCTTAGGCATCGAGAACTACGAGAACTTTATCCAGACCGACGCGGCGATCAACCCCGGTAATTCCGGCGGCGCCCTGATCAACCTCAGAGGCGATTTGGTCGGAATAAATACGGCGATTATTGCCCCTAAGGGCAGCAGCGTCGGTATCGGCTTCGCCATCCCCAGTAATATGGCGAAGACTATCAGCATGCACCTGGCCCAAGATGGCGAGGTCAGTCGCGGCGCGCTGGGGGTTTCTATTCAAGAGCTAAGCCCTGAACTGCTGAAAGCCTTTAATGCCCCTGCCGCTCAGGGCGGCGTATTGGTAACCAGTGTCGCGTCCGATTCTGCGGCGGCCAAGGCCGGAATCATTGTCGGAGACATCATCACTCAGATCAACGAGCAGTCTATCAAGGGTGTTGATCATCTTCGCTCCCGCTTAGGAATTTTGACCCTGAACCGAAACCTGCAGATCAGCTATTTACGCAAGGGTGAAGAACATCAGGTAAGCGCCGAAATCCGCCCACCGGTAACAACCACAATACCCGCCGTTGAAAAGGGACTGGAGTTTGCCGGAGCGGTACTCAAGGATGCAGGCGATGACATCAAGGGCGTCGTGGTGGTTAGCTTCAACAAGGGCAGCCCCCTTGCCCTCGCTGGCCTTCAAACGAACGATGTCATTCTTTCGGTCAATCAACTCAGCGTTAACTCGCTAGAGGAGTTTACCGACGCGGTGAAGGAAGACTCTAACCTGATGCTGCTCCAGCGTGGCATGGGAACCCTTTATCTGGTGCTGGAATAACTAGGGAACCGATTTTACCGCGACTAATGGCCTCAGCATTACCGCTGCAGCCCAGGGTGGCGAACCCGTATTTTCAGCCTCAGGCTTTGTGTAATAGGGTCATTACCCTGCTAAAAACAGGTTACGACAACGCCGCCTAACGCGGCAGAGGCGGCAAATGGCTGCCGTCAAATACCCTGCAATGGGAAACTATCCTCCAGAGGAAATGCGAAGAAATCACCTGAGTGGCCACAGCAGCTATTATTAAACTGCCATTGACCCACATCAACCAACTCTGATTTTCTTCTGCAAACAACTAGTTGGCTGCGGCACATCAACGAAAAAATACGGTCTATGAAGTAACCTGACACTATTGCTGCAACATCTGGCAAACCTATTGCTTGTGGAACTATCATGGAAACTACAAACAAAATGGAGAAGGCGGCGGTGAAAGTACTACTGCTGGATACCAACGGAACATTCTTCGACTGGGGTGAACGCATCAATCACACCGGGCGGAACTGGCACGTGCTGCGGGTAAGCAGTAACGGCGAAATGCTCTCCTACCTCAAAGAAAATCGTTTCCAGGCTATTGTGGTTGTCTCCAGCGGTCGTATTCAGGCGGACAATGACTGTTTTATCAAAGCCATGACCTTACAACCGCAGGCCGTGCGTATCCTGCTACCAGGAATGCCCCTGAGTAACACCCAATTGAGCTACGCCTTAGATCTGGTGCATCGGGTATATCCAGACCCAGACAAGATAGAAACCATTGCCACCGAAGTTGAATACCTGATTAAAATAAACGGCCTGGTTCACAAGCAGAAAACCCGCGACTATGTGCTGTCGCTGGGACAGCTACCTTCCCCGCCCATGATTTATCACAAGCTCAGTGAAGCGCTGAGTTCAGAACGCAGCAACTCCGACCATATCAGTGGCATTATCGAACAAGACCCTGCCCTGGCTGCCAAAGTACTGAAAATCATCAACTCTGCCTACTTTGGCCTTGGCCGACAAATTAGCAGCATTCACGAAACGGTAACCCTACTCGGTATTAGAACTTTGAGGGGGTTGTCCATATCGGGCCACCTTGTCAGCCTCTATCCACCGCACAGAAACTGGTCCTATTTTTCTTTCGAACGGATGAATCAGCGTGCTCTGCTAGTGGCTCGACTGGCGCAACAAATATGCAAAGATCTAAAAACCAACCAAGCCGTCCAGGATCAATCCTTTGTCGGAGGCCTGCTCCACGATTTAGGGGTACTTGTGCTGGCCTCTCAGGATCCGCAAAGTTATCGAAAAATCATGGTCGCTTCAGCACAAAAGAACACACCACTATTTCTGGTTGAAAAGCGCATGCTGGGGGTATTTCATGGCGAAGTCGGGGCCTTCCTGCTGGCGCAATGGAAACTACCCGCCCCCATAGTCGAGGCAGTCCTGTTGCACCACACCCCACAGCTATCCGCGGGCGACAGTTTCTCTCCCTTAGCGGCGGTACATATTGCAGATGCATTAATCACTGATACAGAGACTGAAATAGGGGCTAATCTGGGTAATAGTCTGTGTGAGGAATACGTGCAGCGCTTGCGGTTACAAACCTATATGCCGCAATGGCAGGTCGCCGCCAAGAAGCTGGAACGGGCACCAGCTAGCGCTCAGCAACAATAGTCACACTCACCGTCTCAGCAAACTATTTCTAGATGCCTGAGGGAATCCGCAGGCTATTCAACGGACTAAAACACGGAGCAAACGCCCTTGGTGCTGACCGTGACCGATGGGGTGGTAGTTTTCTTACTTTTAAAACTCATTTTCTCAAGATCGATACTAAATACTGCCGTATCTAACCCGCCCATCACCACATTTTCAGAGTTACGTCTAAGTACCACTCTAGTGGGGCTGCTCTCTACGGCGTATCCCATGATGCCATTCACTGAGCCGGCTCCAGCCGCCGTATCAACCTGGATATCATAAGCGCACTTAGCTTGCGGGCAAACGCGAGTCTCAGGCTTGCTCATAAAAGCCGCATCAAAGGTGGCCTCGGTATAGGTGCACTTCCAACCCATGGATTCCGCCACGGCTAGGTCTGTGATCATCAGGGTGCTGGCAAAAATAGCTATAGCAATAATTCTCATGGTCGCGTCCGTTCCTCTATCGATACCTTAAAAGTACTTTATATACCGGCAATTGCAAAAGCCAAAGTCCGTTACCTCGCCAGTTTAACTAATTTTTTACCATCACTTACAGAATCTTGCAGATAAATGTCATCCGGACGGGGCTGTTGTGCAGCTGATTGACTAGAATTCCTTATTAACGTAACTCGCAATTACCTCAGGGGGTATAGACATGAGCAACTGCCTATTACAGGATTGTATTAATGACCTCGTAGACCCTAAACGCGGCATTCTTGCTGCCGATGAAAGCTCTCCTACCATCGCCAAACGCTTTGCTGGCATATCGGTAGAGTCAACCGAGCAAAGCCGCCGTCAATATCGAACCGCCCTGCTATCGACACCAAACCTGGGAGACTACATCAGCGGCGTAATCCTGTTTGAAGAGACCTTAAGTCAGGCTGACGATAATGGTGTCGCTATCGCACAGCTGGCCTGGAATCAGAAAATCGTCCCCGGCATTAAAGTCGACAAAGGCCTGGGGCCCTTACCGGGCGCTCCAGGAGACAAAATAACCTATGGTCTCGACGGTTTAACGGAGCGCCTGGAACACTACAAAAGCCTGGGTGCACGCTTTGCCAAGTGGCGCGAAGTCTATGTCATTGGTCATCACAACCCGACCCGACTGGGGCTCACGGCCAATGCGGAGATGCTGGCCCGCTATGCAGCGCTGTGCCAGTCTAGCGGTATTGTGCCTATTGTCGAACCCGAAGTACTAATGGACGGAGACCACGATATTGAGCGCTGCGCTGCGGTCACCGAAGCCGTGTTAAAAACCGTTTTTTACGCATTAGACCAGCATCGAGTATCACTAGAGCATATGTTACTAAAACCCAATATGGTGCTACCCGGCAAGGATTGCAGCAGCGGCTGTAGCGCAGAACAAATCGCCACTACAACCCTAAAAATACTGCGTCGCGCGGTACCCGCCGCCGTCCCCAGTATCAATTTCCTCTCCGGTGGCATGGGACCGGAAGAAGCAACCCTTAACCTAAATGCTATCAATCAATACAATGAGCAAGCGCCTTGGCAACTCAGTATTTCTTATGGTCGAGCATTACAGCAGCCGGCGCTGCAGGCCTGGCAGGGGAAGTCTGAAAATACCGAGAATACTCAACAGGCTCTACTGAAAAGGGCAAAATTGAATAGCCTGGCACGCCAGGGCAAATACAGTCCGAACATGGAATAGTGAACGCTGTAACGATTAGTCGGTTAAGGGCTGAGTTCGAAAGACATCAAGGGGACGTTGAGTAAGGCGGCTATCCGTCCTGGCGCTTATCTTTACTGAGCTTTATCTTTTCCCACCCTCGGGCTTTCATACACACTTGAAAGTACTGTCGTTGCTGGTCGAAATACGGATCGTAGTTAAGACCATAACTGCTGTAGCCAAACATTGAGTGGCGGCCGGAGGTTGATAAACCAAAACCACCATGGAAAAAGTGATCGTCGTAATAATAGCTGTCCTGCTCAGAGGCATGCTGATTAGCAAGGACCTTACATTCTTCTTTAGCCAACTCCATAGAGAGACTATCGTCGTGCAGATGCTGCCAACGGTACTGTGCACTGGTGCAAGCAGTTAGCCATAGCAAAGTGGTCAGTACTATTATGCCTCGATAAAACACAGTCACCTCTAGCACTCTGATTCAAAGCATCGATTAAAACATTGATATACAACTTAGCCCTTCTAACCCGCTCTTTCTAGATGGCCCTTTCTAGATGGCCCTTTCTAGATGGCGCCGACTAGATAGCTCCGACTAGAAATCACATGGTCAACATTATCAAAAACACCTCTGTTACTGGGACAATAAAAACAAAGAAAGCGTTCCAATCCTCAACAATTATCATGCACAGATACTGTGGATAACTCTGTGCATTGTTTCTGCGTAACTCAGTGCAGAGTGCTAGAATTCAGCCCTAAGCACGAGCTGATTGCTTTTTGATCGCCGTGAAATTTATTGCTTTAACTTTCAATGAGTTAGTTAAATCAACATATTGCAATTAGAAAATACTATATATTTATAAAGGTCTTTTTTATAACTATTTTTTATATACATATTATTGTGGGTAACTTAGCCGCCTCCGCGACTACTCACAGAAGTAATCAATTTATCGGCTTCAATGCTAAAGCCTCTCTGCCCATTCCCATAAAAAACAAGCGAATATAGTCGTTAGCTATATAGCAACTGACAATTTCAATACAGATTCGAGGAGATACTGCTTTCCTTTCTACCCTCACAACCTAACCAGACTAATCTCACATGGAGAGCAACAGCCCCAAAATAAGTGCGGTTAAAACACGCACAAACGTCCATAATTGTCATATTATGATTTTCTAATAACCGGACCACAGGACCAACTCCTCAGGCGATGAACAGGTTGCAATCGTTATCACTCATATCTGCCCAAATTCTAACGATGGTTTCTACCATGGGCACTGCGTCGGCACGACCAATCTATTCTCTACCTGCACCACAGAACACTGTGTTGAAGCCAGCGGTAACAGCGGTTCACTATCAAGATAGCCACTATGAAGTTAACACCCCAGCAGACAGGCCCTATTTAGCTAACCTGGTTATCCTTATTGCAGCGGTTACTCCAGAACGGCTCAAAGAGCTTGAAGTAATGACTGAAATAGACGCCTATGAAAATCGACTAAAACAGCAAGACCCGCTGCTAATTAAAGAGCGAAAAAAACGAAAATCGTGGGACAAACGTGTTCGTAAGCATATACGCCGTAACTCTATTATCTCGGGCATGAAACCCGACCATGTGCTGCAATCCTGGGGCCCTCCAACGCAGATTGAACACTTAGGTGAAACCACAGAAAAATGGACCTATCAGCGTAAAGACGGTCGTCATCAGATTATCCTTTTTGATCAGGGAGAGGTGGTCGGGTGGGAATAATCCCAAGCTATTTCTCAAGGCAAATTGTAAATAGATTCATCTATCTCTTTGAGTTCGCCCTTACGCAGCCTAAAATAAGCCACTTAAATCAACAGTACAGTTGCTAAAACACTGATGAAGCGCCCCCAAACCAAAGTCCAGGCTCGCATTGAGATCGAAAAACAAATTGACGACTTCCTCAAAGAAGGCGGCGAAGTGCTGCAAGTAAATATTGGCACCAGTGGTCTGCACAATGGCGAGCTGAACAATAACAGTCTGGGTTTCGAACAACCAAAGCAACCACGAACACCGGTTCCGGGTGCCATTGCAGCCATCGAAGCAAACCGGCAGGCCAAACTATCCAAAAACCAACCCAAAAAGCCTAAACCCAGCAGACCTCGCAAGAAAGTTGTCTATGACGATTTTGGAGAACCTGTACGGGTAGTTTGGGTCACCGAGTAAGCAATCTCGTCGATCACCTTCGCCAAAGTCTCCGATACCAGTAAGCCCCCACCAAAGATAACCGATGGTGTCGTCATCCTTTAGCTTTGCCGTTAAGATGATGCCACTGCAGCCTCAGAGATAATCCATCTATGAATATCCAGTTACTGCTCACTGGCAACGAATTAATGACCGGTGATATCGTCGACTCAAACTCCGCGATGATCGCTCAACAACTGCTGGAACTGGGCATCACCGTTAGCAAAAAAGTAACCGTAGGTGACAACCTCGAAGCCTTAGTCGAGCAACTCCGCCAGCAAGCACAGCAGGCTGATGTCCTGCTGGTTAACGGAGGCCTTGGGCCAACCTGCGATGATCTCACGGCAGAAGCTCTGGCACGCTTGACCAACAGCGAACTAGTCGAACACCCTGACGCCCTGAGCCATCTGCGCCAATGGTGTGAAAACCGCGGCACAGCGTTAAATAAGGCCAACCACAAACAGGCGATGCTGCCCCAAGGGGCTCAGATAATCCCCAATCACTGTGGCTCAGCAGTCGGCATCAAAGTTCACTATGGAAACTGCGAAATACTCTGCACCCCCGGTGTACCCAGCGAACTCAAAGCGATGATGGAACAGACCCTGATTGATGCCATCAGACAAAAGATAGATCCAAGCCAAAGTATGTTGCTACACCGTATTCACACCTTTGGTTTGGGGGAATCGGGATTGCAGCAGTGGATTTCGGATCAATTACCGGGCTGGCCAGAAATCGTCGGCCTGGGCTTCAGGGCTGGCAGCCCCTCCCTGGAAATAAAACTACAGACGCCAGTTCATGCGGCTGCTGAGCACCAGCTATGGATTCAAAAACTGCAGCAGCTAATCGGCAATTACATCGTTGCTGAAGGTCATGGTAGCCTCAATCAATCATTGGTGAATCTGCTCAAACAACAAGGTAAGACCTTAACCACCGCCGAATCCTGCACCGGTGGGCTAATTGCCTCCAAAATCACAGAAATACCAGGGTCGTCAGCTGTATTTGAAGCCGGCTATGTCACCTATTCCAACACGATCAAAAGCCAGATGCTGGGCGTCGAAAAACAAGTCATTGATGATCATGGCGCCGTCAGTGAAGCCGTCGTCAGACAGATGGCAGAGGGAGCGCTAAAAAATAGTGGCGCCGATTATGTGATCGCGGTTTCTGGTGTTGCCGGGCCCGATGGCGGCACTGCCGATAAGCCGGTCGGGCTGGTTTGGCTAGCCTGGGGCGATTCCGACGAGATTAAGGCCGCAACACTGTTTTTCCCCTACGGCCGCAAGACGTTCCAAACCATGACCGCCGGAGCTGGAATGGACCTGATTCGACGCCATATCCAGGGTATCGAAGAAGTGCCCCGTTACCTGAAAGAACGGCAATCGCCTAAAACGGGCCAATGAACTACGGCAGATCTAAGCACCGGTACTGGCAGACTGTTAAATAGCCAGTCTATACTGGAGTGTTTGGAGCCTATGTGTTTGAATTCATGCGTAGTGTCTGATTTTTAAACGGAATAATAATGACTCACGGATTAGAAACGACAGCCTTTAAAGCCGCCCGTTCTGCGATCATAGAAATACTGGCAGACAAGAATGGTTTTATTCTAGTGGAAGGCGCTAGTGGTAGTGGCAAATCTCTGCTGAAAAAACAGCTGCAAGACAAGCTGAGTCAGCACTACGATTTAATAAACCTGCCCTATAGTCGCTTTGATGTCGATGAGCTATTAACCACCATTGCCGAATCGCTGCGACTACCCTACCAACAAGATGATAGCGACAGCTGCTTCCTTGCAGTACAAAAACACGCAAAACACCAGCTAAGAAGTGGAAAACCCGTCGCCTTGCTGGTGGATGATGGTCAGTTTATTCCCGCCGACACCTTATCTGCCTTAGCTAAAGCGATCTCTGGTGATGATCCGCTGATACCTCTGCGAGGGGTTATCTTTTCTGCCCCTGGAGTTCACCAACAGCTTGTTTTCAGTCATATTGAGCAGCAATTACTGAGTAAATTTCTGATTCTATCACCGGCTAACGAACTGGAAATGAAAGCCTATATCGACCAACAGTTGCAGCAGGCTGGCGGCGACTTTCGCATCGGCAGCAATGCTCTGCAAGATTTGTTGCTGCATTCTGCTGGCAGTTTTAGGAACGCCCAACGATTAGTAAAACTCGCCGTGAATGAAGCCAGGTTTTCCGGCGGCAATGAAATCACTGAAAACATTGTCGAATTAGTGCTGACCGAAAAAGGTTTGAACCATAGCGAGCCAAGCACGGACCTTCTCGGTAACTCTGACGGTACCTCGGCACATCGCCCTAATGAATTAGAGCTACTCAATCAAAACCCAGGGTTCGATCCAACCCTAGGAGGTTTGCTTACAGCCTCGCTGCTAGACACACCGAAAAAACCGCAACTTAAGAGTCATAGCGAGCAACTCAATACACCGTTATTTTTGAACGACTTGGCCGCTCCTGAAGTATCTATCCAGTCGGCGCTATACGGAGATCCAGCTCAGGCTCAGGCTCAGGCTCAGCAAAAGAGCCTACAAGCCGAAGATATATCAGCAACTGCTGCCGATAATCTGATAGAGGACCCAGAGAGCGACGCACTGAACAACCCCTCCGTGAAACCAGTTCAAGACGATACAGAGGCCCCTGCATCAGAAATAGATTTGGCATGCTCGTCGTCCCAAACCTCCGAACTAGAGCCCGCAAAAACCACTGAAATTGCCAACGTTCAACAACCAGAAGCTGACGGCAAAGAGCTGCAGCAAATGGCAGTGGATCCTTTCCCTGCAGAGCTGCACGTGGGTGTTCCGTCCCCAATCGTATTGGAGCAGCCACCCGAATCCAATCAACATCCCTTTTATCTGTTTGTAGGACTACTGGTGATACTAGGACTTGGGGCCTTCGGTTACCTGCAACTGGCGAAGGACCCTGATTTCGAGGCTGCCCAGTTGTTTCGTCAAATGAAGCAGCAATTAGCGGATGTAGTAGGGATTGAATCCCAGACCACTGATCAACCTCTGAGCCAAGCTTCAGCTGCGACTCAGACCGGCAGCATCCTGCGCGCCCCGCCACTTTCCCAAGCTGCCACTGCAGCTGTTGATGCTGCTCCGATACCAGAACCGATATCGACCCAACCACGACCAACCCAACCGTTAGCGCCCGCGTTAGTTCATCCTGACAGCCAGTTGGAACAAACCAAGACGGCGGCCGAATCCAGCTTTTCACCGGAGCTCATCCCGGAACTGAACGCTGAAAAAATCACCACCGTAACCCCAACCAAGGACGACCTGTCCATTCAACACATTGAAGTGGAAGAGGTGGAAGCCGTTGCTCTCGAAGAAAGGGTTATTGCGCTTGCCGAAGAAGCTCAAGTACAAGCCGATGTCTCAGACAGTATAAATAGCCCGACGCCTGTGCAAACCAACCCTACCAAGGCGGCAGATAACCTCACACCAACTAACCTTAAAAACAGCCCTCCGGCATCTCCGACACTGGGGGAAGTAGCCCTGGAAATAGCCACCTCAACAGAGAATCGAACCAACAGTGCAGACCATATTTTTGACGACAATACGAACAACACCGAGAGTAGTACCGGGCAACCTCAAGAGAGTGCCGACAGCACCGCGATTGCTGCCAGAGAAGCGAAAATAAAGCTATTACTCAAACAGGCAGAAATACATGAAAAAGCTTATCGATTCACTATCCCCAGGGAAAAAAACGCAGTAAAGACTTTTCGAAAAGTCCTCGCCCTGGTTCCCCAACACCCTGCTGCCCTCGCGGGTATTTCTCGCGTCACTGACCACTATCACAGTCGCGCACAGCGGGCCATTAAAGCGCGTAAATGGGGCGTAGCCGCGCAGAACTATTCACGACTGCTACTGATGAATGCTAATGACGCTAAAGCTCGCGAAGGCGTGGCCCTGCTAAAACGGGAGATGAGTGCTGCGTATCGTTAACTCGACAGGTAGCTGGCGCTACACTCTGGCACTCGAGACGGAAGCTCTAGTTCGAGTCACGCTGCTGCAGGCCTAATTGCTCAAGGCCTTGCCGCAACCTTTCTACCGCCATCTGATAAAGCCTATCATTGCCGTCTTGCAACACCTCCAGCAACAGCCGCTTTTCGTGCAGATAAATCCGCGCAAAACCCGGGGCATATTGCACAATGGATTCGGTGTTATGAATAAGGTCCGCCAACTTGACGGTTTTCGCGTCAGGGTGAGCCTTTGCTGTGTGAGCGCGGTCCAGAGACTTTCTTGCCGCTCTATTGCCATCACTAGGGCGACTGACGTCAGTCAGATCGGATACTAAGCTCGCCACCCTTGGACCAAAGTTCTGCTCTATCTGTTGCAGGGTTACGGGGGTATCTTCTACGGTATCGTGCAACCAGGCTGCGGCTATCATTTCTGCATCATCGGAGACCGACGCCACCAAGCCGGCAACCGCCTGAGGATGCACCCAATAAGGGGCATCAACATATTTACGCCGATGCTCGATGGCATCGTGGGCTGCAATCGCAAATGCCTTGGCCTTTTCCACTAACTCAACCATAGCCATCCTTATCACAGGGTTCGCTACGATCGGAAACCCTGCTAATTAATTACTTCACTTCCTTGGATATCACCAACTCAATCTTGTGTCGGTTAGCTGCTTTGAAATCTACCGGTTCAGATTCTCCCAGAAGATCCCCTACCACGGTTTTATGAGGTGAGCCGTGACGGGTTACCTTGACATAGACCACCACTTCATCAGCATTGGCAAGCGTCAGATTTTCCAGCAGAAAATTTGCTTCGGTCAGTTCCACCAGCATCGGCACCCGATCCAAGGTCAGCTTCTTGGAGGCTAAAGGCACACGTTTATCAGCGGGTCTGGCAAACACGTAGACGAGCCATTTTTCCTCCGCATATTGCTGCAAATGTGGAGCCAGTTTCAGGTCAATCAAAATGGATCGCTTCGACTCCGGCGCCTCTGCCTGCACAGACAGACTCAGCAGCAACAATACGAAGGTAACAATAGTTTTTATGCGTAACATGGTATTACCTCTACAGCATCACTATCTCTGCATCATCTTTGATCGACAGCCATCAGGCAATCCCAGATTAACGCGGGAATTGATCTGATGCTGAGATAAGGTGAACGCGATGATCGCTCAGCAAGGTCTTTTCTTGGTTGATGATCGGACTCTAGCCTGCGCCCTAATACCATCATGCAATGCTTCCCTGCTGAGGGCATAGCGCTGCTGCCGTTGATAACGACTCAGGGTTCTAACCAACTGATGTTCAAATTCACGCTTAATCTGTGGGTCGGCAGCGACCTCATTAAGAGCTAACAACTGAGCCTTAATATAATCACCGTAAGCCCCTTGCTGATGGCTACGCCAGGCTTGTTCCAGCTCGGGTCGGTTCAGCTGCACCCAACTATCGACTTGCTGCTGCAGCGCTGCCGTATCACGTTGATAACAACTAATTTGAACCTGCAACTCAGCACTGGCGTTGATACGATTGTCCGCCAACGTCAAACCGACCTGTTGCAAACTCTGTTCAAGCAACTGCAGACTTTTGGGGCCAACATGACGAGCTTGCTTGAGTTGCGCACGGGACAGTTTTGCAGCGACATCCGCCAGCGAGAAAGCCCCCAGTTGCTGTAATTTTTTCTGTGCTGCTGAACCTAAACCAGCCAGTTTCTGTAACGGGGTGTCCGGGTTAAGACTAGGCTGATCCTCTGTGTCCATGACCTCTCCTGGCAAAAGACAAACATCTCTTCGCCATCTGCTCGGTTACGGCTATTCCCCTAACGCTATATTCATCAGGATAAAACCGGCTGAATGCGACTGCCCGCTCTATCGGCAACCACATCCAAGCGCATGCTTATCTGCTCTTTTAGTTCACTAACATGGGAGATAATTCCAACCATGCGACCAGAGGCACGCAGATCTGTCAGGGTTCGCACTGCAAGATCCAATGACTCAGGATCAAGACTGCCGAAACCTTCATCGACAAACAATGTATCGAGCCTGATCCCTCCCGAATAAGCCTGCACCACGTCAGATAAACCCAGCGCCATGGATAGCGCCGCCATAAAGCTTTCGCCACCGGACAAGGTCGCTACTGGGCGCACATTACCCGTGTAAGCATCCTCAACCTGAAGCTCCAAGCCTGAGGCTTTGTTGCCTTTAGCGCGCTGCTCTTTGCGCCACAGCTGATAGCGGCCTTTGCTCATTAGTTGCAAACGCCGACTGGCTTCAATCAGCACATCATCCAGCAACACGCTCAATACAAAACGCTGCAGACTGATCTTGTTACCGGTCTGGCCATTGGCGACATCGCTCAAAGTACCGAGCAATTTATACTGTTCGTCGATACCGCTCTGCTGCTGATGCGCCTGCTGTAACTTATCCGCCGTGTCCTGCAACCGCAGCAAGCGTCGATCTGCCTCCTGCCAACGGTTTTCAGCTTCAGTCTTGTGCGCCTCAGCTTGCTGTAGCAATTTTTCATAGCGCCCCAGATCAGCGTTCGATTTGCCTGCCAAAGTCTGCTGTTGCTGCTCCAGAGCGCCTCTCAGTTCAGCGCAGCGATGATCGTAGTCGCGAATATTCTGTTTTAACGCTTGCCGTTGTGGTTCAGACAACTGTGCCGCCAGAAAATCCTCCTGAGAGACAAAAGCGCTGTCCTGCAACTGTTGAACCCACAGCTTTTCTGCGGCCTGACACTGCAATTTTAGCTGCTTGAGCTGTTCGTCACAGGAGCCGAGTCTGGCGCTTATCTGATGCCAGTTATCACTGGCCCGCTGATACTGCTGGCGAGCCTGATCAATCGCCGCCTGCTGCTGATTTATTTCAGACTCAACGGCAGTAATTGCTTGCTCAAGACTGCCACTGTGGCGAAATTCTTGCGGTAATTCCGCCTCGGCCTGCTGCAGGCGTACATCGGTCGCAGCGCTTTGTGACTGCTGTTCGGTCAACTGTGTTTGTTGCTGTTGCAACTGCTGACGCTGCGCTTGCTCCTGCCCT
Source organism: Motiliproteus sp. (assembly GCA_036960175.1). Classification (GTDB taxonomy): domain Bacteria; phylum Pseudomonadota; class Gammaproteobacteria; order Pseudomonadales; family Balneatricaceae; genus Motiliproteus. The sequence goes on along the minus strand of JBALWH010000017.1, from coordinate 45,480 downwards.
TTAATGGACTCGAACTGGCGTGTCAGTTGTATTAATTCCTGTTGATTGGCCAACAGCACTTGCAGCTGCTGCTGCAGCTCAACCTGTTCAGTTTTAAGGGTTACCCGATCCACTGGCCCAGGCATAAACTCTGTGAGCTTGCGCTCTATCTCCCCGAGCTGCTGTTGCAGATGCTGGCGGTCTTTGCTCAACGCCTGGTACTGCTCCCGTGCTTCAAGCAATTGCTGGTGATCTTGTTCTGTTTGCTGTCGTGCTTGCTGCAACTGTTGCTGGCTGGGAATATGCTGCTCTGTCTGATGGGGATCGGGATGCTGACAACTGCCACAGACCGGACAAGGTTGATCTTTCTTCAGGGTCTGCGCCAACACTGCGGCCTGCCCCTGGTGCCATTGCAATTCCAGCTCTAACGCCTGCTGCTTGGACTGTTGATATCTGCTATTGAGTTGCTTGCCACGTTCCTCTGCCGATACCAGCTGCTGTTCCAGTTTAAACTGTTGAGCGTGGCTAGCGTCTCGTTCAGTTGCTAATTGCAGGGCGCTTTCCAGCAGATTCAAACGACTCTGTTTCTCAGGAAACTGTAATTGCCCCTGCTGCAACTGCTGATAGCGCTGCTCCGCTTGTTCCTTATCCGTCAATAGAACACTGAGCGCACTCTGGATCTGATCTGTTTGGCCAGTCGCGGTCGCCAGCAGCTGCGCAGCTTGCTGGCTGTGCTGACGGGCCTGGTCCAACTCTGCCGCACGGTTACGGTAGGATTGCATCTGCACCAGCCGTAGTTTGCTGGCAACCAGTTGCTGCTCTAACGCCGGACAGTTCTCTGATTGCTGTTTTGCGAGTTCCAGCTGCCGATCAGCCTGCTGTTGATCAGATAGTAATTGCTGGCGCTGAGCCTCAAGCTGCAGCAGTTGCTGGCGCTGGTGGTGCAATTGATCAAAGCGCGGCTGGATCTGCCGCGCAGACTCGGCCTGCTGCAACTGTTGACGTTGCTTATCCATCGACTCAGCTTGTTGTTGCTGCTGTTGAATAGCGCCCTGGGTCTGACTCAATTGCGCAAAGGCCTGGTTGAGTTGAGTTGCCGCTTGCAACTCAGTCGTCGCCTGCTGAGAATCAGCACTGCACTGTTTATTTTCAGCCGATAATTGCTGCCATTGCGGTTGTAATAATTGTAACTCCTGCTGCAGCGCCAGCTCAGATTCAAGGCTGCAACCTTCCAAAATACCGGCCATCAACTGTTGCTGCTGTTCACGCTGCTGCCGGACATTGGCCGCCCGACTTTTTAATTTATCTTCCAGTTGCTTGTAGATATGGGTCTGAAACAGCTGGCTGAAAATCATCTCCCGGTCTTTCGATTCCGCCATCAAAAGCTGCCGAAACTTGCCTTGAGGCAATACCATTACCTGACGAAACTGGTCCGCATTAAGCCCCGTAAGCTTCTCAATCGTAGCAGTGGCTTCGGTCACTTTTGCGGGGACCAGCAGCTGCTCCTGATCTGGGCTATTGCTGTCAGGCCCCTGCAACAACCACAGCTGTGCCTCAGGAGACTGGGTCGTACTGCCCTCGCCACGGGCCTTAGGCTTTTGTTGCTCTGGCACGCGCCTGATGCGGTAGTATTTGCCCGCCAACTCGAACACGAGTGTCACCTCGGTGAGTTGTTCTGGGGCCGCCAGGTCTGCACGCATCTGGCTGCCTTCGCGCTCGTCGCCGGTGGTTTTGCCATAAAGAGCAAAACAGATGGCATCGAGAATAGTGGTCTTACCGGAACCGGTGGGACCATTGATAAGAAACAGAGGGGTCTCCCCCATGGCCCGAAAATCAACCTGCTCACGGCCAGGGAAAGGTCCGAAAGCAGACATTGTCAATATGATAGGACGCATGCTCAGCTAGCCCCTCCGTCATTGCCCACATCCGCACGATGTAGGTTTTCCAGGATTTTCTCCACCACTGCGTTTTGCTCAGCATCCAGTATGTCGCCAGTGACCTGCTGAAAAAAATCACTAAACATCGACAGCTCACCTTTTTTCAGCTGTTCCCGTCCCTGCATTCTGACCTCTCCTTGCGCTTGCAAGCCGGGCCGTTCCAGATGCAGAACATTGGGATAGACCTCTCGCAGCTTACCCATCACATCCAGAATTGCGTGTTTATCGGTCAAACGTATGAGCAGATAGTCCTCCCGTGCAGGATCATCTATCCCCGCCTGCAGCAGCTGCTGCAGTTCGCCTTCCAAGATCCGCATATCCCGCAATGGCTGCAACGGCAGTTTTTCAATATGAGTTTCGCCGGCAGCGTTAATATCCACCAGGGTGACCGACTTCTGCTGATGCTGTTCGGAGAAGGAGTACTTCAGAATCGAGCCGGAGTAACGGGTTGTTTCCCGCCCCTTGTATTGAGGACCATGCAGATGTCCCAAGGCACTGTAAGCAAAGGCTCCGAAATGATCGGCAGATACGCGATCTGCACCGCCAATGGAGAGCGGCCGTTCCGATTCGCAGCCTTCGCCGCCATCGATAAAACAATGACTCAATACCACCGCTGGTAACTGACTAAACGGCGATTGTTGATGCTGCTGCTTGATCCTTTCACAGAGTAGCGCCATGGCCTGATCATGACTGGAAACTTCCACTTCGAGGCGATCTCGCACCAGCGCCGGATCTGCGTAGGGAATGCCGTAAAAGGCTACCTGATGAGGTGAATCCTGATTGACGGACTCCAATACCACCGGATCCAGCATCTTTTGCAACTGACCGATAATATGCAAGCCGCCGCCCTTCAGGTGACGGGAGCCAAAGTTAAGACGTTCAGCGCTATCATGATTACCAGGAATAAGAATCACCGGCACCCGCAGGTCACAGCAGATGCGGTTCAATATCTGATCCAGTAATTCCACCGCCGCAGCCGGAGGCACCGAACGGTCATAGATATCACCGGCGATTAACACCACTTCGACCTGCTTGTCAGCGACTAAGGCGACAATCTGCTCGAGCACATGACGCTGGTCATCCAACAAGGAGACATTATGAAACTGACGACCAATGTGCCAGTCGGAGGTATGGAGCACACGCATGAAGAGTTTAAACCTAGGTAAGCTTGTGAATAGAGGAGCACAGTTTATCGGACTAATGACTGCAGATTAACCGCTATCTGCTTTGCTTTAGCGACAAGGGAGATTATTGATCCCAAGCGAGTTCCTGCTTGTAGCAAACCTAAGTGGCGAGTTATAGCAAACCCAGGTGGCGAGCGTGGAACCGCAGGTGGTCCTCGATAAAGCTGGCGATGAAGTAATAGCTATGATCATAGCCGTCCTGCAGCCGCAGAATCAGCGGATAGCCAGTTTCTTCACAGACCCGTTCGAGTAAATGCGGTCTTAGTTGCTGCTCCAGAAATGGGTCTTTCAGGCCCTGATCAATCAACAGAGGCCGATGCACCGCAGCCTGAGCAATCAATTCGCAGCTATCATATGCCTTCCAGGCTTGTTGATCCTCGCCCAGATAATTGCTGAACGCTTTCTGCCCCCAAGGACAACTGGACGGCGACACGATAGGTGCAAAGGCTGAGATCGAGCGATAACAACCGGGGTTTCTGAGACCGCAGACCAACGCGCCATGGCCTCCCATGGAGTGACCGGATATCGCACGTCTACGTCCATCCAGTGGAAGAAAGGTCTCCGTCAGCGCTGGCAGTTCATTCACCACATAATCATACATGCGGTAGTGATCACACCAGGGCGCACGGGTGGCATCGAGATAAAACCCCGCGCCGGATCCGAAATCCCAGTCATCATCTTCACCGGGCAAGCCCACCCCTCTGGGGCTAGTATCGGGGCAAAGTATGGCCAGACCCAATTCTGCGGCGATGCGCTGAGCCCCCGCTTTAGCAACGAAATTTTCATCGTTGCAGGTCAATCCCGATAGCCAGTAGAGCACAGGCACGGGGCCTACATCGGCATCCGGGGGTAAATAAACAGAGAATTGCATATCACAGGCCAGCGCCTGGGATCGATGCTGGCATTGCAGTTGTCGTCCTTCAAAGCAGCGACTTTCTGATAATTTTTTTAACATATCCAGATCCTTCTAGACTCTTAAAGATGAACACTCAGATCAGAATAAAATCACTGCGCTAATGTTTTTTCCTTCGTGCATCAAATCAAAGGCATGACTGATATCTTCAAAGCCCAGGCGACAGCCGCGCTGGATTTCATCAATCATTCCCAAATCCGTCGCAGATCTAACTTGAGTACGATGAATAGTGTTGGTTACCAATAGAGCGGGGTAGAATGCCGCGATCCACCATGAAGATAACGCTAACAACGAAAAGATTAACCCGAGGAAGCACGACCACCATCGACTGCCGCGATCATTCCAAACCATCCTCGAATTAACTGCGCTGTTTCATCGCCACCCAAAAACAGCGCCGCAGCACCAGCAAGTAAGGCAACCAATAGGATAGCAACCATCAACATGCGACTGAAATTACTGGACGGCTCTGAGTGACTATCTGCGGATGTGGAAGCATAGCGCTTATCAGCTTTCATCGTTTTTGAGGCGCGATGATGTAAAGAATGATCAGCGCCACTATGACTTAACTGCAACAAAGCAGTAGCTGCTTGCAGCTTATCCGCTAACATCTGCTCGATCTCGGCAAATTTGAAACGCTGGGCTAGATGCTCGTACTCACAATAGTCCATGCGTTGACTGGGTTTAACTGGATTTCTGAAATAGTAGCTACCCTTAAAGCGCTGAATATCGCTGAGCATACCCTCTACCTGATCACCGCGAGTACCCATGGCATTCGATAAGCGATTCAGGCTATCACTCAGATGGTGATTATTAGCCATCGCCAGACTGTAAAACACCAGACTGCGGAGAAAATCGGTTTCATTTTTGGAACCGAAAATGTAACCATCGGGATGATCCATAATCCAACTACCGCGACTATTCAGCCGTGCCAGCCTGCCAGCCTCGACGTCGGCATTGCCGCTGAAGGAATTCACCATGGTATCGAATTCATGTTTCTGAACGCCCCGTGGCAGCCACATCGCGCGGTATAAGTAATCTTCGTGGTAAAAAGGCTTAGTCCCCTTGTACTCCAAGATCTTAGCCGCTTGCTTACAGCAGGAATCCACCAAGTTACCGCCGGTGTGGTAATCCAGGTCCTTGACGATCACCAGGACATCTCGGTTATAGGGTTTCTTATAGAGTCGTATACAGTAGGCCGTGCTTTCGGTATAGGCCAGCTTGGTCAGGCTTATATCTCGCATCACGTTGTCGTATAAAGACGCCGTCGACTCGGTCGACAGTTTCATACCAAAGTTTTCTGGCAAACTGGTGTGTTCTAATAAGAAAAAAAGGGCGATCTTGGCCATTTTGCATCCCCTGCAACATCCGGCGTTTTCATTATTATAATGTAGTCGAATCAAGCAACTATTTGACAGTTACAGCGATGACTGTTAATTATTTTTGTCAGATAGTGCATTAAACACCTTAAACATGCTCATAAAAAGAACAAAGGAAAAGCAATGATCCGGATAATTCGCATTCTGTTGATCGTGATCACCGCTTCCAGCAGCATCGAGGCGATGGCGGATGGCAATTATTTGCTGCAGCGCTGTAAGCACGCGGTCAAGCCTGCCGCAAACCTCAGCATGTCCACGCAACGTGCCGCAATATCATACTGCTTTGGCCTGTTACAGGGGGTTCGTGAGGTTAATCGGCTCTATGAGGAAAAAAATGCTAGCGAAGCCTACTTTTGCCTCGGCTCACAGCGGTTGAGCCACTCTGAAACGGCCAAACTAGTGGTGGATTATTTGCAACAGAACCCACAGCGATTACATCAAAACGAATCAATATTAACAGTACAGGCTCTACGCCAAGCCTATCCTTGCCAACAGTAGTCGCACTTGCAGTCCTGCCTAGGATAAGTTCATTCAGCCAGGCTGCTCATAAACGGCAATCTAAGGATTGCCTATGCTAGCGCTCTATTTGATCGTTCTGGATATACTTCCCACCCTAGCCAGCGCTAAACTCTGCCCTTGCATTATCAGGAGTTCTACGCTGCCGTGATTACCGATCCCTATTTTTACCTTGCCGCTATTCCTGCGGTACTGATCGTCGGCATCTCCAAAGGCGGCATGGGAGGAGGTCTAGGCATACTTGCCGTTCCCATTATGTCATTGGTGATCAGTCCATTTCAGGCTGCCGCCATCATGCTACCTATTTTATGTGTCATGGATTTGGTTGGACTCTGGGGATTTCGAGGCACTTATGACACCAACAACCTAAAGGTGATTTTACCTTCAGCGGTTGTTGGTATTGGCATAGGAGCACTTAGTTTTCACTACCTGTCAGAGCAACATATTAAATTGCTGATCGGCGCCATTGCGGTTACGTTCACCCTTAATTACTGGTTTAAAAAATTACGCAAAGTCCCGGAAAAAGCAACTCTAGCCAACCCAGTCACCGGCAGTTTCTGGGGCACCCTGGCAGGATTCACCAGCTTTAGCGTGCATGCTGGCGGGCCACCTATTAATATCTATCTGTTGCCACAAAAGATGGATAAAACACTGTTTGCTGGTACCACGGTGATCTTTTTTGCGGTAGTAAATTACGCCAAGCTGGTGCCATATGCGGTGCTCGGGTTATTTGAGTCCAGTAACCTGATGACGTCTTTAATGCTGGTGGCGCTGGCACCGGTGGGCGTCTATCTGGGCATGTACCTGCACCACCGAATCAAGGAATTCTGGTTCTATCTAATCTGCTACAGCCTACTATTCGCCACTGGGGTAAAACTATCTTACGAAGGAATTACCGAGTTATTTTTTATCTGATACTTTTCAGTCACCTAGTTGGCTAACCAAATCATCAAGACGGTATCCAACACTAAAAAGCTCACTATCTTTGGCTTGAATTTTATTTTCCCATACCCATATCTTAATTAGCGGTTGCCGACAGGAACCGCTAATTAACGTCCGTTCCCAAGAAGGACACATCAAAATATTGCTCTTTTGAGGATATAATCATGCATATTGATTTTGCCCCACTGTACCGCTCATCCGTTGGTTTTGACCGTCTTGCCAACCTGATTGAAAACGCCTCCAATACCAATAGCCAAAATGGCTATCCGCCCTACAACATTGAGTTGCTGGACGAGAACAAGTACCGAATCACTATGGCCGTTGCCGGTTTTTCCGATGCCGACATGGACATTCAAAGCCAGGCCAACACCCTGATTATCAAAGGTATTAAAGGCAAAGAAAATGACGACCGAACCTTTCTCTACCAGGGCATCGCAGAGCGCGGTTTCGAACGCCGCTTCCAACTGGCCGACTATGTAAGAGTGGTATCCGCCGCGATCGAAAACGGACTGCTGCACGTGGAACTGGAACGTGAAATACCGGAAGCCATGAAACCACGTAAAATTGAAATCAGTAACGGTGCCACCTTACTGGAATCTTGATACTAGACTTATAACAGTACCGGTGGCTGGTTTGGCCAGCCACCGGTACTACAATCAAATTTTTCGACACTAAAAGCATTGAACCCGACCTAGACTTTCTGATCAAAAGCTCAAGCGAGTACGACCAACAATCCCGCTGGAGAAAACCATGAAGACGGCCTCCCTGCTGCTATTTACCCTCACGCTGCTATTTAATCCGCTCACGTCGCAAGCAGCATTACCTCTGGCAGACGCCCAAGGCAGAGAGCTCCCCAGCCTATCCCCACTGCTAAAAAAAGTGACGCCGGCAGTAGTTAATATCTCGACGTTCACCAGCCAACGCTCCTATAACCCATTGCTGCACGATCCTTTTTTCCGGCGTTTTTTTAATATCCCACAACAACGACAAAGGCGATCACAAAGCGCTGGATCAGGGGTCATTATCGACGCCCGTAAAGGTTTGGTGATTACTAACCATCACGTCATCAACAATGCCGATGAAATAAAAATAGCACTGACCGATGGCAGACAACTACAGGCGACACTGATCGGCAGTGACCCGGAGGTTGATCTGGCATTACTGAAGGTCAAAGCCGACAATTTAACGGCGCTGCAACTGGCCGATTCCGAGCAACTGGAAGTAGGCGATTTTGTGATCGCTATCGGCAACCCCTTTGGCTTAGGTCAAACCGTCACAACGGGGATAGTCAGCGCCCTTGGCCGTTCCGGCCTGGGGATTGAAGGCTATGAAAACTTTATCCAGACCGACGCCTCTATCAATCCGGGAAATTCCGGTGGTGCACTGATTAACCTGCGCGGTGAACTGGTCGGCATCAACACTGCAATCATTGCTACCGGCGGTGGCAACGTAGGCATTGGCTTTGCTATTCCCAGCAATATGGCACAAGTAGTGACCGCTCACCTGGAAAAGGACGGGCACATCAAGCGCGGATTATTGGGGATCGTCATGCAGGATCTGACCCCAGATCTGGCCGAGGCTTTTGCTCTTAAGCCCACCCAAAAAGGCGTGCTTATCACCCAGATAGTTAGCGGTTCCGCTGCCGAACGAGCAGGAATAAAACCTGGCGACATCGTGCTAAAAGTTAACAACAAAAAGGTGAAGCAAACGGCCCAGCTTCGTTCGCAACTTGGCATTTTGTCGGTTGGCAACACAGCCACTCTGACGCTACTGAGAGATGGCCGGCTGATGACTATCTCTGCCAATATGGAAGAAATAATAGCTAATGTCAGTGACGGCGGTCGTTATCATCACCAACTGGCTGGTGCCCAACTGGAAAACAATGCTCGGGGACAAGGCGTGGTGATCGTTGCTATTCGAGCCAACAGCCGTGCCGCCTTTTCCGGATTGCGCAAAAACGACCGTATCGTATCGGTGAATCGGATTACCATCGACAGCCTGGATCAATTTGGACAAGCCTTAGCAACCGATCCCAGGCAACTGCTGTTGCTGATCGACCGCCGCGGCATCCCTCTTTATCTGTCGCTATCGAATTAACTGACCGAGAGCATAATAGCCACCCCTAAAGGGCCGCCAGCATTGCTTCAGCCTTACTCACCTCAAAGTTTTTGGGGGCTTCCAGGTTGAGTACAGTGACCACACCATCATCAACCAGCATGGCATAACGTTGCGAGCGGATACCGCCAAAATCATCGGTTTTCATATCCAATCCTAAAGCCTGAGTAAAACCGGCACCGCCATCTGCAAGCATGGTAATGGCTTCGGCATTTTGTGCTTCACGCCATGCCTTCATAACGAACGCATCATTGACAGAGACGCAGGCTATTTCATCGACGCCTTTTGCCAACAGTTGATCCGCCAACACCACATAACCCGGCAGGTGCGCCTGAGAGCAGGTGGGAGTAAAGGCCCCAGGGACGGCAAACATCAATATTTTTCTACCGGCAAAAAACTGGTCCGTAGTGACCAACTCCTGCCCTCTGGAATCCACTCGTGTTATCGCTGCACTTGGGATTTTTTCGCCTACTTGAATCATTTCAATCTCCTATTTATCCATAACCCTGAATAGTTTAAGCACTCAAACAGCCTGAGCAGCATTGCTGCGCTCATCAGTCACCGCTGCTAGTTACCAATAAGTCGTTACTGATCTTCCAGATAGGAAGAAAATACCGCGTCTTCCTGATTGATATGGCGAATAAGCCAATCTTTCAAAAAACCGAGAAGCAGATCCTGCGCCAGGCTCCCGCTACTCTCATAATCTTGAACGAAGCTTTCCACTTGTGCGCCCAGTTGCTGATGCAAATGCTGATGCCGTACAGAATCCGGGAAATCGCACTCACTCATCACTTGTTCTTCTAACTCAAAGTGCTCAATCACGTAGTTACGCAGGTCATCCAGAACCGCTTTTGCATAAGGACCCAGGCGCTGATTAGCCGGTATCGATTGCAGTTTTTCAAACCATTCCAAAATACGCTGATGCTGCATATCTATAACGGTATGGCCGGTTTTGTTCAGTTCCACAAAGAGGCTACCTAGAGAGGGTGTAAAAGATAACTGACTGTTTCAGCATAGCAGCATTACCCGACAAATATACTCAACTATTTGCACCTTACACAAATATCTCAAACACCAGCCAATTCTTCAGTCCACAGGCGCTTTGGTGTCTCGCCCTGTTGCGCCAATGCATTAACCAGAAAATCCACAAAGACCCTAACCTTGGTAGGAAGAAATTCTCTCTTGGGGTAGTAAAGATAGACCCCCATAGAAGGTTCACGAATGGCGGGGAAAAGCGTCACAAGCTGACCGGACCTGATCCAGTTTCTAGCGATAAAGTGAGGAATCTGCGTCAGCCCCATACCCTCGGCACAGAGTTCGGCCATGGAATCACTATCATTGACAATGCAATGGTGTCCGACACTCAACGTCTGTACCTGCCCTTGGTGTTCGAACATCAGTGGAAACAGCTTTCCGGTTTGCTTAAAGCGAAATCGAATCCAATTATGTCGCGGCAAGTCATCAATAGTTACTGGCCGCCCTCGACGGCGCAAATAATCCTCACTAGCACAGATCAAAAAATCCATTGGGCTGAGCTGTCGCGCGATCAGCGAGCTGTCCTGCATGGAGCCGCTGCGGATGGACACATCGATACCCTGCTCGATCATATCCACATAGGCATCATCAAACTGGATTTCCACGTCGATATCAGGGTATTGACGGCAGAATGCGGGTATCAGCGGACGAATATACTGGCGCCCATAGGACATAGGCACATTGAGCTTTAAGGTTCCGGAGGCTGATTTGTTCTGGTTTTTCAGCTGTTCTTCACAGCCCTGCAGATCATCCAACAGCTGTCTGACCGTGAGTGCATAGCGTTGCCCTGCCGGCGTTAACTGCAATTGCCGTGTAGAGCGTTGAATCAACTGCACACCGAGATCCCCTTCCAGCCGCCGAATGGCTTTAGATACCGTAGAAGGGTCTGTGCCATAAGTTTTGGCCGCAGACACAAAGCTGCCGCCGTCCAGGGTCGCAATAAAAAAACGCAACGTTCTAATCTTATCCATAGACACCATTAGTGATTTTTATTCACTTTAGATATCTTATAAATGATCTTTTATCAGCAATCAACTTCTTTAAAATGGCTTTTGTCATTTGCTGAGCTTCTAAATCCAAATTATCCGAGGTCTTGATGAAACACCTAAAGCCACTGCTGTTAACTACAAAAGTACTGAGTCTGATGCTGATTACATTCTCCCTGTTACTACCCGCAATCACTCAGGCGGCAGAAAAAAGAATCGGCATACTGGTCTACGATGGCGTGCTGACCTCCGATGTCACGGCCCCCCTGGAAGTGTTTGGCATCGCCAGCCGCCTGTCCTGGTTCAGCGACTACCGCCCAATAACCATTTCAGTTAATCGCCAAAAGACCATTACCACGGAAGAAGGCCTGGTATTAGGTGTCGATGCATGGGTCGGCGATGCCCCAGAGTTAGATGCGTTAATAGTCACCTCCAGCTACGATATGGAACCACTACTAGCCAACCAACAGTTGATCGATTTTATTCAACACAGTGCTAATAGCGCCAGCTGGATGGCGAGTAATTGCTCGGGGGCCTATTTGCTGGCGCAGGCGGGAATACTCAATGGTAAACAGGCAACCACCTGGGCTGGTGGCGAATCAGGCCTACAAAAGCGTTATCCGCAGGTGAATGTGCAGCATGATAACAATGTGGTGATCGACGGCAATGTCATCACCTCCAATGGCAGTTTAGTCAGCTATCAGGCGGCGCTGGTACTGCTGAAACAGATGGCATCAGCAGCGAAAGCAGCAGAAGTCGCTGAAACCCTGCAATACAGTCGATTCTCCAGTCAGACGTTCTGATAGCCAAGAAAACAGAGAGGGTGTGGCCAAGGAGAAACTACGCTGAAAATCACTCTATTGCTTAATGGCCAGAACAGAGTTTAAGGGCGGCATCCGCACAGCCCTTAAACACAGACCGTCTAACTAAACGGTGTATTCGGCAAGGTCCATTATCAACTGATAGGCCTCCTCAGGATGCATAATAGCGGCCTATCGATAATGGCTAATTTACGGTTCTTATTCCCAAAACCAACATCCGTTTCTCACAAATCAGAAAAAACGGCCATGACAAGCTTAAGCCGCTTTGCGCCTAGAAAGCCTTTCAATCAACATAATCAGCTTGCTGCTAGGCCTGATAAAGGCAAATCCGACGCCATAACCCAAACCATCCCGAAGGATGCGCGTATGGATCACTTTGACCACCACTTTCTGCCCAATGGCTGTGCCGTTGACCATGATTCTGAAGGTTAGCAGCAAAACCTCGCCATTTCGCAAGGGTTGAGGACTATTAAAGACGCCACCATCGATACTGATTCGATCAGTGCGGATATTAAATGCACCGCCATCTGCCTTAGTTGCCACCCCTGTCCAGAATAAGTTAAAACGGTCACTACCGCGCCTCTCAACCGCCTCGGCTTCCGCCATGATTATCGCTCCCCGATTCCTTCAATGAGATTTGAGCAATGCAAATTCAATGCCCGAAATTGGCAGAAATCAAAGCTGGCCTAGAATACTTATCTGGAATAGCTTTTCCCCGCCGCAGGACTCAAGGTCAAGTCCTGTAAATATGCCCCCTGCACCCCAAGACATGGGACCGCAAAGCGAGTCGGTGTTTCAGGCATTAGAACTACTTAGGCGACTATTCGCAGAATAAATGCCCGTCCTAAACAACTGAAATCCATATAGCATATAGAAATAATACGTATTGGTTTCTCTAAACTCAGAAAGATTACCTCTTAATCCTCCTTCAATTCCGTTAATTACATCAAGGTCTATTTCTTGTAAAAAATGAGCACAACGAGAAAAAACAATACTGATAATGAAACCGATAATAAACCACCGGGAAGGTATAATATTCTTAAGAGGTAACCAGTTTATTTTAGATGACAGGATTGGAAAAATTATAAACCATATAACCATCGCAAGGTCTGCAGCTTGCTTTAAATACTTCACATTCTGCCCCCCTCCTCCCTCTACAGCTTTTTGGTTATGCCAGTTTCTTACCTCTATTCCAGAAGACTGCCCTATAAAATATTCATAGAAATGAATACCATAGTCCACCTCCTCCAGAAACAAAAACACGACTATCAAAGTACCAAATAAAAATAACGATTTATCAACAACAAAAGGCTTCTTGAACACCGCAATAATAAAAACAACAATGATAACTAATAGATATATATTTTGCAGCTGTTCTATTACCCCAAATTCACGCCATGAACCAGACGGCAACCAATCTATAATTGGCGAGACTATATGCTGAGCATATTCTATGCCTGAAAAATACAATCCCATGAATAATAAATTAGTGAGGACAGGAACACCCACGAATAAAATTATTTTATTTGTTTTCATAATAGACCTAGCAGATAAATATACATATGTAACACTAATTAAAAACTCTTCTCCAAAACAAAAATCCATTGGAAAAGAAACACCGTCAATTTAAACAATTAGAGTAACGAGCCGCGAATTATGCCGGTTATTCCACCGCAATGGTATATCCACTCGGCCTTAATATAGACGATATTCTGGATTTATTATAAATATCAAACAATTACGAGAGCACCAACACCGTTTAACCTGGAAGAAATTGCGCAGTAGCAGGGCAAACATGAGCCGGACTAATGTCGCCCGTATTATTTGATGACTATTCGGTGTATTCATTGCATACCCTAGTGGTACTGGGGAGCATGCGAAGAAGCCCAATTCCTCACAAATAGGCCATGAACGCCTCCCTTTCCCCATACCAGGCTTGTCACGGAATAAATATGGGGGACAAACCCAAGGATTCCGCTGTGACTGCTAAACTTATATTCCAGCCCACACCTTGGCGGCATTGTGTTGCAATTGCACAGGAGGCTCCCTATGAAGACCGGATTCCAAGGCTCAGCATTATTGCTGGTTTTCCTATTTTTCCTGGCAGCCATGCCAGTAACAGCCGCAGATCAGTCTCACCTTTTAGACGGCAAGACCTTTTCCGGACAAAACGGTGAAAAAGGCCACAAAGCTAACCGTGATGACGACTTGATATTCAAAAACGGAAAATTCATATCGACTTCATGCTATGACTACGATTTTGCCAGTGGTGACTATACGGCCACCGTTATCGGCGACAGCATCCAATTTAAAGCCATCACCATCAGTCCGGAACATGGCAAGTTAACCTGGCAAGGAACGATGAAAGACAACAAGATGGAAGCCTCTTTTATCTGGACCAAAGAACGCTGGTACTGGGATGTGCGCAGGGAATACTGGTTCAAAGGCGTGCTTAAACCTTAGCCCATAGTGCCCTCGGTTTGGTGAAAACCATTCATCGACAGTTAGCACGGAGTCATCCCTTTGGAGCAGCTAAAACCGCCTGTGCCCAACCGCATGCGATATCTGAAGTTAGTCCTTATTCTGTTAGTCATAGTAGCGGCGAACATTGGCGGCACCTGGCTGGCACAGCAGATTGATTTTCAGTTATACCCACGCCATGAGCAGATAATCAATATCCTGCTGCTAAGTTTTATCGGACTTTACATCCTGCTAATGGCCTTGCCGTTTATGCCGGGAATAGAAATCGGACTGGCACTGATGATGGTGCTAGGAAGTAAAGGCGCGATAATTGTTTATGCCTGTACGCTGCTGGCACTGTCAATCAGCTTTGCCATCGGCAAAATCGTTCCATGCCGCATGATGTATGCGGTACTTAACTGGTTCCACTTTCACAAGGCCGCTGCTCTGGTGAAGCAGATAGAGCCGATGGATCAACAACAGCGACTCACATTTCTATACCAATACGCGCCCTCCCGAATAATCCCATTTCTGTTAAACCATCGTTATCTGACAATTGCCGCGCTGTTGAACTTGCCCGGCAATGCCCTGATAGGCGGTGGCGGCGGAATCGGGTTAATCGTTGGCATGAGCAAAATAATTCCCTTTTACAGTTACGCCTTGCTCTTGGCTATCGCCATTGCCCCGGTACCATTGATCATTTTCCTACAAGGCTAATGGGAGCTTCGCCCTTAAGGCCACAGTGCTCACCTGCTTTATCGTCATGACATGCCTTATCTCACACCCTCAGTTCGATAACGTACCGCTGGTGGTAGCTGCCTAATCATCGGCTCGGCCGCTGGTGTTGCAGCCATGGGTATGGAGCGCATTAACTTCTTCTGGTACATGAAAACCATGACTCCTCTAGCGCTGATGGGTTATGTAGCGGGTGCTCTGTTCTACCAATTCGCATAACGCAGTTCGCCTAACGACTCCGCGCTTTAGTTCTTAACTGGACTGAAGCGCGGCATTTCCATCATCAGAGTTAAAGACAGCCTGTTGCATAGTTCTGTCGAATTCACGGGTGAAACCGACCGTCAGATTAGAATCAACCTCTTTATCCCGCAGATGCCGCACCCGGCCCACTTAGCAACCCTAAGGGCACCAGGGGATACAGGAATGCAACCTTGTCCACTGACAAATCACCACCAGTACGCAGATCCTTGGCTACACTACTCAAAGACTAAAAACACGCGATTACAGGCTGTAATATGAATAGTGATCAACTGAGTGTACTGAAAACCCTTTACTCACAGCAGCAGTCCACCGCTCATATTCTTCGCGAAAGGATCGCCAAAATAGCCTCCGGCGCCGTTGGGTTGCTGGTGGTAATCGACGGCTGGTTAATCACCCAGGCATCTACCCTGAAAGTCTCCCCCGTAATTATGCTAGCGGTAGCGATCACGGTCATAGTTGCCGTATCAATCTACGCCATTAGGGCTCGTTACCGGGAATTTTCCGCAGTGGCTCAGTTGATTGTCCGCATAGAGACGGCGATGGGGGTTTATCAGCCAGGGGCCTTTATGAATGAGACGCTGTACCCGGCCGAGTATCAGAACCTGGGCAAAGAGGACTACGAACATGGCCGGAATATCTTCCTATCCCAGGTCTATATCCTGCTTGTGTTTGGGCTCCTGTCCCTGGGGCTGGCGCTGACGCTGCTCGCCTAACTTTGAATCCTCACGAAGTACTCAAGCAGCCTCAATCGTCGATGTTACTTCCGAGCTCGTTTTACCGCCTCAGAAACCTTTTGATTGCAAAAGTAAACAAGAGAGCACATAAGGGATTAGGTCTTTCATTTTTCCCTTATATATCAATTAGTCTGTGCAACACAGCATATGTTGGGCGAGGCCGGGCGTTCACAACAATATCCTTTTTCTCTATTCCAACCTCTACAAATGACCGGTTACGACACTTTGCCGCTGCTGCCCCCTGGCCTGAATGAACTATTGATGAACCCCTGACGCTCCTGGTAGCGGACGCTCGCCTGATCATAGCCGTGCGGCAAGAGTGGGCGCATACCGACCATCGGAACCGGCACTACAACTGCACTACATTACGAAGCATATTCATGGAATATTTGCCGGCAACAATGCTATACGCTATTCCTAGCAGGAGCTCCTGCCGCTCCCTTTCAGAATATATGCATCACAGCTACATCGACACGGCTGGCCAGCATTCAAGTCAATTATTGATTTTCATTTCGGTAAGCAGACATCTCCGAAGCGGGTTTTTGGTAACAAATTACGCCCTTAATCTCGTGTTAGAGAGAGACCAGTGCAGATGGGACGTGCGCCAAGTGCGCACACTGAGTTGCAGCTGAACGCTCTAGTGTCGCGCCAGCAGCTTCACACCTTTAATCGGGCTGACGTTGATTGGGCCACTACACGGTACGATCAATATCGTACGTGGTTTGTCCAACCTCAAAACAAAAAAAGGGTCCCATAAAGAGACCCCAAAATGCGCGGACCACATTAAGGTAAAACCGGAGCAATAGTTTCCACGTAAACAATGCTCAGAGCAGAACGGGTATTAAATCTCAGCACGCCCCAGCAAGCGCAATACTCGGTTCAACTTGCTTTTTCCACCAATGCTTTCATAGTACTTGGGCCAGACCGCCTGGGTGGCCTTCTCGATCCACTCCTTTTCACCGTTGGCAGGATCATCGATCTGCATGCCCTTGGATACCAGCTCCTTCTTGATGGCCGCTTCGCTCTCACGCAGGTACTTTGCGCTGTGCTCGGTAGCGACTCTGCCAGCCTCCAGAATGGCCTGCTGGACCTCGGGTTTTTGTTCCTGGAAGATCGATTCGCTCATGATCAGTGGCTCGATCGAGAAGATATAACGCACATTGGTGATATATTTCTGCACCTCGTAGAATTTCATGGAATGGATGGTCATATACGGATTGTCCTGGCCATCCACCACACGCTGCTGCAAGGCGGTGAAGGTCTCGGCCCAGGCCATGGGTGTCGGACTGATACCCCAGGCTTTGTAGGTATCGATCATGATCTCGTTCTTAGGAACCCGCACCACCACTCCTTGCAGATCATCCAGAGTCTTGATAGGTTTTTTCGAGTTGGACAGCACCCGAAAGCCGGAGTAGGTCCAGCCGACAATTCTCACACCGGCATCGCGCACCGTATTTTCCACCAGCTCCTGACCCACCTCTCCCTGAGTCAATTCGACCGCTTCATCCAAACTCTGAATGACATAAGGCATGGTGAAGACACCGACCGAGGGAGAGAACGGAGTGATGTTATTGATCGCCAAAATAGAGAAGTCTAGAACTCCCATGGCAGCATCGTTGACGGTGTCCTGCTCGCTGCCGAGCTGACCGTTGACGAACAATTTGGCCTTGTGTTTACCTCCGGTTTTCTGCTTAAAACTCTCAGCAAACTTCTTACCCAGCTCGTGCTGGGGACTGCCCCCGGCATCGCCGACCGCCACCTTGAAGGTCTTGGCCTCGGCCACTAGGCTCAGGCCTGCACCGAACATCACGGCAGTGAATACAGAAAGCACTTTTGCGATTTTATTTTTGTATTTCATCAGTATCTCCAGTTGGACAATCAGCTCAAAAGAGGCTTAGTTGATTGTCTCCCTAATCCAAGCATGAAACTGGCCTGAATCCGACATCGATTCAGCACAATCCTGACATCAAAGGCTTAGCGCCCTGACTCGATACCGCCAACCATCCACATTCCCGCGCTTCGAACGGCACCGCCCAAGAGCTTGCAAGGCCAGCATCAAACAGGGCAGCCTAACTCGACGGACAGCGCGGCTGAATCGTTAGGCCCGAAAATATGAAGCTAGCGACCAGGGCGCCTGGTGTCGATTTAAAACCTGTCAGTAGGGGGCCGCCAACACCCAGACGACCTCGACCTTTTCATTGGAAGGGTTGCGGACCAGGTGAGGTTCATCTCCACTGATGGTGAAACTGTCCCCAGCATTGAGCAAAAAGACCCGCTCACCGATAGTCAGCTCCAGGCACCCCGATTTTATGTAACCGCCCTCGTCACCTTGACGCTGGCGTGATTCCTTCCCCCCGCTGGCTCCCGGTTCAAAGGTTGTCATGATCATCTGTAACTGGCCGCTCAAGCGAGGAGAAAGCAACTCTTCGCGGATACCCATGCCGGAGTAGTTCAGGGTACGCCGAGATTGGCTGCGAACGACAAAATCCTGCTCGCCAGCGGGGGCTTCACTATCGGAATGGAAAAACCAACTAATTTGGACATCCAGAGCAGTACTGATCGCCTGCAGAACCGGGATAGGTAAGGCAGACACGCCTCTTTCCACTTGGCTGAGATAGCCGACCGATTTATTTATCTGCTTGGCCAGATCAGCCAAGGTGACCCGTTTAGATTTGCGTAAGTCACGGATCTGACGTCCGATTCTAAGGTTATCAGGGTCCAGCAGGGAGTCACCGGATACTGCTGTAACGTTGTTGTTGGATAAACGGACCATCGATGAAAACCCTACGCCACAAAATAGATATGGATCAATCTAGCAAAACAGCATACCACGGCTCTGACAAAAAAATCATCCACATGAAATGATGTTTGAAAATTTCACTGCGCACCTATCTTGAACATTCACCCAGACATCGGCGGCATTGGAACGCCTGTCAATTTGTTACCGAAATTTCGGGCTAGACCGCCTAAACATGCCGAGTTATAGACGTCTATCCAGCGCTTGTGAGCACCCTGATGGTCGACCCAAAGGCGCTATCCAAGCAAAGGGGTACCAAGAGAATATATGAAATTATAAAACAGTTTGCGCTTCTCTATGAAATTATGTATTATTTTTTCACCAAAACAAAAACAACAAAGAAATCGTCATCTTCATGCCGATCTCTTCTCTGGGAAAATCTCGGGAGCAAAGCCATGACTGCTGCGACAAATCAAACCGTTCAGCCAGCGTCGGTCGATCTACCGCAACGACCAGAAGCCCGACGTTTCAGAATCGGTTTCCTGGTGCAGAGCGGTTTCGAAATGCTTGGATTGGCCTTGGCGCTGAGCGTATTACGAAGGGCGAACCAGTTCTGCGGGGCCAACCACTATCACTGGCACCTGATCTCCCCCAACGGGGAATCGATGAGCGCTGCAAACGGCCTGGAAGTCCAGGTTCACCAGGCCGCCGACCGGGTCGATGTTCACCAGTTGGACGCGATTATTTCCTGCGGCGGCGAAACTAATGATGACGACAGCCCACTGCTTCGCTGCTTGCATCGAGCCAAGGAGCTCCATCTGGACCTGGGAGCGTTCGGCAGCGGCTGCCTGTTGCTGGCCCGCGCCGGAGCGCTGAACGGCTATAGCTGCGCGGCTCATTGGGACCACATTGCCACCCTGCGCGAGCAGTTCCCTCTGGTCCGGGTTAAGCCCGCTGCCTTTGAAATCGACCGTAACCGATTTACCTGCTCCGGTGGCTGTAGCGCCCTTGATCTGATGCTAGACCTGGTCACCCTCCATCTGGGTAGTGCGTTGAAGGCAGCTATCGCAGACAGTTTAATTTGCGAACGGGTCCGCGACGCCAGTGAGCAACAGCTGTTACCCGTTCACAGCCGCTTTGGCGATATTGAGCCCAAGCTGTCCGAGGCCATCGTGCTGATGGAAGCCAACCTAGAGGAACCCGTAACCCAGGGTGAACTCGCCAGCTACATCGGCATATCCGCCCGCCAGCTTGAGCGAATATTTCAGAAATACCTCGGCCGCTCCCCGACCCGCTATTATCTGGAACTGCGCATGAACCAAGCACGTCAAATGCTGACCCGAACCAACAAATCGATCATCGAAGTCGCGGTCGCCAGCGGCTTCCTTACCAACACCCATTTCAGCCGTCGTTACCGAGAGTTTTACGGCATCACCCCTCGCGAAGCCAGAAAACGGCATTCGCGCCAGATCAGTGTACCGAGGGGTTTGCCCGTGGAACGGTTCGCCGCCACGGGCTGAATCTCCCCGCCCGAGAAAAACTGAACCACCCGACAACCCGTTCTGGATCCGTGTCGCAGAGACAGGACTGTCTGCGGCGCTGTTTCACGCCGGTGCACGCAACCGCATTGGCGATCGCAACCACGGCGATACACAAACAACCAAAACAATAGCAATTGATAGGAGTCATCCCATGTACGATCCCCTGATCTCTGCCGGCCCTGGGAACGGCGAACCACACGCCCCTTCCTACTGGGCCGCCACCGCCGGCCCCGAACCCCAGGACGACGGTCCCATCAAAGCCGACAAGACCGTCGACGTTGCCATCATTGGTGGCGGCTACACCGGCCTTGCTTGCGGGTTATACCTAGCCAAGGAGCACGGTGTCGAAGCCTGCGTACTCGAGGCCAACCGGTCCGGTTGGGGCTGCAGCGGTCGTAACGGTGGCTTTGTCCTGAAGGCTGGAGGACGCCTGTCCTACCAGCGCATGATCAAGCGCTGGGGCGAGCCCATGGCTCGGCGAGTATTCGGCGAGATCTACGAGGGGTTGGAGCGGGTTCGAGATCTGATCCGCACCGAGGAGATCGACTGCGACGCCCAGGCCGAGGGTCACCTCTGGGTCGCTCACCGCCCCGAAATGCTCAAACAAATCGAATCAGAGGCTCGCTTTCTGCGGGACCACTTTGATTACCAGACTGAGATTCTGAACGCACAGGATCTGAGGGCATCCCATTTTGACGGAGAGGAAGCTTACGGCGCCCTGCGGTTCAACGATGGTTTCGGGGTTCACCCCATGAAGCTGGCCTACGGCTACCAACGGCTAGCACGCGCTGCGGGCTGTCAGGTACACGGTTCTAGCCCGGTTCAAAATTGGACCCAAGAGGGTGACTACCAGGTCCTGACCACACCCGGCGGTCGGGTGCGAGCCAAGAAGGTTATCTGCGCCACCAACGGTTACACCGCGCCAGCCCTGCACACGCAGCTAAAAAACCGTACCTTCCCGGTGCTGTCCAACGTCGTTGTCACCCGCCCCTTGACTGCAGAGGAGCAGAGCGCCTGCAACTTCCAAAGTTCGGACGTCATTACCGACACCCGTACCCTAAGGTTCTACTACCGCCGCCTGCCCGACAACAGGATCCTAATCGGCGGACGCAGCGCTATTACCGGCCAAGACGCAGCCAACCCCCGTCATAACCAGGTATTACTTGACGCGCTGGGACGTAAGTTCCCAGCACTGAAGAACATCGGTTATGACTACGCCTGGGGCGGCTGGGTCTGCATCAGCTACGACGATGTGCCTCATGTCTTCCAAGCAGACAGCGAGGGCAAGGTGCTCTATGCCATGGGATATGGAGGCAGCGGTGTTTCCTTCAGCGTTCAGGCCGGTAAACGTCTGGCGGAAAAGGTGGTGGGAATCACCGCAGGCCACGATCTACCGATCCTCAACTCGCCCCTGCCCAGATTCCCGTTCGCGCCCTTTCGCCGACTAGGGCAACGAGCCCTGTACCACTACTACCACCACCGCGACGAGCGAGGTCTACGCCCCGTCAAACCACCGTTGACCCGTACCAGCCGGGCGTAACGCCCTATACGATCATATTCAGGAGAGTCAACAGATGTCACAAACCATCAATTCCGTCGTCGCCTTCGCCGATCAACCTGTTCCCCAG
The DNA here is from genome assembly GCA_036960175.1 of Motiliproteus sp. Classification (GTDB taxonomy): domain Bacteria; phylum Pseudomonadota; class Gammaproteobacteria; order Pseudomonadales; family Balneatricaceae; genus Motiliproteus. Next base: position 23,580 of record JBALWH010000017.1, on the reverse strand, counting down.
GGCCCTTTTATCACGCCCCCGGAAAGGCTACTTGCAGGCTCCCCTCAGCAGACCATCGCCAACTACTTCACCGATAGTAGTGAGCAGCTGATCTCCGGGGTCTGGGAAAGCTCCCCGGGTAAATGGCAGGCAGTGAGCGATCGTAACGAATTCTGTTACATCCTCGAAGGGCGGGTAGTGATTGCAGACACTCGCGGCGGCGAGAAGCATTTCTCAGCTGGCGACGCCTTCGTGATTCCCAAAGGCTTTCAAGGCACTTGGGAAGTATTGGAGAACACTCGAAAGTACTACGTCATCTTCACCACCGCCTAATCCTCCTCGCCAATTAAGCGGAGTCGCGTCCTCCTCACGGGGAGCGCGATTCCCAAGGAAAACACCATGAAACGGACTTACCGACTGACTCTCGACTGCCCCGACCAAGTAGGCATCGTCACCCGCACCGGCGAGGTAATCACCCGCAATGGCGGCTGGATCTACGAGGCCGCCCACCACTCCGACGAAGAGAGTAACTGGTTCTTTTCCCGGTTCGAGATCCAGGCCGATTCGCTGCCCTTCGGCATTGAACAGTTACGCCGTGAATTCGCCCCCCTAGTCCAGGAGTACCAGATGAATATCCAGCTGCTGGACAGTCATGTCGCCAAGCGGGTGGTGCTGATGGCGAGCAAGGGTAGCCACTGCCTTTCCGACTTGCTGGACCGCTGGAAAAGCGGCGACCTCGATTGCGATATCGCCTGTGTGATCTCTAATCACGAGGATATGCGCGGTCTGGTGGAGTGGTACGGCATACCGTTCCATAAAGTGGTGATAGATAAGGACGACAAAGCACCCGGCTTTGCCAAGGTAGAACACTTGGTCGATGAATACCGTGCCGATTGCGTCGTGCTGGCGCGCTATATGCAAATTCTCCCCCAGGCACTGTGCGAGAAGTATCGCCATCGGGTGATCAACATCCACCACAGTTTCCTGCCCTCTTTTATTGGTGCCAAGCCCTACCATCAGGCGTCACGCCGGGGCGTCAAGCTGATCGGTGCCACCTGCCATTACGTCACCGAACAGTTGGACGAAGGGCCGATCATCGATCAGGACGTGGTCCGAGTCAGCCACAGCGATAAGGTCAACGACCTGGTGCGCCTGGGCAAGGACGTGGAGAAGACCGTACTCGCCAGAGGTCTACGCGCCCACTTGGAAGACCGGGTACTGGTCCATGGCAACAAGACTGTGGTGTTCAACTGATATCGACTCGCAAAGAACAATGGGTCTCGTGCCCGGCACTGTGATTCCGCTCACTGATTCCGAACATAACGGAGAATAAAAATGACTAAACAACTCCCCTCTTCCGCCAAGGTGGTTATCGTCGGTGGTGGCGTAATCGGCTGCAGTGTGGCCTACCACCTGACCAAGCTGGGTATCAAGGATGTCGTTCTGCTCGAGCGCAAGACGCTGACCTGCGGAACAACCTGGCATGCGGCGGGCCTGGTACCGACCCTTCGGGCCAGCTACAACATGTCGATGCTGGCCAACTACAGCGCCAGCCTGTATGAGCAACTGGAAGCGGAAACAGGCCAGGCCACCGGCTTCGTGCGCAACGGCTCCCTAACCATCGCAACCAACAAAGAACGCCTGGCCGAACTGAAACGCGGTGCCTCGATGGCCAAAGTGGCAGGTTTTCCCTGCAACGTGATCGATCCAGACCAAGCCAAGGAGATGTGGCCATTGCTCAACACCGACGATGTGACGGGGGCGATCTACCTACCCATGGACGGCATGGCCAGCCCGGTAGACGTCACCCAGGCACTGGTCAAAGGTGCGCGTCAGGGCGGCGCCCAGATCTTCGAAAACACCAAGGTTGTGGATATGAAGATCCGTGACGGCAAAGCCGCCGGGGTCATCACAGAGCAGGGCGACATCGACGCCGAGTATGTGGTCAACTGTGCCGGTATGTGGGCGCGTGAATTCGGCCGCAAAGCGGGGGTCAATGTTCCATTGCACGCCGCGGAGCATTTCTATGTCGTCACCGAAAATATGCCCGATTTGCAGCGGGGCCTTCCCACACTGCGGGATATGGACGGTTACTGCTACTACAAAGAAGATGCAGGAAAGCTGCTGGTAGGCATGTTTGAGCCCAATGCCAAGCCCTGGGGTATGGAAGGCATCTCGGAACATTTCTGCTTTGATCAGCTGCCCGATGATTTCGACCATCTGGAACCCTACCTGGAAGCGGCAATGCATCGCGTACCGCTGCTGGAACAGACCGGCCTGCAGCTGTTCTTCAACGGCCCAGAAGCTTTTACCCCTGACGATCGCTACCACTTGGGTGAAGCGCCGGAGTTGCGCAACTATTTTGTCGCCGCCGGGTTCAACTCGGTGGGGATCCAGTCGGCGGGCGGTGCCGGCAAGATGCTGGCCGAATGGATCGACAAAGGGCATGCGCCGAGAGATCTATGGGACGTAGATATTCGCCGCAACATGCCCTTCCAGGGCACCCAGAATTATCTTTACGACCGCACCACCGAATCGCTTGGGTTGCTGTACGAAACCCACTACCCCTTCAAGCAGTACAAAACCGCCCGCGGTGTTCGCCGCTCCGCCCTGCATGAGCAACTCAAGGCCCAGGGTGCCGTATTCGGTGTCGAAAATGGCTGGGAGCGAGCTAACTGGTTCGCCGAAGCGGGCCAGAAAGCCGAATACGAACTCTCCTTCGGTCGCCAGAACTGGTTCGACAACAACAAGTCCGAGCACGAAGCCGTCCGAAACACCGTCGGCGTGATCGATCAGAGTTCATTCTCCAAGTATCAGGTGGAAGGCCCCGGTGCGGAAACCTTCCTAAACTGCATCTGCGCGAACAATGTGTCGGTCCCGGTGGGTAAGATAGTCTACACCCAGTGGCTGAATGAGCGTGGTGGCATCGAGGCGGATGTCACCGTCACACGCCTGGCCCAGGAGTGCTACCTGATCGTATCCGGCGTCGCCTGTCAGAACCGCGACCTGGACTGGCTACGCCGCAAGAAACTGGAAACCGCATCGTTGGTCATCACAGATCTCACGTCGGCCTACGCCGTGATCTCCGTGATGGGGCCGCGCGCACGCGACACCCTAAGCAAGCTGACCCAGACTGACCTGTCCAACGAGGCTTTCCCGTTCGCCACCTCGAAGGAGATCGATCTACACTACGCCATCGTTCGCGCCTCACGAATAACCTATGTTGGCGAGCTGGGCTGGGAACTCTACATCCCCACCGAATACGCGCCGAGCGTCTACGAAGCCGTATTGGAGGTCGGCGAGGAGTTTGGCATACGCCCCTACGGTTATCACACCATGAATTCACTCCGAATGGAGAAAGGCTACCGCCACTGGGGCCATGACATCACCGACGAGGACACCCCCCTAGAGGCGGGCCTGAGCTTTGCTTGTGACTTCGACAAGACGGGCGGTTTTATCGGCCGCGAGGCGCTGCTGACACAAAAGGCCGAAGGTCCGTTCAGCAAGCGCTTTGTCGCCTTCCTGTTTGAGGATCCTGAACCTCTTTGCTATCACGAAGAACCGATATGGGCCAACGGCAAAATTGTCGGGCGCACCACCGCCGGCATGTTCGGTCACACGCTGGGCGCCACGGTGGCCATGGGTTATGTGGAGCACGATCCCGGCGTGACCAAGGAGTGGCTGGAAAACACCCGTTTCGAAATCGAGGTCGAGTGTGAACGCTATCGGGTCACCCCTTCGCTTCGCGCCTTCTACGACCCGAGCATGGAGAAAATCAAATGCTGAGCACTTCAACCCCTGCTGTAAAACCAACTGATCGATAAAACCGGAGGATATAGAGTGCCCGCCCTGATACTAGATGGTAAGGCCCTGGCCCGCGGCCGTGAGGCGATGCTGAAATGTGCAGTCGAGAAAGTGACCGCCACCGGTGTCCGGCGGCCGGTGCTGGCCACCCTACTGGTGGGCAACGACCCGGCCTCGGCCAGCTACGTGCAGATGAAGATCAACGCCTGCCAACGGGTGGGCATGGGCTCGCGGAGCATCGAATTGCCAGTCAGCACCACCACCGAGGAGCTGCTGGCCCAGATCGAAGCCCTCAACCAAAACCCCGATGTCAGCGGCATTCTGCTGCAACACCCGGTTCCGGACCAAATCGACGAACGGGCCTGTTTCGATGCTATTGCTCTGGAGAAGGATGTGGACGGCGTCACCACCCAGGGCTTCGGCCGTATGGCCATGGGCGAACCCGCCTTCGGCTCGGCCACCCCGGCGGGTATTATGACCCTGTTGCGCCATTACGATATCGAACTGGCAGGTAAACACGCGGTGGTGGTGGGTCGCAGCCCAATCCTGGGTAAGCCCATGGCCGCCATGCTGCTCAATGCCAACGCCACGGTTACCGTCTGCCACTCCCGCACCGAAAACCTTGCAGAACAGGTGGGCCGCGCCGATATCGTCATCGGTGCCGTGGGCCAACCCGAGCTGATTCGGTCGGATTGGATCCGCGACGGCGCCGTGGTGGTGGATGCCGGTTACCACCCAGGAGGGATTGGTGATATCGACAAGACCGGGTTGGAATTGAGAGCCTCCGCCCTGACACCAGTCCCCGGCGGCGTAGGCCCGATGACCATCAACGCGCTCATCAGCCAGACGCTCGAATCGGCTCGCTACAAACTAACGGCGTAGAACCTCTTTTCCTTCTGTGTGGCTATTTTTTCCCATAACTTAAGCTTGGCTGACGAAAAAAAGACAAGAAAACATAAGAATCGAGACAGCGGACAGGAATAAGCAGATGAGCGGGATATCCGAAACCGACCGTTGCCGTTAAGGTTGTCTCGCTACAAATGTCCGAAGTGGCGTAACAACCTTCTCTCAACTCATCCACAATGAACGATATTTTATGATCACTTGCCACCTCCGCCAGAGCTACATTTATCGATTGGCGTTGTGGGAGTAAAATATTGAGTTTATTCTGGAGCAATAAGTACAAAACAACTTAAGAATACCTTCTGAACTTAAAATAATGCCGACGTTATTTTATGCATGCTCACAAGTAAATTTTATAAATACGAACAAGGTAGTAGATGACAAAAAATAGTCAAAAAATCAGGCTCTTTCGTGAACGTATCCCCGCATTTTCCTGCAAACCAGGGTGCCACGATTGTTGCGGGCCGGTCACAGCATCTTCTGAAGAAGTGGCTAGGTTGCCAATGAAAAGCGATGAGGAGCATGATGAAGCGATGGCCGAATTAAACTGCCCATATTTGGGTGAGAATGGATGCGAGGTATACCAGGAACGTCCCTTAATTTGCAGACTCTTTGGAACAACGCCGAGCTTACCTTGCCCAAACGATTGCGGTCCTTCAGAGATGACCGACCCAAAAATAGAGCGTCAAATTCATAAATACCATGCAGCAACCCGCCAAGTTCTCCTTTAACGGTATCAAAGAGGTTAGCCGCAATTGAACTGCGCACCCTCTTCCAATAGGCATAGGCACCAACCACCCGCTATGGTGACGTGTTCTCGGATGCCTACCCGCAGCATCAAGTCTCAGTGAGTTACCCAAAAAACGTCAATGTTTTTTACTGGACGGATTGTTACTTGGGCGAGGAGCTGTATCTACCTATCATGCAGGAGTTCTTGCGCCGGCTGGAGATCCGCGGCAAGAAGAATGGCTAGCCATCAGTGTGGTTTATCCGCAGTTGTCGGACTATTGAGGGTGCTCTGATTAATCAGGATTATCTCTATCTCCTCGACTATCGATTCCTGGCGCAGCCGGTTCATCTTGCGTTGCAGATCCACTGAGCGCTTCTCGAGTTTTTTGATCGCGCCCTGGAGATGGGCGATACGGAGTTGATTCTCGGCCATCAGTGACAGGTACAGAATATGCTGCAGGCGGACGAATAGGTAATGCTCACCGAGCCCCAAAAGCAGCGTTTCCGGCGCCATATTGATCAGCGGTGCGATGCCTTGCGGCGCTGTTTGGTTCAGGTCCTGAAAAGGGGGTAGCAGTGCCTGGCTGCTGATCTGGCTGGAATCAGGGTGGTTGAACAGCACCCGAAGTTGGAAGGGACCGCGCTGCTGTTGTAACTCGGACAATGTCTGAGTTAGCAGAATCAATATATTCTCTGTTTCTTCGATGGCGTTAGCGCCCGCCAGTTGCGCCACCGTCTCGACGCCTGACATAGCTCGCTGGTTCAGCCGATAGCCGAGGGTTACAACGCCCTGAGGCTCGATCTGTTGCAGTTGTGCTTCGGTCTGTTGGGCCAGACGCTGATTGAAGTCGCCACAGAAACCGCGTTCCGAGCCAATCAGCAGCCACAGCTGCTGCCCCGGTTGATCCTGATGATTGCCGTTGGGTAGCGCTTCGGGGAAGTGGCTAATGCAGATCTGCGCGCTCTGCTTGATCTGTTCCACCATCCGGCTCTGTGCCTGCAGATGGCGCTCGAGTTTACAGGTCTCCATAAAGGCGAGATTTTTCATCGCTGTCATGATAGCCCCGATATCACCGAGGCGCTGGATCTGACTGCGTAGCGCACGTTGATTACTCATCGGCAACGACCTGCGGGAGCCAGTGTTGGATCGCCTTGATCCAGTCGTCGCGCGGGTGGTCCAGGGTCAAGTCGGAAGCGAACGCTTGCTCACCCAGAGTTTTGACGGTGGTCTGAATCGAGCTGAGTGGATAGCCGTCGAGCAGGCCGTCATTAAACGCCAACAACCAGCTTAGATGGCACTCGGCACACTGGGTGTCAAAACGTCCCTGTTTGAGAATCGCCCGCAGCACCCCGCCGCGATCGAGCTGGCGCTGCATGCTCGGTTCCAATTTGGCGCCAATATGGGTGAAACTCTCGAGCTCCAAAAACTGCAGATAATCCAGCTTCATGCGCCCGGATTCCTGCTTGATGCGTGGATGCTGGGCTGCACCGCCGATCCGCGATACTGAGCGGGTGATATCGATGGCCGGTTTGAAGCCGATCGCGAACAGCTCCTGAGTCAGGTAGATCTGACCATCGGTGATCGATATCAGGTTGGTGGGGATGTAGGCCGCGATCTCGCCCTGCTGGGTGCTGACGATTGGTAGCGCGGTCATGCTACCGCCGCCATGGGCACTGTTGAGCCGGGTAGAACGCTCCAGCAGACGCGCATGGATGGAGAAGATATCGCCCGGAAACGCCTCACGCCCGGGCGGACGGCGCAGCAGCAGCGACAGCTCGCGGTAGAGTCGGGCGTGGGTGCTAAGATCGTCATACACCACCAGCGTATCAAAGCCGCGCGCCATCCAGGCTTCGGCAATGGCGCAACCCGCTAGCGGCGCCAGGTATTGCAGTCCCGGCAGAGCGCGGGCTTCGGCGACCACCAGGGTACTATATTCAAGCGCTCCGCTGCGTCTGAGGGTATCGAGGGTATTGAGTACCGAGGAGCGTTTCTGACCGATCAGCACATAGACACAGCGTACATTTTGCTGCTGTTGATGCAGGACCGTATCCAGTGCAATCGAGCTGCGTCCGAGGCCTTCATCACCGATGAGTAGTTGGCGCTGACCTCGTCCGATCGGCAACAGGGTGTCGATAATCCGGTTGCCGGTATAGAGCGGCTGGTTGACGAAGTCGCGGGCGGTGATCGGCGGGCTGAGGCCGTCGAGCGGCTGGCGCTGAGGACAGTCTGGGGCCTCCTCGCCGTCCAGCGGGTTACCGAGTGGGTCGATCACCCGTCCCAGCAGTGCGTCGCCAACCGGAATGCTGAGATTGTGCCGGGTATGGGACACCAAACTGCCGCTGGCGAGCTGCGGATCTTCATGCAGCAGCACCGCGCCGATCAGTTGTTCTGCCAGATCAAACACCAACCCTCGACTGCCATCGGCGAACTCGAGGATGTCGGAGAGTGCCGCCGATGGCAGGCCGCTGATCCAGGCGATGCCATCACCGACCGCCACCACTTGGCCACGCTCGCTGCTTCGCAGCCCGGGCCGGTAATGATCGACCCATTGAGTCTGTTGCACGATCCGGTCAGCCAGCATCGGTATGCTCCGGTTGTGGGCTGATGCTGGCAAAGGCGTGCAGCTCATCCTCGATATTGGCACCCAGGACATGCCCACCCAGGGAGATGCGGATGCCGGCAATTAATTGTGGATTGAGCAGTTCTTCACAACTGACCCTGTCCTGCAGCAGCGCTTCCAGTTGCTGTTGCAGCGTATCGCGGAGCTGTTGGGCGAGTGGTTGCGTGGTCTCGATAGCGATTTCGCGAGAGGTTTCGCGTCGCAGTGCCTGGCACAGAGTTACGGGTGCCGAGCTAAGCTCTCGGATCAGTAGCTCGATAAGACGCTGCTCCAGCTCCGGCCCCGAGCAGAGCTGTAATAACTGGCTGGCGAAACGGCAGCCGTTGTCCAGCGCTTGCTGTTGATCCTGCTGGCGCTGCTGTTGGCGCTGTCGGGTGATTAGAACCTGATCTTTTTCCCGAGCCGCCTGCAGACTTTGCTGCAGCTGCGTTAAGGCTTCTTTACGACGCTTCTCAAGCTCTATCTGCAACAGAGCTTTATCCTGCTGCTGTTGCTGTTGCCAGGCGTTGATTTTGCTCTGGTAGCCTTGCCGCAGTGCTTCAGCTTGTTGCTGCTGCTGTTCGGCTTCAAGCAGTTTGTGCTCAAGCTCTGCCTGGCGTCGCTCCAGCAATTGTTGCACCGGACGGTACAGGAAACGCTGCAGCAGCCACATCAGCACCACAAAGTTGATGATCTCCAGGACCAGTGTCGACCAGTTCAGAGTCATGGCATTGCCTCTCGACTATAGCGTAGGGTCATAGTGACTAGCCCAGCAGGTGTTCGAGGAGCGGATTGCGGAACAGCACGATCAGCCCGATCACCAGCACGTAGATCGCCAGTGATTCGATCATCGCCAAGCCGATAAACAGGGTGCGCATGATCGATTTTTCCGCTTCAGGTTGCCGCGCCATCGCATCCAGGGCGCTGGAGATAGCGCGGCCCATGGCGATCGCAGGCCCGGTCACCCCGATGGCGATGGCCACGACCACGGCGATGGTGGAGAGGATGGCGAACCAGCTCAGTTCATT
>JBALWH010000017.1:0-14527 GCA_036960175.1 Motiliproteus sp. | reverse complement strand
CTCCTTGTTGTTCATAGCGGAAGAGTCGGGCGTTGTGGATCGAGAGTGAATTTGCGACTGCAGGCTGCCGGCGATGTAGATCAGGGTCAGCATGCCGAAGATGTAGGCCTGCACCAGGGCTTCGATAATATGCAACATCAGCAGTGGGATCGGGGCCAGAAATCCGGCCACCAGCAGGACGAGCATCGCGGCCATCTCCAGGCTCATCATGTTGCCAAACAGGCGCATAGCCAGTGCCAGGGTGCGGGTAATTTCGCCGATGATATGAAACGGTAAAAAGATTGGACTGGGTGACAGGTAGTGGCGCAGGTAGGCCTTTACGCCCAGATTTCGGATACCGAACCAGTGCACCGAGAAGAACACTAGCAGCGCCAGCGCGGTGGTAGCCGACAGGTCTCGGGTCGGTGAGTGCAGCCCGGGGACAAGCCCGAGCAGGTTGGCGCAGACCAGGAAGATCCACAGCGTGGCGATCAGCGGCAGCACCTGTTTACTGTGATCGGGCAGCACTTGAGCGACCGCGTCTTCAATCACCGCCACGATCCCTTCGGTCATCGCCTGGAGTCGATCGGGTTTGGTGCTGAGGTGGTGGGTTAGCAGTCGGGCCAGCAGCACCAGTGCCAGCATCAGTACCCAGGTGGTGACCACCGTATCGGTCACCTGCAGCGGACCCAGTTGAAACAACACCGTAGCGTCGAGGTTCATCTCAGTGCCTCCGAATAAACAGGCAGACGTTGATACTGCCGAAGATGACTCCGAGAATAATCAGCTCAAGGGTCCAGCTGGCGGAGTAGCCAGTGCTCTGCTCATCGATCCAGGCCCCCAGAAATGCCCCGGCCACGATCGGTACCACCAACAGCAGTCCCAGGGTTCCGATAAAGACGCTCTGGGCCAGCAGGCTGGAGCGCTCGGTTTTAGCCTTGTGCATCCGCTCGGCTTGGCGCTGCAGATGTTTTTTTAACTCTTCATTAGGATTCATCGCACCTCCTGGTTCAGGCACACTCTCTCAACCTCTAGCTTAGGCACTAGCTCAACCCCTCGGAACCTCGCGCGTGCTGCCACAGCTGGCGGATGATCTCCTCCTCCATATGTCGCAGGCTGCGCTTGGTGGCTTGTAACGCCTGCTCTTCGGCGAGCAACTGCTCGGTCAATAACTGGCTGATACGCTGGTAGTCGCTATCGATAATGAAACGCCGGCTGACCAGTTGCAGCAGGTTGGCTTCAACATGCAGCAGTGCACCGGGCATGGCAATATAGACCCAGTCATCGTTATGACAGCGATAGCGTGCCAGGCCGAACTCCAACAGGGTGATAAAGCGCTGGTGCTGGGCCCAGATCGAAAAACTACCGCTCTGATCATTGCCGACAAAGGCTTCAACCCGATCGATATCGCGCCCTCCCTGCGAATCCAACAGTCTCATTTGGAACGAATTCATGGCCCGGTCTCCATCGCCCCGCGCATATAGCATCGGGCTTCGTCGAGGCTGTCGTAGCGACCAGCTAAGAAATTCTCACAGTCATCCAGGGTCTGGCTCAGCGGTACCGATTGGCCGGGAATACCGCTATGGGCAGCGGTGACCCACAAGGGCTGGGTGAGGTATTTTTGGATCCGGCGGGCGCGCATGACGATACGCCGGTCCTGCTCGGACAACTCTTCGATGCCGAGCATGGTGATGATGTCTTCCAGCTCGTTATAGCGGGCCAGATGTTCGCGCACCCCTTCGGCAATCAGGTAGTGACGCTCACCCAGCGCCTGTCGATCAAGCATCCGGCTGGTGGATAGCAGCGGATCGACCGCCGGGTAGATGCCGCGGCTTGCCTGTTGCCGCGACAGAATCACGCAGCTATCGAGATGGCTGAGGATTGCGGTCACGGCCGGATCACTCATGTCGTCGGCTGGCACATAGACAGCCTGCACCGAAGTGATCGCACCGCTGTCGGTGGAGAAGATCCGGTCCTCCAGTTCAGACACCTCGCTGTTAAGCGTGGGCTGGTAACCGACCGTGGCCGGCATCCGCCCCAGCAGACTGGAGAGCTCACTGCCGGCCTGCACAAAGCGGAAGACATTGTCGATCACAAACAGCACTTCGGTCTGGATCGTGTCGCGCAGATATTCGGCATAGGTCAGTGCAGCCAGGCCGATCCGGAAACGCACTCCGGGGGATTCGTCCATCTGCCCGAACACCATCAGGGTGCGCTCGAGCATGTCCGAGCCCTGCATCTCATGCCACAGCTCGTGGGCTTCGCGGATCCGCTCACCGATCCCCGCAAACACCGACACGCCCTGGTGGATGTGCGCGATAGCGTGCATAAACTCCATCACCAGTACCGTCTTGCCCACTCCGGCACCGCCAAACAGGCCGGTCTTGCCACCACGAACGAAGGGGCAGAGCAGATCGATCACTTTGATACCGGATTCGAGCATCTGGTTACTTGTAATAGTGCTTGCAACGCTGCCGGTCAGCGAGCTGCGACTGCCGTGGATCGGCCGCCATTGCTCTGCTACCAGCGGTGCCCCAGCATCGAGAGGCTGGCCGAACACATTCAACACCCGTCCCAAACAAGCAGGGCTGACCGGTACCTGTAGCGGCGTACCCAGGTCATACACCGGCATGCCTCTGGCCAGGCCGGTGGTGTCGTGCAGGGCGATGGTGCGAGCATGGCGGTGATCGATATGCTGGTGCAGCTCCAACAGGCAGTGCTCAGTGCCAAGGCAGCATTGTAGTGCGCGTCCCAGCGGCGGCAAGGCATCGCAACGGATCACCACCACCGGGCCGTGAATTTCGGTAATTATGCCTGCCAATCGTGATGGCGGTTGATTCACCTGGGTTAACTCCCTTAACGGCCGGTGACGTTATGACCTCGCAAAAACTCCAAAGGAGTGTCCATAAGTTTAGATTAGATTGACGAGCCCGGTTAGATTTGAGACTTAATTACGTTGTTCTCCCATTGCCGCTACAGCGCTGGGTATCGGGCGCTGTATGAGAGTCTGCGGTTGACAGGAGCAACGCTTCGTAGGGAAGGTTTCAAAAGGCCAGATAGGGATGTGTTGAGATTCAGAACGAAAAAAATCCCGGCTACATGCCTGGCTTTTAAACTATAAATCTACCGGTTTCACTTTATACGCTAGCAACACCGGTTTCAGAACAGCCACTCCCTAGCGGTTTCCGTTATCACGGCCACCGCCGGGTGGGAGATGCGTCGTTCAATCGATATCGCATAAAATTGCTCGCGTATGGTTTCGGTACGCCCGATGGCGACCACTCCATACTGGTTTTCGACTTCCGCCTCGATCGCGGTCGGGGCAATGAATACGCCGGTACCTGCCTGACCAAAGGCTTTCATCAAGGCGCTGTCATCGAACTCGCCGACGATCCTGGGGTGAATACGGTTGCTGTCAAACCATTGTAATAGCTGGCTGTTAACCACCGCTGTCCGTCCCGAAAGAAGAAGGGGCTGTCCGCTAAGGTTCTGGGGGAAACCGTCACCCAGTGCCTGTGCCAGCTGCGGCTGGGCAAAAAAACTGATGCCGCAATCGCCGAGCCGGTGACTGAAGCCCCGGACATTGACGCCAGGAGGGATGGGCCCTTCGGAGATTACCAAGTCGATTCGATGTAGCGCCAGCTCCGCTAACAGTGACTCCACTGAGCCTTCCCGACAGTGGATGCGGACAGGCTCAGACAGTTTTAAGGCTGGCGCCAACATCCGGTAGGCGATGGACTTAGGGACCACATCGACCACTCCCACTTTGAACACCAAGGCACGGTCCTTGACCGGTTGGCGCACCATCTCTTCCAGCTCGCTACCCAGAGAAAAGATGTCGTCGGCATAACGCTGCACCAACCGACCGCTCTCGGTCAATTCCAGATTACGACCGACCCGAGTGAAGAGCGCCTTGCCAAGATCCCGCTCCAGTAAGTTGATCTGGCCACTGATGGTTTGCGGCGTAATGTGCAGCCGCTCACTGGCCTGGGTAACGCTACCTTCCTTTGCCACCATCCAAAAATAGCGCAAATGTTTGTAATTGATCATACTTGCCGCCAATTCGATAAAACCGATCTATAGGCAAACATTATTCGACTTTTATTGCCTCTGCAACTAAATGTATCCTGCTCGAGGGTTGCCTAATCCTGGCCTTTGGTACCTGACCCGATGTCGATTCGGTCATAGCAGCACGATCAGGAGTGAATTCACCATGGACGCGGCCCTCTATGTTTCGCTCTTCAATTCATCCACTAGTCTGCTGCATCTACTCGGCGTGCTGAACAGCGACGATTAAGGGAAAGGTCATGACAAAAAAATCGGAATCTCAAAGCCTTCAAACGAAGCTAGTAGGGCGTGAGTTCAATGCCCCTTGGGAACGTTCTTTTGACAGGGTGCTAACCCCTCTGGATGAATTTATTCGTCGCCAGACCACTAGTGGTCTGTTGTTGATGGCCTGTGCGGTGATCGCCTTACTTCTCGCCAATAGCCCCTGGTCGGAAGGCTACCAGCATCTGATCCACACGCCGCTCTCCGTCGGAATGGGGGGATGGGTGCTGGAAAAATCACTGCAACACTGGATAAATGACGGCCTGATGACTCTGTTCTTCTTTATCGTGGGTCTGGAGCTCAAGCGCGAAGTGCTGGTCGGAGAGCTGTCCGAACTTCGCCATGCAGCGCTACCCATTGTGGCAGCCATCGGCGGCATGGTGATACCTGCGCTGGTTTTTGTAGCAGTTAGTTCTGGTGACGACGCCATGCGCGGCTGGGGCATCCCGATGGCAACCGACATTGCGTTTGCCATCGGTGTGCTGGTGCTACTAGGCAGCCGTATTCCCAAGACCCTGATCACCTTCCTGATTGCTCTAGCTATCGCCGACGACCTAGGGGCGGTGTTGGTGATCGCCCTGTTTTACACTGAGCAACTCAACTGGCTCGCCCTTGCCTGGGCAGCCGGCCTGTTTGGAGTACTCATCGCCTTCAACCGTGGTGGCGTGCGCCATTCGATGCCCTATTTCTTGGTGGCCACGTTGCTCTGGCTGGCGATGCTTTCCTCGGGTGTGCATGCCACCGTTGCCGGGGTTCTGGCCGCTTTTACCATCCCTGCATTTCCCAAATACGACCCGATCCGGTTCTCAAGCTCGGCGCGACAGATAATGGCGCGATTCGACGCCGCCCACCGTGAGAATGCCAACATTCTGACCAACGACCACCTGAGCAGTCTGGCACAGTCCCTGGAAGATGCGGCCTCCCGCGCACAGGCGCCGCTTCAGCGGCTGGAGCACCAGCTTCACCTCCCAGTGGCGCTACTGGTGATTCCGATGTTTGCCCTGGCTAACGCCGGAGTGCCCCTAGATACCGCTTCCCTCGGACAGGCTTTCCAGCACCCAGTCACCCAGGGCGTCATTTTAGGTCTGCTGCTGGGCAAGTTTGTCGGTATCTTCGGATTCAGTTGGCTGGCGGTTAAGTGCGGTATCGGCATCCTGCCCGAAGGTACCCGGTTAGCTCATATTGCCGGCGTCGGGTTGCTTGGCGGCATCGGATTTACCATGGCGATCTTTATCGGTGATCTGGCTTACCTGCACCAGCCGGAGCTTCAAGTGTTGGCCAAAACTGGCATCCTCACCGCCTCACTGTTGGCAGGGGTCCTTGGGTGTAGCTGGTTGTGGTGGTGCACCCGCAAGGAACACAGAAGCCTTAACCTAGGAAGTAACACACAGCTTACAGGGCCCTAATCATGGATCTGCTCTGGCTCTTAGTTGCCTTCGGACTGGGATTTGTAGCGCACCAGCTTCGCTTGCCGCCGATGGTCGGGTTTCTGGGGGCTGGTTTTGCCCTCCATGCCATGGGCGCAGAGGGCGGCTCGCTGCTCCAGCAACTGGCCGACCTAGGCGTGACCTTGCTGCTGTTTACCATCGGTCTCAAACTGCGCCCACGTAGTTTGCTAGCAATCCCAATCTGGGGGTCCGCCACCGCCCATATGACCCTCAGCCTGGTACTGGTGACTGGATTATTGTTACTGCTAGGGCTGACCGGACTGGGGCTATTCGCAATCTTAGACTGGCGGGCAGCGGCCATTATCGCCTTCGCCCTAAGTTTCAGCAGCACCGTCTTTGCCATCAAGATTCTGGAGGAGCGGGCGGAACTGAAAAGCCGCCATGGTCAGACAGCCATCGGCATCCTGATCATTCAAGACCTGTTTGCGGTGGCCTTTCTGACCCTGGCCACCGATAAAACCCCTACCCTATGGGCCTTCGCCCTGTTAGCCCTGCCCCTAATCCGACCGCTGCTCGGTTCCTTGATAGTTCGCTGCGGCCACGGGGAGGTTTTGGTGCTATGCGGGCTGGTGATGGCGCTTGCCGCCAGCAGTCTGTTTGAACTGGTCGGAATGAAGGGGGATTTGGGGGCGCTGATCATCGGCGTACTGCTCAGCAGCCACTACAAATCCACAGAGCTAGCACGCTCACTGCTCGGTTTCAAAGACCTGTTTCTGCTAGGTTTTTTTCTCTCCATCGGCATCAACGCCCTTCCTGATTGGGCTGATTTAGCCGTTGCGGCCGGACTGGTATTACTGCTGCTCCCATTAAAGATACTACTGTTCCATACGTTGCTGTCAGGCTTGCGCCTGAGGGCGCGAACTGCCTTCCTTAGTACCCTGGCACTAGCCAACTACAGTGAATTTGGCCTGATCGTCGCCGCTGTTGGTGTATCGGCCGGTTGGATCGACGCTCAATGGTTGATGATTATCGCCTTAGCGTTGGCTATCAGCTTCGTCCTTGCCGCCATCCTCAACACAAACGCCCATAATTATTACGCAGCCCTTGAACAACAACTACGGCCTTTTCAAACCCAGGTGCGGTTACCCGGCGACGAACCGGTCGACCTGCGAGGCGCCGACATTCTGGTCATGGGGATGGGCCGGGTTGGCAGCGGCGCCTACGAAGGCATGCATTCAGTCTATGGCGACCGGGTGTGTGGTATCGATTCAGATGCCCGCCAAGTCAACCGACATCAACAAGCCGGGCACAACGTCGTATTGGGTGACGCCGAAGATGCTGATTTCTGGGAGGGGGTCGATCCGGAAGCACTGAAACTGGTGATGCTGGCCATGCCAACCCTGGGTGACATGACACAAACCGTCACCCGGTTAAGGGTGATCGGTTATCAGGGGCCGATTTCCGCAGTTGCCAAACACGAAGACGAGCGCCGCAAACTGGAAGATATCGGGGTTCACTCCGCCTTTAATTTTTATGCAGAGGCTGGTTCCGGATTTGCGGCTCATGTACACCAAACACTGAGGCTGGAAGATAGTTTTGAAACATTGTCACCAGAACCAGCTCCTCATGTTGTACCTGAGAGCAAGCCTTCTGATGCGGCATAATCTGTAGGTGTTTTCCCTTCATCCTCACAAACTGTAGCTTTACGCATAAGGCGAGATTAAAACAACTAACATTCAATTAGTTACCTCAGATTTTCGTTCATTAACTGCTTTCGGATTTACACATATGCTGAGATTCTGTTCACTTTCTGTCACATAAAATGCGGTTTACTCATTCCAAGAGGTATAGAGAATTTGGCCGCCTGAATAGGGATGGCCTTATTACCTCAAAGCGGCCGCTAAGTGCGCTTTTCAAAGGGCCCAGCGATCAACCTTTAGTAAGGTTTCTATACCAAAGATTACGACTCTACCGTTCAAGACTGATGCGATTATGCACCTAGACCTAAACGGACGATTACCCGGTTTAATCTATCTTAATCGCAGTAATGCTGCTCGTCAGGTGTCGGAGTTTAGCTTCACTACGAACAGCGCCTGGATATGGCCCTTTTCAGACGTAGCCTCTGAGCAGTTTGTTGACTAGAATCAGGGCCTTTAAGGCTCATCTTTGAGAGCAGATAATCTACAAAAGAGTAAAGACAATGACTGATGTACTGCACCTTCCCTGCCCAAGCTGTGATGGTATCAATCGAATACCGGCATCAAGATTAGGCGACCAACCCAAGTGCGGTAAGTGTAAGCAGCCACTGTTTCTAGCGAAGCCAGTTGAGCTGAAAAGCAGCAATTTTCTCAAACACATTCAACGCAGCGACATACCTGTATTAATCGATTTCTGGGCACCTTGGTGTGGACCATGCAAAATGATGACACCTGCTTTTGAACAAGCAGCACAGCAGCTTGAACCTAACTTCAGGCTCGCCAAGGTCAACACAGAGTTAGAAGCAGACCTTGGTGGAAAGTATGGGATCAGAAGCATACCCACATTAGCGCTTTTTCATCAGGGTAAAGAAGTGGCTCGGCAAGCCGGAGCAATGGGAGCATCTGACATAGTCCTCTGGACTCGAAGCCAGCAGCTCAAGTAGCCGCTGCTGGCCCCATAACAGACACTTGGCCAGTGACCGTTTATGACAACGGTTGCGTGCGAGCTTAATGGATCGTTGCAACATGATCCGCCCCGCCATTTCTGGACACCAAGCTTAGGGAGGCAGGTGCCCATTCATGGAGGTGCGGATCCGCTGGATAACGGGGTTACATTTCTAGACGCAATGTCTTTGGAGCCCAAACCACTCTACCGGATGCAGTCATTGCTCTAATATTGCAATTTAGGCGTTGCAATAACATCATGCTGCAATGCAATATAAGCAACTGAATTTTCGCGACAGCAAGCAGCTGTTAATCCAGTTGTATGCTGGTTAGACGGCATCGACCGTTAGCCCTCGGATTTTGCATTCTATATGACAAAATCCCACGATTCTCACGGTCTACAAAGGAAGATAACCCACTATGTCCACTGAATTTCGTTTGATACCCGTAGCCTTTGACGCGCTGCACATAATCTTGGTGGTAGTCGCCCTGATATTGTTTGTTAGCCTGATGAGAAAGCGCGCTGTTGCTAATGCCGAACCCGCAGAGCAGTTATCCGCCCCAGTCGAACCACCGGTCACCCCCTCCGTTTTAAAAGACGCCATACCTGAATCGGCCCTGCAACTGCTGTCTCTGCTGCAGCAAGACGCGCGCTTTCTTGATTTCGTCCACGAAGACCTCAGCAGCTACTCAGATGCGGATATCGGTGCCGCCGCTCGGGTGGTGCATGAAGGCAGCAAAAAAACGGTCGCGGGGTACTTTACCCTTTCACCGATTCGTACCGAGGAAGAAGAATCCCGACTGACATTGGAGTCTGGATTCGATGCTTCCGAAGTACGACTGACGGGTAATGTCGTGGGTTCGGCGCCGTTCACTGGCACCCTGGTGCATCGCGGTTGGAAAGCCACGGAGGTGCGCTTGCCGCAGCTGGCAAAAGGCCATGACGTTCGTATCCTGGCGCCGGCAGAGGTCGAGTTATGAGTGCTGCAGAACAAAACGCGCGTTATGCGGTAGGTATCGACCTGGGCACCACCCATTGTGTGTTGTCTTACGTTGAACTCAGCGCCGAAGAGGGCACGCCCCCTGAGATTGTTACTATCCCCCAGTTGACTCAACCCGGGTCCGTAGAAGCACAAACTCAGTTACCTTCATTTATCTATCAGCCCCACGATCAGGAGCTGAATACTGCGGATTTGGCGCTGCCCTGGAGCGAGAGACCGGCGACCCTCGTTGGCGAACTGGCGCGCAATCTGGGCAGTAAAACGCCGATGCGACTGGTCTCCAGTGCCAAGAGTTGGCTGTGTAACGCCGGTATCGACCGGCATGAAGCGTTTTTGCCGCTCAACAGTCCGGAAGAGGTGGTTAAAGTATCCCCATTGGGCGCTTCGACGTCATTCTTGGAGCACCTGCAGGACACTTGGAATCACCGCTTTCCCGATGCTCCCCTAAAGGATCAAGAGGTCATCCTAACGGTACCTGCGTCTTTTGATCCCGGGGCTCGCGAGTTAACCGCCGAAGCGGCTCGGACCACGGGAATTCAACACCTTACATTACTCGAAGAACCGCAAGCGGCGGTCTATAGCTGGCTACAAAATTGCGGTGACGACTGGCGTGAACAGGTCGCTGTCGGCGATATCATTCTGGTGGTGGACGTTGGCGGCGGTACCACGGACCTGTCGCTCATCGCGGTCAGCGAGAGTGAAGGCAATCTGGTGCTGGACCGAATTGCCGTCGGTGAGCATATTCTGCTCGGTGGCGACAACATGGATCTCGCCCTGGCCTATCGGTTAAAAGCCAAGCTCGCCCAAGAGGGTAAGAATCTCCAGCCTTGGCAGATACTTGGGATCACCCATGGCTGCCGCGAGGCCAAGGAGCAACTGCTGGCGGATCCAACGTTAGACGCGGTGCCTGTTGTGGTTCCCAGCCGGGGATCCAAGTTGATCGGCGGAACCCTGAGCACCAAGCTAACCCGAGACGAAGTGACTCAAACGCTGATCGAAGGTTTCTTTCCACTGGTTGATATCGACGAGCACCCGGCGCAACAAACCCGCGGTGCGCTCAACCAGCTCGGTCTGCCTTATGCCAAGGACCCCGCTGTGTCACGTCATCTGGCGTCCTTCTTGAGCCGACAGCAAGGCGCGGCAGACGAACTCCTGGGTGAGTCCCAAGGGAGCTTTATCCAGCCCTCTGCCATTCTTTTGAACGGCGGTGTCTTCAAGGCACCGCAACTTTCCGAGCGAACACTGGCGTTGATCAACCGCTGGCTGAGCAATGCCGGGGCCGATAACGCCCGCCTGTTGCAGGGGCTGGATCTCGACCTCGCAGTAGCGCGTGGCGCCGCTTACTACGGTCAAGTGCGTCAAGGTCAGGGCGTGCGTATTCGTGGCGGTACCGCAAGCGCTTATTACATCGGTATCGAAAGTTCGATGCCAGCAATTCCGGGTATAGAACCCCCTCTTGAAGCGCTCTGCATCGCACCGTTCGGCATGGAAGAAGGCTCAGAAGTGGCGTTTCAGGATCGTGAGTTTGGGCTAGTTGTCGGTGAGCCGGTGCGGTTTAATTTCTTTGGTTCGACCACTCGACGCAATGACGAGGCAGGCCTTCAGTTGGATTATTGGGAGCCTGAGGAGCTGGATGAGCTACCGGAAATTCAGGCCCACCTCTCCACCGAAGGCCGCAAATCGGGAGATGTTGTGCCGGTACGTTTGGTCAGCCGGATAACGGAAGTGGGCACCCTGTGCCTGGAAGCCGTGACCCTTGATGGCAACCAGCGCTGGCAAGTGGAATTTAATGTTCGCGAGGCCTAGTGTCGCCCAGAAAGATAAGCCTCGACATCTTATAGCTTGTACTCTGTCGAATCGCGATCACCCCTATACGGCTACCGGAATGCGCCTACCGGTGGTCGCGATTACCTTTCGATTCCGACCCTCTGGTAGAATTGCTCGATGATGTCACCCCGCCCCCAATTCGTAGTCGGAATCGATCTCGGCACCACCCACACCGTGGTCGCTTACAGTGGTTTGGATGAGCAAGGCCAGTCCAGCGCTCCGCCGCAAGTCTATGCGATCCCGCAACTGGTCTCCGCCGGTGAAGTAGCGCGATTACCGCTGCTGCCGTCGTTCCGTTATCACCCCGCCGCCGATGAAATCCCCCCGGGGGATCTGCAACTTCCCTGGGGGACAACGATACTGGAGGCTGAACTGCCCCGTGTGATCATCGGCGAATGGGCGCGAGAACTGAGCGGTAAAGTCGAAGGTCGCTCGGTGATCAGCGCCAAGAGCTGGTTGTCCCACGACCAGGCCGACCCAACGGCGCCGATTCTGCCTTGGGCCGGCGCCGAAGGAGTCGACAAAGTCTCCCCGGTACTGGCCACTGCCTCCTATCTGGCTCATATCCGGGCAGCGTGGAATGCCGACCATCTAAGCCAGCGACTGGAACACCAGGAAGTGATCGTGACGGTACCGGCTTCTTTTGGGGATCTGGCCCGGACCTTAACTGTCGAGGCGGCCAAACTCGCCGGGTTACCAAAAATTTTATTGTTGGAAGAACCTACCGCAGCCTGTTACGACTGGGTTTCGCTCCAGGGGGACCAGGCCCAAGATCTCCTGCATACGCATCGGCTGTTGCTGATTTGTGATGTGGGCGGTGGCACCTCTGATTTCAGCCTGGTGCGCTTGGGTTTTGACGATGGGCAGCCTCGGCTCGATCGGATCGGGGTCGGTGACCACCTGATGCTGGGCGGCGACAACCTCGACCTTGCCTTGGCGCACCAGGTCGAGCACGGGGTGCTTGAATCGGGCAAGAGATTGCGCGCCTCCAGTCTTTCTCAGCTAATTCAGCAGACGCGTTTAGCCAAGGAAAAATTACTGGCGACGGACGCGCCTGAGACCGCCAAGGTCACCGTTCTCGGCTCGGGGGCCCGGCTGATTGGTGGCGCGCGTAGTTACGAGTTGAGCCGAGATAAAACCCAGGCCTTGGCCCTGGAGGGATTTGTTCCGCTGACTGAACTTACCGACATGCCAAAGCCGCGCCAGCGCGCGGTGAAGGAGTTTGGCTTACCCTACGCGTCAGATCCAGCGATCAGCCGTCAATTGGCGGCGTTCCTGCACCACCACGAACGGGTCAGTCGAGAGGCCTTCGCGGATCAACCCGATAGCACCTCCTGGGTGCCCGACGCATTATTGCTGAACGGCGGTTTTTTTAAAGGCGGGGTGCTTGCAAAGCGCCTCTGCGATCTGGTGTCAAGCTGGCGTGGGCGACCGGTGACCGCGCTTGAAAATAGCCGTCCTGATCTGGCGGTGGCCTGCGGTGCGGTGGCCCATGGATTAGCACGCCGTGGTAAGGGCGTACGTATCGGTGGCGGCTCGGCACGTAGTTACTTCCTCAAACTTGACCAAGACCAGCCCGCCCAGAACACCTCGGATCAGGGTATCTGCCTATTGCCCCGAGGCACTGAGCCCGGAGTCGAGATACCCTTGCCGGAGCGCCGGTTTGTACTCAGTCTTGGCCAACCAGTGCAGTTTCAGCTGCTGTCTTCGGCGGCCGATGATTCACCACGCCCTGGGGCACTGACGCCATTGGATGATCCGCAATTCCAGCCCTTACCACCCCTGATGGCCGCGATCCCTGCAGCTGAGGGGGGTAAATCCGCTGTCGAGGTGGAGTTGGTTGCGTCCCTGACCGAAGTCGGGACCCTGGGACTGGAATGTGTGGCCGCTGCGGATTCTGCGCGTCGCTGGCGATTGGAGTTCCCCGTGCGCAAAGCCCAGCGAGCCGAAGCGCAGAGCACTGAAGTAGCCGGATTACCGGCAGAGTTCGAAAGCGCTCGCCAGTTGGTGGAGGCTATTTATGGTAAGTCGCGCCAAGCGACCGATACTAAGTCTGTGAAGCTTCTTCGGAGCAATCTTGAGCGCCTGCTGGGTCCGCGGGAGGGTTGGGAGGTACCCTTGCTGCGCTCCCTGGCTGACCTGTTTATCAAGCACCGAGGCCACCGCCGTCGCTCGCAACAGCATGAGCAGACTTGGTTTAACCTGACTGGTTTTTGCCTGCGCCCCGGTTTGGGCTACCCACTGGACGACTGGCGCTTGAAGCAGATCTGGCCGTTGTTTCAGCAGGGGTTGCAGTTCGACAAGAGTAATCCGGACTGGAACCAATGGTGGGCCTTCTGGCGCAGGGTAGCCGGTGGTCTGAACGTCGATCAGCAATTGCTGTTGCACAAACAGGTGGCCAAATTCATCAACCCTACTGCAGAGCGTAACCGCACACTCCAAGCCGAGCTGAAATATAAAGCGTACGAGGGCATGGTGTTGTTGGTGGCAGCTCTGGAAGGGTTGCCGTCGGATAAGAAGCAGGAGTTGGGTCGCTGGTTATTAAAACGGCTGGAAAAACCCCGTGAAATCCAAAGCAGCTGGGTGGCTCTGGGCCGGATAGGCAGCCGTATCCCGTTGCACGGCAGCGCCCATAATTTGATCGATCAGGACACCTTAGCCGAGTGGATACCGACGTTACTGAAAAAAGACTGGAATAAGCAACCCCAGGCTGCGTTTGCTACGGTGCTGATGGCACGAGTAAGTGGTGATCGCAGCCGCGATCTTGAGCCTGAATTACGCCAATCCATCGCCGCCGCTCTGAAAGCCAGCAAAGCTTCGCCAAAATGGATTGCGATGGTTACCGAGGTCACCGAATTGGATGACTCCGACAGCCGCAAGATCTACGGCGAAAGCCTGCCACCCGGCTTAAAACTACTCGATTAAGTCGTTTGGCGGGTTATTTTTGAGCAGCCTGTTGCTGGTCAGCAATACCGGCCTGATTACTACTTCTAAAAACGCAGCGTGAGTGATCAATAAAGTCGTTAAGTAGCATCTATCTTCGAATCCTGGTCCAGCCTTAAACATCAAAATCACAGAGGCGCAGTATTAGCTAAGTGAAACATGTAAAACCAGATATAAAAAAGCCAGGCAATAAGCCTAGCTTTTCCTATACAAATCAATACGTTCCACTTTATGCGAAAAAAACTCCGCTAAGTCTTTGAAAAGTATAGATCCCTAATCGCACTTTATGAGTAAAATAACAACAACTGTTATTTTACTCATAAAGTGCGATTCAAGCTGGCAATAATCAAATAGTTACCGGTTTTTTTTGTTCATAAAGTGAATTCGGTTTTATCCATATGATGCGATTCTGTTTATT
>JBALWH010000016.1:0-93992 GCA_036960175.1 Motiliproteus sp. | reverse complement strand
GCCTGCTTTGGGAGCAGGATGTCGGGAGTTCGAATCTCTCTACCCCGACCATTTAGCTGACAATCGTTCAGCTAATCTTGAAACGTCGAATGCTTTTTCTAAATCCAGATACAAAAAAATGCAATCAGCTCTCCTTCTGACTTAATTGCCAATCAAAGCAATCCCTGTAAACTCTGTACTATCTGCGTTGTTTTCGGATCAATTCTGCTTATGCCACACCCTCATCAGCTAAACCATATCGAATTACTAGAAACCATCAGCAACACCTTGTCTCGGTATATCAGCGAGTCAAATCCCTACCTGCTGTTTAATGGCCTACTCAAAGACCTGTTGAAACTAACCCACAGCGAATATGGTTTTATCGGAGAGGTTTTTCACAACGCCGATGGCACGCCTTATATCCAAAGCTATGCCACCACTGATATCGCCTGGAGCGCAGACACTCGCAAGCTTTACCAAGAAACCGCAGAAAAAGGGATGATCTTCGGAAAACTAAACTCCCTTTATGGTGACGTACTAAAAACTGCACAGCCTGTTATTTCCAATGCCCCCGCTAAGGACCCACGCTCGGGAGGCCTGCCCAAAGGACACCCTCCTTTGAACTGCTTTCTTGGATTACCCTTTTATAGTGATAACCAGTTGCAGGGTGTTGTTGGCATTGCCAATCGCCAAGGCGGATACAACCAAGCCTTGGTGGAAGACCTCGCACCTTTTCTTTCTACTTGCAGCAATCTTATTCGCGCCTACCGCAATAACGTCAAGCGACTAAAAATAGAGGATGAGCTGGAATCTTACAAACTGCGCTTAAAGTCAGCACTAAACAAAAAGGAAAACACCGCCAATACACAAGCAGCTGTAAAAACCGATAATCCAGTGCAACTTCATCGAGATTTCCGCTTCTGCTTGCATACAACCAGCCTCTTCCAGGGCCAAAAACTGGTGACATTGACCGTCAAAGAGAAAGTACTTCTGAAAAATCTTGCAGAACAACCCAACACAATTGTTTCTCACCAGCAGCTGGAACGACTGGTATGGCCTGACGTTGTAGTCGGGACCTCATCCTTACGGGCGCTTGTTTTAAGGCTTAGAAAGAAGGCCCCCGGATTACCTTTAAAATCCGTATCTAAGCAAGGTTACATGCTGGAAACCAATACTACCGATACCTGCTGTTAGGTAAAAACGAGCCCCTGACTCAAGGCAACCCCCTCCGCGTCCAAATATCACAAAAATATCACCAACAAATCACCATAGGTTAACCCCTCTCCGCTCATCTGTTGCTAGTCTGTATATCAGCAACCACGCTAAATTTTAAAAACCTATTCGGAGATCGCTACCCATGAGTGAAGATTCACTTTATCAAAGACTCGGTGGCTATGACGCTATCGCCGCAGTCGCCAACAACCTCCTGCCACGCTTGGAAAACGACTCTCAGCTCGGCCGCTTTTGGCAACATCGAGGCAAGGATGGTATCGAGCGAGAAAAACAGCTGCTTATCGACTATATCTGTGCTTCTGCAGGCGGACCAATGCTATATACCGGCCGTGAGATGAAACAATCCCACGTCGGAATGAATATCAGCGAAAGCGATTGGCAGGTATTTCTAAACCACCTTAATCAAACCCTGGACACCTTCGCCCTACCCGAGCGAGAAAGAGCAGACGTATTAGGGTTTATTGACAGCACTAAGGGCGATATTGTCGGAGTCTAAACTTCGCCACAGCCCACCCAGCCACAGCCCACCCAGCCACATCACAATTTCAGGCGGGCATAATCCCTGCCTGAAATTTCATCCAGGCTTCCGTAAAACAGCCCCTGAAATAATCCTATCAGCTATTATTGTCAAAGCGCTTAGCATTGAATGACGGTTTCACAGGAACACCAGGCATGGGTAATCCCGACGCTTATCTGACTAGAAACGATGACTGGAACCCTCAGCATGTGATCGAATGGCTCAGCCATGAAGGCAGAAAGCTAAAATGTATCGAGCTGCTAATGACCCGCCTGAGCGAACAGCTCCAGATGCAGAAAATCCCCCTGATACGCATGCGCATCAGCTTGCCTACGCTAAACCCTCAAGTATTCAGACGTTCCTACACCTGGTGGATCGATAAAGAAAAGATAGAAACCTACAGCGCACCTCACAGCATCACCCACTCTTCAGACTATATAGGCAGCCCCATACAAGCCATCCAGGCCACCGAAGAACCTTACCATCGCCAGCTCGCTGAGTGCGACTACGACTCGCTACATCCGGTATTGCAAACACTGGTCGACAACGGTGCGACTGATTACTTGGTGATACCGATCAGATTTACCTTTGAAGAAAAAGTAAGCCCCTGGATTCTAACGACAGACCGCCTCCAAGGCTTTTCTGCTGCTGACATCGAAAAATACATACAGGTCAGCCACTATCTGGCGCCGCTATTGGAAGTACTGGCTTTACACCTGACTACTCAATCATTGTTAGAAACCTACCTAGGCGTACGCACCGGCCAAAAAGTATTGAACGGTAAAATCCAGCGTGGTGATGGTGAACTTATCGAAGCCGTGATCTGGTACAGCGATATGCGAGACTCCACAGCCATTGCGGAATCCCTCAACCACCAACAGCTACTGCATATCCTAAATTGTTATTTTGAAGCTATCAGCGATAGCGTCACTCAACAGGGAGGAGAAGTGCTTCGGTTTATCGGTGATGCCATGCTGGTGGTCTTTACAGGTGACCAATATCCTTCCTTGGCAGAGGCAGCCAAGGCTGCACTAAAGGCCGCAGAACATGCTCACCAGCAAATAACTCTAGTCAACGAAAAACTACAGCAACAAAACCTTCCCACCATACGCTACGGTTTAGGACTGGATGTAGGTTCGGTTATCTATGGCAATGTAGGGGCTAGCAATCGACTCGATTTCACCGTCATGGGATCTGCCGTAAATCGTGCCGCCAGAATCGAGAATCTAACCAAGATAGCCAATTGTTCACTACTCGTATCCGAGCAA
Organism: Motiliproteus sp.; assembly: GCA_036960175.1. Taxonomy (GTDB): domain Bacteria; phylum Pseudomonadota; class Gammaproteobacteria; order Pseudomonadales; family Balneatricaceae; genus Motiliproteus. Next base: position 90,995 of record JBALWH010000016.1, on the reverse strand, counting down.
CTAGCCAGCTTACTTGATGATGAGTTTTGCTGGAAAGGCGCGTACCCGGTTGCAGGCCTACCCCAGCCCCTGTCCGTCTACTGCGCCAAATGTGAATTTCAAGAATAACCACTGAGCTTATTAGAGCACTCCACGACGCTCCTGATCCCGCTCGATAGAATCAAATAACGCCTGAAAGTTACCCTCACCAAAGCCTTTATGATGTTTACGTTGAATCATCTCGATAAAGATCGGACCAAATAGATTACGGGTAAAGATTTGCAACAGATAACCATCTCGATCGCCATCGACTAACACCTGATGATGCTGTATTCGAGCCGGATCTTCGGTCACTCCAGGGACACGGTCAAACACCGTATCATAGTAACTGTCTTCAATATCCAGTGTTGCGATATGACTATTTTTCATGGCATCCAAGGACGCCAACAAGTCATCCGTTAGAAAAGCCAGGTGCTGCACCCCAGGGCCATGATACTCCTGCAAATACTCATCAATCTGATTGTTGTTGTCGTCCTTGCCTTCATTAATTGGAATACAGAAACTACCATCTGGCGACTTTAAGGCGTAGGAGATCAGGCCGGTTTTCTTACCTTTGATATCGAAGTAGCGCACCTCGGTAAAACCAAACACCTGCTTGTAGAATGTCGCCCAGGTATCCATGGTGCCCTTGTAGACATTGTTAGTCAGGTGGTCCACCGCCATAAAACCCTTGTCGGCAACAATTTGCGGATTATCCAGGGTGACAAAATCCTCATCATAAATTGACCCTCGCGCACCAAAATGGTCAATAAAATAGATCAGACTGTCGCCAATTCCATAGATCGCCGGATAGGGCAAATCCCGACGAATATCATCCGCTGGTTTGGCACCACGCCGGATGGCCACATGATAGGCAAAGCTAGCGTCATCGACGCGCCAACCCATAGAACAAATAGCGGGACCATGGCTACGAACAAATTCACTGGAATATCCTTTGCGCTCCCGATTCAGCAGAAAATGAATGTCGTTCTGGTTGTAGTAGATGATGTCCTTGCCTTTAAACCGCTTCAGCTTCGAAAAACCGAAATCAATAAAAATATCATGCATATAGCAGTGATCTGCGGAGGCAAATTCAGTGAATTCAATCCCTCTCAACGCCAATGGATTTTTGCTATCAGACATAACTACCTCCTGACATAAACTGCCCTGTCGTTCTATTCTGGCGCCTCCACCAACAAAAAAAAGAATAATATTTCTATAGTCTTGATCTATTTTTTAGATATAGATTTGATCTTGAGGCATCTAATGAAACTAGATATAGAGTCACTACGCGTATTGGATGCCATTGTTTCCGAGGGCAGCTTCAGCAAAGCCGCCGAACGGCTGTGCAAGGCCCAGTCAGCTATCAGTTATCAAATCAAGAAGCTGGAACAACAACTGGGTTTTGACCTGTTTGATCGCAGCCATTATCGAGCCACTCTCACCGCCAAGGGGCAAGTACTCTGGACCGAAGGACGAAGGATGCTAGAGCTGGCGGCACACATAGAAACCCTGGCCAACCGATACCAGGAAGGCTGGGAGCCAACCTTAGAGCTAGTAATAGACGCAGCACTACCCATTGAGCCAGTGTTTAAAGCATTAAAAACCCTGGTTGACCAACAGATTCCGACCCGCACCAAGGTCAAGGTCGAAGCACTGGGAGGCGTGCAGATGCGCTTCGAGCAGGATGCGGCAGATCTGATGCTGGTTAAAGACCATGTACCGCGTTTTAATCTTAAGGCAACCCCCTTACCGACTATAAGCGTCGTGTTGGTTGCCAATAAAACCCACCCCTTAGCGAGACAACAAAACATTAGTTTGGAACAACTTCACGACCATGTAGAACTGACCATTCAGGATACTAGTGACGCGTCATACAACCGCCCAGATCCTCTACAGTTCGGCGGCGATCGGGTTTTTTATATGAACGGATTTATGACTAAAAAGACCGGATTATTAATGGGATTGGGATTTGGTTGGATGCCGTATTTCATGATTAACCATGAACTCAAAAACGGCGAGTTAAAAGAGCTGGATACCCTCTCGGCCTCCAGGATCAGCTTCACCCCCAAGCTAGTCTTCGATACGCAGAGACCTTTGGGTAAAGCCGGAGCAATGATCACCGAATTAATCCTCGCTGAATTCCAACTATTTGCAGAAAATTGATGATATTAGAACGATTACTTGTAACAAAATCGCGATCCACACATCTGAACAGACAGTACGATCAAGACAGTGGCAAAGGTCCCGTAAATACATGAACACAAACTATATGCGCACCACCAACATCAGCCGTCATCCATTACCGGGGCTATGGTCACATATCTGGGCAATTCTATCCTTGATGCTTCTGCTCACCAGTCCATTACAAGCAGAAACCTTTAAGGGCCATTCCACATCCTTTGCCTACACCGATCCAACCTCCAGCGCGCCGCTGGCAAGCTTTGTGGATATGAATGGCAACCCGCAACGGATATCAGACTATCAAGGCCAAGTTGTGTTGGTTAATCTCTGGGCCAGCTGGTGCGCCGCCTGTATTTACGAAATGCCGGAGCTGGATGCGTTACAGCAAGAACTGGGACAACAAGGGCTAACCGTACTGACATTGAATCAGGACCTCACTGACGGCAAGCAGGCCCTAGCCTTTTTACGCCAACAAGGTATTAAAAACCTTACCGGCCATCTAGATCCAAATTTCAAATTTGGCCATGCCTACAATCAAAAACTGTTACCCATGACCTTACTGTTTGACACTAATGGAAAACAGATTGGTCACCTGGTTGGCGTCGCCGCTTGGAACTCCTCTGAGGCTAAAGCGCTAATCCGTCAATACCTGCCAACCGGGAAATCCGAAACCCACACAAAGCGCTTAAAAAACAACCAAGCCTAGGAGCTAATAACAATAAACAGACTAATATGAATACTGAAAAATGAATTTTGTAACGTTTTCATTAGTGCTGTCTCTGGTAGGTATCCGATTGGTAAACAACCAAAAGGAGCAGAGAAATTTACGTCGGGAGCTATCACCGATTGTGAGTATGAGCAATAACGGTAAATATCCACAGCGTGTTTGAAACCGGCTAGCATGGAAGCAAATCAATAAAAAAACCAAACTCACCACAAATGCAAAAGGAAATATGTCATGCCAACTATGATCAAACGCTTTTTAACCATCCTGTTTACCGTCAGCGCACTGCTTACCTTTAGCAACCTGTCCTATGCCGGTGCCGAGAACGACCCCAACTGGAGTGGTGCTGTTACGATCGCGGCTGCTAATCCCTGTGCGGCTAAAAACCCTTGCGCAGCCAATCCTTGTGCAGCTAAAAACCCTTGCGCAGCCAACCCTTGTGCAGCTAAAAATCCTTGCGCAGCTAATCCCTGTGCAGCTAAAAACCCTTGCGCGGCTAAAAACCCCTGCGCAGCTAAAAATCCTTGTGGATCATAGGTTAGCCTACTATATAAATCACCACTCACTTATATAGAACTGCTTATGTCGAATAAGAGGAATTATCCATGGCTCAGTGCATAAAGCGTCTAGGCGCGATCTTATTCACCATCTCCGCTCTGCTCATTTTCAGCCCACTGTCTCAGGCTGGTGCTGAAAACGACCCGAACTGGAATGGTTTAATGGTTGCGGCAGCTAATCCCTGTGCCGCCAACCCTTGTGCAGCTAAAAACCCTTGCGCAGCTAATCCATGCGCTGCAAAGAACCCTTGTGCTGCTAATCCCTGTGCTGCCAAGAACCCTTGCGCCGGTAATCCCTGTGCCGCTAACCCCTGTGCTGCAAAGAACCCTTGTGCCGCCAAGAACCCTTGCGCTGCTAACCCCTGTGCCGCCAAGAACCCTTGCGCCGCTAATCCCTGCGCTGCCAAGAACCCTTGCGCCGCTAATCCCTGCGCAGCCAAGAACCCTTGTGCTGCTAATCCTTGCGCCGGTAATCCTTGCGCTGCCGGCAATAAGATTGATGCCGCCAAGATCACTCGCCCAGAGGGTGCGAAGGAATGGTGGGGAGATCCGGCAGATTTAGTCAGCTACGGTAAAAAACTGTGGAATGATCCAAAGCTCAGCAAAACAGGAATCACCTGCAATACCTGTCACAACAACAATGCTTTGTTCCAGAAAACCTTTAAGCAGCAGTACCCTCATCCCGTTAAGATGGCCTCTGATCGCGCCGGTTTGAAACAAGTCCATGCAGACGAGATGGTACAGCTGTGCATGGTTGCGCCTATGGCTCAGAAGCCTCTGGACTGGAAATCAAAAGAACTGGCCGCTTTGACTGCCTATACCGAAGAGGTACAGAAAGGCTTTCAAGTCGCTGCAATGAACCCCTGTGCAGCTAATCCTTGTGCCGCCAAAAACCCATGCGCCGCCAACCCCTGTGCAGCTAAAAACCCTTGCGCCGCCAACCCCTGTGCAGCTAAAAACCCATGCGCCGCTAATCCCTGTGCAGCTAAAAACCCTTGCGCAGCCAATCCCTGTGCCGCTAAAAACCCTTGCGCAGCTAACCCCTGTGCAGCTAAAAACCCTTGCGCAGCTAATCCCTGTGCAGCTAAAAAGCCTAGCAAACACTATTAAGGAGTAATCACCGGACCAATGCTTAACACTATCCCCTGTCAGCACTGGCTGAACCGTCGATTGAAAGCATTGGTCCTACTGCTCCTGAGCAGTAGCATGGCCATTGTGGTTAATGCGGCTAATACCCCCTCAAGCATCTCTAGCAATAACCCCAACAATCAAACCACCGATCAGTTTCTTGATCAGCACTGGCAACGCCCTCTGCCCCATCAGGGGACAGCGCCAACAGAATTTTCTGATCTGGAAGCATCATTATCGCCACAGGCCTGTGGTAGCTGTCATGTCGAGCAGCTTCAGGATTGGAGTCAAAGCCTTCATAGTAAAGCGATGGGACCGGGTCTGATGGGCCAACTGGTAGAGATGTCACCACATTCGCGCGGTGACCATCAAGCCTGTATTCGTTGCCACGCACCCCTGGCCGAACAAGCCGATCTGCTAGTCGATGAGATTAGCAACGGCTATACCGAAAGAGAATCGTCATCTCTTGCAGCAAACCCCTTGGACACCACCGACCTGCATAGACAGGGATTGGTTTGCGCCGCCTGCCACGTTCGTAACAATCAACGTTTTGGTCCTGCTCGTAAAGACGGCAGCAAACCTGCAGCAAACCAACCACTGCCTCATGACGGCTGGTCGATTAGCGCCGCCTTTGAAGACAGCAAATTCTGTGCTGCCTGCCATCAGTTTCAGCCGGATGAGTTTTCCCTCAACGGCAAACTGCTGGAAAACACTTACGTGGAATGGCAACAGAGCAAATATGCCGATCAAGGCATCAGCTGTCAGAGTTGCCATATGCCCGATCGTAAGCATCAATGGCGAGGCATCCATGACCCGGAAACCGTACGCAAAGGCGTGACTATTGCATCCACCCTGGCAGTCGATGACGGCAGCCAAATCAATGCGCAATTGACCATGACCAACACTGGCACTGGACACCGCTTCCCCACCTACGTGACACCACAGGTGGTGATGATGGCATACCAGGAAACCGCTAGCGGCGAGCTGATCGATGGGACCCAGAATTATTTCGTGGTGGCCCGACGCGTCCCCCTGAACCTAAGCAGTGAAATCTTTGATACTCGCCTGGCACCCGGTGAGACCGCGCTGCTGGAATACCAAATGTCACGACAACCGGCAGCCAGCAACCTGGTAATGAAAGTCTACGTAGAGCCCGATAAGTTCTACGAAGGTTTTTATACCAGCATGCTGCAATCGGACCAAATGGGTCGAGGCGCGCCTATGTTGCAACAGGCATTGAACCAAGCCCGAGACTCAGTGTTCACAATCTATGAGAAGCGCCTGCCACTCTAACCAAGGAGGAATACCTATGAACATGCTCGCCAAAGACTTAAAGACCCTCGGCCTATCCATGCTTGTCGTTGCATCTGCGGCCTGGCAGTCATCCGCTCTGGCCGCCCCACAGGTGATTGAACTGACTCAAACTCCTTGCCAGTTTCTGGAAAGCGAAAACGGCATTGATCACGGCTTTCAGTCAGGTCAAGCCGATGACTGTAAAACCATTAATAAGAAAACCGCCGACGGACGTTTAGATAAAGCCAAGACAATCACGCTTAAACCCGGGAAATATACCTTCCGGGTCAGCAATAAAAACGTCCCTTATGATCTTGGTTTTTGGCTTAGAGGTAAGGGCATTATTGGTTATGCCTCGTTGCCCAGCGTCTCCGGCGGCGGTTTGAAAACCGGTACTACCCTTGATTATGAAATCGAGTTGGAAGCCGGAGAATATATTTACTCCTGCCCACTAAATCCGACGCCTGATTACAACTTAGTGGTTAGTAACTGAGGTTAAGATAGCCAAGGATAGATTGAATCGTGCCGGATATTAGCCGTACCCCAGCCACTGCCTCCAAACCACCCGTGATCACAAACGGATACAGTCTCAGCCGCAAGCTGGCATTACTAGCGCTTGCGGTAACGGCGCTAGTGCTCATTATTACCGCCGGGGATGGCACCAAAACAACCCTTCTGGCCCTTGGCATATTGCTAGGGATAACCCTGTTTCATGGCAGCGTCAGCTTTACCGCAGCCTATCGAAAGCTGATTCTGTTTGGCGATGGCCGCGCCGTACAGGCACAGCTACTGATGATCGCACTAGCTACTCTGCTGTTTGCACCAGCACTGGCCCAAGGAGAACTATTTGGCCAGCCCATCTATGGCGCGCTGGCACCCGTAGGTGTTCAAGTCGCCTGCGGTGCCTTTATCTTTGGTATCGGCATGCAACTGGCCGGTGGTTGCGGTTCTGGCACCCTGTACACCGCAGGCTCCGGCAATCTAAAAATGCTGCTGGTACTGATTTGTTTCTGCGCCGGCTCTTTCTGGGGCAGCCTGGATATGAGCTGGTGGCGCCAGCTACCGAACGTGCCAGCCATCAGCCTGGGGCAAGAATTCGGCTGGATCACCGCAACAGTGGTACAGCTAACCATTCTCCTGACACTGGCATGGCTGATTGCCAAATTTGGTCATACCAGCAAAAGCGTGGAACAACCCCTAGTCACCGGTAGCGGATGGAAATGGCAACGCCTTATTAGCGGTCCCTGGCCGCTGGTTGCAGCCGCACTCATACTCGCCCTGCTTAACTTTGCCACCCTATCTCAGGCCGGGCACCCCTGGACCATTACCTGGGCATTTAGTCTCTGGGGCGCAAAAACCGCCTCACTAGTGGGCTGGGTTCCCGATCCAGGCTCATTCTGGACCGCCCCCTTCCAAAGCTCTGCCCTCAGCGGCAGTATTCTCCAGGACACCACCTCGGTCATGAATATTGGGCTATTGCTAGGTGCGTTTATCGCCTCGATACTGGCCGGACGACTGGGTAGTAAAGGCCCCGCTGCCATCAAGCCTTACATAGCCGCCATCATCGGCGGGCTGCTGCTGGGTTACGGTGCTCGAATCGCCTATGGCTGCAATATAGGCGCACTCTTTTCCGGCATAGCATCATCCAGCTTGCACGGCTGGCTTTGGATAGCGGCCGCTCTACCTGGAAACTGGCTGGGGGTAAAACTTAGGCCCTGGTTCGGGCTCAGAAATTAACTAATAGCAATAATTAAGCAATAGAAATAGCAGCCTACTCCGAGCCCTGTACCCACATCATCAGTACCCAAACCATCAGTCCACTTTCAGTAACTGATCACCAACCCGGATCAAACCACTACGGGTAATCTTTGCGCAAATCCCGCCATGACCCAGCATTGCCGCTACACCACCACTACCCAATTCCTTCTCCATCCTTGAGCAAGGATGGCAGTGAGCCGTGGCTTCAAACTCAGCCTCGCCAATTCGAAACCTCTGGTGGCGTAAGGCATTAAGATTAATACCTGAGACCACCAGATTTCTGCGCAAACGCTGAGGCTCAATCACACCGATATTAAGATAGCTGGCTATCAGCTGCAGGTATTCTGCGCTGATCAATGTCACCTGGCGGGCTGAGCCCTCGCTACCCTGGCAGCGGTGATCACCTTGTAGCCCAAAGCCTACCAGCGCTTGTACTTGGTGAAACTCATCCATCTCCTCTTTACGCGCCCTACGCACACCAATCCAGCGCAACACACCGGGTGCCAATTGCTGGGTAAAGCGACTGATCAGACGGCCCTGGCTATTCACTAGTCGTACTCCACAAAAAAATACAGGTCACGATATTACATCGCCTAATACAGACGTATCAGCAGGCAACTTGTTTCAATCACAGAACATCTATTTTTTTGGCCCAGGAAAACCGCCTGGAATAAAGCGCGCTAACGCAACCGTACTTTTAAAAAACGCACCAGATAGAGACGTAAATCATATAGAGAGCACCAATACTGTGCATTTTTCGCAATAACTCACAAAACAACACAACTAACTCATTGTTTTTAATAGATAAAACAATGGCATATTATGTGCATAAAAAGTGCATCTGGATTACTATACGCTTATAAAAACCTATAATGTGCACCATAGGAGCAATAACTAGTGAAACTCATTAGTGCAATTATCAAACCCTTTAAGCTGGACGATGCCAGGGAAGCGCTCGCCGAAATCGGCGTGAATGGCATAACGGTCACTGAAGTTAAAGGGTTTGGTCGCCAGAAAGGCCACACCGAACTCTACCGGGGAGCAGAATACGTTGTCGATTTTCTACCCAAAGTAAAGGTCGAAGCCGCCGTCTCTGACGACCTGGTCGATAACGTCATTGATGCCCTGACGCGCACCGCACGCACTGGTAAAATCGGAGACGGTAAAATCTTTGTCACATCTCTTGGTGCAGTTGTGCGAATTCGGACCGGCGAAACCAACGACGATGCTCTATAACGGTGTATTACGATAAGAAATAATCGGCAACGCTAAAACGAAAACCTTTAGGATGTTAAATATGTTGAAAACAATCGCACTGCTTGCCCTCACCCTGCTACCAGGGGTTGCGGCGGCAGACGAACTAAATAGCGCCAACACCGCCTGGATCCTAACTTCTACGGCCCTAGTGCTATTTATGACACTGCCGGGGCTGGCATTATTTTACGGCGGCCTGGTTCGCTCCAAGAACGTCCTGTCGATAATGATGCAATGTTTTGCAATTGCTGGCGCCGCATCCATCATCTGGCTGGTCATCGGCTACAGCCTCGCTTTCGGCGAAGGCAACGCCTGGATCGGTGACTTCAGTAAGGTCATGATGGCTGGTATTGGTCGCGACACCCTGTCCGGCGATATTCCCGAATCTTCGTTTATGCTGTTCCAGATGACCTTTGCCATCATCACCCCGGCACTAGTTATCGGTGGTTTTGCCGAACGGATGAAATTCAGTGCCATGCTGATATTCAGCTGCATTTGGCTAGTATTGGTTTACGCACCCGTTACTCACTGGGTCTGGGGCGGCGGCTGGTTAGGCGCTATGGGGCTGTATGATTTTGCCGGTGGTACCGTCGTTCACATCACTGCTGGTGTCGCCGCCATTACCACGGCGATCGTTCTTGGCCCTCGCAAAGGCTTCCCCAACACCGCTATGCCTCCTCATAACCTGACCATGACCGTAACTGGCGCAGGCATGCTGTGGGTAGGCTGGTTTGGGTTTAACGGCGGTTCGGCACTCGCTGCTAACGGCGACGCTGCTATGGCGATGCTGGTTACCCATATTTCTGCTGCAGCTGGCGTACTGACCTGGTCCTTTATTGAATGGATCCGGTTCGGCAAGCCTAGCGTATTGGGCGCAGTCACCGGAATGGTTGCTGGCCTCGGCACTATTACCCCGGCTTCTGGTTATGTTGGACCTGGTGGCGCATTACTGATTGGCATTATGGCTGGCGGCGTCTGCTTTATGGCCACTCAATTTATTAAACGCAAACTAAAGATCGATGACTCTCTCGACGTTATGCCCACTCACGGTGTCGGCGGCATCATCGGCACCTTGTTTGCGGGAATTTTCGCCAGCACCTCATTGGGGGTATTCAGCGGATACGGCTTCGCCGATGGCATCGAAACCATGGGCGCACAGCTATCCGTACAATTGACCGGCGTGATTTCAACAATGGTCTACACGGCAGTAGTGACTCTGATTATCCTCAAGGTAGTAGGCGCAATTGTCGGCCTGCGTGTTGATGAAGAGACTGAAATCCAAGGCTTGGACACTGGCGAACACGAAGAAACCGGTTACAACCTGTAACCAGCTAGATACCGATATTGCCGCTAGCGCAGAAGCAATATCAGCAAAAACAAAAAAGGGGCTGCAATGTTGCAACCCCTTTTTAATGCACGCATATTAATCGCGCCGATTTAGATCGAATGCCCCGCTGAATGATGAGGATGAGTCGTAACAAACAACGTCAGCACATCCTTTAGATCCCGTTCATGACTTAAATCGCCCACATTCTGGGCGTGACGAATATCGTCAATAATCATTTTGCGAATCACTCGCTCTCCACCATCACAATGCACCAGATATTCTGCTTTGGCTATCGCCTGAATGCGCTGCAAATGCTCATGCTCAGCAATCGCATCAACTTCCTCTTGGCTCAGATCGCACATTTCCAGGCAATCTTCATAGGTCAACATGGCAGCCTACCCCCTTGTCAATTAATCCCAATACTCTATCTACAGAATAAGCCAACAACGCATGCTACATGCTGAATTCTACGCAGAGGTTCGGGCATCTATTGGAATCCGCTGCATATACATCACCATCATCTAATTAAACTTAAACAATAATGATATACCGCACCAAAACAGACATCGTAGTGAGACAGAAACCCGAGCGATCACCACCTCAACACTAGAAGACAAGACTAAGATCAGCCAGGAGAACTACACTAGGCGGCGCTGGCGCACGGCTTCAAACAAACAAACACCTGCCGCCACCGATACGTTGAGACTGCTGACTTCTCCAGCCATGGGAATTTTAATCAGTTGGTCACAACCTTCCCGAGTCAATCTGCGCATGCCGGTCCCTTCTGCACCCATAACCAACGCCATCGACCCCTTAAGATCAGCTTCAGACACTAACTGCTCTGCCTCGCCTGCAGTGCCGGTAATCCACACACCACAGGCTTGAAGATGCTTAAGGGTGCGCGCCAAATTGGTGACCGTCACATAAGGCACCGATTCAGCGGCTCCACAGGCGACCTTGGCAGCAGTGGCGTTAAGCGGCGCAGATTTATCCTTGGGCGCAATTACCGCATGCACACCAGCTGCATCAGCGGTGCGCAAGCAGGCGCCAAGATTATGTGGGTCAGTTACACCATCTAAGACCAGCAGGAAAGCAGGCTCGTCGAGACCTACCAATAGCTCGTCCAGAAAAGCTTCGCTCTGGGCACGATTGGGCTCTACTTGAGCAACCACACCCTGATGCACACCATCCACCATTCGATCCAAGTCAGCCCGCTCAACCTGCTCCCACTTAATGTGTTTTTCCTTAGCTAGTTCAAGCAGCCAATGTATGCGTTTGTCTTGGCGGCCTTTTTGGATCAATAATCCCTGCACCCGTTTTGACTGTCGCTGCAGCAAAGTAGTGACGGCATGAATGCCAAACAGAAGCTCTGGTTTTGCCATTTTAAAATGCCTATTTTCTATTTCAGCCAGTGCCCCGCCTGCTCTTCAACCAGAGTCGACAACAACTCGATATGAGCAGCAGATGCATTAAGCGCAGGAATGTACTGGTAGCGATCTCCACCAGATTCTTCAAACAGCTCACGATTCTGGATAGCGATTTCTTCCAGCGTTTCCAGACAATCAGCCGAGAATGCAGGACTGATAACATCGACAGACTTCACCCCCTGAGCACCATAGCCTTTGAGGATCTCATCGGTATAAGGCTTGATCCATTCCGCCGGCCCAAAGCGTGACTGAAACGCAGTTTGGTATTCAAGACTGGAGAGACCTAGCTGCTCAGCCAAAAGCTCACCGGTCCGCAAACAGTGCTGCTGATACGGGTCACCCTGATCTACATATGATTTAGGCACACCGTGAAAACTCAGCAACAATTTCTCCGAGCGATTATTTTGCTGCCAGTATTGCTGCACCGATTCTGCCAGAGCTTTTATGTAGAGCGGATGATCATGATAATCGTGAAGCACTCGTATATCGCAGATATCCCGACTTTTCATCTGAAACTGCGCGACTTTATCGTAGACCGGCCCGGTTGAGGTCGCCGAAAACTGAGGGTACAGAGGCATAACTAGAATACGTCGATATCCACTTTGGTGAAGATCACACAAACATTGATCAAAGCTAGGCAGACCATAGGTCATGGCAGCGAACACGTCTGGTGCACGACCAGGAAAACGTTGTTGCAGTGCCAACTGAAGCTCAGCCACCTGCTGATGCAGGATCCGTCGCATGGGGGAGTCTTTTTCCCATATAGCCTGGTAAAGCTTAGCGACCTTACCAGGCCTGACAGTAAGGATCACCAGATTCAGGATCAGCCACCAGAAGCACCGGCGCAAACCAGCCCCCTCAATAACTCTTTTATCCCAAAGAAATTCTTTCAGGTAACTCCGCACTGACGCTTTAGTCGGTTTATCCGGAGTCCCGAGATTAACTAATATGACCGCTGTCTTAGGATTGCTATGAGGCACAAACTATCTCGCTGAAATATATTGGGGAACGGACGCCATTATCGTCGACAGAGCATGGAAAATACAGCGATTGAGACCAGCATTGCTAAAAAGGGTTATCGCAGAAGTAGCCGCCTTCAGACTAGCCGCCACTCAAGACCGTCAACGCTGCGATGCATCAACGTAGGCACGCTGAACATCCTGCATGTCTAACTCTAAGATAGTGGCATAGATATCTTCCTGAAGAGGAAAGACCTTTACCACCCGGGCACCGCGAATAACACCGCCGACAGCAGCATTAAATTGGTCGTTTTGCAGCACCATATCTTGCACCTGGGTGGTACCAAACAAATACTGACCATGAACAATGGCTGCCAACTCTTTATACGCTTGCAACTTAGAAGCACGCATGGCATTTAGTATTTTCTGGTTGCGGGTGCTACCCGTTTGCAGATTGATGGGAGCATAGCCGGTGGCAGTCACGGTACGGGTCTCCATAACCAAGGGCTGCTTTTGCGGTGCATTAGCCTGCTGCAACTTTTTCTGTGCCTGTTGATACTCGTACTGCATGGTGTCACAACCACTTACCACTACAGCCAACAAAACAACCAGTACTCGAATCATTCAGCCTTACCCTCAAATCTGTTCTGTTGCTGCGTTAAAGCAAACGTTAGTGAACCGGAACACCCGCGTTTTCGACGATCATACCATCGCGACTATCCAGCGGATTATAGCCAGGAAGACCGCCTTCTAGCTCGCTGGCAGACATTTTCGACTGGCCAGTCGCGACCACCTGCTTGGTGACCGTATCCAACACTCGAGCATTGATAATGATGCCATCGGAATTCACCATGTAGGTACCACTAAGCACATAACTAATACGGTGTTTACGATAGAAATCAGCCAATGGATAAACACCCTTATCCGTTTTCTTGCTAGCAAAAGGCAAGGCCGAAAAATCTATAAGATTAAAACCGCGGACCTGAAGCTCATGGAAGAATCCTTCAGCCAGCTCAGTACCCAATGCTCGCCGCTTGGCTGGATTAATCAGATCTACAAATGGCGTGATAGTAATCGGTAGGCGCTTGATGCCCCGTTTTTTCAGGCCAGCCTCTATCTGCTGCGCCATCACCCGAACTGGTTCGCCAAACACAGGAACCGTGCCACCTAAAGCGCGTTTCGCCTGACGTTCTGCCGTGGGTGCCAACGCTGTTTCGTTCACCACCTTGGTTCGAACCTCGTTCTCAACGATCACCCTGACCGGTTGATTACTTTGCAGCGCACAGCCAACGGATATCATCGAGATTAAACTGAGAACTGCCAATGTTTTCATTAATGCATTGCCTGCCTATTTCGTGGTCACATTACGCCCGGTTTCAATCGAGAAGTATGAAGTAGAATTTACCACATTTAGTCACCGGCAAGCACCCGCTCCAGACCAGTAACCAAGGAGTTTTTAAAGCAACAGAAGAATTGTCAGCTATAGCTCCAGATTGATTTGCATACCGCCTTTAAATTCCTTAACTTAGTTAGCGGCGATCAAGCCTTTATCTTGACCAAGCACACCGCCGCCAGGCGATCTAATCCGGAATCGGCCATGACCAACCCAGTTCGAGTCCTACTGACCCTTGTCCTGCTCAGCCTATCGGTACTGGCTCAAGCCATTACTGTAGAAGCAGAAGGCAGAGCGCTGATCAGCAATCAGGACCTTGAATCCGCTCGACAAGAAGCCCTTAGAAGCGCGTCTCAACAGGCTCTATTGCAGGCAGGAGCTTATGTCAGCAGCTCGCAAACGATTAATCAGGGCGTACTCAGTGTCGATAATCTTCGGGTTCGCTCCATCGGCAGGCTGGCCAACATCAAAGTCATTGATGAACGCGTCCAAGGCGGCCTTTTTATTCTCACCATTCGTGCCGACGTGGAAACCGAAGAGAGCTGCCAGCAAAATGGCCCAGGTGCCAATTACCTTAAATCTACCGCTGTTGCTGCCTTTCCGATACTCGATCAAACCCAGGCCAACCTAGGTGCCCTGCATAACGCCCAACAAGCCATCAGCAAACTCATCAGCGACAGTCTATCTAAACAGGGTGATTTGCGCGCGATGAACGCCAGTCATCTATCCGTTAACAGCGTGGTTTCCACCGCCGCCAGCCATCAACTCAACCACGGCCCCATTACCGAGACGCTGGATAATTTTAAAGACTTGGATGTTCAATTTATCGTCTCCGGCGTAATCCGCGATCTGAATATGTATGACCCCAGCCGCGACAGCGAAGGCAACTATTTCAAATACCTCTACGATTCCGCCGATTATCGTGGCCGTCAGCATCTTCGAAACTTTGCCATCGAAGTCTTTATTCATGATGGCTTTACCGGAGCGCTGCTATTTAACCGCAGTTACCGTGAGGGAGGGCTCTGGGCACTGGATGACCACAGCAAGACAGGCTTTGGAACGGCGGCTTTCCTGAATACCGATTACGGTCAGAAGGTACACGCTCTGATCCGCAACATAAGCAAAGACCTCAATAAGCAATTGCGTTGCGAACCTTTCCGCGCTCGCGTGGTTCGCACCCACGGCAATAGCGTTACCTTTAATGCTGGCGCTATCGTCGGTATTCGCCCGGGAGACAAACTCACGGTTTATCGAAAATCGACCTTCTTCGATCAGCAAAACCTGCCCCATGTCCGGCTAGAAAACACCCGTCATTCGCTGATTGTGAATGAGGTTCACCCGTTGTTTTCCGAAGGTAAGCTAAGCGCCGACAGCGAACAGGAAAATATCCAGCAGGACGACGTGCTACTGGCCTGGTAATAATCTGCAACATAAAGGCTGTTATTGCAGTAAAATAGCGGCCTGTCCTACCTCCTATCCATTGAAGAGAACAACACTATGCCCAAGGCCTGTGACCTGAAGAAAGGCGCGGTGGTAACCATTGATGACCATATCTACATAGTCAAAAACATCGACGTGAAATCCCCCTCATCAAGAGGCGCTCAAACACTGTACAAAACCCGTTTCAGCCGCGTCCCTGATGGCCAAAAAATGGACAAGACTCTGATCGGCGACGACATGCTTCAAGGGGCCGACCTAAGACGCACCAGCGTGCAATTACTTTACCGTGAAGGGGATATATACACCTTTATGGATACTGGGGATTACAGCCAACATCTGGTTAATAGCGAGATTCTTGAAGAGGTATTGCCGTACCTACCCGAGCAGCAAGACAACCCAGAGCCGATGACGGCGCTAATCGTTGCCGAACAGATGATCGCCCTAGAGCTTCCAGCGACGGTGGTAATGCCCATTGAAGAGACTGACCCCGCCATCAAAGGTGCCTCAGCCAGCGCCAGAACTAAAATCGCGCGTTTCTCAACGGGATTGGAAATTCAGATTCCAGAATACTTGGCAAGTGGCGAGCAAGTAAGGATCAACACAACTACCGGGAAATATATTTCCAGGGCCTGAATCTAAACTATTAACAGCCGTACACAAGGGCGTTGCAATCCTATCTGCCGCGCCCTCGTATAGCTCTATGATTAGTTTTCGAGCTGCCGCCCCATCAACGCATGGTTGTCAGTCAATGCCTCTTCATTAAACCAGGCTAGCTTGTCGTGCAGATTCACTACTTCACCAACAATAATCAATGTCGGTGGCATTAAGGGTGTTTCCTTGAGCTTCTCCATGATATTGCCAAGATTACCAATCAGCACTTTCTGCTGGGGGGTAGATCCCGATTGAATCAGCGCTACTGGCGTATCGGCTGATTTGCCATGAGCGATCATCTGCGTAGATATTTGCTCTAGACGATGCAAGCCCATATAGAACACGATGGTCTGATTGGGATGCACCAGTTCTGGCCAATTAAGATCCGAGGTGCGGTTTTTCAGCTGTCCGGTAATAAACTTCACCGATTGCGCATAATCGCGATGGGTCAACGGAATACCAGAATAGCTGGAACACGCTGATGCCGCCGTAATTCCCGGCACCACCTGAAAAGGCACGCCTTGTTCTGCCAAGGTCTCCAGCTCCTCACCACCACGACCGAAGATAAAGGGGTCTCCGCCTTTTAGACGTAGCACACGCTTTCCTTCCAACGCCAGACGAGCCAGCATATTATTGATATCTTCTTGAGGAACAGAGTGATTGGCGCGCTCTTTGCCAACATAAATTCGATCCGCATCACGGCGGCAAAGATCAACAATCTGCGGCGAAACTAACCGATCATAAAGCACCACATCTGCCTGCTGCATTAAGCGCAGTGCTTTAAAGGTAAGTAATTCGGGATCACCAGGACCGGCACCCACCAGATAAACCTCGCCAACACTGGATGGCTCAGCATCGGCATCTTCGAGCATTTCTTCCATCAGCATTTCGGCACTGCGTGTCTGACCAGCCACCATTTTCTCAGCAACCTTACCCTGAAACACTTCTTCCCAGAACATTCGCCGTTGTCGGATGGTGGCAAACTTTAACTTTACCCGCTCACGAAAGCGGCCAGCCATTTCACCGAGCTGGCCATAATAGGAAGGAATTAGCGTCTCTAGCCGAGCCCGCAGCAAGCGCGCCAGCACCGGTGCCTTTCCACCGCTAGAAATAGCAACAACGATAGGAGAACGATCAACGATAGCGGGAAAAACAAAGGTGCACAGAGCCGGACTGTCTACCACATTAACGGGTAATTGCTGAGCGACAGCATCCTCATGCACCTGCTGGTTAACGCTTTCATCATCAGTTGCAGCAATGACCAGCACTTTATCGGCAAGCAGCTCAGATCGATACTGACTGAGCAGGCACTGTCCACTCTGGCCGGAAATCAGCTGTGCCAATTCGTCAGAAATTTCAGGGGAGACAACGATGATCTGGGCGCCAGCCCGATCCAGTAGAAACGCTTTGCGAAGGGCTACATCACCGCCCCCCACCAACAACACAGACTTACCCTTAAGGTCAAAAAAAAGCGGTAGATATTCCACAAACACTCCTTAACCGCATTCCCTGAGGGCCTGGGTTATGATGACAGGGGCTTCAGCATCGCACTCTGGACTGAGCCCCCCGTTATATCAGGAGGGCTTTTTCAGAGGAGTAGCAGGATGAAGCCCACACTCTTTACTTTCTGGATTTTCCCACCACCAGCGTCCAGCACGAACATCTTCGCCGGCTGAAATAGAGCGGGTGCAAGGAGCACATCCAATACTAGGATAATGCTTATTATGTAGTTCATTATAAGGAACTTCTTCGGCCTTAACATAGGCCCAGACTTCTTTCTCGGACCAGTCTGCCAAAGGGTTAATCTTCTGTAATTGATTTCCCTCATCCCACTCACTGAAGGCGATAGTATCGCGAGTCACTGCCTGTTCACGACGAATACCGGTGATCCAAGCTTTCTTGTTACTCAACGCTCGCTTCAATGGCTCAACCTTGCGCACATAACAACACCCTTTGCGCATTTCCTGGCTCTGATAGAAAGCATTAATGCCGTTGTTATGAACATAGGCTTCTACTGCGGCGGCCTCAGGATAATAGACGACGACCTTGCGGTCATAACGCTCTTCGATCTTAGCTAGCAGAGAGAGGGTCTCTTCCGGCAGCCGACCGGTATCCAGGCTAAAGATCTCAATTTCGGGCACATAGCGACAGATTAGATCAGTAATAACCACATCTTCAGCACCCATGCTGTTAGCAAAGGTGATTTCACCGTATTGCTGATGAGCATCTTTTAGCACTTGTACTGTGTGATCAACCTTGGCCTGCAGTTCTTTTTCCAATGTTTGTGACACCCAGCCACCCTCCATATCTTTATCGTATGTCTATAGCTTATATTTTCGACAGTTCTATATTCGAAACCCTGCGTTACTGGCGATAGATCGGACGTGAATCGTCACTACTACCCTGCAGTCGTACCGTAATTTCATCAAAGGCTGCTAGCATCTTTTCGCTATAGCGCTCATCAGCGATTTCATAAGCATTAAAGCCACAACGATGCATAAAGCGCAGGCGATCCCAAGTAACATCACCCACCGCCCGCAACTCACCGGAAAAACCATAGCTGTCTTTAAGCAAACGCGCCTGGCTGAAACCACGACCATCGGCAAAGCTTGGAAAATCCACTGCGATCAACGCCAGTTTGTCCAAGTCCGAGGCCAGGGCCTGCACCTCAACGGCACCATTAATTTTGACACCAATACGCCCGCTGCGAGACAACAGTTGATCCCGGCACTGCTGCCAGCAGCACCAGTCCACCAGCAAATCAGAATCCTCTGACAGGGCTGAAAAATCAGGCGTTACGCCATTTTCACTAGCAAGGTAATTCCAACTATCGTTAGCGGCCGGCTGCTGATCAATGATTAGGCGCATAAACTCTCTCCTTAAAAGGACCATTACCAACACGGCGAACGGTATCGATAAAACGCTCACCCTCTTGACGCAGCTCGACAAATACCGAAAGGATAACTGCCAATGTCTCAGCTACCTCTGCTTTCGGAATGGATCTCCCCAACACCTTTCCCAGAGAAGCATCTTCAGCGGCAGAACCACCCAAAGTGAACTGGTAATAGGATTCGCCGTTTTTATCCACACCCAAAATGCCAATATGGCCCACATGATGGTGAGCGCAGGCATTGATACAACCGGACATTTTCAGCTTCATATCGCCCAGATCGTAAAGGTAATCCAAATCATCGAAGCGCTGCTGAATTTGTTCGGCAACGCCTAAGGTTTCGGCGTTGGCGAGACTACAGAAGTCTAGCCCGGGACAGACGATCATATCGTTCAGAGTTCCCACCACAGGGCGGGCCAACTCCAATTCGGTCAACGCGTTCCAGAGACTGTACAAATCCGCTTGCTTTACATTCGCCAGCACCAGATTCTGCTCGTGGGTGCTTCGCACCTCGCCGAAGCTGTATTGATCCGCTAGACCAGCAACAGCATCCATCTGCACATCACTGATATCACCCGGCGCCTTCATTAGAGCTTTAAGGGCGATAGTCACGGCCTGATAGCCAGGAATTTTGTGCTTAAAGGTATTACGCTCAACCCAAATTGCGAAATCGCGATCTGCGTCCAACTTCGCCAGATAACCAGCATCTTCGCCAGCGAAGCGCTGGTACGCAGGAGGTTGGAAGAAACCTTTAACCCGATTAATTTCTGTGTCGGTCAGTTTCAGGTCTGACTCACGAATACGTTGCCACTCTTCTTCCACCAAATCGCGGAACTTATCAATACCCATGGCGTTAACCAAGATCTTAATACGGGCCTTGTATTTGTTATCTCGACGGCCATGCAAGTTATAAATCCGCAAAATAGCTTCGAGGTAAGACAGCAGGTCCTGCTGTTGCAGAAATGGACGGATTTGCTTACCAATAACCGGCGTACGTCCAAGGCCACCACCAACCAGTATTTCGAAGCCGACTTCGCCTTGATCATTACGGATCACATGCACGCCGATATCATGAACTTGGGTAGCGGCACGGTCTTCGCTAGAAGCACTCACGGCCAACTTAAACTTACGCGGCAAATAAGAGAATTCGGGGTGCAGCGCTGCCCACTGACGAATGATTTCGCTCCAGGGACGGGGATCCTCAACTTCATCAGCAACGACACCAGCCAGATGATCAGAAGTCACACTGCGAATACAGCTACCACTGGTTTGAATCGCATGCATCTGCACTTTAGACAGATCGGCAAGGATATCAGGGACCTGCTCCAGCGCGGGCCAGTTGAACTGAACATTCTGGCGCGTGGTTATATGGGCATAGTTCTTGTCATACTTGCGGGAAACAGCAGACAACGCGCGCAACTGATCCGACGATAACAGACCGTAGTTAACGCCAATGCGAAGCATCGGCGCATGACGCTGAATGTAAAGCCCGTTATGTAACCGCAGAATTCGAAATTCTTCCTCCGGTATTTCTCCTGCGAGATAGCGCCGGGTCTGATCCCGGTACTGCTCAACGCGCTCTTCAATGAGCTGTTGCTCATGCTCGTTGTACAAATACATCGATACCTACCTTATATACAGCTTGTGGCAGCTGTCTTAGCCGCTGCCCTTACTCAAAAAGCCAGGCGGTCCATAAAAACCGCCTGTTCAAAATTCTCTCTGACCCTATCCTGCCAAGACGAACTTCAATCCGATCGCCAGTAACAGACCGCCCATCAACGGCTGTATAATCTTAGCCGACAGGCGTGTGCCTAGATGCCCTCCCACATAAACGCCAGGCAATGAGCCAACCAGCAAATAAAGCAACAAGGTGACATCTACATTACCCATCTGCCAATGCCCGACCCCCGCCACGCTGGTTAACACCACGGCATGAACAAGGTCGGTGGCAACAATCATTGGCATCGTCATATGCGGAAACAAGATGATTAACAACGCCGTTCCCAGTGCCCCAGCGCCCACGGAAGAGAGTGTTACTAAAGCGCCCAACGCCAAACCTGCGACAGTGGTAAAGACCATACGCCAGCGCCGCACCACCACCTTCAATGCTTCTGCTTTGCTATTTATAACAAACTCGCGAATACGGGAGCGCAAGAATACAGCAATTGAGGTCAGTACCAAACTGATTCCCAGGGTAATATTAATCAGTGGTTCTATCTGTTCAAGACCGTCCAAGCCTTGCAAAAACCACAAGGTAATCAGCGCACCAGGGACACTACCGGCTAACAACGCGATAACAATGCGCCAGTTCACCAGCTTCTTTTTAGCATAAGGCCAGACTCCACCGGCTTTAGTAAATGCGGCATACATAAGATCAGTACTTACCGCCACGACAGGATTGATACCAAAACCGACGATAAGGATAGGCGTCATCAACGCTCCTCCGCCAATTCCAGTCAATCCGACGATAAATCCGACAACTAAGCCTGCAAAACTGTATGCAAGTTCCATCTAACCCTCGAAATTAGGTAATTCAGGGCGCTATAATAGGCAACCACCTATATAACGCAAAAGAATAATTAGAAATTTTGATATATTATTTAGTTATTTAGAGCTTCGCAGTAACTCTATAGCATTGTTTTAAAAGAAATTATATTTTTTAGCTCCCAAATGGAATAAAAAGATTCTAATTTATTCTTTTTTATTTTATAGGAAAACACCTAATATACGCCCTCTCACACTGACCCGAGGTGCACCCATCGGTGTACCTGCATATTTAGAGCGGAACCATGAGCCAACAGCCGGACAAAAAAAAGCCTGATCTGCAACTGTCAGAACAGAAGCTGACCCATCTAAAACAATTGGAAGCTGAAAGCATCCATATTATTCGCGAAGTTGCAGCAGAATTCGAACGCCCAGTAATGCTTTACTCGGTTGGCAAAGATTCTGCCGTAATGCTGCACCTGACCCGCAAGGCTTTTTACCCCGGCAAGCCGCCGTTCCCATTGATGCATGTGGATACCACCTGGAAATTCCGCGAGATGATCGAATTTCGCGACAAAATGGCGCAGGAAGCAGGCATGGATTTGATCGTCCATATCAACCAGGACGGCGTCGACATGGGGATCAGCCCCTTTGTCCACGGCAGCAAAAAACACACGGACATCATGAAAACAGCAGGTCTTAAACAAGCCCTGAATAAATATGAATTTGATGCAGCGTTCGGCGGCGCCCGTCGCGACGAAGAGAAATCTCGCGCCAAGGAGCGGGTATTCTCTTTCCGGGACAAGAATCACCGTTGGGATCCAAAGGAACAGCGCCCAGAGCTATGGAACCTCTTCAATACCAAGGTAGATAAAGGCGAGAGCATTCGCGTGTTCCCGCTATCCAACTGGACTGAGCTGGACATCTGGCAATACATCCACCTGGAAAGCATCCCCATCGTACCACTCTACTTAGCCAAAGAGCGCCCAGTGGTCGAGCGTAACGGCACACTGATCATGGTTGACGATGACCGCATGCCGATGGAAGGCGGTGAAAAGCCGGTGATGAAGAGTGTGCGTTTTCGTACCCTTGGCTGCTACCCACTGACCGGTGCGGTAGAGTCCGAGGCTGCGACACTGCCAGAAATCATCCAAGAAATGTTGCTGACTACCACTTCAGAACGCCAAGGCCGTGTTATTGACCATGACCAGGCGGGCTCTATGGAAGAGAAGAAAAAAGAAGGTTACTTCTAAATCTCTCGAGCAGGATCGAAAATCGATCACTTATAGCAGCAACCAGACAACCGAATTTAAGACGAGCTGAACCACGATGAGCCACCAATCCGATCTGATCAGTGAAGATATCCACGCCTACCTGGCACAACACGAACGCAAAGAACTGCTACGTCTGCTGACCTGCGGTAATGTCGATGACGGTAAAAGCACCCTGATCGGCCGTCTTCTGCATGACTCCAAGATGATCTACGAAGATCAACTGGAAGCCATCAAGTCCGACAGTATCAAATCCGGCACCACCGGCGGAGAAATCGACCTGGCATTGCTGGTAGATGGGCTGCAGGCCGAACGTGAGCAAGGTATCACCATTGACGTGGCCTACCGCTATTTCTCCACCGCCAAGCGCAAATTCATTATCGCCGACACCCCTGGGCATGAGCAGTACACACGCAACATGGCTACCGGTGCTTCCACCTGCGATCTGGCCATTATTTTGATCGACGCCCGTCACGGCGTTCGCACCCAGACTAAACGCCACAGTTTTATCACCTCGATGCTCGGAATTAGGCACACCATTATCGCCGTCAATAAGATGGATCTGATGGATTACAGCGAAGAGGTTTTCAATAACATCAAGGCCGATTTCGAAGACTTTGCACAAGACCTGAATCTTAACGATGTTCGCTTTGTGCCTATGTCCGCCCTTAAAGGCGACAACGTGGTTAACGTCAGTGAAGATATGTCCTGGTACCAGGGACAACCTCTGATGTCGCTATTGGAAAACATCGAAATCGCCTCTGATCGCAATATGGACGATCTGCGTTTCCCGGTGCAATACGTCAACCGTCCTAACCTTGATTTCCGCGGTTACTGCGGTACCGTCGCCTCCGGTGTGGTCAAGCCAGGCGATGCGGTCACGATCCTACCTTCTGGCAAAAGCAGCAAGATCGCTGCCATCGTCACTTATGACGGCAATCTCGATCAAGCCTTCGCCCCCATGTCAGTCACCCTGACCCTAGAAGACGAAATCGACGTCAGCCGCGGCGATATGATCGTGCACTCCGACAAAGTACCCGAAGTTATCAATAAGTTTGATGCCAATTTGGTATGGATGAGCGAATCGCCCATGCTTCCAGGTAAAGAATATCTGGTCAAAATAGGCACTACGACGGTCAGCGGCCATGTTTCCACCCTCCGCCACAAGATCGATGTCAACACGATGGCACACCATAGCGGCAGCGAACTGGAACTGAACGAAATAGCGTTGTGCGAACTAACCCTGGATCGCGCCGTCGTCGGTGATGATTACGCCACCCACCCCGGCACTGGCGCCTTTATCATCGTTGACCGCCTCAGCAACCTCACCGTTGGTGCGGGTATGGTGCAGAGTTTTGACGAGCAACAGCAGGCTCAAAGCAGCAACGAAATCACCCTTAATACAGAAAGCGCCATCAACTCGGCTGATCGAGCTCGTCGTTTCGGACAACAGGCAGCCAAGCTGTTTGTCACCGGAGGCTCTGCAGACCAGCGCGCCTGTGTCGCCTACAGCCTGGAAAAACAGCTGTTCGATCAAGGTCGCGCCGTTAACGTCATCAGCGACGAACTGCTACAGCAAAGTTTCAACCAGGGTCTAGATAGCGATCAAGCTATTGAACGCCTGGATGCAGTTGCTGAGCTGATGATTTGCAGCGGTCTGATCTGCGTCTGCGCATTGCCACAAGCACCAGAAAACGCGGCCATCAGTATCGATGTGAGCAATCAGAATCTGGAAGCGGCGGTACTCCAGGGACTATCCTTGCTAAAAGAATCGGGCATTATCTAAGCTATTGCTTATTGTTAGGGACAACAATTGCTGCCCCTAACATGACGCACAGCACAAATGCCGGTACAATATCGCGCTTTATTCTTGTCTGACAAACTTATATAACGGCAACGGCGGAAAGCGACAACCCATCGATGATTGATTACCTGCTGATTCTTGTAAGCACAGTATTGGTTAACAACTTTGTACTGGCCCAGTTCCTGGGACTGTGCCCGTTTATGGGTGTATCCAATAAGCTGGAAACAGCCATAGGCATGTCCCTGGCAACCACCTTCGTGCTAACGCTGTCATCCGTCTGCAGCTATATGGTCCATCAGTACATCCTGCTACCCTTGGATCTGGATTATCTACGTACCATAAGCTTTATTCTGGTTATCGCCGTGGTCGTACAGTTCACAGAAATGGTCGTGCATAAAACCAGCCCCCTGTTGCATCGAGTGCTGGGGATTTTCCTACCGTTAATCACCACCAACTGCGCAGTTCTGGGTGTTGCGTTGCTGAATATCAAAAAACAAAACGGTTTCCTGGAATCGATATTTTACGGTTTCGGTGGCGCCGTCGGTTTCTCACTAGCGCTAATTCTCTTCTCTGCCATGCGCGAACGGCTTGCAGTCGCCGATGTACCCGAACCCTTTAAGGGTGCTGCCATCGGCATGGTCACCGCAGGTCTAATGTCACTGGCCTTCCTTGGGTTTACCGGTCTGGTACAGTTCTAGGGAGTCAGATGGACGCAATCATTATCGCAATACTCGTTCTCAGTGGACTGTCCCTGGTATTCGGTGCCCTGCTGGGTTATGCCTCCATTCGTTTCAAAGTGGAAGGCAACCCCATTGTCGATCAGATTGACGCACTACTGCCGCAAACCCAGTGTGGTCAATGCAGTTACCCTGGCTGCCGCCCCTATGCCGAAGCCATCGCCAACGGCGAAGCGATCAACAAATGTCCTCCCGGTGGCGAAAGCACTATTCAGGCACTGGCCGATCTGCTGGATGTGGAAGCGATTCCCCTGGATGCCGAGCACGGTGAAGAAACCGCCAAAACCATCGCCTACATCCGCGAAGCGGAATGTATTGGCTGTACCAAATGTATTCAGGCTTGTCCGGTGGATGCCATTCTCGGTGCCGCCAAGCAGATGCACACGGTCATCATCTCCGAGTGCACCGGCTGCGACCTCTGCGTGGAACCCTGCCCGGTAGACTGTATAGATATGATCCCCATTGAAACCACCCTTTCTACTTGGAGCTGGTCTACACCGGCATCCAAACCCCAACTGATTGCCACCGATCTTGGCCGTGGCGAGTCACTTCAGGGGGCTAAATAATGAGTAGAATTTGGAGTTTCCACGGTGGTATTCACCCACAGGAAAACAAACAGCAGTCCCTTAACCTGCCGTTACGCACCATGCCTATTCCCAAGCGCCTGGTACTGCCGCTGCAACAACATATCGGTGCACCAGCTACGCCAATAGTTAATATTGGCGACAAAGTTCTGAAAGGGCAGCGCATCGCCGAACCCACCGGTTTCGTCAGTATTTTTATGCATGCCCCGACCTCCGGCACCATCGTCGACATCAACGACTATCAAGTACCACACCCCTCTGGCATGACAGCACAATGCCTGATACTGGAGCCGGACGGCGAAGATCAATGGATCGAACACCAGGGAGTTGAAAACTTCCGCACCTTGGAAAAGTCAGAGCTAGCAGAAATAATTCGTTGTGCCGGCATTTCTGGCATGGGCGGCGCAGGCTTCCCGACCAATATCAAGCTTCACCTCAGTGATGATCACATTGTTAACACCTTGGTCATCAACGGCGTGGAATGCGAGCCTTACATCACTGCCGATGACATGCTAATGCAACAACGGGCGGCACAGATTATCGGTGGTATTGAGATTGCCGCCTATCTAATCAAGCCGACACATATTTTGATCGGCATCGAAGACAACAAACCCCAAGCCGCCATCTCCATGTCTGAGGCGGCCAGAGCCAGTACGCTGAATATCGAAGTGGTGGTTTTGCCCACCAAATACCCTTCCGGTGGTGAACGCCAGTTGATCAAACTAGTTACTGGTGTAGAAGTGCCCCACGGCAAGTTACCGGCAGATATCGGCATTGTGGTGCAGAACGTAGGCACCATGTCGGCGGTATACCAGGCAGTCCATGACGGTAAGCCCTTTATCTCCCGGATCACCACCCTGACAGGGAATGCGCTGGCAGAACCCGGCAATATCGAAGTGTTGCTAGGGACTCCGATAAAAGATCTACTGGAATTCTGTGGTGCTGACTACAGCCAACTGTCACGCCTGATCATGGGTGGGCCTATGATGGGCTATACCTTGGAATCCCCCGAAATCCCAGTTATCAAGACCAGCAACTGCGTCATCGCCGGAGCCATCGAAGAATTCCCACCAGCTCCGCCAGCACAAAACTGTATCCGTTGCGGCAACTGTGAACAGGTATGCCCGGCGGAACTGCTACCACAACAACTGCACTGGTTTGCCAAAGGCAAAGAATTTGATAAGGCTCTTAGCTACAATTTGATGGACTGCATCGAATGTGGTGCCTGTTCCTTCGTCTGTCCTAGTAATATCCCTCTGGTACAGTATTACCGTTACGCCAAGTCAGAAGTACGCCAGGAGCAACAAGCCCAACGCAAAGCAGAACAAGCGCGCATTCGCTTCGAAGCCCGTCAGCAGCGCCTGGAAGCTGCCGAACAAGAAAAACAAGATCGTCGCAAAGCCAGAGCCGCAGCCGCAGCTAAAGCACAGAACGAGAAAAAAGATGCTGCGATTAGTACTGCCAACGCGGCTACTACGGCTACCAAAGCAAGCACGGCTGAAACAGATCCACTAGCTCAGATCAAACAGCTGAAGACTCTGGCAGCGGTAGCCCGCACCAAATTGAAGAAAGCAGAAAAAGCACAGCAGCAGGCGGAACAGGATGGCACCGACAATCTGGAGCAATTGCGCCAGGAAACAGAGGCAGCCAGACAAAAAGTAAGCGACACCCAGCAGGCTTTCGAAGCCGCTGAGAATGCCGCACCTGCTGCAGCTCCCGACCTTAAGGAGCTGAAAGTTGCTGCAGCGGTTGCCCGCACTAAAGTCACCAAGACCGAGAAAGCCTTAGCCGATGCTGAAGCCAAAAGCGCCCCTAGTGCAGATAAATTAAGAAGCTCGCTGGAACTGTTACGCAGTAAAGCAGCAGAGGCCCAGCAAGCCTATGAGACCGTTGAAAAACAGCAACCAGCAGCGCAAAGCGAAAGTCAGACTGCTGCGGTAGTGGATGTAAAGGCCCTTAAAAGCGTGGCCGCCATTGCTCGCACCAAATTGAAAAAAGCGGAAAAAGCCTTAACGGCAGCAGAAGCTGAAGGCAACGAAGACCTCGATAGTCTCAAGCAAGCCGTCAGCGAATTGCAGGCGAAGAAGGAACAAACAGAACAAGCCTATGCCGAAGCGGAGCAGAATACAGCGTCTGATGAACCCGCAGGTCCAGATTTGAAAGCCCTGAAAACAGCCGCCGCAGTGGCCAGAACCAAACTGAAGAAAACCGAAAAGGCGCTCGCAGATGCCCAAGAAAAAGGATCGCCGGCAGCAGCACCATTGGAAAAGGCCCTAAACGGTCTACGAGACAAGGCAGCCCAGGCCGATAAAGACCTGGAACAGGCCCAGCAAGCAACGCAAGTCTGAGATTTAACAGGACATTAACCGATGGCATTAATACGCGTCACATCACCACACACACTGAAACCGGGCGGCACCGGCAGTGTTATGCTACAGGTGATCCTGGCCACACTGCCTGGATTAGCGGCGCTTTGCTATTATTTTGGCTGGGGACCTCTGATCAATGTGATAGGCGCCATCGCCCTGGCAATCGGCTTTGAAACCCTAGTCATCAAGCTACGCAAACGTCCGGTAGGCTTTTACCTCAGGGACTACAGCGCGGTATTAACCGCACTACTGTTAGGCCTGGCCATCCCGCCCTTCGCCCCCTGGTGGGTTACCTTTGTTGGCGTCTTCGTTGCTATCGTCATCGCCAAGCATCTCTATGGCGGCCTGGGCAACAACCCCTTCAACCCGGCGATGGTCGGCTATGCCTTGCTGTTGATCTCTTTCCCGGTACAAATGACCCGCTGGGCTGCACCCGCCATGTTGATTGATGGTGACACCCTCGGTTTACTGGATACCCTGGCAGTGATCTTCGAATCAACATCTCTGCCTGACGCTTATACCATGGCGACACCGCTGGATACCTTTAAGCACAAAGGCGCCATCACCGCCGAAGAACTGTGGCAGCAATCAGCATTGCTATCACAGGGCCTTAGTGCCTGGTACGTCATCAGCGGCGCTTACTTACTAGGCGGCGTCTACCTGCTGGTCCGCAAGGTCTATACCTGGCACATTCCGGTCTCCATGCTGGCAACCCTGTTTATGGTTTCCGGATTATTCTACGGTTCCGACCCCAGCAACTATGCAACACCCTTCTTTCATCTCACCACCGGCGCAACCATGCTGGCTGCCTTTTTTATCGCCACCGATCCGGTCACCGCGGCCACCAGTAACAAAGGCAAGTTGATCTTCGGCGGCTGCATTGGCTTACTGGTATATATCATTCGCACCTGGGGAAATTACCCCGATGCCGTGGCCTTTGCGGTGCTGCTGATGAACCTATCCGCACCTTTCCTTGACTACTACACCCGCCCCCGTGCCTACGGGCATAAGAAAACCAATAGCGGAATCAAGGGATAACGGCCATGCCAGTGTTAACAGCTATTCGAGAAAACAGTATTGGCCTAGCGATTTTTGCCGTCATTACCGCCGGCGCTATCGCCTTGACGCAGGCCGCGACTAAGCAAACGATCATCAAGAATCGGGAACAAGCTCAAGCCAAAGCACTCTACGAGATTGTTCCCAAATCTACTATCGATAACGATCTGCTGCGCGACACCAGCATGATAAAAAACGCCTCTAGTATCGGCCATGAGGGTTCAATTGAGGCTTATATCGCCCGTCAACAAGGCCGGGTAACCGCTGTGATTTTTCCGGTCATTGCCCCAGACGGCTATACCGGTAATATTGAAATGATCGTTGGTATTAAGGCCGACGGAAGTATGGCTGGCCTGCGAGTGTTATCGCATAAGGAAACCCCGGGACTCGGGGACCGTGTTGACCTGAAAAAATCCTCCTGGGTTCTGGGCTTTAACAACCAACGCCTGAGCGCTGAGGATAACAGCTGGGCCGTTAAAAAAGACGGGGGGCGTTTCGATCAATTTACCGGTGCCACCATCACTCCCCGAGCGGTGGTGAATGCCAGTAAACGCGCCCTGCTATTATTTGAAAAGCACAAAGCACAACTGTTGTTGAGCAAACCTGCCAACGCCGCAGCACCGCCACCAGAGGTATCTAACAATGGCCAATAGCGATTATCGACAAATTGCCCTCGACGGCCTCTGGAACAACAACCCGGCACTGGTGCAGCTGCTGGGTTTATGTCCGTTATTGGCGGTTACCGGGTCGGTGGTTAATGCTCTGGGGCTAGGTTTGGCCACCACGGTGGTTTTAATCAGCTCAAACGTCTGTGTCTCGCTGATCCGTAATTACGTCCCCTCCACGGTACGCCTGCCCGCTTTTGTGATGATCATCGCCTCGCTGGTCACCTGTGTTGAATTGCTGATGCAGGCCATGACCTATGAGCTCTACCAAATCCTCGGTATTTTTATCCCGCTGATCGTCACAAACTGCGCCATCCTCGGTCGCGCCGATGCTTTTGCCCGCAAGAACCCGGTGGCACCGGCAGCGCTGGACGGCTTAATGATGGGCGTAGGCTTTTCTGCGGTACTGATATTATTGGGAGCCATCCGAGAAATACTGGGGCAAGGCACTCTATTCTCCGATATGCAGTTACTCTTCGGCCCTGCCGCCGAGGCGTGGAAGCTTACCCTGATCGGTGACTACCAGGGCTTCCTGTTTGCGATCTTACCGCCCGGAGCTTTTGTCGGCATGGGTCTGATCATCGCGGTCAAAAACATAATCGACAAGCGCGTTAAGGAAAAAGCTAAGAAGGCCCCCGTCGCCACTGACATGGCTTCCAAACGGGTCAGAGTCACCGGTTAATCCCAACCAGGGTTGTCAGCATGAACAAAGACAAGCGCCAACAGATCTTTGCCCGCCTGCGGGACGACAACCCCAGCCCCACCACCGAACTCAATTACAGCTCAACCTTCGAATTACTCATCGCCGTTATCCTCTCTGCCCAAGCCACCGATGTGGGGGTCAACAAGGCCACCGACAAACTGTACCCTGTTGCCAATACCCCAGAAACCATACTGGCGCTGGGCGTTGACGGACTAAAAACCTACATCAAGACCATCGGCCTTTTTAACGCCAAAGCCGAAAACGTCATCAAGACCTGCCGCCAGCTGATCGAGCAACATAATTCCCAAGTACCTGATGATAGAGAAGCTCTAGAAGCTCTGCCGGGTGTCGGCCGCAAGACCGCCAACGTGGTACTCAACACCGCCTTTCGCCATCCCACCATGGCCGTAGACACACACATATTCAGAGTATCTAACCGCACTAACATCGCTCCCGGTAAGAACGTACTGGAAGTCGAAAAAAAACTGGTCAAATTCATCCCCAAGGAATTCTTGCTGGATGCCCACCACTGGCTGATCCTCTTAGGCCGCTATATCTGCATCGCCAGAAAGCCCCGCTGTGGTGCCTGCCTGATTGAAGACCTGTGTGAATACAAAGATAAGACCAGCGATTAGGCTGGCCCTATCTAGAAAAGATCTTCATTCAATCCAAAGTCCGAATTGACAAACTGCCAAATCAGGCCGTCTTACGTCGCAACAAACCAAGCCCCGCCAGTCCTAGACCAAACAATACAAGTGTG
Source organism: Motiliproteus sp. (assembly GCA_036960175.1). Classification (GTDB taxonomy): domain Bacteria; phylum Pseudomonadota; class Gammaproteobacteria; order Pseudomonadales; family Balneatricaceae; genus Motiliproteus. Next base: position 59,559 of record JBALWH010000016.1, on the reverse strand, counting down.
CCAGGTTCTGGAACGCTAGGAGTGGGGTCTGCAGGAGGGAAAATCTCTGCAGCAGTCCCTTCGATTCCGACGGTAAATCCATTCCAGTTTTCATTGCTAAGGCTCCGCCAGCTCACGGAGTCAAAAGCACCCGTAAAGCGCAGGGAACCGTGAGGCTCACCGGTACCCAATAGCTGGTATTCAAACACGCCGCTACCGAGATCAACAATGTTCTTAGATGAAGTACCACAACCCCAGTAACCGCAATCATTGCCATCACTGGCATTGCCAAAGCTAAGAATGTCAAAATCTTGATCAAATGCGTAGCCATTTCCGTTCAAACTAACATAAGAAAATATCGGATTAGCAATGGCTTCTGAAAAACTAAGCGTCTGATTTCCAGCACGATTTAAGGCAATAATATCAGTACCCGTGGGAATATTATCGACCTGTGAGCTAGTGTAGGGAGAGGTAGCAGGGTTTCGCCCGGCACGGTTATTTTGCCAGTAATCAGTACCGCCATTAGTCTGTATAAAACTAATCCCCTGAGGGTTGTTATAGGTAACGTTCACCGTAGAGGTAGTCGTGGTAATTGTACCGTTTGCCGTGAATCCGTTAGTGTTATTACTATCGGTCCAATCTGTCCAACTAACAGGAACTGCTTGTGCGGCCGTCCCAAAAACTGTCAGTAGGAAAAACACCAGCGTACGGATAAGACGGGGGGGTAGTTGAAATGATCATACTAGTTCATCTCCAAATTTACTTCTCGTGCTGTTCAGGCAAGAATTAAATTTATGTGAAAAATCTGAATACCCTGAAAACAAAGCAATAAACAAGCCACCCTATTAAAAACAATTCGTTACAAAAACCGGCCCAGGAATCCCCGCTTCAGCTGTAAAATAAACTGACACCTGTATTGAATAAAAACGCTGTGAGTAGCAACAAGGGCCAACACTGCTGAGCAACTATATCTGTGTTGCCAGAAAGCCCCGCTGTGGTGCCTGATTGAAGACCTGTGTGAATACAAAGATAAAAGCAGCCGCGACTATAGAACAGCAGCTTTTTTGATGCGTCGACTGCGGACAATATAACGACTGAGCGCTAAACCGCAGCGACACAGGTTGTTATTTTATTCCTCAGCAGCGTCCTTCTTACCACGTCGAAAGAATACTTTTACGAACCCAAATAAAGCAACAGCGCCCAAAATCCAGAATTTTTTCAGCGCCAGCAAGATCATTACCAGAACGCCAGTTTTGGCCAGCACTTTGCCAGCAATCAACGCCCCAAGACCGTAGGCTGCGACCTCATCTAGGTCAGGATCAAAGTCCTCGTAGCGAAAACCTGTATCAAAATTTGCCATAGTCAGCACCGGATCAAGATTACTGCTGATCTCCTGTAATTGCGGCATCCCGGCAATAAAATTCAACACCAATACCCCTTTGCGGCCCAGTACGCGAATATTGTAGTTCAGGGTATGCTGCTGCTCACCACCAAATTCCAGCTCCTTGGCCCAGTACATTTTCTTCGCCGTACTATCATAGTGAGGCCGTTCGGCCCAACCCAGCAGAGCGATAGATTCATAACCTTGCTGAATACGTTGCTCGCTACTGGCTTTAACGTCGCTTTTCATCTGTTCGAGCAGGTCGTCATAATCGATGCTGTCAGCATTTTCATCGGAAACGTAGCCATCCTCTTCATAGCTGACGGTCACGCCCCAGGCATCTGCATCAAACGGCGTATATTTCTTTGGAAACAGCATTCCCAGCGTCGAGCCTCCTGGAGGGTTTCCCCATACCTCGACTAACACCTTTTCAGTGTCGGCCGAAGAAAGATAATAGAAGTTGTCAGGCACGGTCAGAGTCGCTACATCGCCAGCAAGCTTTATCTCACCTGTTTGCGGATCCAGAGAATTCCATATTGACTGCGCCCATTCTTTATATTGTGTTTCTTTTTCATTCTCTGTCTGCGTTTCGGCATAAGTCATTGAAGACCAAGCGACCAGAAAACTGAGGGTAAACAGCAACGCAGCTAGCGGCGATTTAATTAGCGTCGAGGTCCTATGAGGGAAATACAGGGAAAAATTCATTCAACAATCCTTGGAATGAGTTAACAGGAACGGTCATTATCATTGGATAACTTATTGGCCATCAAAGTGTTATCGCCTCGGCACTAAGGCGCAAGGCGCACGATACTAGCCAACGCTGAAACAAAGCAAGTCAGGCTGCCACTCTTTCGACAACAGGCTTACCCCGCCGACAGCACGACAGGCCGTATGCAGCAATACTTATTTACCAGCTCGCTTGAATCCCGTCAAGACAACAACTTCACCGCTTACGGAGTATTTATTACTATATGCATAGTTGTCATGATCATCTATGGAACCATGACAAGACATTCTAACAAGACCCAGTAAAGCACCTCGTTCCTCGCCGAAATTCTGACAGCTGTAGCGGCTACACAAAAATAAGAAAAACCGGCGCTGTCTCGCCGGAAACAGCGGAATCATAACGATGTTGATTACCAGTCTAGCCACAGACACCGGCCTGCCAGACTCCTACCCCCTGTGGTGAACTACACCACTCCAGTCAAACCGAAGGGTGGCAACTTTGACAGAGGATACCGAGCTACCAAATTCCGAACGGATTAACAGCGAGATCTATTACCGACACCTGGACACCCTCAACGCCCAGCAGCCGGTACAGCCTGCAATGATATCTTCGCCGATTCCGGCGCGTTATTTATGGCCGCAGGCAGCCGCTGGAGCCTGACATCTCTGGATCAGTTGAGCTCGATTCACCTTGATAAGCCGATCAGCTGCTTCGGCCCAGAGGTCGCGTGCGGTATCCGCGAGCACTATGAGCGGATTGACCGGACCGATTATCCCAGCCGTAAGGTTGCCGACGAGCAGGGGCTGTTCGGCCAGATTGTCTCTGGCTCGAGCGTCTTTCACAAGATCAAGACTCGAAAGCCGGCTGGCAAAAATCGGAATCGTCGTCACTGTAATGGCGACCTGCAGCACCGTCGCAAAACCCAACGACCAGTGGAAGACCAGATAACCCAGAGACACGCCGAGCAGCGATAGCCCCACCAGACGCCAGCCCTGGGTTCTAAAAAAGGGGTGATAATGTCTCGACTGGAGGGTAGACACAAGGCCTGTCAATGCGCCGGCCTGATTGAAGATCAGTTGGTTACAAAGATTACATCAGCGACTAGATCAACAAGCCTCAGTAGCTAACCACCTGCTGGGCTAAGTCACCAAAAAACTCACCCATCACGCCACTGGGTAACGGAAATCAGGACGAAAAAAAACGCCTGAAGAGAGACCCTTCAGACGCTTTAGTACCCGAACCTAATTACTTATTCAGGAAACTCAACAGCGCATCAACACTGTCTTTGGCATCGCCAAACAGCATACGGGTGTTGTCTTTATAGAACAGAGGGTTATCAACGCCTGCGTAACCCGCACTCATACCCCGTTTCAATACAATGGTGGTATTTCCTTTCCAAGGCTCTAACACTGGCATTCCGGCGATAGGGCTATCAGGAACATCCTGGGCCGCTGGGTTAACGATATCGTTAGCACCAATGACCACCGAGACATCGACCTTGGGGAAATCAGCGTTGACCTCATCCATCTCGTAAACGATGTCATAAGGCACCTTCGCTTCGGCCAACAGCACGTTCATGTGACCCGGCATGCGCCCCGCGACAGGGTGAATACCGAAGCGTACGTTGACGCCCTTGGCACGTAATTTCTTGGTGATTTCATAGACTGTATGCTGTGCCTGAGCGACGGCCATACCATAGCCGGGAAGAATCATCACTTCTTTGGCGCTGGATAGCAGATTAGCAGCCTCTTCGGCTTCGATGGGGCTGACATCGCCCACATCACCGGTAGGGGAAGCTGCACCACCGCTGGTTTTGGATCCTGTACCAAAACCCCCAAGGATCACACTAACAAACTTACGGTTCATCGCCTTACACATGATGTAGCTGAGGATGGCACCACTGCTGCCCACCAACGCACCTACCACGATCAACAAGTCATTGCCGAGCATGAAGCCCATCGCTGCTGCCGCCCAGCCGGAATAGCTGTTCAGCATAGAAACCACCACCGGCATATCTGCACCGCCAATCGCGACCACCATATGCACGCCGAATATCAAGGCAATCGCGGTCATAACGATCAAAGAGCTTAAACCACCACCGGCGGCAGATTGCTCGACATACTGCACACCAAACCATATAGAGGCGATCAGCAGGCCCAGATTAAACAGGTGCCGACCAGGCAACTGCAGTGGCTTACCGCTGATTTTAGCGCTGAGCTTTAGATAAGCGGCTACGGATCCGGAGAACGTCACGGCGCCGATGAGTATGCCTATATAGGTCTCAACATCGTGGATGGTCTTTTCGATGCCAGTAATGGCGCTGCTATGCTCTAGGGCATTGGCAAAACCAACGAAGACTGCCGCCAGCCCCACCATGCTATGGAGAATGGCAACCAGTTCCGGCATATGGGTCATCTCCACCCGTTTCGCCAAAATCCAACCAATAATACCGCCAACCACCATGCCGCCAATCAGGAACACCTGATTATCAGAGACGACGCCAACAATAGTCACCAGCAACGCCAGACCCATGCCCAGCATGCCGTAGAAGTTGCCACGACGGGCACTTTCCTGATGGCTTAAACCACTTAGGGCCATAATAAACAGTGCGCTAGCACCGATATATGAAACCGTTATTACACCTGAACTCATCATATTCGTTCCTATTTGCTGAACATCCGCAGCATACGCTGGGTGACGGCAAAGCCACCGACAATGTTAATACTGGTGATAAAGACGGCTAACGTCGCCAGTCCAACCACGATCGGACTCGAGCTGGAGACCTGGATTAATGCACCAATCACGATAATGCTACTGATGGCGTTGGTAACGCTCATCAACGGCGTGTGCAACGAATGGGACACGCCCCAGATCACCATATAGCCAATAAAGCAGGATAAGACGAAGACGGAGAGGTGGCCGATAAACGCTGGTGGGGCCACGGTACCCAGTCCGTACAATGCAAGACCGCATAACAGCAGAGGGATCAGGAAAGCCAAAGGGTGAGCCGGTTTCGCTTCAACCTTAGCCAGGGCCTCTTGGGCCTTAATGCCGATATCCTCTTTCGGTGCCAAGGAAAGTCTAGGTGCGGGTGGTGGCCAGGTAATTTTGCCGTTTTTCACGACAGTGGCGCCACGGATCACTTCATCCTCCATGTTCACGACGATCTCACCATTTTTCTCAGGGCATAGGTCGGTGAGCAGATGACGCAGATTGGTGGCGTAAAGCTGACTGGCTTGAGACGCCAGTCGACTGGGTAAGTTGGTGTAACCGATCAGGGTCACGCCATGTTTGACCACCACCTTGTTTGCTTCGGTCAGCTTACAGTTACCACCGGCTTCCGCTGCCAAATCGACGATGACACTGCCGGGTTTCATATTGGCAACCATGCGCTCGGTAATCAGCTCAGGGGCAGGTTTACCCGGGATCAACGCGGTGGTAATGATGATATCCACCTCGGCGGCCTGGGAGGCAAACAGATCCATCTCGGCCTTGATAAACTCAGGGCTCATGGTCTTGGCGTAACCGCCTTCACCGCTGCCATCCTCATCATCGAATTCCAGCATCAGGAATTCAGCGTTCAGGCTTTCAACCTGTTCTTTCACTTCCGGGCGAGTATCGAAGGCACGAACGATGGCGCCCATGCTGGACGCCGCACCGATAGCAGCCAAACCGGCAACACCGGCACCGATGACTAGCACCTTAGCAGGCGGTACTTTTCCCGCCGCGGTGATCTGTCCGGTAAAGAAACGTCCGAAATACTGGGCCGCCTCTATCACGGCACGGTAACCAGCGATGTTCGCCATGGAGCTCAGAGCATCCATCTTCTGGGACCGGGAGATGCGCGGTACGCTATCCATCGCCATGGCCGTTATGCCATGCTCAGAGAACTCTTGCAGCATCTCTGGATTTTGCGCGGGGTACATAAAACTAATCAGTGTCTGACCTTTGCCGAGCAGTTCTACGCCGTAAAATCCTAATTCAGGATGCTGCTTGGGCGGCCGTACTTTGACGATGATATCCGAGGACGTCCAAAGCTCCTTGGGGTCTTCAATGATCTCAACACCAGCCTCGCTATAGAGCTTATCGCTGAAGTTGGCGGCTTCTCCAGCGGTGCTTTCGATGGCAACGGAAAACCCGAGTTTCTGTAATTGTGCTGCCACATCCGGGGTCAAAGCGACACGCTTTTCCCCCTCTTCAATTTCCTTCGGGACACCAATTCGCATCATTATCTCTCCTTGGAGGGGTAAGCTGTGCTTAGAAATATCGAACCGTGGGCTATTATGAAATCCCCCGCGTTAGGTCGGCGGGTAATCTCTTAATATAAGAGCGCTACCGGTTGCTTTTGCTGTTGAGCATTTAAGACGCGAGGTAAGATAACAACACAGATGACTTATATCAACAGTACGTTTCGGTCGGTTTTTGCATACTAATGGACATCGGTCATGCAACTTTAGTATACCGATGATTTAGCACACTATTTATCTCGCGCGCCACTCACTAGCGACTACGGAGAGGGGATGTTTATTCGCTCCGTGTTCTTCTTTTCTGTCTAAGCAGCGATCCAGGTTAGTTCTATACCACCCAAATCAAACGCGTTTCAGCCCACGGCCTTTGCTTTGCTTCGGCGTTTTTGATTATTGCCACGCCCCGATGAACGACGACGGTTAACGGGCATGCCTGACTTCACCCCTGCTAATCCAGTCGGCAATGACTGTTTGGCACTTTCAATCAAACCCTGCAGGGTAGCTATCATTGGCTGCATAAACCCCTCGTAACTGACCTCGCGCTGGCTAATCGCCTCCAACGCCGCCTCCCATTGCGCGGTCATATCCGGGGTGGTCGATTGTGGCGGCAAGCTGTTAATCAGCCCCTTACCGGCATCGGTACTGCGGATCTGCTTACCATGACGGGTCAAAAACTGACGTTTGAACAACAACTCTATAATGCCGGCCCGTGTCGCCTCGGTTCCTAATCCGTCGGTGTCTTTAAGGATTTTCCGGATCTCCGGATCTTCCACAAAACGGGCAATACCGGTCATCGCAGCCAGCAGTGTAGCATCGCTAAAGTACTGCGGCGGCTGGGTCTGTTTCTCCCGCAACTCCCCGCCCACGCACTGCAGACTCTGTCCCTGTTGCAACGCTGGTAGTAGCGCTAAATTGTCGACGGCATCCTTAGGCTCCGATGATACGTCTCGCTCGGACTGTGCCTGCCGTTCAGACGCAAACAACAGCTTCCAGCCCTGATGATGCAGTTGGCGCGCCTTGGCAACGAAATGACCGCCTTCGATCTGCAGATCGATATGGGTTTCGTAGTACTGATAAAGGCCATAAAACTGACACAAGTACTGTCGTGCTATCAGCTGATAAAGCTGCTGTTCCTGCCTGTTTAACTTAGACAGGTCGGTGCGCTTCTGGGTCGGGATGATGGCGTGGTGAGCATCCACTTTGGCATCGTTCCAGGCCTTGCTCTGCAGCGACAGATCCGAGCCATCGGCTGCAGCTTTCAACTCTGCCGAGTTATCAGCAATAACTTTGACGACAGCGGCTGCCTCAGCATAGTGTTCAACCGGCAGATAACGGCAATCCGACCGAGGGTAAGTAATTAGCTTATGCCGCTCGTACAGCGTTTGGCAGCTATCCAATACCTGCTGGGCGCTAAGCCCGTAACGTTTAGCGGCATCGATCTGCAGTGCCGACAAGTTATAGGGCAGCGGCGGTGCCTGACGTTTGAGCTTCTTATCGACCCCTGTCACCTCGGCAGGCTTGCCGCCAATTCGCTGCACTACATTGTCAGCCAATGCACGAGACAACATCCGGCCGTCCTCATCCAAAAAACGGTGGCACGCCTCGCTGGGCTGCCATTTCGCCTTGAATCGTTCTGCCGACGGGGTTTCAATCTCAGCCCAGACCTCATAAAAAGGTTTGGAAATAAACGCTTCGATCGCCTGGTCGCGACGCACCACCAACCCCAGTAACGGAGTCTGCACCCGCCCAACCGACAGCACACCCTGATAGCCCACTTTGCGCCCCTGCAGTGTATAAGCCCGGGTCAGGTTGATCCCATAAAGCCAGTCAGCCCGAGAACGTGCCAGCGCCGACACCGATAAGGGGACGAATTCACGGTTACTGCGGAGCTTTTCTAAGGCACGCCTGATGGCGCTGGGGTTAAGGTCGCTGACCAACAAACGTTGCGCAGTGCGCCGCTTTTCGACAGGTACCTTGAGATAACCAATCACCTCGTCGACCAGCAACTGTCCTTCCCTATCAGGGTCACCGGCATGTACCAACTGGTCAGCCTGTTTAACCAGTTTACGCAGCACAGCGAGTTGTTTGCGGGTTTTAGGTTTGGGCTGCAACTGCCACTGCGACGGCAGAATCGGCAAGTGTTCCAGCTGCCATTGCTTAAAAACAGGGTCGTAAGCATCGGGCTCTGCCTGCTCCAACAGATGGCCGATACACCAACTCACGTAGTCACCGCTTCCGACCTGAATAAAGCCGTCACCAGACTTATGAGGTTTAGGCAGAGCCGCCGCTATGGCGCGCCCCTGACTAGGTTTCTCGGCGATGTATAGAATCATGGAAGCCTTATTACCCGAAACAACGTACTGTATATTTAAACAGCATTCTAACGAATCGGGAGCCGTGCCACCAGACCAATGAAAGCCAAAATCAGCAACAGACAATAAGACCGCTACTGACGGATAAGGGAGCTTAGATGAATAAGGCCGACAGGCTTTGGGATTGCAGCCAGCGTTAGCTCAGCGATACAGATAAAGAACTAAGTTATCCTTCGCCGACAGATTTATGGTAGCCGCAGCCTTATTCAGAATTGTCACGGTGCTGGATCTGTTACCAGCCACGATAAGATCAATCTTATTCCCTTCTACCGTGTAAATGACGCCATCTATTCGAATAGGGGTCTGAACCAGATCATTTTGAATTTCGTAGAAAGATTTTCCGAATAGGATTTTTCCGCTATAGGCTCCATTCAAATCGTCATCAGCGACGGTGCGAGTTTTCCATGTTCCTAAAATGGACGCGATGTTAACAACATCAGTCTTCACCGCTGCTGACTTAGTGCCAGTCAATTGCGGCGCATTCAGCCCGACAAAAGCAAAAACCAAGACTCCAATGGCAAGTGCACCGCCCACGACTTTGTATGTATTCATTGCTCTATATCCATTCTGACTACGACCTAATTAGCGACGATTTTATCGCTGTAGCACCTGAGCCGATAGAGTTTATTTTTAATGAATTTCCCATGAGATAGGCGGCAGCAGGTATCCAACACCTGCTGCCCAATCTTAGCTAGGCTATAAACGGATAAGCCTAGTTCTTCTTATAGAGACCTCTGACGTAAGCTGCCACATCTCGAATGTCGTGTTCCGAAAGCTCACCATACCAGGCTGGCATAAACTCACCGCGACCCATAGAAATAGTATGCACTAACTGCGTATCGGTAATAGAAGAACTGTTCTTGGAGGTATAGTCCACCATCTTCACACCCAACATGCCCGCTATGACACCATCCCCCTTGCCTTCCTTACCGTGACAGGCAACACAACTGCGGGAAAATACCAATTGGCCAGCCTTGGCATTGCCTACCGATCGCAGTCCGGTGGGATTCAGTTGAATATAAGCAGCCACATCCTGCAAGGTTTCGTTATCGAGCTCAGCTCCCCAACGAGGAACTTGCGCATCTTTGTCACTGTAAGCGATCATCGCTTTGACCAGATAGGCGCGGCTCATTTGTACATATTTCTCATCGGTAAGATTGGGCAGACGATCCTGAAGCCCCAATTGCTTGGCAATAGCACCGCCGCCTTTACCATCAGCACCATGACAGACCGCGCAGGCGCGATAAAAAACATTCTTGCCGTCTTGGTAGGATTTACGCTCACTCAAGGTTTTGGCATAAGTGGCGATCTGCAGAATTTGTTCGTCATCCAAGGCATCTTTCCACTTCGGCATCATCGACGCTGTTTCGCGATTGTATCCGGCAATACGATTAGCCAGATCCGCAGTTGATACGTCAGCATATTTACTCAGTGTCAGATCTGCCACAACATCGGTTATGCCCAATTTGTTAGCTAAGCGTCCATTGCCGGAGCCATCAGCACCGTGGCATAGGAAACAATAAGAATTAAACAGTTGCCGACCAGCGGCAATAGGATCGGTCTCAGACGCAGGCAAGATACCGCTGAGACTTAAGGTAGAAGTGAAAAGCACTGAAGCAAGAAGGACTTTTTTTATCATTGTTATCTCCGCTTTCGAAGCTGTTTAGCGATGGGACCTGAAGGTCGCATCAATCTGGAGTATATCCCGCGACCCGATTTTTATTCCATTACTTTTAAAGCGGTTATTAACTAAAGATCCGAACAATCTTTAGCATAGATCCAGAAACAACTATTCGCCCATATTTACAGGATCAGTGAGGCGGCAACAGATCTTATCTGGCGAACCCCCTACTTCCTTAACTTAAATATCAAAGCAGCTGCACGCAAAGCTTGACGAAATCCTGGGAAGTCACAATACCCACTAGGCAACCCTGTTCTACCACCGGCAAACAGCTATGCTTGTTTTCCAAAAAGTATTTTCCCGCTAATTTAAGGTCGGTACTGGGTTGGATAATCTGAAAATCCGTGTTCATCACCGCTTTAACGCTAATGTTCTGCTCCTCATGTTGCAGATTTGATACGCCCACCAGATCGACCAATTTAATAACTTCTGCCAGAACCCCCCGCTGGGTCAAAATCCCTACCAGAGAGCCATTATCATCAACCACCGGCAGATGACGAACACTAAGGTTCTTCATTGCCGCACGCGCCTTCCTCAGACAGTAGCTATCCGGAATATAGGCAACCTTGCTGGACATGATGTCGGCGACTATTGCCATTAACGTTCTCCCTATCAGCTAACACACCAGTGGTGGCTAAGATTAGTCCTGCCACCTATCTATTTTAGAACAATAAAATACAAACCCATGTCGTTAGGCCTGCTTAACACTACACATTCATTAGAGGGTTATGAAATCTATCGACTTAGTGCGCGAATACTTGATGAATCAGCGACATACAAACCCCTTCCTCATCACTCCTGCTGGCAACAGAGTTAATTTGGGCGCGTTTATTGCTCTGTATCAGAAGCATCCAGAAGTTGTTGAAAAAGCGGCAACTTATTACCGGACAGGGAAATTCACCTTAGGGCCAGCTATGGACTGAATAAAAGCTCTTCAGGAGTGATCGAAACTACAGTTTACGCCTATACACATGCAGTTGTTGCAGCGGCACTGAGGTACTCATGCATTTTTTGTGAGTGGAGATAGTTATTGGCTTTTCTTCTTTGAAGATATCCGCCAAGGGTCTTTTTTGTCTCAACGATGATGAATCAAGCCCTGAGTTAATCAATCTCAGGCTCCAAATAGGCTTGCCGCTATAGGCAAATATTTGCCGCTGATTCTTTAGTCAGCAAGGTACCAGCAGCTAATGCCTATAACAAATTGAAGCATAGAAAGAACCACCATAAAAATCCCTCGGAGGGACCGTAAAATGATTATAGAAAGCAGCAGTATTCAGCTCACAGCAGAACACGAGAAGTATCAGTTCAGCGAACAGACTAGCTCATTTGAAGCCTTTAAACTGGAGTTAAACAGTGCCAATTTACGGCTGTCAGATAGCAGCATAGCTGCCGCCCAACAGGATCCATGGAGCGGATTATCAAACTCCAACACCGCGGGTATCAATTCCCTTTTTGGTATTGATCAATCCAATGACGTTAATGGACTTGGCTCTAGCTTGCGGCAAACTCGTGATCAGCTGTTCCAGGCGCTGCTAGATGCCATTACAGAACGGCTAGATCGATACAGCGCGGGTTCTGCGGCTACCGAAACCGCTGCCACTGCCGCTTCCGCTGCGACAGACGGAACTGATCCTGCGGAGAATACAGCAACAGAACCCTCACCCCAGCAACCGGGCTCAATGCGACTGATCAATCTCAACGTCATGATCACTGAACATATTGAGGAGTTTGAAAGCACGCAGTTTTCAGCAGGCGGCCAGGTAAATACGGCAGATGGCGAGTCATTCGAGTTCAATCTTGACTTGCAAATGTCACGCAGCTACGAAGCCACTCGCGACTACCAGGAAACCCAGCAGATTCTGTTTAAAGACCCCTTGGTACTCAACTTCAACGGCAATGCTGCGGAGCTGACGGAAGATCAATATGAATTCGATATTGATGCCGATGGCGAATTGGACTGGATCAGCATGCTCACTTCCGATAGCGGCATGCTTGCTTTGGACAAAAACAATGATGGCATTATCAATGACGGCAGCGAACTGTTCGGCGCCATCAGCGGTGACGGCTTTTCTGATCTGTCTGAATATGATGAAGACAACAACGGCTTTATTGATGAAGCTGATAGTATCTTTGCAGAATTACAGTTGTGGAATCAATTGGGAGGCGAGGATCAGCTGTATAGTTTGGCGGAGAAAGATGTCGGGGCTATTTATCTGGGTTCTATCGACACCCCCTTCGACCTCAAAGCGACTGATAACCAATCTCTGGGTCAGGTGATAGAAAGCGGCATTTACCTGCAGGAAGATGGTGGTGTTGGTTCTGTTCAGCAGATTGATCTCGCAGTTTAAAATCAACTGAATATAGATAGCGACAACCTCGTCAATAGAGCCCCAATCCCGGCAGCAACAGCTAGTTAGTGTCGGGATTCTTTACACTTAAGTAGGCGCTAATATACATCCGCTAATAGGACATACATTCAACCTATTGAATATATTCACAAACCCCAAATAACCAAGCTATCCGGTGCGATATATGCATGTTTTTAGGCGAGAACAAACAACCCGCTATTTAACCTCGATCTCAGGAGGCTCCCATGAGATTCTCGCTCTCAAGGGCCAAGGCCATATTTGTTACTGCGTTAATCTGTCCAGTATTTGCCCATGCCCTTACTTTACCCGCCCCAGGGTTTCCCTACTCTGCTACATTTACCGATTTTGTTTCCTATTCCTTACCGGTCGTAAATTATTACACCCAAGGGGATGGCACGGTTTCAACCGCTTCTCCAGGCCCCCATGGCAATACCGTGCAACCAGGCGAACCCGGCTATGTCAGTTCATCGCCAGGAGAACTGGGAACAGACGGGAAATATATTGTTATAGCTACTGGTACCAACAATGCCGGAGTGAATGACAATTCGGATGTCAGCAGCTTAATTGATGACGCTTACAAGACCCCCTCTGGAGGTCAGGATGGAACTCTGAGTTTCAGCACCGTTACTGCTGATACCACGATCAACCCAGTAACAGCTGCACCGCTCGTTGGTGTCAGTGATCCCAACTCCGATGGCGCTGGCGGAACCGCCGATGATTTTACCGGAGATTTCGAAGATAGCTGGGATATCAACGTCGGTGCTCTCAACGACTTCCTTGATGGCGACGATATGGTGGTGTTTTTTAACCACAACGAGTTAAACAAGGATAACGACACCGGTGGTGCCCAAGCCTTATTTGCCTGGGCAAAAGTTTGGCTAACAGACTTGGCTGGAAATCAATATGATATCGCCGGCGATGCTGACGATTTTTTAATGCTATCTCCAGTGGATAGTGCTGCAGATCCGTCAGTACCTACTGACTGGGTGTTTGCTCCCGGTGATGTATGCGTGGACCCTACAACCCAGATTCCAGATTTTGGCTGCGTGTCAGACCCTGAAAATGACGATGTTAACTTCAATCACAACCTTGGTGCTAATAATGCGGCCTATGCCGTCATATCCGCTACATTGAACAGCATACTCGGCTCCTTTGGGGCCAACGATGGAGACTGGATATTACACGTGGACCTGCGCATGTACGCCGAGGATAACGGTTTCGAGCAAGCCTTTATTGGAACCACAGAAAGGGCTAATCCTGATATATTCGTACCCGAACCTAATACCATCGCCTTGTTGGGGCTGGGATTACTAGGCATCCTTCTGTATAGAAGGAATATTTACGTTTAAACACCAACCGCATAATAAAAAAGCCCGCTACGCGGGCTTTTTTATTGGTATAGCAACAAGACCTTCTTACCCACAACAGCTGATCAGGTCCTGTGTCCTCATGGCGGCCTGAGTACGATTAGAAAAACCGGCTTTACGACAAGCTCGGGCCAGATGCACCTTAACGGTGTTTAACTGCACATTCATCCGCTCTGCGATGGCGCGGTTGCTGATTCCATCGCTCAAATGAAACAACACCACCTGTTCGCTATTGGAAAGATCTTTAAGATCCGGCAAGAAGCGCCTTTTCAGGGCATTATCGCTCATGCTGGCCTGGGCGACTTCGCCCCTTTTAAGCGCCATAATTTTTGACAGATAATCATCTGCCACAGAACAGTGCACAGAGAGCGGCAGACATAAATCAACCTTGTTTTGCTGTATCAATTGTTTGTGCCGTTTACCAAAGACTTGGCTGAACAACACAATGACTCCCTGACTTATCCTAGCGCGCTGAGCCAGACCTGAAACCAACGCCTCATCGCCGGGACTGATACAGATGACTAGCAGCTCCGTCTGCTTGAGCTGCCCGTCCAATAGGCTTTGTAGCTGCACTGCTTGTTTAATATCAGAGATCTTATGTTTCTTTAACAGGTCGATGATCGCCATTCGATACAATGGCTGAGCACCAACAATAACTGCAGAATTCATCAGATATTACTTCATGTTCTGACTCTATGAATAAACGCCGGTTTAGGGCACGCTGAATTACTCTGCCTTCGATGCAAAAAATCTGCCATTCAGTGCCACGAACGAGGTCTAGTTAACGGCCCCATTGCAACGCCGAAGACAATCACATCGTTCCGGGGAAAGCACCGCCGTCAATTAGCAGATTCTGGCCTGTAATAAAGCCACTGCTGCTTGCACACAAAAAGGCACAGGCCGCTCCAAATTCATCAGGGTCACCAAAACGACCGGCGGGATTGGCCTGACGTCGCTGCTCACTGATCTGCTGCAACGATAGTCCTGTTTTTTCTACAGCCCCCTGCAGAGTTTGTTTTAAACGGTCGGTATCAAAGGGACCCGGAAGCAGATTATTAATAGTGACATTATGCGCCACTGTTTCACGAGCCAGGCCGGCTACAAACCCCGTTAACCCGCTACGGGCACCATTAGAAAGCCCCAGTATTGGAATGGGGGCTTTAACCGCCGCCGAAGTGATATTAACGATACGGCCGAAGCCCCGTTGCTGCATGCCGTCAACCAGGGCCTTAATCAACATAATGGGCGTCAGCATATTAGCCTGCACTGCAGCGATCCAATCGGCCTCATCCCAATCCCTAAAATCACCCGGCGGCGGACCACCGGCATTGTTAACCAGGATATCCGCTTGTGGGCAGGCTGCCAGGACCAGATTGCGGCCTTCTTCGGTGGTGATATCGGCGGCCACGGCAATAACCTTGACCCCGGTAGACTGGCGGATTTCTTCTGCCGTCTGCTGCAGTAATTGCTCATTACGAGCGTTGATCACCAGATCGACACCCTCTTTGGCCAACGCCAGTGCACAGGCTTTACCCAAGCCTTTCGACGCCGCGCAGACAATTGCCTGACGCCCTTTAATCCCTAAATCCATAGTGCTTTACCTTATTCAACCGGTTCCTGACAGCGGTGCTGCAGTGCCCGATTCGGACTCTGAGTCCTGATCAGTCATCGCTACCACCTGTTCAACAATATAGTTGCCAATGGGAATGGCAGACGTTGCCGCTGGTGATGGTGCATTACAGACATGCAGAGAACGGGGGCTTTTTGCAAACAGAAAATCATGCACCAGGGTGCCGTCTTTCAACACTGCCTGAGCACGAATTCCAGCAGGATAAGGTTGCAAATCACTAAGTTTAAGGCTGGGACAATATTTCTGAACCAGCTTCAGGTAACCGGGTTTCCACCAAGAATTCTTGGTTTCGATCAGACCGGTTTTCAGATTGGCGGCAGCTACTCTCCAAAAACCACTAAACCGCAGCATATCCCAGACATCCCTGATGCTGAAATTAATGCGACCATAGCCCTCACGTTTCCAGCCCTGTACCGCATTAGGTCCGACGGTCACAGAACCGTCGATCATGCGGGTAAGATGCACCCCCAGGAACGGCAGATCAGGGTCGGGTATGGGATAAATCAGGTGCTGAACGATATCGTTCTTGTCCGCTGGCAAACGGTAGTATTCGCCGCGAAAGGGAATAATCTGAAAATCTGTTTCGATTCCCAGCATACGAGTGATACGGTCCGCCATTAAGCCGGAGCAACTGATCAGAAAGCGGCAATCAAACTGACCTTTATTGGTACTCACCGATATACGATCAGCGCTCTCTTGCACGCCTCTGACCTCTGCCTGCAACAAAGTCTCTCCGCCCAGATCACAAAAACACTGGGCCATCTTGATGCAGACCTGCTGATAATCGACGATACCGGTGCTAGGCACCAGAATCGCGCCAACCCCACTGATGTTCGGCTCGCGCTCATGCAGCTGCTGCTGGTCCAGCCATTCCACCTCCAGCTGATTCTGCTGACAACGTTCAAACAGCGCCTCCATGCGCTGGTATTCCTGTTCATTGGTGGCCACCAACAACTTACCGCATTGCTCATAGGCAATGCCCTGCTGCTGGCAAAAGTCGATGGTCGCCGCGACGCCCTCACGGCAAAACTTGGCCTTCAGGCTACCCGGTTGATAATAAACACCGGCATGAATGACACCGCTATTGTGGCCGGTCTGATGGCTGGCAAATTCAGCTTCCTTTTCCAACACCAGAATACGCTTGCCGGGATAGCGTTGCTGCAGCTGCCAGGCGGTAGATAGACCGACGATACCACCGCCGATCACCACAAAATCATAGATCTTACTCATGAAATTCTCCCTGTGTTTGAACTCAGGCTGCAGCGGCTTGCAGTGACAGATCAGTGCGACGACTGTGCCAGAACAACCCAAAGAACAGCAGCGAGGCAACGATATTCACAGCAATCATTTCATGAGGCCAAATCAACGCCACCCCTAGCGCTAATGACAGGGAGCGGGCGAAGATATTTAGCGGCGCTTCCAGATAGCCTTCCATCGCAGCTGCCAAGGCATAAAGCCCCACCAGCGAGAAAGCGAATATGATCAGCATTTCTATCATAGAGCCGCCGATAAAGTTCGTATAGGCAAAAAGTAGCGGCACAATATAGAGTCCCTTAGCTATCTTCCAGGCGGCGAAACCCGTTGCCATCGGTGGTGTTTTTGCAATGGCCGCAGCAGCAAAGGCTGTCAAACAGACGGGAGGCGTGACGTTACTGTCCTGAGACAACCAGAAGATTATCATGTGGGCTGATAGCAACGTCATAGCCAGCATCTGTGGATCCAAGGCCAGCTCCACTAAAGTGCCTTTGAAGTCACTGGGAATCTGAGCAAGTAAGGTTTCTGCATTAACCTGCGTCATGGGTTCAGCAAGAGCAGTTACCGCCGCGGGATCAGCCAGCATAAAAATAGCTTTAGCGGCTTCCGGCAGCCCCCCTTCCATCATCAATTGCACCAGACTAGCTTCGCTCATCAGGCCATAAAGTGCTGGCGCAGACAGTGTGCCCAGAACGATATAAGAGGCTGTGACTGGCAGCCCCATGCCCAACACCAGAGATGCAATGCCAATCAAAACGAAGGTAATCAACAGACTGCCGCCAGCCCAGTTATTGATCATCAATGAAAAGGTATTACCTATCCCCGTGGTTGAAATCACGTTAACGATCAGACCAATCGCTACCAGCAATACAGCGGTGGTCGCCATATTCTTTGAACCCTGAGCCAGTGCATCAAAAATATCTTTAACACCCATGGGATTAGTGGACAACCAGGAAGCGACAATCACCGAGATAATACTAATACCGGCGGCATAGGTAGGCGTAAAACCGTAGATTAACAGGCTCACCAGTACCGCGATAGGCAACAGAAAATGCCAGCCGCCTTTGAACACTTCACCAATGGGAGGGGTGTCCATTTCCACCGCATCAGCATGGCTGCGTTTGGCCTCAATACGAACAAACATAGCCACCGACAGAAAATACAGAAGTGCCGGTAAGGATGCGTAGCCAATAATCTCGATATAAGGAATCTGGGTATAAGAGGCCATGATAAAGGCTCCTGCACCCATGACCGGCGGCATTAACTGACCTCCAGTTGAGGCAGCCGCTTCCACCCCTGCGGCAAATTTGGCAGGAAAACCGGCTTTTTGCATCAGCGGAATAGTGATGACCCCGGTGGAAACGGTATTAGCCACTGAGGAGCCTGAGACGGACCCCATCAAACCTGAGCCGAATACAGCGACAAACCCAGGTCCGCCGACAAAGCGTCCGGCAGCACAGCGAGACAGTTCGACAATAAAATCTCCAGCGCCGGATTTAACCAGAAAGGCCCCGAAGAGAATAAACATAAAGACGAAGGTCCAGGAGATACGAGCGATGGAACCAAACATGCCCTCACCGCTAAAATAACTTCTGAACATCACGGTTTCCAGACTCAAACCGGGAAAGTGGAAGACTCCACCGAGGTATTTCCCCCACCAGAACACATAGGTCAGGGCCACTATTATCAGACAGGGAATAAACCAGCCAGTCGTGCGTCGGGTCAATTCAAGAGCCACAGCAATGGCGAGGCAGGCAGCGATCCAATCACTGGTAATAAAATGTACGCCGCGGTCATACAGGGCGTTTTCCATCAAGATCAAATAGACCGTGCAAGCCACTGCAATCAAGCCAATAACGAGATCGATAAGGAGTATACCGGCGCGATGGGTTGAACTTCTTTTCATCGGCACCATCAGCGAGCACAGCAGCGCAAAGCCACCAAAGTGTATTGCCGATACCCAGAGTTCAGACAAGGTACCTATAGTATTAAAATAGATATGGGCCAGCGCGAATACGATACCCAACCAGTATACGGCGCGACCAGAAAGACTATCGGCACTGCGTTGACTCAACTCCATGCCTTCGAGTTTTTTTTGCGTTTCTTTGTCTACCAAAGCATCAGCTGACATAACCAACCTCCCACAGTGCAACAACGGCCTCCGAGATAAGGCTTCTCAGAAGAAAACAGCAGTTGCGACATCCAGATTTTCTTAAAAAGACAGTTTCAGAAGTGATATGGCCAAACAATAATTCAATGACTGACCATTTCAGGCTTAAAAAGGAGCGCCCCTAAGGGCACTCAAATCCACCTCTTGAAGCGACCAAGGAGCAGAATCCCAGTTCACTGGTGGTAAGCCCAAATCACGTTAACTAAGGGTGCCAAGCAGGCACCCGGGGTTTTCTTAAATAATAACGACTTTAGTTAGCGACCAGATGAGTAGGAATAGTCAGTCCTTGTTCACGGTAGAACTTAGCGGCACCAGGATGCAAAGGCACGGGCAGACCAGCAATCGCTTTTTCCAATGACATGGCCTTAGTGGCCTTATGAATACCGTTCAGGAAGGGAAGGTTCTCGTAGATAGTTTTAGTGACCTTATAAACATCATCGTCGGAAAGATCATCACGTACCGCCAGGAAGTTAGGCTGCGCAATGGTGTTGATGTCTTTAGTCTGACCAGGATAGGTGTTGGCAGGAACCACAAAACGGGTCCAGAGGTTGTATCCGTTATTGGCTTCTTTCATCTGTGCATCGGTGAAATCCAACACAGTCATATCAGCACCCAATGCCGCATAGGCGCGAGTAACCGCACTGACAGGCACTCCTGCAGGTGTATTCATGCCATCGATGGCTCCATTTTGTAGAGCATCAGCAGAAGGCCCATAGCCCAAAAAGGCCAGATCAAACTTATCGGCATCGATACCCAGGCCGCTCAAAATCTGACGGCCAGAACCTTCAGTACCTGAGTTACGCTTACCTATAGAAAACTTCTTGCCGGACAATGTTTTCAGATCGCTGACAGTTCCGGTTTTAACATATTTAGTCCGTACGCTCAGATGTTCGACGTTCTGCCATAGCATACTGACGGAACGCAGGCCTTTCTGAGGACCGCTTTTTTTCACTTTACCTTCACCGTTCCAGGCCCAGGCACCGTAGAGTCCTTGCATGATCGCAAACTGTGCTTCGTTCTCACGCAGCAGCTTAACGTTCTCGCCAGAACCGGCAGAGCTGATGGCAGACATGGATATTTTGTGCTTAGGTTCCAACTTAATCTTGGTCAGCGTGGCTAGAGCAACACCAACGGGATAGTAGGTTCCACCGGTAGAGGCTGTAGCCAAAATATAAGAACGGACTTCCGCAGCCTGTGCAGGGAGGGATGCGATACCCAGTGTGGTACCAAGGGTCAGAGCAATACCCAGACCTTTAATAAAACTGCGCTTGTTTGTGTGCATCTTTACTTTCCTCATCAGTTTATTTTTATCTAAAGAGATCTTTACCATTTATTCATTTAATACAAAGCAACCACCGTGCCAGACCATTAAAAACAAAATAAGAAGCTGTATTTAAAGAAGATTACCAAAAAACCCAGGATCCAATGGAAGCAATAGGCAATTTTTTGCTCATATGAAAAACGCTATATAGGCAATATTTCGCTTATTTGGCGCAGGCATCCAACGGTTGTTACTTTGATTCCCAATGCAATGTTAAATGCGCATCTTATGCGGTGTGAAATCCTTAACTTGCGACAAAAAGGCCATCAATTCGCAATTTAGAGCAAGAGGATTAATACTAATCGGCAAGATTTTGCCTAGTTGACGGTTTTCAGCACCTTAATCGCGGAAATCTGAACGGCTGATTCCGTAATTCTGCATCTTCTGATTCAGCGTCCTGCGGGGCAGGTCCAACTCGTCCATTACCGCCAGAATATTGCCCTGATGTTTCTGCAGGCTACGGCGAATAATCTGCGCTTCAAAGTTATGCACTTGCAAACTTAAGGGCATCTTAGACTCGCTAGGAGCACTGGTCAGCGGCGAACTGGCCGGCGCCAATAGTTCAGTAATATTGCTCTGAGGGTCAAGGCCATAACGCATGGCTATGTTTCTTAATTCACGGACATTCCCGGGCCAACTGTATTGTTGCAGACTGCGTAATTCCTGGCCGGAACAGGGGATATATTCGACCCCATAGCGTTGTGTTTCCTGACGGGAAAAATGTTCAAACAACAAGGGGATATCCTGCTGTCGCTCCCTCAAGGGCGGTATGTACAACTGGCCGACGTTAAGCCTATAAAAAAGATCCTGACGGAAACTCTCATCGCCTTTAAGTTCGATTTTGGTGGCCGCAATAACCCGCACATCCACCTCTATTTGGCGATTATCTCCCAGATGTTCGACGGCCCCCTCCTGCAGAGTCCGCAGTATTTTCACCTGCAGATTCAAAGGCATACTTTCTATTTCATCCAGAAACAAAGTACCACCGTGGGCATATTCAAACTTACCCAGACGCTTTTTGTTAGCGCCGGTAAAGGCTCCAGCTTCATGGCCAAAAAGCTCTGATTCAAACAGACTTTCCGGTATGGCAGCGCAGTTCAAAGGCACGAACTTGGCCTTCTGCCGAGGGCCAAAATCATGCAAACACTGGGCGACCAGCTCTTTACCACTACCGGTTTCACCATAAATAATCAGGTTGGTATCGATCTGCGCCATGCGCAACAACTCTTTGCGCAGCTGAACAATCACGGGGGAGATTCCGATGATGCGAGACTCAATGCCAGAATCGTGGGCCAGCTGTTGTTGCAGGCGCTGGTTTTCCAGCATCAGATGACGTTTTTCACAGGCTCGATGTACCGTTTCCACAAGTATTTCAGGATCATAGGGCTTTTCGATAAAATCATAAGCACCATCACGTACTGACTGAATTGCCATCTGTACGTGGCCATGACCCGTCACCAGAATCACCGGCAGCTCAGGCACTTTTTTTAGCGCTTCATGCATCAATTGATGGCCGTCCATTTGCGGCATTCTCACATCACTGATCACTACCCCTGCGAAATCCTCTGTCAACGCAGCAAGCGCTGAGGCCGCATCGGAAAAACCAGTAACCTCAAAACCCGCCAATTGCAGCCATTGTTCGGTTGCTTGGCGTACCAGCTTTTCATCATCAACTAGATAAACCTGACCACGTACTTCCATCTGTTAACCTACTGGAGTCTGACCTTTGACCTTTGGCTTTATATATAAAAAGCGGCGATCATCGAATCAAAGCCACTAACTATTCAGGACTGCTGTTCAGGGGAATCCACACCTTAAAGCAAGCCCCTCCTGTTGCAATATTCTCTACCCTGATGCCGCCTTCTAAATCGCGAATAATCCCATAAGAAATAGACAACCCTAGACCTAGTCCCTCGCCCACATCCTTAGTGGTAAAAAAGGGGTCAAAAAGGTGAGCATGCACCTCATCACTGATACCACAACCACTGTCCCTGATCGTCAGGCAGGCTTGATCAAGATCCTTATAAAGTTCTACATGCAGGGTTCGTACCGAAGATGCACTCATTGAATCTAACGCATTGCGTACCAGGTTGATCAAGACCTGCTCCAGTCTTGGTTGATCGCCCCGAACACGAATATTTTCAGGCAACTGCTGACTGACTGCTACCTCGTCTTCCTCAAAACGTTCAACGAACATCTGCAACACATGACTAACCACCATGCCAAAATCCACCGCACCGAATTTTTCCGGCCGTTTATGGGCAAATATTTTTAACTGTGAGGTGATCAAGGCCATACGCTCGGTCATCTCGCCTAAGCGATCCAGGTTCTGTTCTACCGCATCATATTGCTGTCGTTGCAGTAATATCTTGCTACTGGATGCCGTGGTACGAATAGCGGTCAGGGGCTGATTTAACTCATGAGCAATGGCGGCCGACATGGTACCCAGCGCGGCCAGTTTACTACTCTGAATCAGCTCGCCCTGGGCTTCACGTAACTCCTCAGTGCGCTCTGTGACTCGCTGCTCAAGCTCTTCATTAGCGCGTTTCAAGGCCTGCTCGGCGCGCTTACGCAACGTAATATCAATCAAAGTGACCAAATAACCATCGCGATCTTCCCAGGCAATAGGGTTTACCGATATCAACATCGGGAAACTGCTTCCGTCCATTCGACTAGCATTGCCTTCAACGATATTAATCGGTTCTACCCTCTCACCATGGGACAGCCCATCGAATAGTTCGTTAAGTTCCGTAGGGCTGTTTTCTATATCGATAAAGTTGTCGATGCGCTGCCCCAACACAGAACTTTCTTCGCTACCAAATTGTTGCAAGGCTCGGGGGTTGATAAACATCACTAGGCCATGGGAATCCATCATTAACAAACCAGACTGGGTGTTGTTAATGATGGCGCGCTGCTGCGCCTCATTGTGCAATCGCAACGTCTCAGTTTCCCGCCGGGAAATATTGCGCAACAAGCGTTCACGAAAAAACAACGCCAACAGCGCAATAACAAAACCGGCTCCGAGGCAAAACAGGGTGACCGTTTTTTGCTGCTGACGAACCGGCGCCAAATCGGACAATATATGCACCTGCCATTTCAGATCGTCGAGACCAACGGACTGAACCAGATAACGTTGTTCTTCGCCTTCAGACAAAATACTGACGTTGGTGCCATCAGTCAGCTCCAGCTGTTGCCACTGATAAGGTAACAGCTGCACGCTTTCAAGATAACCAAATCCCGGCAGCCGGTGGTCGCGCCACTCTGGCAGGCTGGATAAGAAAATAAGTCCTTCTTGGTCACTGACCAGCAGACGCTCTTGAGCCACTGCCCAGATTTCCTGTAGTTTGCGCAGGTCAATCATCACCACCGCCACTCCTATCAATTCCAGTTCATCATAAACGGGAGCTGACAGGTAAAAGCCAGGGACGTCGATCACACCCGGCAATTGCACGTAATGGCCCAGCTCCCCCTCGCGAGCCTTAAAGAAAAAGGGCCGATCGCCGTAATAACGCCCTAGTTCACTGCTCGCTCCGCGCCAGCTACTGCTTGCCACTACATAACCACCGGTATTCAACACGAACCAACGGGCGCTAGAGACAATCTGATTGGTCTGCTCCAGATACTGGTTAACTTGCTGCTGTAAGCCTTGATTACCGGCGAGCAAGCCACGGACATCGCTATTTTGAGATAACACATAAGGGAGGTGGTTGGAGCGGTTAAGAGTCTGGCGAATACCGGTGATGTAACCCAGCAGCCGATCTTCCCCCTGACTATGAATATTCTGAATAGCCAGACTCTGAGAGTAATTCCGTACCTGCCAGGTCAGCAGTAGGGTAAACAGTGTCAATAACACAATCGCGCTGGTACTGCTTAAACGTCGGATCCTAAACAGCAGAGAATTCATTGACAGAGCGCCTGGATAAATATCGTGTTTTTAGGGTACACCAGTTTTTCCATTGCCGTCACATCAGAGATAGTGTCTGCAATTCAATCTGTTACAAGCATCCGTTGAAATTACAACTTAAGCGGACAACTCACAGCTGACATACGGTGGCAAGGAGGCGTCAGAAATGCTGTTTAACAGCATATCCCGCAGGGTCTGAGCCGCCGGAGACAACGACCTGCCACGCCGGGTGAGAATAAAGACCTCCCTCTCTACCAGCGGTTGCACCAAGGGGCAGAAATGCAGGTGATTGAAAGAGGGAGTGGCCGCCGCCAGTGCCGGCAAAATCGAGATCCCCACACCTTCTTCAATCAACGCCGCCAGTACCGCTGGATTACTGACTTCCAGCAAAGCCCCATCCAAGGGCAGCACGACCTCCCCTTCGACCTCCACCGCAGACAGTTGCGCGCGGATACCGGTATCAGAGGAAAGGTAAATCAAACGTTCATGGCGCAGCTGCTGCCAATCGATCGCTTCAGATGGCCGACTTAACGGGTGACCGGCAGGCACCACTATCCCGTAGCGATCCTTCAGCAATGGCAGATAGCTTAGATCAGGATGATTGGAATGATTGCCGGCAATGCCAAAATCCACCTCGTTATCCAGCACTCGCTGTTCGATGCCACCAGCACCGTCATCACGTAGATACAGACCGATGTTGGGAAATTGCTGATTGTATCGATGCACAACGGCGGGCAACAAACGCGTTAACACCGACGGCGAGGCAGCAATACCCACCTGCCCCTGCTGATGTTCAGCCCGGGCCTGAAGATCAGTGATGGCGGTATCAAAATCCGACAGCAAGCGTTCCGCCACTGGCAGAAAGCGTTCTCCTTCAGAGGTCAATAATACTCGCCGCGTGGTGCGGTCCAGTAAGCTCAGCCCTAGCTGTTGCTCTAACTGTTTGATCGTCGCCGTCAAGGTAGATTGCGTCAAATGCAGACTTTCCGCCGCTCGTGTAAAGCTGCCACAGCCAGCAATCTGTGTAAAAGCGCGCAGGTGTCGAACGGATAGATTATTCGCCATACTCGATCAATCGATAGAATTAATTCATTTGATAGATAAATAACAATTCTGCATTATTAGTGTCTGTACCACAACAACAGCTTTTTGCAGCGACTGCCATCGAGACTATTTACTATGATTCCACGCCTCACCGAAGTCGACACCACCCATCAAGGGTATCTGAAATTCCTTCATCAACTGAAAGTGCGTGGCTTCAAGGGTGAAATCAATAACGACTACGGCAACCGCATTGTGCAGTCCACTGACAATAGTATTTATCAGTTGTTACCCCAAGGCGTGCTCTATCCAAAAAACATGGATGATCTGCAGTTAATCGCCCGTGTCAGCAATCAGACCCAATTTCAGGACGTCTCTCTCAGCCCCCGCGGTGGCGGTACTGGCACCAACGGCCAATCATTGACTGACGGCCTGATAGTCGATGTATCCAAACATATGAATCTGATTCTGGAGATTAATCCAGAACAACGCTGGGTGCGGGTACAGGGCGGCGTCGTTAAAGACCAACTCAACGCGGCGCTAAAACCCTATGGACTGTTTTTTGCCCCGGAACTGTCTACCAGTAACCGCGCCACTATCGGCGGCATGATCAATACCGACGCCAGCGGTCAGGGATCTGTGCTCTACGGAAAAACCCGTGACCACGTACTGGAACTGACCAGCGTGCTGCTGGACGGTCATATCTGGACCTCAGGCCCGATATCAGCCGATGAACTGCTTGAAATACAGCAACGTAAAGACCGCGTCGGTGACGTACACCGCCTAGTTGATCAGGTCTTCAATGATCACCGCGACGAGATTGATAACACCTTTCCAAAATTGAATCGTTGCCTGACCGGTTATGACCTGGCCCATATCCGCGATGAACAAGGGCGCTTTAATCTCAACTCCGTACTCTGCGGGGCGGAAGGTTCGCTAGCACTGATTGCCGAAGCCAAGTTAAACGTACTGCCTATTCCTAAACACGCGGCCCTGGTCAACATCAAGTACGACTCTTTTGAAGGCTCCCTGCGTGATGCCAAAGAGCTGATGGAATGGGGGCCTACTTCCATCGAAACCATCGACTCCAAGGTTCTGAATCTGGCCATGGGAGATATTATCTGGGATACCGTCAGTGACTATTTCCCTCAGATCGAAGGCGAACCTGAGATCAGCGGCATCAACTTGGTGGAATATACCAGCGATGACCCTGAAGAATTAAAGCGCAAGGTAGATGCCCTGTGCGAGCACCTGCAACAGGGGCGCGCGAAAAACAGCAGAAGCTTCGGTCACACCGTCGTCTATGGCGCTAGCGAAATCGCCAAAGTCTGGACCATGCGTAAAAAAGCCGTCGGACTCTTGGGCAACGCTAAGGGCGAGGAACGCCCGATCCCCTTTGTCGAGGATACGGCGGTGCCACCGGAAAACCTAGCCGATTTTATTATGGAATTCAGAGCGATCCTAGACGCTCACAATCTGGCCTATGGCATGTTCGGCCATGTCGATGCAGGGGTGCTTCATGTACGCCCGGCTATCGATATGAAAGACGAGGATCAGCAACTGCTGGTTCGCGACATCACCGATAAAGTGGCGAAGCTGACGCAGAAATATAAGGGCCTGTTGTGGGGCGAACACGGTAAAGGTATACGTTCTGAATATGCACCGGAGTTTTTCGGAACACTGTACCCTCAGCTGCAGCGCATAAAAGGGGTCTTTGATCCCCGCAATCAATTGAACCCAGGTAAAATAGCCACCCCCATGATCGGTGATGACGAAGTCACTGGGGCGGAGCTACTGAAAATTGACGGGGTCACCACCCGAGGCCAGCATGATCGTCAGATCAAGTCTCATGTCCGTGACGAATACGACTCCGCGATGTTCTGCAATGGCAATGGCGCCTGCTTCAATTACGACCCTAAAGACGCCATGTGCCCCAGCTGGAAAGCCACCCGCCAGCGCATCCACTCGCCCAAAGGTCGGTCCTCACTGATTCGTGAATGGTTGCGGTTAATGAGCCAGCAGGGCGTGGACCTAGTAGCGGAAAGCAATACAATCAAACATAAATCCTTTATCGCCAGCCTACCCAAACGGATTAAACACACTCTGGGTAAACGCCGCGGCCAATACGATTTTTCCCACGAAGTTAACACCGCCATGCAGGGCTGTCTGGCCTGTAAATCCTGTGTTGGACAATGTCCTATCAAGGTCAATGTGCCGGATTTTCGGGCGCGTTTTCTGGAGATCTATTACGGCCGTTACCTGCGTCCGGGAAAAGACTACCTAGTAGGCAGTCTGGAATTCCTAATGCCCTGGGTAGCAAAGCTTCCGAAACCCTATAACTGGATCATGACCAACCCGCTGGTGAAAAAACTACTACGGCGATATGCCGGCATGGTCGATAGCCCCGCTGTCTGTACCCTGCCACTGATTGAAAATCTGCAGCAGCGGGGTATTGAGCTGGCGACTGCGGAGTGGCTGGATCAACTCTCAGAAGAACAGAAACAACGCACGGTGGTAATCGTTCAGGATGCGTTCACCAGCTATTTCGAGACGCCGCTGGTATTGGATCTGGTCGACCTGCTGCAAGCGTTGGACTTTAACGTAGTAGTCGCTCCCTACTTGCCCAACGGCAAGCCGCTGCATGTCCACGGCTTTATGAAAACTTTCGAAAAAGCAGCATTACGCAACAGCGATATGCTGCGACAGCTGGACCATACTGGCGTGCCTTTGATCGGCATCGATCCCTCCATGACCCTTACCTACCGGCAGGAATATGGATACGTTATCCCCGAAAAAGACCTGCCCAAGGTACAGCTGATTCAGGAATGGCTGCAGCAACACCTTGCCCATATAGAAACCCTTGAGCTGCAGCTACCCCGGCAAGAATTTAAGTTACTGGCCCACTGCACTGAAAAGACCTCGGCACCGGCCAGCATAAAAAACTGGCAAGAAATTTTCGCAGCCTTTGGCCAACAACTCGACGTAGTATCTGTCGGTTGCTGCGGGATGTCCGGTACCTATGGTCACGAAACCGCCAACGTCGATACCTCCCGCGATATCTATCAGCTCAGCTGGTCAGAAGTGGTCAACGATGGTGACCATCAGGATAAGCTGGTGGCGACCGGCTACTCCTGTCGTAGCCAGGTGAAGCGGATCGATCATAAAGAACTTCCCCACCCCGTGCAGAAGCTACTGCAACTTATAAAAAAACAGGGTTAGGGAGCCGAAGATACAGACTAGAGGGAAATCTATTCGCACCGCGGATACAGAGCGTTGATTTCCCCTGAGTCTGCGGAGCCCCGATACCTTTATCGCGCTTATCAAAAAAGCGGTCAGAGCTCACTAGTTACGCTACTGAAACCGGCTTGCTAAAAACGGCTCATGGCTGGCGTCCAGTGGAAATAACCAGGGGCCAATCGATCGCCCTCCGTACTTACCTCCCTCCTGTTTGACAAAAAACACATTGAGCATTACTAATGTAAATTCAAACAAAGGGATTTAAACACCATGCCCAGACTGCTCTTTTGTCTTTTGCTGTTCTGTACGCTACCGGCCAATGGCAGCGACTTACAGATTTATCTATATAACACCGAAGGCGCCAGTTATATCGACAGCAGTGGAGAGCTGCGCGCCAAGCATCATCTCGGCAAGCAGGCAATGCTGGTGGAATTGGTTCGTACGCTAATGCTGACCGATGGTCTTAAACCGCTGATGACAGGCGTCAGTATTAGCCAAGGAGAAGAGTTGCTCAGATCACAACCTCACAGCGCCTTGGTCGACATCAGCCCTTCATCCAACAAAACACTAACAACTAAATGGGTGGGGCCAATCCAGAGCGACAGTGTTTACTTTTTTGCCCGCAAGAAGAATCCAAATCCGATCAGTTCGTTAGAGGACGCCAAGACAGTCCCCTCAATCTGTGTACGTCGCAGCAGCGGACACTATGATTTGTTGCGCCAACAAGGTTTTAACAATGTTATCGAAGAGAGCTCTTACCGTGTCTGCTGGGACAAACTGATCAGTGGTGAAGCGACGTTGACCTCCCTGGGGGAGAACCTGATTCCAGCCATCACTCAGCTGACAGCAGATATTGCCCCACAGATACAAAACACCCACATTAAACTGCATGATCGGGATAGCTATATAGCCTTTTCTGTGGACACGCCAGATGAGGAAGTCCGCCGCTGGCAACAGTTACTGGAGCAACTAAAAGCGTCCACGGACTACCAGACGTTGATTCACCATTTTTATTGTCAGCAGGATTGTTTTTAAGAATTGAATTCACCGTAACTGTCCCTGTCAATAGCCGACAAAAGACTCTGCTATGCTCCATAAACTCAATAATGAATACGTGAGAGACTCATGAAAAATTTGATCACCATTTTTACCTCCCTCTTCGTCTGTCTTTGTCTGACCCAAGCACAGGCCGCCAAGCCGGAGTGGGCTGGCGTTAAAAAAGATCATAAACAAGAGATTGAGAAACAGTTCTCAGAAAAACAATCAGGCAAAGACGAAGAGAAAAAGGAAAAGAATAATAAACCGCAGCTGTTCAGCAAGGACGAACGCTCACTGATCAATGATTACTACAACGACGAATCAGCATCAGGCAGCGGAAAAAACAAAGGCAAAAAGAAGGCCTTGCCTAAAGGTCTGCAAAAGAAACTGGAACGGGGCGGCGAGCTACCTCCGGGCTGGCAGAAAAAGCTACAACGGGGTGAAGTCATTGATCCGCAATTAAGAGCCTCATCTGAATCATTACCGGAAGATTTATTATCGCGGTTACCGGGCGATCAACAGGTTACCGAGATCCTCAAGGTCAAAGATAAGATCGTTCGAGTGATCAAAGGAGAAGGTACAGTGGTGGATATTATCGATCTGGCAGATGTGATGATGGGGTCAGGTAGAGACCGCTAATAAGTAGCTTGTCAGTAGGGCAGCTTATCTTGCCACTGATGGGCCAGCTGCTCATCCTGCGACAACCCTAGCTCGCCTTTTTGATAGGCATCCTGCAAGCGCTTGATCGCCAAGATATGCCCCTGATTGGCAGCAAGCAGATAATTGTCAACGGCTTTGACAGTTGAGCACTGAAAATAGCTTTCAAAGCCCCGCTCATAGATCCTGCCCATTTGAAACTGAGCTTTCATATCTCCCTGCTCGGCGGCACGCTGCAAATAGATAGCGCCTTGTGTTTTGCTGGCAATAGAATTCCCATGCAGATGCAGTACGTGACCATATACCGATAAAGCGCCACAATGACCGCTATCCGCTGCCAAACGGTAACAACGCATTACCCATTTGGCAGTCCGAAACCGTTTAGTTTTAAAAGCGGCCGTCGCAATCACAAAGAACAGCGGAGCAATAGCCTGCAGCAGCCAAACCATCAATCTCATCATCGACCTGTTATCACTACGGTTGCGCTACCTGCTCAAGCGCCAGCAAACTTTCAAGTATCCGGGCTGGCACCGGCTTCGAGAAGAGAAATCCCTGGCCATAATCACAACCAGCGGTTTTCAGCAGCTGTAATTGATCCTGAGTTTCTATGCCCTCGGCAATCACCTTAATCCCCAGTTTGTGGGCCATGACAATCATCGCCTCACAGAGCACCATGTCATCAGAACCTGATGACAGGTTACAGACGAAGGCACGGTCAATTTTCAAGTAATCAATATCAAAGCGTTTCAGATAGGAAAGAGACGAATAGCCGGTGCCGAAATCATCCAAGGCGACTTGCATATTCGCATCGGCAAAGGCCAGAAATTTATCGGAGACATTCTGGCTGGCATCCATCAACAGCCCTTCGGTAATCTCGATGACAATAGAGTCGCCACTGAGCTGCAGCCGCTCCAAGTGTTCAAACCACCCCTGTTGACTGCCACCGTCATCCCGGAACTGAACCGGAGAGCAATTAACGCTAATTTGGAAATCTTCTCTAAAACGATCTCGCCACTGCTGAACTTGCTCCACCGCCTGATGGAACACCCTGTTCCCAATGGGGACAATCATGCCGATATCTTCAGCGATGCTAATAAAATCTAACGGGCTCACCAGCCCGCGACTGGGGTGCTGCCAGCGAACCAAGGCTTCGGCCTTATGAATCTGACCGCTCGCCAGCTCGACAATGGGTTGATAGAAAACCTGAAATTCCTGTTCGACAACGGCGTTACGCAGATCATTAGTCAACATCATTCGTGCCAGCGCGGCATCTTGCATCGAGGGGGTAAAGTAGTTAAAGCGATTACGCCCTAATTTTTTGGCTTCGTACATCGCCTGATCGGCATTTTTCAGCAAGTCTTCGGCGGTCTGCGCATCATCTGGATAGAGGGTCACACCGATGCTGCCAGTGACATAAAAACCCCCTCCCTCCAGTTGAAAAGACTCCGACAATGCTTGCAGAATACTGTGTGCAACCCGTTCAACACTATCCAGGTCTTTCACTTCACTGAGGATAACCGTAAATTCGTCTCCACCCTGACGGGCGATGGTGTCAACTTCCCGTACGCATCCGCTTAAGCGCTTGGCACAAGCCTTAAGCAGGGCATCTCCCGTGTCATGGCCAAAGGTATCGTTAACCCCTTTGAAGTCATCCAGATCCAGAAACATCAATGCCATTGGCTGTCCGGAGCGGTGGGATTTCTTGATCTCCTGACTGAGACGATCATGCAGCATATTGCGGTTTGGCAGACCGGTCAGTGAATCAAAGTTTGCCTGGCGCCAGATCAGCTCTTCGGCTTTCCGTTTGGAGGTTATATCGCGACTAATACCCACCACACCCTTGAGGTTTCCCTGCTGGTCATGGAAACTAGCCTTAGTGGTATCCAGCAGCACTTTGCTGCCATCGGGATAATCAACCCATTCTTCATTACTGTGGACTTCACCTGCAGCCAGCATCTCTCTATCTTTTTTCCGTAAGCCACTGGCCAATTCCTGATCAAAAAGATCGAAATCTGTTTTCTCCACCAGCTCCGCCTCAGGACGGCCAATAAAACCCTCAAAGGCTCTGTTACACCCTAGGTATACACTGTCGGTATCTTTGAAGGAAATCAGATCGGGAATAGCATTAATCAAACTGCGTAACATTCCTCGTTCACGGCTCAGGATTTTCCGGCTTTCATGTAATTCAACTTCCGTCTGACGACGCTCTTGCTGGCGTCTGAGAATCAACCCCAGCAACATGGTGCCTATTGGATAAATACCCAGAACAGCGGGGCCAACCGTCGCAATTATTTTCCAGCGAACGGCTTCTGGCATCAGCAACATACAGGCCAGGAAAGCCAGCTCTACCAATAGGCCAAAAACATATAATCGTAACCAGCTATGAGCTTTATCGTAGGTATGGCTCCAATAACGCCAGCCCAAACCAACGCAGGCAGTAACGATAATAACGATAGAACCCACTATCTGCCCGTCACCACCCTGCAGTAACCGATAGCCCAACGTCATCACCACGGCAATTAACGTCGGCAAACCACCAAAAAACAGTCCACACAAGCTCAGCAGAATCCAGCGGGTATCGAAGAATATTCCCGGTTTCAGCTCCCAGGGAGAGGACATCACGGCAATACCGATCAGGCCAATAAGAAAGCCCTCTAGAATGGAACGAAGATTCCTGTTGTCAATGGTATGCAACCCCAGGGAGTCATACACCACCCCTAGAGCTAACAAGAGGACTGCATTGTTTAGCAGTCCTGAAAAACTGGTTATTTCCATCATATACAGAGCACTATCACAATAATCACAATCTATTGAAAACCTTTCGCCTAGTCGAGTTAGACCGACTATCCAAAAAGGCTCACTAGCGCGGCTGTATCTCGCAAAAACAGCGCCAACCGACAAATTCAATAACAACAAGATAAATCGTTGATACTAGCCGAATGGTAGCTAGCTGTCCTGTCTATCTATTTGAACAGGCATAACAATTGGTCTACAAACCGACATTTATCACACATCAATTGATAAAGCATAGTCGATGCGTAATGATGAGAGTCCGGTATCAGGATGATACTCGTATTAGATTAATGGATAACACCCAGATGCTCTATATATCACGCCTTATCATCGCCATCTGCCTACTGACGACTCTTTCTGCCAATGCCGAAACGGCTCCTCGACTACCCTTATTATCCGCTGAGAAAGTATCCCTTTCTGGATTATCCTCTGGTGCCTTTATGGCAGCGCAGTTGCATGTCATCTACTCCAGCCAATTCGTCGGCGCCGGCTTGGTAGCTGGTGGGCCCTACCACTGCGCCGGCATGAATTCGATGATAGCCGATGTGATCACCGCTCAGACCCGATGCATGAATCCTTGCGGACTCTGGTTCTGGCCATTTTCTCTAGTTTGTGAACGGATGTTCCTGCCCGATGGCGAATCGTTGTGGGAACATGCGCTGGAAAACGCCGAGCAGGGGTTGATCGATGACCCCGCCAATTTGCAAAAACAACGCATCTACTTATTCAGTGGTGGAGAAGACCAGACCGTGACTTCCGGAGTGGTTGATTCTGTAGAGGATTTTTATAAAGCATCAGGGGGAACTGCAGAGAAAATCCATCATGTACAAATTGCTAACGCCGCCCACGCTTATATAACCGAGGAAGCTGGCCAGGACTGCGATAAAGATGGTGCCCCTTTTATCAATGACTGTGACTACAATCAGGCCAAAGATATTCTCGAAACGATTTATGGCCCATTGCAAGACGAGCAGCAAAGCAATGGCGAACAACTGTGGGAATTTGACCAGACGGAATTCCTTGATCAACAAGAGTTCCGACGATCCGGATTAGCCGATACCGGCTTTGTATTAATTCCAGACAGCTGTCAGCAGCAAAGTTGCAAGCTACATATCGCCTTTCACGGCTGTCGCCAATCGGCCGCAGAGAGCGAGCGTAATAGCCTGCTTTTTCATCAAGCAGCGGGTTATAACCCTATCGCTATCAACAATAACATCATCATGCTCTATCCCCAGATCCGGGCCATGGATACGATGGATGACCTAGCGTCCACACCCTACAACCCAAAGGGCTGCTGGGATTTCTGGGGATATAGCGGAGACGACTACTTTAATAAGAACTCACTGCAGGGCAAGGCTGTTATGGCAATGGTTAAACGGCTCAGTAGTCAGTCTGGTCAATAAAAAACGGATAACTCGTCGATCGATATTCTGCCAGCCGATGACTATTGAAACCGGCCCCGATGGGGCCGGGTAACTCAAATTAGCTAAGCACGCCCGTGTGCGCCTTCAGCCGTGTGAACATCAAAATCGTAAATCACTTTAAGGATATCCGGACAACTGAGAATACCCACCAGCTTGCCGTTATCCAGAACCGGTATCGAACGGTGCCAGTTCTTCTTGGTCATGTTTTCAGCCACATCAACAATATCGTCATTGGGACCAATGGTCAGGAAGTCGGTTTTCATGTAGTCCCCTACTTTGCCGCCGACCTCTTCATAATAACTACCCTGTAATATTCTCTGCAGGCAATCCCACTCCGACAATGTTCCAACTACTACCCCATCACTATTAACAACCGGTGCCCCGGAGATCTTTCTATCCAGCATCGTACCAATGGCTTTAAAAAGATCAGTGTCCGGCGCAAAAGTCATCACATAGTCAGTCATATAATCGCTGACTTTTACGGATCTCATGAGCGCTTCCCCTTTCCTACAAAACAAACTCTTTGCGTTATCGACTCTGACAACTAGAGCCACTATTTAAAGATAGACCAGAAATTGAAACTACAAAGTAAGCATGTGTTTTGACTGAAAAAAATAACAAAAAAAACTGATTTCTTTCTATTTCAAAATCTTCACCTAGACTTTGTTGAAGTGAATTATAAATAAGAACTGAACCATCGCCAGGCCTAATACACAGAAGTGATTTTTGTCACCACACTGAGTCATTAGACTTGGCCCTCGCCAAATCTGCACACAGGCGAGCGCAGAAGGAATCGGTCATGAATGAACTTAGCACCCAGCTATCTGAGCTTTGGCCACTAGCGACATATTTTGTCGTGGTGGTGCTATTGGTGCTTTTTATTCTTGCCTTATCCCATTTTCTTGGCCAGCGTCACAACGAGCCAGCAACCGGCGAGCCCTTTGAATCAGGGGTGGTGCATGTCGGTAGCGCTCAAATTCGTTTCTCTGCCCCTTATTTTCTTATCGCCATGCTATTCGTCATTTTCGATCTTGAGGCGGCATTTATTTACGCCTGGGCGGTCGCATTCCGAGAAGTGGGCTGGCCCGGTTATATCGAAATGTTGATATTTATCATCATCCTCGGTTTAGCACTGGCGTACCTATGGTTGCTTGGCGCCCTGGACTGGGGCCCTCAAGGACGCTCTCCCAAACGTGAAGCCCCCCTTCAAGGTGAAAGCGCTGTACTCCAAGGCAAACCCGCCCCCATTCGCCCTGCCAATGATTGTTCCAGCAATCATAGCCAACCGGAGTAACTAATGGACTGGAAACTACAATCGCCTCAGGAATCAGTTATTGCCTCTTCCCGTTCTGTCGAAGAGGACGTTAATAAAAACACGCTGCTAACCAGTCTTGAAGACATGGTGGCCTGGGGCCGAAAAAATTCAGTCTGGCCCTTTAATTTCGGACTTTCATGCTGCTACGTGGAGATGGCTACTGCCTTTACCAGTCGTCACGACATCGCCCGCTTTGGCTCAGAAGTCATTCGTGGCACCCCTAGAGAGGCTGACTTAATCGTTATCTCCGGCACCGTCTTCAGGAAGATGGCGCCCGTTGTGCAACGCCTCTATGAACAACTCATGGAACCCCGCTGGGTGATATCCATGGGCTCCTGTGCCAATTCCGGCGGCATGTACGATATCTATTCGGTAGTCCAAGGTGTGGATAAATTTTTGCCGGTAGATGTATATGTCCCAGGCTGCCCTCCGAGACCAGAAGCACTGCTCCAGGGTCTGACATTACTGCAAGAATCCATAGGCACCGAACGACGCCCGCTGAGTTGGGTCGTAGGCCCGCAAGGCGTCTACAAAGCAGACAAAGATTCATTACGAGATTTAAAGCAAGCAGAACGTGGTCAGGCCACGGTACTGAAAACACCGGATAGCGTTTAAACAACAAATCAGCCAAGGAATCGACGCCACCGATGGATCAGAAAGTTGCTAACCAGGGATTAAAAGCCGAGCTGCTCGCCAAATTTGGTGAAAACTGTTTGCATCCGCAATCAACAGCAGACCAGATAACCACCTTTTGGATCGACCGCAGCCGTTTGTTACAGGTGTTGCGCTATCTGAAACTGGAGCTGGAAGGCCCCTTCCTCTGTCTCTATGATCTAACCGCTATCGATGAGCGAGTGCGCAGTCATCGTGAAGGTCAGCCCGATTCTGATTACACCGTGGTCTATCACCTGCTCTCCTATGACCGCAATGACGACTTGCGCTTAAAAGTCCCCCTGCAACATGACGATCTCGATCTCAGCTCCATCACCTCATTATGGCCAGCGGCCAACTGGTACGAGTGTGAAGTCTGGGACATGTTCGGCATTAACTTCCACGGTCACCCCCGTCTCCGACGAATTCTAACCCCCCCCACCTGGGAGGGGCATCCGCTATGCAAAGATCATCCCGCCCGAGCCACAGAAATGGAGCCTTTCTCGCTACCGAGCGAGCAACAAGAAAAAGAACAGGAAGCGCTTAAATTCAACCCAGAATACTGGGGCATGCAGCGCCAGGGTGAAGACAGCGATTTCATGTTCCTTAACCTTGGCCCCAATCACCCCAGTGTCCACGGCGTATTTCGCATCGTACTGCAACTGGATGGTGAAGAGATTATCGACGCGGTGCCAGAAATCGGCTACCACCATCGCGGCGCCGAAAAGATGGGGGAGCGCCAGTCATGGCATAGCTATATTCCCTACACTGATCGCATCGATTACCTCGGTGGGGTAATGAACAATCTGCCCTATGTACTGGCGGTAGAGAAGCTGGCCGGTATTCAGGTCCCAGATCGGGTTAAAACCATCCGCGTGATGATGTCGGAAATGTTCCGCATTGCCAGTCACTTAGTATTCTATGGCACCTTCGCCCAGGACATAGGTCAGTTGTCGCCGGTGTTCTACATGTTTATCGATCGGGAAAAACTGTTCGGCATTATCGAAGCCTTTACCGGCGCTCGCATGCATCCCAGCTGGTTCCGCATCGGCGGTATTGCCCAGGATCTGCCCTTGGGTTGGGATAAAATGGTGCGAGAATTTGTCGACTATCTGCCCGCCCGTTTGGACCAGTATGAGCGCATGGTAATGGACAACAGTCTAATCAAACGTCGTACCGTTGGTGTGGGTGACTACACCACTGCCGAAGCCATCGAATGGGGTGTTACCGGTCCAGGCCTAAGAGCCACGGGATTAGACTGGGACTGGCGCAAACATCGCCCCTATTCCGGCTATGAGAATTTTGACTTCGAGGTTCCCACCGGTAACCGCGGTGATAGCTATGACCGCTGCCGAGTCCGAATCGAGGAGATGCGCCAGAGCCTGAGAATCATCCGGCAATGCTTGAATAACATGCCGGAAGGCCCTTACAAAGCCGATCACCCTTTAACCACACCGCCGCCCAAAGCCCGCACGATGAAAGATATCGACACTCTGATAGATCACTTCCTCGGCGTCAGCTGGGGACCAGTAATCCCTGCAGGTGAAGCCAGCGTTGGGGTTGAGGCGACTAAGGGCAATAACAGTTATTACCTGATCAGCGATGGCAGCACCATGTCTTATCGAACGCGGATAAGAACACCTTCATTTCCACATTTACAAATGATTCCGCTAATCAGCCGTGGGCTGATGGTAGCCGACCTGATCGCGATTATTGCCAGTATCGATTTTGTAATGGCTGACGTGGACCGATAAAAAAACAAACATTGCTTAACGCAGTACAAGGAATTCAACGATGACAGAAAGCGTCCTTCAAAATGCTCTTATCAACGAGCTCAGCAGCGTTGAACGTAGAGAGATCGAGGCCGAATGCAGCCACTATCCTCAACGCCGTGCCGCTGCTATTGAAGGATTAAAAATTGTCCAGAAACACCGAGGCTGGGTCTCCGACGGCAGCATTCTGGCACTAGCCCGTTTTCTAGAAATGCCCTCGGGTGAACTGGAAGGTGTCGCAACCTTCTACAACCTGATCTTCCGCCGCCCTGTCGGCAAACATGTGATCATGCTTTGCGACAGTGTCTGTTGCTGGGTTAAAGGCAGCGATAACCTGCGACAACATCTCTGCAATCGCCTCGGTATACAGCCGGGACAAACCACCGAAGACGACCTATTTACGCTGCTGCCCATCGTCTGCCTAGGGGATTGTGACCGCGCTCCGACGCTGATGATCGACCGTGATCAACATGGTCATATGACCGCTGAAAAAGTCGACCAGATACTGAGCCAGCTGGAACCTTCATACCAGCCAGAGGAATCGAATAATGGCTGACTCGAAAACCAGAGCCACCGATATCAGCTATGAGAAACCCCTGACAGGGATGATACGCAGTGATCGCTCGCCTCTGAATTTGAAAGATTATCGACAACAGGGCGGTTACCAAGGGCTAGAAAAAGCCCTGAAGTCCATGAGCCCTAATCAAGTACTGGATGAAGTCAAAGCTTCGAATCTGCGCGGTCGTGGCGGCGCCGGTTTCCCCGCTGGTTTAAAGTGGAGCTTCATGCCGCGGGATGACAACGCTCCCCGCCCCCGCTACCTAGTTTGCAACAGTGACGAGATGGAGCCCGGTACCTTTAAAGACCGATTACTGATGGAAGGAAATCCTCATCAGCTCATCGAAGGCATGGCCTGTACAGCCTACGCCTTAGGTGCAGAAATCGCCTTTATCTTCCTGCGTGATGAATATGCCGTGGCGGCTGCCAATATCAACCACGCATTAAAAGAAGCCTATGATGCCGGTTATCTGGGCAGCAATATGCTCGGCTCTGCATTCAGTCTTGAGCTACATCTGCACACCAGTGCCGGTCGCTATATCTGCGGAGAAGAAACCGCACTAATTAATTCCCTGGAAGGCAAACGCGCCAACCCCAGAGCTAAGCCACCTTTCCCGCAGGTATCCGGCCTGTTCGGACAACCCACTGTGGTCAACAACTGCGAAACTCTCTGCAATATCGGCCATATTATCGCCAAGGGGGCCGACTGGTTTAAATCCCTGGGTCGCGGTGACGACAGCGGCACCAAGATCATGGGGGTTACCGGCAACGTAAAACGTACCGGACTCTGGGAACTTCCCATGGGCACTCCCATCCGCGAGCTGTTTGAAGGTTGTGCCGGCGGCATGATAGAAGGCTATGAAATGCGAGGTTTCCTGCCCGGTGGCGCATCCACCGATTTCCTGCTGCCAGAACATCTAGACCTAGCCTTTGACTACGATGTCATCGGCAAGGCAGGCAGCCGCATGGGAACCGCATCCTTGATTATTTTGGATGACCACACCTGTCCGGTTGCCATGGTCAAAAACCTGACCCATTTTTTCGCGCAGGAGTCCTGTGGCTGGTGCACCCCCTGTCGTGATGGCTTGCCCTGGTCAGAACAGCTGCTGGACAAAATTGAGCGCGGCGAAGGAACAATGGAAGACCTGGATACGCTGGCCTGGCAGTGCCAGTTTATGGGACCCGGAAACACCTTCTGTGCTCTGGCACCCGGGGCCGCAGAACCTATCCAGAGTGCGCTTAAATATTTCCGCGAGGATTTTGAACGCCATATAAATGAAGGCTGCTGCCCGTGGCATTAATGAGACGAACCCATGGCTAAGATAACGATCGACGGTATCAGTTACCAGGTTGACGAAGGGCAGAATCTGCTTCAGGCCTGCTTGAGCCTGGGGTTGGATCTACCCTACTTCTGCTGGCATCCAGCACTGGGATCGGTAGGTGCCTGTCGCCAATGTGCACTGATCCAATACCAGAACGAAGACGACCAGCGCGGACGTCTGGTTATGAGCTGTATGACGCCCGTTGGCGAAGGTCAGATCCTCTCTATTAACGCCGAAAACGCGGTCAATTTCCGTGCGGGCGTTATCGAAACGCTAATGACCAACCACCCTCATGATTGCCCGGTATGCGAAGAGGGGGGGGAATGCCACCTGCAGGATATGACGGTAATGAGCGGCCATCATCAACGCCGCTATGAAGGCCAAAAACGCACTTTCAACAATCAGAATCTTGGGCCTTGTATTGGCCACGAAATGAACCGTTGTATCACCTGCTATCGCTGCCTGCGCTACTACCGAGACTATGCCGGTGGTGAAGACCTGCACGCCATGGCCTCACGCAACAAAATCTATTTCGGGCGTTTTCAAGATGGCACGCTGGAGAGCGAATTCAGTGGGAATCTGGTGGAAGTATGCCCTACAGGCGTATTTACCGATAAGACCCTAAGCAGGGATTACAGTCGGAAATGGGACTTGCAATGCGCACCTTCTGTCTGCGTCCACTGCAGCCTGGGATGCAACACTAGCCCCGGTGAGCGCTACGGCCGTCTGAAACGCGTTCAAAATCGCTACAACAATGAAGTTAACGGTCACTTTCTCTGCGACAGAGGTCGCTTTGGCTATGACTTTGTCAATCACAATGAACGCCCGCTACAGCCCAGCATTGTGAATAACGATGCTAAGAAGGAAATAAGCAGTCAAGACGCCATTAGTGCACTGCAAGCTAAACTCAGTGACGACTCCATCTGTTGGATAGGTATAGGTTCTCCACGAGCGACGCTTGAATCCAACCTGGCACTGCAACGCTTGGTAGGAGCGGAGAGATTCTTCTCGGGCCTCAATCGCCAGGATGAAGCGATTAATCAATCGCTGTTGAAATTGATGCGTAGCGGCCACGGCGAAACCGTCTCCATGCAGCAAGCTGAACAGGCCGATGCCATCCTGATTCTCGGAGAAGATATCACCAACACCGCGCCGCGCCTGGCTCTTAGTGTACGCCAAGCGGTGCGTGCGGCCGGTCGGGCTAAAGCCGAAGCCATCGGTATTCCGGCCTGGCAAGACCAAGCAGTGCAGATTGCCGGCCAGGACGCCCATCACCCCCTTTACCTGAGCCAAAGCCACACAAGCAAACTTGATGGATTGGCGAAAGAAACATTCCTTGGCACCCCCACCGAACAGGCCCGCCTCGGATTCGCCATTGCCCATGCTATCTGCCCGGACGCGCCACCGGTCAGCGGCCTCACCAAGGCCCAGAGCGCATTGGCTGAGGATATCGCCAAGGATCTAATCAAGGCCAAAAACCCGCTACTGATTAGCGGTGCCAGCTATGGTTGCCTGGCGATTATCGAAGCCACAGAACAGATATTGGCGGCCCTCAGCAAAGTACGAAAGCAGTCCTTGCCCTGGCTAACCTTGGTTTTCAAGGAATGCAACAGCCTGGGACTGGCACTGCTTAATCATAGGGGACAAGAGAACTGCCTTGACGATGCCTTCCAGATCGCCAGCCATAGCGCTAGCAATGGTGGCAAAAAGATCGCTGCGGTCATTCTCGAAAACGACCTGTACCAGAGGGCAGGCACGGAAAGTGTTGACCAGTTCTTTGCAGCGCTGGTTGATTCCGTTGTCATTGACTACCTCCCCAGTAGCACCCTCGATAAGGCGGAAATGGTTTTACCAGCTGCCAGCTTTGCCGAATCTCAGGGCGTCATTGTCAACAATGAAGCTCGTGGACAGATGCTGTTTCCTGT
This sequence comes from Motiliproteus sp., assembly GCA_036960175.1. GTDB lineage: Bacteria > Pseudomonadota > Gammaproteobacteria > Pseudomonadales > Balneatricaceae > Motiliproteus. The sequence goes on along the minus strand of JBALWH010000016.1, from coordinate 17,424 downwards.
TTACCCCGGCAAAGGCGAGATTAAAATGGCATGGCAGTGGTTGCACCTGGTCGCCCCCCAGACAAACAAAGCCCTTGCCGATTTCGCCGATGCTCGTTCCGCGCTGCAGGCCTGTCTGCAAGCCGAGCCAATGCTTGCCGCATTGGAATCGGTGCTGGTAGATCCTGACCTGCGCTATAAGGGCATGAAGATAGCCCGCATGTCTCCCCGATCCAGCGGCCGTACGGCGATGCTCGCTCAGGTCAGCGTTCACGAGCCAAAGCAAACTGTCGATAACGAATCAGCACTGGCCTTTACCATGGAAGGCGTCCCTTTCACCGCCATGGCAGCGGGACAACCCAGCGGCGGTCTAATGCCTTTTAGCTGGTATCCCGGCTGGAATTCAAACCAATCCATACACAAATTTTTACAGGAAGTCGGTGGCCCGGTAAAAGGTGCTGCTGCAGGAGTTCGGTTATCACTCCATAGCCATCCAGATCTCAATACTGAGTGGGTTGAACCACCGAAAAAACCACGGGGAAAAGCTGATCACTTATTGCTGTTAACTACGGCTCAGATTTTTGGCAGTGATGAGTTGAGTGTGCTATCCCCTGCCATCGCCGAGCGCTCAAAACCCGCACAACTATCCCTGCACCCAGAAGATGCTAATGCCTTTAATATTAAAGCAGATGATTTGGTGCAGGTTAGTTTTGATCATCACCACATCCAGCTTTCGGTGGTTATTCAGTCTGAACAAGCAAAACGCGTGGCGTTGATATCGGACACCACCCCTGAATTGAAAGGCCATAGTGAAGCCTGGATAAAGGTGCGTTCACTGGGTACCAATCCAGTGATTGTCAGTGACCGGAGGGAAAACGATGTTTGATATTATCATTACCCTGGCCAACATCGTCTTTACCATTCTGATAATGATGGTGCTCGCCGCTATGCTGGTCTGGGTTGAACGACGCGTACTGGGCATCTGGCAGGACCGCCTCGGTCCCAACCGCGTCGGACCCTTTGGTGTCCTGCAAACGGCTGCCGATATGATCAAGATTTTCTTCAAGGAAGACTGGATTCCTCCTTTTGCCGAAAAAGCCGTATTTTTCTTTGCCCCCTGCGTGGTGGTCATCACCATGTTAATGCCCTTCGCCATCATTCCCTTTGGTCCCAATTTGGGGGTTATTGACCTCAATATAGGCGTGCTGTTTTTTCTCGCCATGAGTGCACTGGCAGGCTACAGCACCATCCTCGCAGGCTGGTCATCCAACAACAAATACGCGCTCTTGGGAGGCATGCGTTCTGCCGCCCAAATGATCAGCTACGACGTATTCATGGGACTGTCATTGATGGGCGTGGTGATGTTATCTGGCTCCTTTGACCTGCGAGTCATTGTCGAAGCACAGCGCGATGTCTGGTACGTCATTCCTCAGTTTATAGGCTTCTGCATCTTTATGGTGGCAGGCATTGCAGAGAGTCACCGCCTACCCTTCGATCTGCCCGAAGCGGAGCACGAAATTATTGCCGGTTTCCACACCGAGTATTCAGGTATGAAGTTCGGCCTGTTCTTTGTCGGCGAATATCTTGGCGTGCTGCTAATCTCGGCACTATCTGTAGTGCTATTTCTCGGAGGCTGGCTGGGACCTGTACTGCCACCATTTATCTGGTTCTGTCTGAAAACCATATTAGTGGTGTTGTTCATTATCTTGCTGCGTGCTGCGTTACCCAGACCTAGATTCGACCAACTGATGGCCTTTGGTTGGAAGATGATGTTGCCGCTGGCGCTTATCAATTTAGTGATTACCGGCGCCATTGGTTTGGCCTTGGGGTAGATGATAATGAATAAGCTATCAAAGCATCGCAATTGCAAAGGGGAGAAGTAAGTATGCTGACTCACCTTCGAACCTTATGGGAAGTGCTCAAACACACCACCACTAAAATCGATACGGTTGAATATCCTGATGAAATGCCCTACCTGGCACCTCGTTATCGGGGACGAATCGTACTGACCCGAGACCCCGATGGCGAGGAACGCTGCGTAGCCTGTAATCTCTGCGCGGCGGTGTGCCCGGTGGGCTGCATAGCTCTGCAAAAAACCCAAGATGACAACGGTCGCTGGCAGGCAGAATTTTTTCGCATTAATTTCTCCCGCTGTATTTTCTGCGGACTGTGCGAGGAAGCCTGCCCCACCTATGCCATCCAACTAACGCCTGATTTTGAGATCTGTGAGTACGAACGTCCCAACCTTGTCTACGAAAAGGAACATCTGCTAATCAACGGCACCGGTAAATATCCTGAGTACAATTTTTATCGCGAATCTGGCAAAGATGTCGGCGTCAAAGCCAAAGGTGCGGGTGAACACGAACATCAACCCATCGATATTAAGAGCCTTCTACCATGACCGTCGTTAAAGGACAGCTACTATGACTACGGCCCTTTTTTACTGCGCCTCAGCCATCGCCATCTTTTGTAGCCTGATGGTCGTCACTCGCTATCACGCAGTTCACGCCCTGCTCTATCTGATTGTGGCGCAACTTGCAGTAGCCTTGATTTTCTTCCTGCTGGGGGCACCCTTTGCCGCTGCTCTGGAAATTCTGGTTTATGCTGGCGCCATAATGGTGATGTTTGTATTTGTCATCATGATGCTGAACTTGGGGCGCACGACCCTTGATCGAGAAAAACAATGGCTGACGCCATCGATGATGATTTTGCCAGCCATTCTCTGCGCCACCTTACTCATACAGCTATTGCTGGCATTAGGTGGCGCTGGACTACTGGGCGCCAATTGGATCAGCCCAAAAACCGTCGGAATCACCCTCTTTGGTCCTTACCTGCTAGCGGTTGAATTGGCGTCGATGCTACTACTAGCGGGACTCATCGGAGCCTACCATCTGGCCAGACCCTACCTGATCAAACCGGATCGCGGCGTCGACGAAAATCCGCAGGGGGAACCCATTAATACCCCGGCAAATGCCAATAGCGGAGGTGCTGAGCTATGAGCGACATACTGGATCCCGGGCTGACGCTGGCTGCAATACTATTTTGCATCGGCGTGTTTGGTGTGCTGATAAGGCGCAACCTGATCTTTATGCTGATGTCATTGGAGATCATGCTGAATGCCGCAGCGCTGGCCTTCGTAGTAGCGGGGTCAGCATGGCAGCAGGCGGACGGGCAAATCATGTTCATGCTGATACTGGCATTAGCTGGCGCGGAGGTAGCGGTAGGATTGGCTCTTGTGGTGCAGCTGCAAAGACGCACCAAAACTTTGGATGTGGACAGTCTTAACAGGATGAGGGGATAGCATGCTTAAACTGCTCTGGCTTGTCCCACTGCTACCGCTATTCAGCAGTGTTATTCTGATTCTTACCCAGGGAAAACTGGACCGTACCCGGGTCGCTTATCTAGGAGTAGGTTCGGTAGGCTTATCGGCACTGATCGCCCTGTCATGCGCGGTCAACTTCAGCATAATTCCAGAGGGCAGTGTTTATACCCAAACGCTATGGCAATGGATTAGTGTCGGCCCGCTGCAACCCTCCATTTCTTTTTACCTAGATGGATTATCTCTGGTGATGATACTGGTCGTCACCTGTATCGGTTTCCTGATCCATTTGTATGCATCCGGTTACATGTATCCGGATGCAGATTACAGCCGTTTCTTCGCCTGTATGAACCTATTCTTAGCTTCAATGTTGATCTTAGTACTGGCTGACAATTTGCTGCTGCTTTACCTTGGCTGGGAAGGAGTCGGACTCTGCAGCTATCTTCTAATCGGTTTCTGGTATAAAGATCCAGTTAATGGTCAGGCGGCTCGCAAAGCATTTATTATCACCCGCGTCGGTGATACGGCCTTGGCGATCGGCCTATTTCTGCTAGTTAGGGAACTGGGCACACTGAATATCCAAGAAGTCATGACTCAAGCACACAACTATTGGCCTCAGGGATCATTTTACGTCTCATTAGTCGCCCTGCTACTGCTAGGCGGCGCAGTAGGGAAATCCGCCCAGTTGCCGCTGCAAAGCTGGTTACCGGACGCGATGGCTGGCCCCACCCCCGTCAGCGCATTGATCCATGCAGCCACCATGGTAACCGCCGGCGTCTATCTCATTGCCCGCACCCATGAACTATTCTTATTAGCGCCTAACATACAGATGCTGGTAGCCATAGTGGGTACTCTAACTCTGTTGCTGGCCGGTTTCAGTGCACTTACACAGACCGATATCAAACGCATTCTGGCCTATTCCACCATCAGCCAGATTGGCTATATGTTTCTGGCCTTGGGAGTGGGTGCCTGGTCGGCAGGTATCTTCCATCTAGTCACCCACGCCTTTTTCAAGGCGTTATTATTCCTTTCCGCCGGATCCGTTATCCTAGCGCTGCATCATGAGCAGGATATTCGCAAGATGGGTGGCCTCTACAATCGCACCCCCTTTCTATTTGCAGCATTCCTGATCGGTTCTGCTTGCCTCGCGGCATTACCTTTTAGTTCCGGCTTCTTCAGTAAAGAGCCAATACTTGCCCAAGCCTGGGAGCAGTCACCGCTATTATGGTTGGGAGGATTACTGGGAGCCTTTCTTACTGCCGTTTATAGTTTCAGGCTGATCTTTATCGTGTTCTTCGGGCCGGTAAAGACTCATCCAAAACCTTTGGATATACCCGAGAAGATAAGCTGGCGCATGGCCATAGCCCTGGTTGCTCTCGCCACCCTGGCAATGTTTGGCGGTGCCATTTCATTACCGCTGGATCAGGTATTACCCTTGTCACACCCCCACGCTCCAGCTGGTATCGAAATACTCAATATCTTATTGCCGCTGCTCGGTGTGTATCTGTCTTACCAACTATTTTTGGGCAAGCCAGAATTATTGCAAAAGTTGATGCAATGGCCGGGGGCAGAAAAGATCCGTAACTTTTGGTTTAATGGCTGGGGCTTTGACACTTTATATGACCAGCTGTTGAGATTCCCCTACCTGCGTTTAGCCGATCGGTTACGCAATGACTTTGCTGACAATATCAGTCGCAGTGTTGAAAAAATATGCAGTTACGGTCACTGGGTCCTAAGTCTCAGTCAAAATGGCGAAGTACGCTGGTACGCTTGCCTGACTGTCGCTGGAAGCGTGGTGCTAATAGGTATAGGAGCTTTGAGCTAATGGAGTCTTCAGCATGCTAAGTGCTCTAGTGATATTGCTTTTGATTGCCGGTGGGCTGGCCTGGTTTTACGGCAATCGTAATCCTAATCATGCCCGTTGGATTGCTGTCGCATCCCTCGGCTGCTTGCTGCTATTTATGATCCCGCTGCTGTCACAAGCCCTATCCAGCCCCCTACATTATGGGGCTGAAATCAGCTGGCTGGCTTATCAACAGCATGAATGGATTCCTCGCTTTGGTATCAGTTTTATCATGGCGCTGGATGGGTTGAGTTTGTTACTGGTGTTATTGACGCTGCTGCTAGGACTGATCGCAGTGGCGGCCTCCTGGAATGAGATCACCGAACGAGTCGGTTTCTTCTATTTCAATCTACTCTGGAGCCTAGCAGGTGTTTTAGGCGTTTTTATGGCGCTGGACCTGTTCCTGTTTTTCTTCTTCTGGGAAATGATGCTGATACCCATGTACTTCCTGATTGGCATCTGGGGCCATGAAGATCGCAAGTACGCTGCCATCAAGTTCTTTATCTTTACCCAAGTTAGCAGCCTGCTGATGCTGGTCTCCATGTTAGCGCTGGCCTATTTGCACCAACAACAGACCGGCCAATACAGTTTCAGCTATTTCGACCTTATTGGCACGGGAGACCAATCTGAATTCGGTGTCTGGTTGATGCTAGGATTCTTTATAGCCTTCGTAGTAAAACTGCCCGCTTTCCCCTTTCATACCTGGTTACCGGACGCTCATACTCAAGCGCCTACCGGAGGCAGTATTATCCTGGCCGGGGTGCTGTTAAAAACAGGCGCTTATGGCCTGATTCGCTTTCTTATTCCGCTGTTTCCCGACAGTCTCAATTACTTCGCCCCCTATGCCATGACCATCGGCGTGGTGGGGATACTCTATACCGCTGTGGTTGCCTTTGCCCAAACCGATCTGAAACGGTTGATTGCCTATACCAGTATCAGTCACATGGGCTTCGTACTTTTAGGTGTATACGCCTGGAATGAATTGGCGCTGCAGGGGGCAGCTATGCAGATGCTTACCCATGGTCTCAGCGCGGCGGCATTGTTCATGATTGCCGGTTCAATCCAACACCGCATTCACACCCGCAATCTCAATGAGATGGGAGGATTTTGGGCCTCTGTGCCTAGAATTGGCTGCATCACCCTATTTTTTGCCATGGCCTCGCTGGGCATGCCCGGACTAGGCAACTTTGTCGCAGAGTTTCTGGTGCTGGCAGGAAGTTTTCAGGTCTCCGTCCCTATGACGCTGATCGCAACTCTAGGACTAGTAACAGCGGCAGTGTATTCATTAATCATCATTCAAAAGGCATTCCACGGGCGTCAGACAGATCACCATGATATGGCCGATTTCGATCATCGAGAAATGAGCGCTATGGCAGTTATGATCATTGGGCTTTTATGGATGGGTTTATATCCACAGACTTTTCTAGATACACTGTCGCCGGTATTCAGCCAACTTAATACGCTGATAAACCTCGCCGGGATTAAAGAGTCCGGCATAGAAATAGCGTCACAATCCATGGAGAGGCTGCTATGAATACCAGTACATTGAATAGCACTGAATTTTTCAGCCTTCTACCTATCATTTTAATCAGTGTAGGCTTGTTGGCACTGATGATGGTTATCGCCATCAAACGCAGTGCAAAGATGAGCTTTCAAATCACCTTAGCAACCTTGGCCATTAGTTTTATTAGTCTGTTTATTATCCAAGATCTATTGCCCCAACAAGCCACACCCCTGCTGCTAATCGATAGCTACGGTGTGTTTTTTATGGGCCTTATCCTGATTACCGCAATGCTGCTACTACCCTTATGTTATGACTATTGGAAGCATCATAATCAGATCCAGGACGAGTTTTACTTGCTCTATCTGATCTCCATCCTTGGTGCCCTGGTCTTGATTTCGAGCAGCCATTTCGCCGCTTTTTTCCTCGGTCTTGAGCTGCTGTCCCTGCCAATTATTATTATGGTGGGCTATCCATTTTTCAGCCATTACAGTGCATCGATGGAATCCGCCACTAAGTATCTAATACTGTCAGCTGCGGCATCTGCCACGTTAATGTTTGGTGTCGCTCTAATCTACTCCCAGTATGGAACCCTAGAGTTTATTCCGCTGACCGACGCCATAGCTTCACAATCCCATTCTCCCCATACGCTGGTGAAAGTGGGTACCATCATGCTGCTGATCGGTATTGCCTTTAAACTATCACTGGTTCCCTTTCACCTCTGGACTCCTGATGTCTATCAAGGCGCCCCGTTGCCGGCCACGGCATTTCTAGCCACCATTTCTAAAGGCGCTGTATTTGCCTTATTACTGCGTTTCTATCTCAGCAGCGAAGTGTTTTTGACCGAATCACTGGTATGGTCAATAGCCGCCATCGCTATCGCCTCGATGCTGGTTGGCAACCTACTGGCTCTCTTCCAAGAAAGTATTAAACGTCTACTGGCCTATTCATCCATTGCCCATTTTGGTTATTTACTGGTTGCCCTACTGGCCATCAGCCAGTCAATCGGCGCCGATATAGCCATCGAAGCGGTGGCTTATTATCTGGTGGCCTATCTGCTTTCTACGTTAGCGGCCTTCGCCGTATTAATGCGGCTGCCTGGATTAAAGGAATCCACCGATGCCCCGCGCCTTGATAGTTTAAGCGGGTTGTTCTGGAGTCATCCCGTATTGGCTGCCATTCTCACCCTGGCAATGCTATCTCTGGCAGGTATTCCACTGACAGTAGGATTTATCGGGAAATTTTATATCTTCGCCGCCGCAGTTGAAGAATCACTCTGGGGCATATTACTGATAGCAATAATCGGCAGCGGTATAGGACTGTTCTATTATATGCGGGTGATACTGGTGATGACATACAGCGTCAGCCACCAAGACACCGAAACTTACCTATATCCAGGGCAGAGCGGACGTGTAGTGTTAGCCATAGTGGCCCTGCTGACGGTATGGCTGGGCATCTATCCCGCGCCACTGATAGAACTGATCCGAGAAATGACGTTGGTGGTTTTTTAGTACCAACATCATCGAGAAAAAACCCTCAGCCTCCGAGCATCACTGCGAGCTTTACAACCCTAATAAATATCCCTAAGATACGCGCCACCTGTTATTCAGCCAACTTGGCTGGGTGACTCGCTGGTGAGGTTCCCGAGTGGCCAAAGGGATCAGACTGTAAATCTGACGCGTAAGCTTCGGTGGTTCGAATCCACCCCTCACCACCATCTTTATTTTCCCCCTGATTTCTTATCTACTGGCCAAATTCTATGTGATTGGGTCCGACCGCTCTTTTGCTAGGCCTAGGCATCGATTATCAGCGCCGCAACAAAACACCGAGTTATAAAAAAGTTTGTAAAGACGCGCATCTAGAAGCTCTCAAAGTTAGTTTTAAAAAAGACGCAACAAGCAATTCCACTAGCTCAGATCAACATGACTAAGCAGACCCGAAGCCGGATCAATATCAAAAGCCTGACCAAAACCCACCACATAACGCCCTTTAATCGGTCGCAACCGCAGCAGATGGAAATCTCCAAGACCCTTTAACAGGTTAATCATTTCACCAAATGCCGTAACCATTTGCGGCATGATCACGGTAAAATCTGTCGAGTCACGAGGTATCGGCTCTACTTCACAGCAATAACTCAGCCGCTCCCTAGCAAACAGATTTCGGCATTCCGCTTCATTCCGTATAAAGAACACAGAGCACTGGCCTCGTTCGATCATATTCACCGTGTGACTGGCCAACTCACTGACGAAGATATAAAAGCAGCCGTCATGGTCGCAGACGTAAGGGGCGTAACTGGACTCTGATACTCCTTCTTTGGACGTAGTCGCTAACAGCAGCGTTTGGAATCCAGCACGCAGATTCTTGCAATCTTCAGCCAATCTAATCAACTTCTCTTCAGAACTTTCATCTTCCTTCATTGACGAACCTCCCGCTGCAGTTGAACGACATTCACTTCACCCATAGTAATTGTTGAAAAAATAGACAGCTAACAACCTTAATACAAAAAACCTAGAAGCCGATAACCTAAATATAAGCTCATTAATCAACGAGGATAGTGAGTTGCTAGCTCAGGAACAGTATATAGAACACCCCAATCATGTCCCTATTCAGTTAGAGATATCGAATCTAGGTACGGACAACACAAAAACCCGCTGTTATGGCGGGATTCGGTGCCGCTGGCAGAACAGAATTCCCGTCGGCCGACTGCTAAAACTATCCCTTCCACAGATAAGCCCTGAATTTTTCGCTACAGTTCAGGTGATATGGCGACGATTAGTGGGTAACGATTATGAGCTGGGGTTAGTGTTTATCGACCCACAACAGGCCTACCAAATGCGCATGCTGGAACAGGTCTGCCACATCAACTGTTACCAGCGCTGGATTTTTGAACATGAAGGCCGCCTGCTAGATCCTGAACAAGCAGCTATTGAATGGATCAGCAAGTTTGCTGGACATTTTCCGAAAGCCGTTTCTTGACTCCATCGCGCCTTAATCGACTGTATCCGCTACCGTCTTACTCCCCTATAATATTCGCCAGACGCCTGAAACCGCGTCAGCATAAATTTGCCACCCAGGGATCTAAGAGTCTGTTATGCAAAAAACCGTAGAAGTTGGCACTATCAAAATTTCTAATGAGCTTCCCTTTGTTCTGTTCGGCGGCATGAACGTTCTGGAATCCAGGGATCTGGCTCTAAAAATTGCCGAACACTACGTAGAAGTCACCCAACGCCTTGGCATTCCTTATGTGTTCAAGGCATCCTTCGACAAGGCCAACCGCTCCTCTATTTCTTCGTTTCGCGGCCCAGGACTCGATCAGGGGTTGAAAATACTGGAAGAAATCAAAACCCAGTTTCAAGTACCCATCATTACTGATGTGCATGAACCCGAACAGGCACTTCCCGCTGCAGAAATTGCTGACATCATCCAATTACCGGCATTTCTGTCCAGACAAACAGACCTTGTAGTAGCCATGGCCAAAACCGGTGCCGCTATCAACATCAAAAAAGCGCAATTTCTAGCTCCGCAAGAGATGGCTCACATCCTCAAGAAATGCGAAGACGCCGGAAATTCCCGCCTGATTCTCTGCGAACGAGGTAGCAGCTTTGGCTACAATAACCTGGTTGTAGATATGCTCGGATTTTCGATCATGAAAGAATTTGGCTATCCGCTGATGTTTGACGCCACCCACGCACTACAAATGCCAGGGGGACGTAGTGATTCAGCAGGCGGCCGTAGAGCCTTAGCGGCCCAGCTATCAAGAGCTGGATTATCTCAATCCATAGCAGGACTATTTCTGGAAGCGCACCCCAAACCAGAAGAAGCCAAGTGTGATGGCCCCTGCGCCCTGCCATTGGATAAACTAGAACCCTATCTGCAACAAATGAAGGCCATGGATGATTTAGTAAAATCATTACCACCGTTAATAACCGAATAGCAGCCCTCACTAAAAATCTAGATGTTAAACAAAAGATTAACAGGCTGAATAGTTGAAGAAGGTCTATTATCAACAAGATCTATCTATATTTGTGAAGTAGCTGTCTGATAATAAAGGAAATTCGATGGCAGAAGCGTTTCCACTGGATTTTACGTCACTGCGTAAGGGCATGGTATTGGGCCCGGAGCACCACCAGTTCCAGCTGCTTAAACCGGTTAGTAACAGTCCCATTGGGCAGGTTTGGCATGCCCATGATTTGTCCACTGCAGAAAAGGACAAGGACCCTGAAAAGGTCGCCTTGGAAATCGTCAATCCTATACTGCTTAAGGGCAAGTCTCTAGAGCTGTTTAAAACTCAGGTGACTCACTGCAAGCAGCTAGATATGCAACATATCGCCAAAACCTACGGCTATTTTATGAGCCGAGAGGGCTGGTTATTTGTTGCCATGGAACCGATAAATACCCGCAGCCTGGCAAGAATATTATTAGAAGATGGCTACCAACAGCTCACTGTTGAGAAATCCCGCATTATTCTGAGCCAGATTGCAAAAGCGCTGGATTATGCCCATAAGAAGAAGATCAGCCATGGTGATCTGACACCTTGGAACATCATCATCACCCCAAAATCCGGGGCCAAACTGGTTAATTTTGCCTTTAGACAACCCCTGCTGCAGCAAATCCAACTGCAAGGCATGCGTATTCTTAATACCGAGTTTCACGCTCCCGAGGCCTTTGACCACTTACCGCTATCTAATAGCGCTGATATTTTTTCCTTTGCCTGCCTGATCTATCAATTATTCAGTGGCCACCCTCCGTTCAATCCAGAACAACCAATAGAAGACAGAGAAGCTGATTCCCTAGAGCCACCTCGACAGATGTCCCAAGAACAATGGGAACATTTAAAACCGGCGCTTTCCGACAATCCCGGAGACCGCCCAGCGAGCGCCAGCCAACTATTACAGGACCTGTTTTCACCTAATGCAGCCCCGCAAAAAACATCAATACAGCAGGTAGAAAATACAACTCTCAGCTCCCTCAAAAGTGGAAAAAAGACTCCGCTAATTTCATCCACCTCCAACTTATCGTTCACTACACTAGCAACGGCAGTGTCGACCTTCCTCATCGGCATAGCTATTGGCTACTTCACCGCAAACCATCAGGCCAACAACCAACATCAGCGATTAATCACTCAAGTTACCGAAATACAATCGCTGCTGGCTCTGCCTCCAAACCCAGAAAACAAAGTCGCCCTGAGCAGCCTATTTACCGAACTCCAGGCCAACGGGGAAGACCCCGCACTGATCAACGCCTTAGGCGATCAGCTGAATAGCTACAAGGTAAGGTTAACCAAACAAACAGAACAGCGCACTCGCCCCAGATCTGTGGCGGTGACAGAATCCCAGACTCAACAAGCTTCTGCCAATGCAACACAATCCCAATCTGGCTTCGCGCCGGGAGCTGTGTTCAAAGACGAGATAATCAAAGATGTCTATGGACCCAATATGGTGGTGATCCCTTCAGGAAAATATATGATGGGAGATCTAAACCGTCGCGGGGATGACAATGAGTTACCTGCACACGAAATAAAGATCCGCCACCCCTTCGCCCTATCCCAGCATGAAGTCACCTTTAGCGACTATGATCTTTTCGCCCTTGATTCCGGCCGCACGCTGCCGGAAGACGATGACTGGGGTAGAGGTAATCGCCCCGTCATAAATATCAGCTGGAACGATGCCAATGCCTACGCAGACTGGCTGCGCCGAAAAACAGGCCTAGCCTATCGCTTACCGACAGAAGCAGAATGGGAATACAGCGCTCGTGCTGGCACTAATACCGCATTTTGGTGGGGCAATGACAAGGGTCTAAATAAAGCGGCATGCGACGATTGCGGCAGTCCCTTTGACAGTAACCAGCCAGCCCCCGTTGGCAGCTTTAAGGCCAACCCTTTTGGGCTCTATGACATGAATGGCAATGTCTACGAGTGGGTGGCAGACTGTTACAATGAAAACTACCGCGAAGCCCCCACAGATGGAGCTAGCTGGAATGTTGGCCAGTGTAACTACCGTGTTATGCGGGGAGGATCTTGGTACGATATTTCCCGCCTGATTCGCTCTGCCAGTCGATACCGCCATCCACCTAACTCCAGCCGTAATAGCTGGGGGTTCCGCCTCGCATTAGATCTGGAATAGCTAATTCAAACATCTACTAACTGACTTATCCCAATGTTTTGCCCGGCACAATTCTGCCGGACTAAACATTGGTAGTAGACGCCATAGGTTGCATAGCAACATAAACAAATTTGCTGCTATAATCCTGCCACTCTTTTTCGGAATCAGTCCTAAAGGTCGGGTTCTATCACACAAAACAATTAAGGGGATATTCCATGAAACAACCTGTTCGCGTTGCAGTTACTGGTGCTGCCGGTCAGATCAGCTACTCTCTGCTGATTCGAATCGCCTCAGGACAGATGCTCGGTGATGATCAGCCTGTCATCCTGCAATTACTGGAGATTACTCCTGCGCTAGACGCCCTTAAAGGCGTAGCTATGGAACTTGAAGACTGTGCATTTCCCCTGCTGCACAGCGTTGTCCAGTCAGATGATCCTAGCGTCGCATTCAAAGATGCTGACTATGCACTGCTGGTAGGCGCACGTCCTCGTGGACCTGGCATGGAGCGCAAGGATCTACTGGAAGCTAACGCTGCTATCTTCTCCGTACAGGGCAAAGCTCTGAACGATCACGCTAGCCGTGACGTTAAAGTTCTGGTTGTCGGCAACCCAGCCAACACCAACGCTTTGATCGCACAGAAAAATGCTCCTGATCTGAACCCTGGTCACTTCACTGCTATGACTCGTCTGGACCATAACCGTGCTGCTGCACAGCTGGCCAACAAGACTGGCAAGCATTGCACCGACGTTAAGAAAGTCACTATCTGGGGTAACCACTCTGCTACACAGTACCCAGATATCAGCACCACCACTATCGACGGTGTTGCGGCTACTGACCTAGTTGAAGAAAGCTGGTACAAAGAGGAGTTTATCCCTGTTGTACAGCAGCGTGGCGCAGCTATCATTCAGGCTCGCGGCCTGTCTAGTGCGGCCTCTGCAGCTAACGCAGCAGTTGACCACATGCGCACCTGGGCACTGGGTACCGCAGAAGGCGACTGGGTTTCTATGGGCATTCCTAGCGATGGCAGCTACGGCATTGCCGAAGGCTTGATCTACTCCTTCCCATGCACCTGTAAGGACGGCAAATACGAAATCGTTCAAGGTCTGGAAATCAGCGAATTCAGCCGTGAGAAAATGACTGCGACTGAGCAAGAGCTATCTGAAGAGCGCGACGCTGTTAAGCATCTGTTCTCTTAAGACCTCTTCTCTGCGTCAATAAGGTCGTAGCCTTCGGGTTACGGCCTTTTTTTATGCCCAGAACAAAACAAATAATCTTTATCTATTGATTATCAACAGAAAGTACCGATAATTCATAAGAAAAAAGCGATTGATAATATGAGCAAAGAGCTGCAACAGCACCACCGAAAAGAATCATTTTTATTTTATGGCTCTGGGTTAGCATTGGTGCTGCTAGGATTTGTCCTTGCTTATCAATTTGTTGAACCCGCACCGCCAACGTCCATCAGCATTGCCACCGGCAACCCTAAAAATGCCTATTACCAGTTTGCCACTGAATACAAAGAGTCCCTTCAACAGCAGGGTATAGATTTAAACGTTATCAGCAGTGAAGGCTCAGTAGAAAATCTTCAACTACTTCGCGAAGGAAAGGTAGATATGGCCTTCGTCCAGGGCGGCATTCCAAAACCGGATGGCATATCACTGCAGTCCCTTGGCAGCCTCTATTTCGAGCCACTCTGGATCTTTTATCAACAAGACATTAATTTTGAACGCCTCTCCGGTCTATCTAATCAACGCTTGGCTATCGGAAAGCCCGGCAGCGGTACCCGCGCAGTGGCCCTACAGCTATTAGCCGACAACGGTATTAACCTTGGAAACGCAGAATTTCTGTCGTTATCCGGAAATGAAGCAGCAACAGCATTACTGAATGGCGACATTGATGCTTTCTTTTCCGTCACCAGCGCCAAATCACCGGTGGTCAAGGAATTGCTAAAAGCACCTGGTATAAAGTTATTCAGCTTTGAGCGTGCCGCCGCTTATACAAAATTGCACAGATTTCTTTCCAGCGTCACTCTTCCAGCAGGAATAGCCGACATGGAAAAAAACATCCCGAATCACGATGTCACTTTAATTGCACCAGCCGCCACCCTAGTGGTACGAGAAGACTTTCATCCTGCATTGGCAACATTGATGCTACAAGCAGCCACTAAGATCCATAGTGAAGGTGGCATATTCGAAGATATTGGTCAGTTCCCATCAGCAAAATTTACGGACTATCCCATTCATGAAGATGCCGAACGTTTTCTGAAATCAGGCCCTCCATTTTTACAGCGCTTTATGCCCTTTTGGATGGCCAACCTTGTTGATCGCCTTATTGTCATGCTAGTGCCGCTCCTGACATTAATGATCCCTCTGGCTAAAGTACTTCCTCCTACCTATCGCTGGCGGGTCAGGTCACGTATCTATCGCTGGTACGATCAGCTTCGCTCATTGGATTTTCGCGCAGAAGGCATCGACGATATAGAGCAAGCAAAGCAACTTCTGAATGAGTTGATCGCCATTGAAAAGGATGTCATGCAGGTTGTAGTGCCAAAATCCTATGCCGATACTCAGTACAATCTACGCTTACACATTCGCCTGATTCGCGAACGATTAGAGCGCATTATTATTAATTACGACGCCTAGCGGAAGATACAAGAAGCCATGCTGTTTACTAAATCGCGCCACTTTGTTGGTTTGACACTATGCCTGCTAGCCCCTGTTAAAGCACTTGCCTTAGAGAGTTGCGAAAGAAATGGAGAGGTTGTATTCACTAAAGAATGCATACAGGCCATTCTTGAACAAGAAAAAGCGCAAGCGGATAACAAACCACAGCAGGCATCCCCACCCACCGCTGAAAAAAACAAGATCGAAACAACCAACAATGACATCAAGCTACCAGCTGCTCGCCGAGTGGCTAAAGAAAAAATCCCAAAAATAACAAAAGCTCCACATCAATTGCCAGTCGCTGAGTTACAGTCAGAACCAAAAAACAAAGTGATGAAAATAGAGCAATTGCTACCACAGACTACTAGCAAAACCTCTGACGGGCAGATGGGCGTTTCTGCAGCTGATTCTAGTCATAGTCTTTCAGCAAAAATAAGATCGAAAGAACGTGTTCTAATCGATATGGAAAAAGTAGTGCACAGCCGAAGCCAGTGCAAAGCAACGGATTTTATAAGCGCCGCAGAATTTGGAAAAATTTCGTACATACAAGAATGCAAGCCGGATATATTTCTTTTAGAAGCAACAGACATCCGAGATCAATCCCGAGGTCGAACAGCTCTTCACTGGGCCGTTCACAATAATCACTTAGCCTTAGTAAAATATTTGATTGAAGTTAAAGCCCCACTAACCGCAAAGTCTCGGTCAGATTTTGGCGGCTCGCCCATTCATATTGCTGCTGAAAAAGGCCTAATATTACATGTCAAACTGTTGCTCGAAAACGGCGCTTCAGTTGCCACCTCTGACCTACTATGGCAAACCCCGTTACACCGCGCTACAAAGCAAGGACAACTGGAAACAGTTAAGTACCTGCTGGAGAAAGGAGCATCGATTAATGCACGCGACAGAATTGGAAGAACACCGCTAATTACGGCCAGTCGATCAACAAACCTGGCATTAATTAGACTGCTGATCCAAAAAGGAGGCGATATAAATCTTAAAACCAACAACGGCATGACAGCCCTTCATTATGCAGCTCAGCACGCTACCGACATCACCCAGTATTTGCTCAAGGCAGGCGCCGAACTCGACCCAATAAACAACGAAGGTGAAACTCCTTTATCAGGCATGATAGGAAAAAACATCAGCCGCTATTGGGAGAGTATACAACTACTGATACAGGCCGGTGCCTCACTTAACCAGCAAGATATGAAAGGTCGAAGCATTCTCGATCTCAGCTTATCTAAAAACCATTTGCAGCTGTTTGAGTTACTAATAGAAAATAATGTTGATACCAGTCAACTATTACTAGAGCAATTAAAAGGTAAACCAGAATTCATTCAATCCCTTCAAAAACATGGAATTCTCTAACCTAAGCAGCCCAACAGAGATACCCTCTATTTATGTTTCAGAAGACAATATGAGTTCCAATTTTTGAGCGACCGTATAAGAAAACAAGGCAAAAATAGGAATTTCACCTATATAAAGAGTCGCTATAAAAAACGCATACTTAGCTCGCGAGGTTATCAGAAGGATCTGATAGCTGACAGGGATAGCAGCTCGGGTGCAAGGAATCGCAACGCGCAATCCACCTCGCTATAGGGCCCAAACCTAGAAGGTTTAGGGCCCTTTTTCCTTTATGTCTAATCTATCGACAGCCCCCAGGTAATCCTCCCTTTTCAAGCGGACATCAAAAGTAGAGGTTAAGCGAACATCAGCGGAGGCTTGATACCCGTAAGCTTTGTGCGGTCGCTCATGATTGTAAAACCAAAGCCACTGCGTTGTATAATCTTGTACTTCCTCCAGTGTTTCGAATAGGTGCTGCTGACCCAGCTGTATCTGATCGTTCGGTTGTGTCGCTCGATGTAAGAATTTTGCAGAGAGCGCCTATGGGGTACTTAAGCCGATATAGTTACTGATAGGAGGTTGAAGTTTGCCTAACACAGGCATCTGACTATAAACGCGGGGCATAAAAAAAAGGGCCACCCAATGGGTAGCCCTTTCTTCGAATGAGGCGCTTG
>JBALWH010000015.1:0-96350 GCA_036960175.1 Motiliproteus sp. | reverse complement strand
TCCCGTTTAGAGCCTGATGCCTGTGTTAGGCAAACTTCAATCACGAGTGTTTATTCACAGTGCGATTGCTGGCGTGTTGAGTGCTGGTTTTATGTACTTTGGCTTTGAAGGAGAATAAGCTTTGATCTACATTTAACGTAACCCTCTAAATTGTTGGGTTTATACGGCTTTCTGCTACTGAGGATGACTTAGGGTCACTAATATGAAAAAAGGTTTAATTTTACCACTGCTCTTGCCCCTGATTATTTTTGCAGCAGTTAAGGGTTATTTTTGGTACCAAGTTAAACGCTTTGTTGACGACGTAGCAGTGCAGATTTCTCCCTTCGCTACTTTGGAATATGAGTCAATCGATACAAGCTTTACAGGCATTGCCGGTATCAGTAATGTCAGGATCTATCCATCCGGTTCAGAATATCCCCTTAATATTTCCTCCATACGAGTCGTTAGTGATGATTGGGTTTATTTTGTGAAGCTGGGTACCCCCTTAGATAAGGGCGACCTTCCCAGAGAGCTAGCATTCGAAGTTATTGGTATCGATATTGATTTGAATGCTCCCTATATAAATATGTTTTCGCAACAAGCTGCCGTGGCAGGAAATACTTTTGCTGGCTGCGAAAAGTCTCAGGTAGTTGGATTGGAGCTGCTTAAGCAGCTGGGCTACGGCACCTTGCATACCGATGTAAAGCTGTCCTATCGCTTTAACCCTGAAAGTGAGTACGTTACTGTGAATATGGATGCGGTTGGAGAAAATAGCTTTGCCATGAAACTCAGTAGTGATATTGACCTTGGTGTGTCGGTGCTAAACCGAGAAAATATGAAATCCCTGCAACCAAAGCTTGGTGGCTTTAGCTTCGGGTATAGGGACATGTCTTTTAACGAAAAATATATTGCTCATTGTGCGGCTCTTTATGACGAAGAGGTTCCTCAATTTGTCGATCGTCACGTAACATTGACCGCAGACCGTTATCGTCAATTCGGGTTTGAATTTAATCAGGAGTTAGTTGAGGCTTATCGTAGTTTTATTTCGACCCAGGGCGATATGAATCTCTCTTTCAATGCCGATACCCCGTTGGGAGTACAGCAGTTGGCAATGGCTGGTCCTAACGAGTATTTGAAAATGATGGACGTTAAGCTGGTTGTTAATGGCAAAAATATCACACCCGTGAATGTCGGTTGGAATATGCCTGAAATGGGTCAGAATCAATCTATTATAAAAGAAGGTCGGCTTGGTTCCGGCGCCACAGTACCTCCAGTTCAACCTCAGTCTTCATTGCCAGAGATCATGGAGCAGGTTGCTCAGAAAAGTAAATCTATAATAACTCCTGAGGAGAAGCGGGCGGTTAAAGAAGCGGCGGCCCCGCGTCCTAAAGTCAAAGCTAAAAAATATATTAGGACTTCAGTCCCTGAGCTTTCTAAATATGTGGGGTCAATGATTCAGGTTGATACCAAAAACGGCCACCGCATAGAGGGGGAGATTAAAAAGTTGATACGTAATGGAGTACAGATAGAGAAAACCGTTGGTAATGGTACGGCACTCTTGCCTATCGTATATAGCAACGTCCTGGCAGTAAAAGTTTTGCGTTAACGATTGGTTTTATGTCAGAAAAAAGGGAGCAAATAGCTCCCTTTTTTAATGCCGAGTATTAAGTTCTAGCGTTCAACGGCCAGAGCAATACCCATGCCACCACCGATGCACAGTGTTGCTAGACCTTTCTTGGCGTCGCGACGGCCCATTTCATGCAGCAGGGAAACCAGGATACGGCAACCAGATGCGCCGATTGGGTGGCCCAGAGCAATAGCGCCGCCATTGACGTTCACTTTGTTGGTATCCCATTCCAAATCTTTGTTGACGGACATGGCTTGAGCTGCGAAGGCTTCGTTAGCTTCAATCAGGTCTAGGTCGTCTACAGTCCAGCCAGCGCGCTTCAGGCAATTCTTAGTAGCGCTGATTGGGCCTGTACCCATGATGGCAGGATCAACGCCAGCGTTTCCGTAGGCCTTGATAGTGACTAGAGGCTCCAGCCCCAGCTCTTTGGCCTTCTCTGCGCTACATACGATTACAGCAGCGGCTCCATCGTTAATGGTCGAAGAGTTAGCGGCAGTAACGGTGCCGTCCTTCTTGAAGGCTGGGCGTAGCTTTCCAAGGGATTCGGCTGTAACGCCGGCACGAGGCTGCTCATCGCGATCGAAGACAATAGGGTCGCCTTTGCGTTGAGGCATAACGACAGGGATTATTTCATCGGCAAAACGGTTGGCGTTCTGGGCAGCTTCTGCCTTGTTTTGAGAGGCTGCGGCAAAAGCGTCCTGCTCTTCGCGGGTGAAGCCGTACTTTTCTACGATGTTCTCGGTGGTGATGCCCATGTGATAGTCGTTAAAGGCATCCCAAAGGCCGTCATTGACCATGGTGTCTACCATGGTCCAGTTGCCCATTTTCTGACCGTTTCGAGACTTGGGTAAATAGTGCCCAGAAAGGCTCATGTTTTCCTGGCCACCGGCGATGATTAGGTCAGCATCGCCCAAAGCGACTGCCTGAGCAGCCATCGCAACTGTCTTAAGGCCTGAGCCGCAGACTTTGTTGATAGTTAATGCAGGGGTGCTGTGAGGCAGCCCTGCGTTAATAGCTGCTTGGCGGGCTGGGTTCTGGCCGCAGCCTGCGGTTAAGACCTGACCAAGAATAACTTCATCGACTTGCTCGGGAGCAATGCCGGATTTTTCGAGTAACCCTTTGATAACTATGGCGCCAAGATCACTGGCGGCGATAGAAGAGATAGAACCATTGAATGCACCGACGGCCGTACGGCCCGCTGCAACGATTACGACATCACGCATAGAACATGCCTCGTTATTATTTAATGCAGAAGAGCGGTAAGAGTAGTTAAAAGTTTGATGCGCTGCAACAGTCTTTGTGGGTGATATTTATACAGCTTATTGTTGTATAAAATTCATCTATTGAAAAGCGGCATGTTTTCTGCTTAGGGTTTAATTAAGACTGAATGTAATATTATCAATTAGCCTTGTTGGCCCCATTTTAGCTGCAGCTACGATGACTATATCCCTTTCAACATCGGAGGCGGGAAGAAGTTTGTGCTGGTCGCAGATATGGAAGTAGTCGCGTCCAAAACCTACTTTTTCGAGCTTATGGATAGCCTCTTCCTGAAGTGCAATATAGTCTCTTCTTCCTGAGAAAATTTCACTTTTTGCCCATTGAAGGGTTTTGAATAAATTCACGGCTGTTCGCAGTTGCTCATTATTCAGGTAGCCATTTCTTGAGCTCAGGGCCAAGCCTTGATCATTTCGGGCGGTTTCTACGCCAATAATTTCTACAGCAAGTGATAAGTCTGCTGTTATTTGACGAATAACTGCCAGTTGCTGATAGTCCTTTTGGCCGAACACGGCTAGGTCCGGTTGTACGATTCCAAACAGTTTTGTAACGACCGTGGCGACACCGCGAAAGTGGCCGGGGCGACTGGCTCCGCAATGTCTGTTGGATAGGTCGGGAACTTCGACCAGGGTTTCGATGCCCTTGCCGTTGGGGTACATCGCTCTGACCGTAGGAGCGAAGAGCAGGTCGCACTGATTGGCTTCTAAAAGTACTTGGTCTTGCTCTAAGGTTTGCGGGTAGTTGTCGAGATCTTCGTTGGCGCCAAACTGTAGCGGGTTGACGAATATGCTGGCGACGACGATGTCTGCGTGTTTGCGTGCTTCATGAATCAGGCTGATGTGGCCCTCATGAAGATTGCCCATAGTCGGGACAAAGCCAATGCGCTTACCCTGCAGGCGGAATGGCTTTAGCGTCTCACGAAGTGCGCTGATCTGCGCAATAGTTTTCATTACTCAAAGCCATGTTCTGGGCCAGGGAATCGGCTGTTGCTGACGTCGTCGGCATAACGCTGGATTGCTTCCTGAACGGTGCTGCTGTCATCCATGAAGTTCTTCACGAATTTGGGGCTGCGACCAGGGGTAATCCCCAGCATGTCATGTAAAACCAAAACCTGGGCATCGGTGTCGGGGCCGGCTCCTATGCCGATAACCGGAACGTCGACAACATCGGTGATGGCCTTGGCGAGGGCGGACGGGACGCATTCAAGCAGCAATATGCTGGCGCCGGCAGTAGCTAATGCTTTGGCGTCATCGATCATGGCTTGCGCATCGTCTTCAGCTCGTCCTTGAACTTTATAACCGCCGAGCTTGTTAACTGATTGTGGAGTCAGCCCTAGGTGTGCACAAACGGGAATTCCGCGTTCGCTGAGTGCAGAAATCGTGTCCGCAAGCCAAGCGGCTCCTTCTAGTTTGACTAGATGGGCGCCCGCCTGCATTAATGCGGCAGCGCTCTCCATGGCTTGTTCTGTTGTTGCGTAGCTCATAAATGGCAGGTCGGCCATGATCAATGAGCCTTGGTTTCCTCGTTTAACGCAGGCGGTGTGATAGGCCATATCGTCAATGCTTACGGGGAGGGTGCTGTCGTTGCCTTGAAGAACCATTCCTAGTGAATCGCCTACTAGAATGACTTCAACACCAGCCTCGCTCACCAGTTGAGAAAAGCAGGCATCATAAGCTGTCAGGCAGCTGAACTTTTTTCCATCATGCTTCATTTGAGCAAGAGTATGCAGGGTAATATTCTTCATAGTCTATGCGTTCACTTCAGTTCATAAGCTTTGGTCAGGCGGCAATTATACATCCAGCCGTTGTAAAGATCCCATTAGGCATCTAGCTAATATCGTAGATAGTAGGGACCCATCGGGAAGATACAGCTCTGGCGAGATTTCTGCCAGAGGGTAAAGCACAAAATTTCGTTGGGTTAGGAAGGGGTGTGGCACCGTTAATCGTGGGAGCGCTATGGTTTGGTTGTCATACAGCAAAAGATCCAGGTCGAGAGTCCTGGGCCCCCAGTGCTCTTTTCTTACGCGTCGGTGCAGCTGTTCGATGGCCTGTAGTTGGTCCAGCAGCGCTAGTGGAGTAAAGCGGGTCTGAATCGAAACTACGGCATTGATAAAATCTGGTTGATTGGCAGGGCCGACGGGATCGCTGCGATAAAGGCTGGATTGCTGGAGCAGCTTAGTGCCGTCCAGTTTCGATAGTTGTTGAATGGCAGTCAGGACCTGTTGGCGTGGATCCTCGAGGTTACTGCCCAGACCGATAAACGCCTTTATTGGGCTATCCATCTGGCCTAGCTGCTACGGCGTTGACGACGACGTTTCGGGGTGGCTTTTCCGAGGGCTTCAACCATCAGGTCGCGATCATCGTGGGAGAGCTGTTGATACTTAGTCCACCAGGACCCAAGGTCTTCTAAGTGTTCTCCGCTGGCTTCGCGCATAAGCAGAAAATCATAGCCGGCACGAAAACGTGGGTGCTGGAAGACCTGTTCGGCGCGGCGACCAAAACGTCGTGGCAGGCGTTGCTGCATATCCCAGATTTCTCGCATCGGTGTGCCAAAGCGTCGTGGGATCGATGTTGATTTGCTTTGTTCTTGGATTACCTCCTGAGCGGCTTGATGCATAGCCGGAATGGGAGGAAGTCCCTTCTTTCGGAGTTTGATAATACGATCCTGCAGGGGGTACCAAAGCAGCGCTGCGTAGAAGAAAGCTGGCGTTACGCTCTTGCCTCGCTTAATGCGTTTGTCGGTGTTGGCCAGGACTTTGACTATCAAAGCTTCGGCAACAGGGTTGTCATTCGGGTTGTTCGATTCGCGGTCAAGGACGTGTGCGGCCTGAGGAAATAGCGGTGCAAATAGTCCA
The DNA here is from genome assembly GCA_036960175.1 of Motiliproteus sp. Classification (GTDB taxonomy): domain Bacteria; phylum Pseudomonadota; class Gammaproteobacteria; order Pseudomonadales; family Balneatricaceae; genus Motiliproteus. Next base: position 90,615 of record JBALWH010000015.1, on the reverse strand, counting down.
AATTCTCGCAGTAGGTAAAAGGTGGTTACCGCATGTCCCGACAGGAATAATTTAAGTACCTCATCAAATAAGCGCGCAGCGGGTATATCTGCCAGCATAGGAGCTAGCTTCTTAACCGGTGCCTCGGTATCTGCTGACATGGTGAATTCTAGCTTTGCCGCAAAACGGATGGCGCGCAGCATTCTAACCGGATCTTCACGATACCGGGATTCGGGATCGCCTATCATTTGTAGCGTTTTGTTTTCTAGGTCGCGGATACCATTGGCATGGTCGTGAATGGAAAAGTCGTTGATCGAATAATAAAGTGCATTAATGGTGAAGTCCCGGCGTAAGGCATCGTTGTGCACAGTGCCATAGACATTGTCGCGTAAAATCATGCCGGATTCTGCTTGCTTACCATGCTGCTCCTGACTGTTGGGCTGAGAATCGTGTGCAGCGCGGAAGGTGGCGACTTCAATTATCTCCCTGCCAAAGCGCACATGGACTAGCCTAAAGCGGCGCCCGATCAGGCGTGAGTTACGAAATAGTTCATGAACTTCTTCCGGTGTGGCTTCGGTGGAAACATCAAAGTCTTTCGGGTGTTTGCCCAGTAAGGTGTCGCGGACACACCCGCCGACTAAATAAGACTCGTATCCGGCGTCCTTTAGGCGGTAAAGAACCTTTAGTGCGCTATCGCTGAGGTCCTTGCGAGAAAGCGGGTGCTCGTCTCGGGGGATGATTTTCAGCAGAGGTTCGTCATATGTCATCTGGGATTCCTGGGAAGAGCTTGCAGTAAGGCGAGCGCGCAGGTTCCAGTAAAATATAATGAGAATAACGGCAAAAGGGAATAATGCGATCGAGATGCCGAGTATTGAATTTGAGCCCATGTTTGTATCGATTCTGGAGGGTGAAAATCAGAGGCAGAATAATACCATCGGCGTAGAAAAATAACTATTGATGCGGAGCGAAATGAGAGATTGGGTGCCACGAATAAATATTTGGATACTGCCTAGAGGGGGTATATAAAAGGAGGGCCAGTCACTCAGTTGTTAAATCTTGACGAGTTAGGAGACGGTTGGCTTGTTATTATTATTGCCGACCTGATCTGTTTTGCTCAGTGTTTAATCAACGAAAGTGACCAGCGGGTGCCTCAATTTTTATTTTTATTGAGAGGCGTTGCCATCGACCTGTTACCCTTTTTATTTTTATTGAGTGACAGATTTCAGACCGTTCTTGTTGTTATTGCGTAGTATAGTGCAGGCATTGCGCCATGTTTTTTAACTGAATGATAATAAACATGTTTCTGTTTTTCTGTGCTGTTTTTATATTTTGTTTAGTGTCATGTGTTACTAGTTTACCCCTAATGAGTAACACTTTGTGAGTAGAAGGGTAACACTTGTGTGGGGGGGGGTTACCTTTTGCTTTTGCGAGGGATGCCGAGCCGTTGTCGTCGCTCCCAAAGAGTTTTTCGGCTAATACCTAGGCGCTTGGCAAGTTCCGTTTCCGTCATTTTGTCCTGATTCTCCATCACAAAACGTTGAAAATAGTCTTCCAAAGACAAGGCTGGAGAGCTTGTTTCATGAGGATTGGATGCGGCATAAGGGGCGATCGAGATATTGTTGCGGGTATTAGCTTCCGATCGGTTATGGCTACTCAGTTCCATCTCTAAGCTGAGTAGCTCAGGGCTGATCTCGGTTCCTTCGCACATAATAACTGCTCGTTCTACCGCATTTTCTAGTTCTCGTACATTTCCGGGCCAACAATAGCTATGCATCGCGTTGAGTGCTTGAGTGTTGAATGTCATTGTTGGGAGGGTCATGCGTAGACAGCTACGCTGTAGGAATTTATGCGCTAACTCAATGATATCTTTGCCCCTTTCTCGAAGCGGAGGCATGCGGATTTCCATAATATAGAGTCGATAAAACAGATCTTCCCGGAACAGGCCGCTCCGGGTCAGTGCTTTCAGGTCCCTGTGCGTTGCTGCGATTAGGCGGACATCGACCTTCATCGGTGTTACTGATCCTACTTTTCTAATTTCGCCTTCCTGCAGCACCCGTAACAATCTAGCCTGAGCCTCCAGAGGCAATTCACCAATTTCGTCAAGAAACAAGGTGCCGCCATTCGCGGCTTCGATGAGCCCGCTATGGGTGTTAATCGCGCCGGTAAAGGCTCCTTTTTCATGGCCAAAGAGTTCTGATTCAATCAATGTTTCAGGAATTGCCGCGCAGTTAACTGAGATCATCGGCGCCAGATGGCGCAAGCTAAGCTCATGGATAGAGCGTGCTGCTAGTTCTTTACCGGTACCGGATTCTCCCTGAATTAGCACCGTGGCGTCGGTGCGTGCAACTTTGGAAATGCGATGGTGTAGGTCCTTCATCGGCTGGCTGTTACCCAGCATCCGGCTATCAACGACTTTCTCTTCGGGTTCTTGAGGAGGTTTTGATTGAGCGCCAGGAGCAGATGCCGGCGCGGGTGTTTTGGATCGCTTTTCAATGATGCCGGAGATGGTTTTGATCACCTCTTCATGGTCGAAGGGCTTGGCGATATAGTCGACTGCACCGAGTTTCATGGCATCGACTGCAGAACGCATGCTGGCGTAACTGGTCATGATGATTACGGGCGTGTCTTGGGCTTCGCTAATCAGGTCGGTGCCGGGTCGGCCTGGAAGTCTTAGGTCGCTGATTATCAAGGAAAAGCTGTTGATGTCGTAGTTTTCGATGGCCTGGTCGACGGATTCCGCATCGCTTACTTGAAATAAATGGCGCTCCAGCAAACGGCGTAACGCGGTACGTATAATGATTTCGTCTTCGACGATAAGGATATGGTTCATGAATGACTATCCAGTGGCTTCCGTCACAGTAGGATTGGGGAGAGTTAGTATCACGCGAGCGCCCCTATTTTGTGCTTTATCGGCGGGGCTTTCAATCTGTATGCTGCCGTAGTGTTCTTCGATAATGGTGTAGACCATGGATAAACCTAGGCCGGTGCCTTCGCCCGGTTCTTTAGTGGTGAAAAAGGGTTCGAAAAGCTGGTTTTGCAGATTTTCGTCAATACCACTGCCTTGATCTTCCACGGTGACAATCAGGCTGTCTGCTTCGCAGTGTGAATCAATACGAATCGGCTGACCTGGCTCGGAAGCATCGGCGGCATTGCTAAGAAGGTTGACGAATACTTGCAGTAATCGTTGCCCGTCACCGACTACCTGATGGGCGGGATTGCACAGGTTCTGATAGTGAAGCTGTTTGCCTCGCTCGTCCAGTCGCAACAGGTTGATCGCCTCATTGATACAGTCATTAATGGCGAATAAAGAATGTTGTTTTAACTTACTGTGTTGACCTGAGTGGGCAAAATTCATGAGTGATTTCACGATACGGTCAATCCGTTTTGTTTGATCCAGGATATGCTCGCTGGTTTCCAGTATGTCCTTGTTGTCTGTTTCATATCGCAGATTCTGTGCAAGGCAAGCGATGCCGGTAATGGGGTTGCCAATCTCGTGGGCAACTCCCGCTGCTAGGCGTCCGATAGATGCCAGACGTTCGCTGTGAGCCAACTCGTCAGTCAGTAATTGAGTTTCGGTTTGGTCCTCAACCAGAATGACCTGGCTACAAAAGTCGCCTAGCTCCTGATCATCGATCATCGCTTTATGTAAGCTGAACCAACAAGGCGAGCCGTTGAGGGTGATTTGTTGATTGTATCGGTGGGAGGCGGATTGCTGGGCAAAATCCAGCAGTAAGTCATTCCAGGGTGGCGTGAGGTTGGATAAATCCTGGCCAATAGTCTGGCTGTTTGGTAATCCGGTAAAGCGTTCTAGTTCGGTATTCCAGAGTTGTATGTCTTGGTCTCGACCTACGGAGCAGACACCGATAGGTAATTTTTGCAGGGTTTGTCGGTGGTAACGCCGCAACTCATCGAGTTCTGCTGCTAGACCGGTGAGGCGATTGTGATAACTCTCGAGATGGTTTTCCAATACCGGGATGTTGCGGCTACGAAAGCTATCTCTGGATAGGGAGTCCTTATCCGAGCTTAGCAGAGTGATAGCCTCTACGGGGCCAAGCAGGGCGGAGAGGTTGATCTCCAAACGGTTTCTTAGTTGACTTAGGGCTTTAGGTCGAACTTCGTCTTCGGATAGTTTTAAGTCATCTAGAGCCTGTCGGACTTCCCTCCAGGCAGCAATCACGCCTATTCGCGGCGACAGAATATCCACCAATCCCTGCACATTGGCCACGGTTAATTGTTGTCCCTGGGGCCGATGCAGAGCATTCAGCGCGCAGGAGTTTGCGGCATGCAGCTCTTCTTTGCTGGGTTTAAAAACCATGGAAGTAAGGATGAATATGGCGATATTTGTTGCCAGAGAATAGATGGCTACCAAATGCCAGGAGGCTTCGCTGAGATCGAATCCCAGCGCCTCATAGTCTCCTGTTATCAGCGGTAGCAGCATGGTGAGTAGCCAGACGCCGATGCCTGTGGTGACCCCCAGTATGAACCCCAGACGGCTGCCGCCGGGCCAGAATAGTGTCGCTAGTAGTCCTGGCAGGAACTGCATAAAGGCGACGAAAGCTACCAATCCTAGTTGTGATAGGTCGTTGTCGCGGCCGATGGCCATATAGAACAAAAAGCTTAGCAGAGTGATGATCAGAATCACCGCTCGTCGTGCCCAGATTAATCGCTCATAAAGGTAATCGTCTCCATGGCTCTGATAGAAGGGTAGGAAAAGATGGGTGATAACCATGCCAGACAGGGCGATGGCGCTGACAATGATAATGCCGCTGGCGGCAGATAATCCGCCGATAAAGGCGAGCACAGTGAGAAGTGTTGAGTCTTGTTGAATGCCCAGAAACAGGCTGAAATACTCAGGCCTGGTGTCGAGGCCTATTTTCATGCCGGCCCAAAGTATCGGTGGGATTGATACAGCCATTAGCAGTAGGAATAGTGGGAAACCCCAGCTGGCTTTTGCCAGAGCCTTGGGGTTGAGGTTTTCGGTAAACAACATGTGGAACATGTGGGGCATTACCATGGCCGAGGTGAAGAACGCTAGCAGTAGTGTTCTCCATGCACCATCTTCAATGGGTGAATAGCGCCGACTGATGTCATCCATGTTCTCTGCCAGCCAGGCTTCCAATCCGCTATTGCCCTCAAAGATGACGAATATGCAGTAGAGGCTAAGGGAGCCAAGTGCCAATAGTTTGATCAGCGATTCCACTGCCATGGCTACCACAAGGCCTTCGTGTTTCTGTCTGATTGATGGGTGCCTGGCTCCGAATAAAACCGCAAAAACCGCAATAAGGGAGCAAAAAATAAAGGCGATGCGGTCGGCGGAGATCTCGCCGTTAAGGATTCGAACAGTATCGGTAACAGCTTGAATTTGAATGGATAATAGCGGTAGTGAGGCGAGTAGCATCAGCAATGTAACTAAGCTTCCGGCATACTGGCTGCGAAAGCGGAAAGCAAACAGGTCAGCAATCGATCTTAACTGGTAGGTGCGTGTTATTCGTAGTAGCGGGAATAGCAGAACCGGTGCCAGGATGAAACTGGCGGAAGCTCCAATATAAGAGGCCAGGAAGCTATAACCATAGTCGTGTGCTAGGCCGATGGCCCCGTAGAAAGTCCAGACACTGGCGTAGACACCCAGTGATAGCACATAAACCACCGGGTGTTGCACTAGGCGAGCAGGAAGCCAGCCGCGATCGGTGATATAGGCGGTGCCAAACAGGAACAGCATGTAGGCGGTTCCTACCGCGAATAGCTGCCCGAGACTAAAGCTCATCGCGTCCTCTACGGCACTCTATCCAGGCGCTAATCAGAATAACTAGTAGCCAAATGATGAAAGGCTGATACCAGCTTTTGTCGCCGTTGCCCCAACCGTCAATAACGATAGGTGACAGCAAGTAGCTACCGATAACTAAAATAGTGATTAGCCGATAGATATGCATGAGGCTATATCTCTATCTGCTTAACGGTCAGTTGTTTTGGAATGTTGTCGAGACTCCAGTGCGGTACGGCCCAGGCCAGTAGCTCTTTAACGGCAGCGCCCTTTAGCTCTATTGGGGGCTGTTGGCCCAGTACTTCTAGTGCCCGAAAGATGGCTTTTTCAGGTCGCTTCGAATCTAGGGCTGTGGCATAGGTTTGCTTGCTCAGTTTCTGGCCCTGCTCGTTAACCATGATGGGTATATGAGCATAACAGGGTTGGGGGTGTCCGAGTAGTCGCTGTAGGTAGAGTTGACGGGGAGTTGAGTCCAGTAAATCACTGCCACGGACTATGTGGTTGATGCCTTGCTCGGCATCATCGCAGACCACCGCCAATTGGTAAGCAAAGAGTCGATCTTTGCGACGAATAACAAAATCACCACAGAATTGATGCAGCTGTTGTTGCTGCAATCCTTGAATTAGGTCCTGGTGCTCAATTGACTGATCGTCGGTTTTTAGTCGTATTGAATAGTCTCTGCTAATCAGTTGCTGACGATTTCGGCAATAACCATCGTAAACCGGTCCGCGCTGAGCAATTTGCTGGCGCGAACATTGGCACCGGTAGGCATGATTCAGCTCTAGCAATTCAGTTAGTAATGCGTGGTATTGGGGCAGACGTTTACTCTGGTAGCTGACTTCGCCATCCCATTCAAGGCCGTAGGCTTCCAGTGTTTGGAGGATCGAATCGGCAGCGCCGGGTACTTCCCGCGGAGGGTCTAGGTCTTCCATGCGCAGTAACCAGTAACCTGTCTGATGGCGTGCATCCAGATAGCTAGCCAGCGCTGCCAGTAGTGAGCCGAAATGTAAGGGGCCAGTGGGCGAAGGTGCAAAACGACCGACGTAGTGGGTCTGTGCGGGAGTCGAATTGGTGGTAACCAGTGCGGTTGCTGTCATCAGCAGTAGGCCTCAGCGATTCAACGCCGAAGAAAAACTCTGTACCGGTTTTCGGTACAGAGTTATAAGAGTTAGCTGCCCAGTTGCTTCTCTTTGATTTCAGCTAAGGTTTTGCAATCGATGCAAAGGTTGGCTGTTGGACGCGCTTCCAAACGGCGAACGCCTATTTCGATACCACAGGAATCGCAATAACCGTAATCATCGGTCTCAAGCAGTTCCAAAGTTTCATTAATCTTTTTGGTCAGCTTGCGCTCGCGGTCGCGGGTGCGTAATTCCAGGCTAAATTCTTCTTCCTGGCTGGCACGATCGCTGGGGTCTGCAAAATTGGCAGCATCTTCCTGCATGTGGTGGATGGTGCTGTCGACTTCGTCCATCAGATCGCGTTTCCAAGCGTTAAGTATCTGCTTGAAATGCGCTTTCTGTGGTTCATTCATATACTCCTCGCCTTTTTTGATCTTGTAGGGCTCGAAGTGCTTTTGCAGTGACTCTTTTGAATCCGGCATAGTGTTGCCTCGCTTGTTCTTAAGCTAACGCGGATTTACCGCTTTTCTTTCCAAATTATCCCACTGAAATAGTTGGATAATGTTGTTAAGATTTCTTGTTGTTTACTAGGAATTTCAGGCGCAAAAAACTACCAGATCTTGTCTCATAGTACCAGCCCGAAATTAAAAAAAATGACTGATTAGTCTTTATTACAACATATTATATCTAGACTACTTTGATCAACTTGTACATTAGTCGCAAATATTCCCGTAATTTAAGTGATTTTGATGGAGGTATCCGTGGAGTTTGAACACCCACTGCAGCAGGGCTTATTGCTGCGTCGCTACAAGCGCTTTATGGCCGATATCGAAACCGCCGAGGGGGAGCAGCTGACGCTGCATTGTCCCAATACCGGTTCTATGAAAAATTGCAATGATGCCGGTAGTCGCGTGTGGTATTGGGATTCAGCGAATCCAAAGCGCAAGTATCCGCATAGCTGGGAATTGGTAGAGGTTGAAGGAAAATACCTGGCCTGTATCAATACCGGACGTGCCAACAAGCTGGTGGTCGAGGCTATCGAGAATGGCACGGTTGTCCCGCTTCAGGGTTATCAACGTTTGCGTACTGAGGTGAAATACGGGGCGGAGAATAGCCGTATCGATATTCTGCTGGAAGGGGATTCCGGTCATTGTTACGTGGAGGTAAAAAACGTGACTTTGCTGCGAGACCAGGGCGTTGGTGCATTTCCCGATGCGGTGAGTGCTCGCGGTACCAAACACCTGCGCGAATTAGTAAAAGAGGTAGAAAAGGGGAATCGTTCGGTGTTGCTGTACTGTGTTGCCCATACCGGCATTGAAAAAGTTGTTCCTGCTGATGATCTGGACCCCGTTTACAGTCAAGCCTTGAGAGAGGCGGTGGCCGCAGGAGTGGAAGTCTGTGCGTACAGGGCTGACATCGATCTGATGTCAGCTTCACCCTCAATCAGTCTTAACAAGCGCTTGCCTGTTGATCTGGGCTAGGCGGGGCTTCTGGTATTTCCACCAGCACCTGGTCGCCGTCGATAGAAAATTCAATAGCCTGCAGATGCTCTCCCAGGCAGGGACCTTGAACGCACTGGCCACTATCTATAAGAAATAGCGCACCATGGGTGGCGCATTGAATCAGTTGGCGGTCAGCATCAAGGAACTTATCCGGTTGCCATTCCAGGTTGATACCGCGATGGGGGCAGCTGTTTTGGTACAGGTATAGCTCACCTTGTTTTTTGATCGCAATGATGGCACTGCCGTTCAGGTTGAAACCGCGAGCATCGCCCTCATCAATATCGTTAATCAGGCACAATGGCAGCACCACGGATGTACTCCTATTTGGTTTAGGTCAAGTTCATCTATTGTCTCTGACTAATGAGGCTGACACAATCAGGCCATTATATCGTGGCCGCTGGCACCGAATTGAATCCAATTACAGTTGTTAAAGGTTAATCAGGAGTAGAGATGGCTCATCATAGTAATGTTGAATTTGTTCCCTTGAATATCGCAGTGTTGACGGTATCCGACACCCGGACCTTTGAAAACGACACTTCGGGTCAGACGTTGATCGACCGCTTGCAATCCGAAGGGCATCAATTGGCTGATCGCGCCATTGTTATTGACGATGTTTACAAGCTGCGGGCGCAGATATCCCAATGGATCGCCGATGATAATATTCAGTCTGTGCTGGTGACTGGTGGCACTGGATTTACCGATCGCGACAGTACACCTGAAGCAATGATTCCGCTGTTCGATAAACAGATCGACGGCTATGGCGAGTTATTTCGGCAGATTTCCCACCAGCAGATAGGCTCCTCCACCGTGCAGTCTCGCTCGGTGGCCGGTGTTGCCAATCGCACCGTTATCTTCTGCATGCCGGGTTCACCCAATGCCTGTAAAACTGCCTGGGATGGCATTATCAAAGAGCAGCTGGATGCCCGACATAGACCCTGCAATTTTGTTGAGATGGTCGCGCTGAAGCCTGTAGATACCGCCTGTGGAAGCCGCTCATGAGTGGCTGTGGCAGCAATGATGGCTGTGGTTGTGAAAGCCCCGGATTGACCCGCTTTGAAGATGCGTTGGAAAATCTGCTGAGCTATGCCAAGCCGGTTCAGAAAAAACTAACGCTGCCGCTGAATCAGGCGCTAGGCCGGGTGTTGGCAGAAGGCCAGCGTTCGGTGGTCAACGTTCCCCCCAATGATAACAGTGCGATGGATGGTTATGCCGTCAATCTGAAGGACCTGGGGACGGCAGAGACTTGTGAGCTTGCCATCAGCCAGCGTATTCCTGCCGGGGTTGATCCGGTCGCTTTGCAGCCCGGCACTGCCGCGCGCATATTTACTGGCGCTAAAATTCCTGAAGGTGCCAATGCGGTAATCAAGCAGGAAGACTGCGAGGCTTTGGAGGGCGCGGTGCGTCTGCCGACTCAGGTTAAGGACGGTCAGAATATTCGCTTGCTGGGGCAGGATATTCTCATTGATGATGTGATTATGACGGCAGGTACCCGCTTGCAGCCCCATCATTTAGGGGTTCTAGCCAGTGTTGGTATTAGCCAGGTTGCTGTTTTCCAGCCGTTGAAAATTGCCGTACTGTCTACCGGTGATGAATTGGTAGAACCCGGTTTGCCGCTGGCGCCCGGTCAGATCTATAACTCCAACCGCTATACTCTTACCGGTTTGGTTCAGGGCCTGGGTATGGAGTTGGTGGATCTTGGGATCGTTGCGGATACCCCCGAGGCAACAGAAAGTGCGTTGCTGAAGGCTGCGCAAGAGGCCGATGTTATCGTCAGTAGTGGCGGTGTGTCGGTGGGTGAAGAGGACCATATCAAGGCCGCCGTAGAAAAACTGGGCAGTCTTAATTTATGGCGCATGGCGATCAAGCCGGGCAAGCCTTTTGCTTATGGCGATGTGCAGGGCAAGCCGTTTCTGGGATTGCCGGGCAATCCCGCCGCAGTATTGGTTTCCTTCAATATCCTCGCCCGTCCCTATCTGCTGAAAATGCAGGGTGCGAATGAGATCTTTCCCATCAGCTATCGGGCGCCAATTCAGCTGAATCGCAAGGCGCAGATGCGTAAAGAATTTATGCGTGCGCGGATGGTGCAGGAGCAGGGGCAGGTGCGAATTGAACCTTATTCCAACCAAAGCTCCGGCGTATTATCCTCGGCCGTTTGGGCTAACGGCTATGCCATTATCCCTGCCGATACAAACCTATCCGAAGGGGATGAAGTAGAATTTGTGTCGTTTGCTGAAGTGATGCACTAACTCTCTGTGCGAGGCAATTCCAAGGCGCTGTGATCTTGTACCATTTTCGTTAACAGGTTAGTTGCTGATTAATCGCTTGGAGTTCATCCAGGCGGTTAATGTTGGTGAAGAATTCTGCCTGTCCCTGATAATCCACCTCCGTCATCGGATGCTGTTTATACCAGTGAATGACTCCGCGCTGATTGGTTAAAAGAAAATCGTTGAGACTGCTCAGGTAGCGCGTTGGAATAATGGCATGCAGGGGTTGTAGCCGTTCCCCATCATTAATCAGGCTGATGGCATCGGGCTGTTGCTCGAAGGCCTGAAACAGTTTCAGCGGCAGATCTGCCGGAATCATCGGAGTATCACAGGGCAGTACCAGTAAAGCTTGGTGGCGGGCGCGTTGCATGCCGGCTTGAATGCCTGCCAAGGGGCCTGGGTAGTCTTTGCTACTATCCGTGACCAGTATCTCACTGTAATTACGATAAAACTGCTGGTTACGATTGCAGCTGATGATTACATCATCGCTATAGGGACTGACTATTTTCAGTGCGTGCTCAACAAAGGGCTGATTGTTTAGCTCCACTAGTCCTTTATCGCGCCCGCCCATTCGGCTACCGCGTCCACCGGCAAGAATAAGAACGCTCATGGGTAATGTTTCGATCGCCTGCATGGATATACGGTGTCCTTAATAGGATGGAACGCGACATAAGGGATTCCTTTGAACGCAGTCTATTTACTCCCCTGAGCATGTCAAGGGGGGGGAAGGCGCTTGGTGGTGATCAAGTGGATAGTGATATAAGTGATGTTTGGTTGATTAAAAGTCAATTTTTGTGGAGAATTCTCTTCTTGTTTGTAAGGTCTTCGGCTGCTTAGGTGCGATTAACCAATTTGACCGACGTCATGTGCGCTAGTGGATGATGTTGTTAAGGTGGCAGCCTTTACGTATTGCATTCCCTTTTGCGGTTTTTATATTTTTGTTCAGTAGGTAGTAGTCATGGAATTGGTATGTCCGGCAGGGAACTATCCCTCACTCAAAGCCGCCGTCGATAACGGTGCTGACGCTGTTTATATCGGCTTCAAGGATGATACTAATGCCCGGCATTTTGCAGGTCTTAATTTTAACGATAAGAAAGCCTATCGCGCCCTCGATTATGCGCGTGATCGCGGAGTTAAAGTTTTTGTAGCCATCAATACCTATCCGCAGCCAAAGGGCTGGGAGCGCTGGCAGAACGCTGTTGATCTGGCTGCTGATCTAGGGGTTAACGCTTTGATCGGTGCTGATATGGGCGTTTTGGGTTATGCCGCAGAACGGCATCCTGAATTAGGCTTACATCTTTCTGTACAGGGTTCAGCCACCAATTATGAAAGCCTGAAATTCTATCAAGAGAACTTCGGTATTCGCCGTGCGGTACTACCGCGGGTGTTGTCGATGGCGCAGGTACGTCAGGTCGCGGCACAGAGTCCGGTAGAACTAGAAGTATTTGCCTTCGGTAGTCTGTGCATTATGGCTGAAGGCCGTTGTCATTTGTCATCCTACATGACCGATCAATCGCCCAATATGTGTGGTGCCTGTTCCCCTGCTCATGCTGTACGTTGGGAAGAGCAGGCTGACGGTGGTATGGAAACCCGCCTCAACAATGTATTGATCGATCGTTTTGGCCCCAGTGAAAAGGCTGGTTACCCCACGCTTTGTAAAGGACGTTTTCAGGTTGAAGGCAATACCTATCACGCTCTTGAAGAGCCCACCAGTCTGAATACCATCGAGTTGCTGCCACAGTTGCAGGAAGTGGGCGTCAGCGCCGTCAAGATTGAAGGCCGGCAGCGCAGTCCTGCGTACGTAGAACAGGTAGTGAAAGTCTGGCGTGAAGCCATAGACGCCTTTAATAAGGACCCCCAGAATTATGCCGCCAAACACGAGTGGATGGCTACTTTAGACAAAGTATCAGAAGGGGCTCAGACTACTCTGGGTGCCTACTCACGCCCTTGGCAATAAATCCGCTGTGCTGAGTTAAGTGTTAAGTGTTAAGTGTTAAGTGTTAAGTGTGCGATGAGATTGCAGTAAAGAGAGATTGAGAATGAGTTCTAAGATGCAGCTGTCACTGGGTGAAAACCTGTTTTACTGGAAGCGCCAGGACGTATACGACTTCTATCAGCAGATGCTGGAGCAACCGCTGGATATTATTTATCTGGGAGAAAGTGTCTGCTCCAAGCGCCGAGAGCTGAAAACCCAGGAATGGATTGATCTGGCCAACGAGCTGGCTAAAAGTGGCAAGCAGATTGTGCTTTCCACCTTATCGTTGATTGAAGCAGAGTCTGAGCTTAAGACCTTGCGGCGTTTGTGCGACAACGGCGAGTTGTTGGTTGAAGCCAATGATATGGCCGCCGTGCAATTGATGGCTGAGAAAAAATTGCCCTTCGTCACCGGGCCTGCCATCAATGTTTATAACGCAAGGGCTCTGCAGGCGCTGTATAAGCAAGGTTTGAAGCGCTGGGTAATGCCGGTCGAGCTGTCGGCCGAAACGCTGGCAGATATTATCAGCGATGCTCAGGAAATGGGTTTTGGCGATCAGGTTGAGTCCGAAGTGTTCAGCTACGGTTATCTGCCCTTGGCGTTTTCTGCTCGTTGCTTTACTGCTCGGGCCAAAAACCTCCCGAAAGATAACTGTCAGTTTGTCTGTATCGATTACCCTGAGGGGTTGCCGATGACCAGTCAGGAAGATCAATCGGTATTCACCATCAATGGTATCCAGACTATGTCTGGACAGGTCTATAACCTGTTGCCAGAGGTGGAACAGATGAAGCAGATGGGAGTAGATGTTGTTCGCGTCAGTCCGCAACCAGAGGGCATGGTGCAGGTTATCCAGCAGTTTCGTGGCGTGATCGATGGTAATTCACAGCAGATACCGACCATCCCCGCCGATGCCGTGAATGGCTATTGGTATAAGAATGCAGGCTTGGTAAATACTCACGCAGAGTAAACGTAATGCAATAAAAAACCCCGATCAGTTTGGACTGTGTCGGGGTTTTTTATGAGCGAAGGTTACGCAGGCCTAGAATAGTTTGTTGGCCAGCCCTGCGCCTTTGGTCAAGATCAGCTTTAGCAGTGGCGGCAGACTGTCGTGGTCGACGGCGTCCATCAGGTTCTTAACTTCCAGGCCGATTTCAGTATCACCTTCAATCATCAGTTTGCGCTGGAAGAATAGCGTGTCAGGATCTTCAGCGCGGGATGCGAGTTGGATAAATTCTTTCAAGTTACCGCGTATGCTAGCGTTTTCAATCTCATAATCGCTGACAATCAAATGACCCTCTTCGCTGTAGCTGAAAAACCAGCAGAGACCGATGTCGGAGATTTCTATCTTCATCCATTTGTTCTTAAGAAACTCAAAATCGCCGTCCTCAAGGGGCTCTTGGAATGCCTGCCCCATGACTTTTGATAGCAGTCTTTTCTGCAAGCTAAAAGGTACGATTGCTGCTTTCCTTGCCAGGGCCATCGGGATCTTCTTGACCAGCTCTTTTGGAGAAGGAGGCATGGGCAGGGCGCTGGGGCGAGGTAAGGAACTGATGGCAGGTAATGCCTGAAGTTGTTTAAACAGCATGGATAGAAACCTTCGGTTAGTCATTCTGAATCTTCGGTTGCGGCATAGTTGTCTAATAACCGCACAGGGATTGTAGAATAAATCGTCTAATACTGGAACGGGCCAATGCTGAGGATTTTGATCCAGGCTAAGTTTTATGGGTGAATTAGAGGATAGGGCGTGAATCAGGGAAACAGCAGCCGGCTAAGCTTGAACCCTGTTTTGCGACGTCGAATCTCCAGCGGGCCTGGCAGGTAAAAGGCTAGGTGCATCTGGTAGGGTTCATCATCAAATTCAGGGTACAGCTGAGCCAGCATAGGCTTGCCTGTTGGCGCTGATAATGCGTGCTCTAATCGTGACTTGGCCTGCGATGTTTGGACTTCCAGTAATTCGCATTGCTCATCGATAGAAAAACACTGAATCAGCCGCCAGACAGCGAGTAAGGCTGTGGCCACAGTCAGCACCGCCCATGACCCGAGCGCTGCCATTAGTGATGCCAGTATCAGCGCTACAGCGCCTTGTTTGAGTAACAGGCAGTAGCGACTAAATTGTTTTTCATGGCTGGACTTCTTGCGGCCATAGCTGTGCATTAGCTCTTTCAGCTCGGTACCCGTGCAACCGGCGGATGATTTTTCCTTGAGGTCGATTTTAGTGACCTTATCCATGTCATCAATAGCGGTGGACATATTGCATTCTCATTAAATTATCTGCGGGTTGATTTTGCCTGATATACCTTACAAGGTGAAGGTTAGCAACATAGATTCATCGGCTCCCCCATCTAAAGGGTAGTATTCAAAGTCGATGCTGTTACTGTGGCTCAGGCTTCGATTTTGCCAGCACATTCTGCTTTGCTATGACGGGCTTAGATCCCGGTGGCATTTTTATTGCCGTGATACGGTAAATTTCATTCTTGGAGCACCTTGGTGAGAAAATCCGCTTCCAAACAGCATCGGCCCTTTCCCGAACAGATGGTTGATCGTAACCAGGCTTGGCAAGTGATTCGCATGCTGTGGCCTTATTTGCTGGAATTTAAAGGGCGGATGTTTGCATCCTTCGGGCTACTTGTATTGGCAAAAGTGGCTGTAGTCATCATGCCCTGGGTCTTGAAAGAGGTCGTGGATAGTCTGGATCGGGTTCAGCATCAGATCATTGTTGTGCCGGTCGCCTTTATTCTCTGTTACGGTTTGCTGCGCTTCGGGTCGGTGTTTTTCAGCGAAGCGCGGGATGCTGTTTTCAGTCGCATCACCGAGCGCGCCATGCGTCGAATCGTATTGAGGGTGTTTCGTCACCTTCATGCTCTGGAGTTGGAATTTCATCTGTCGCGCCAAACCGGGGGCATCTCCAGGGATATTGAACGAGGTGGCAACGGCTTCGGCTTTCTGATGCGGATGCTGGTGTTCAATATTGTTCCCACCTTGATCGAAGTGTCGCTGGTGGCAGCTATTTTGTTGTTTAATTTTGGCATCTGGTATGCGCTGATCACCCTGGTGGCGGTATCAACCTATGTGTTTTTTACCGTCAGAATTACCGAATGGCGCAACCGTTTCGTGCGCGAGATGAACCAGCTGGATTCGAAAACCAACACCCGGGCCATTGATAGCCTGCTTAACTACGAGACCGTTAAGTATTTTAATAATGAGGAATACGAATCCCGGCAGTACGATGAAAATTTGGCGAACTGGGAAGCCGCGCGACTAAAAAATCGGATGACGCTGCTGCTGCTAAACAGCGGTCAGGCTTTGATTATTGCCAGCGGTATGGTGCTTATGATGTGGTTGGCTGCTGATGATTTGGTCAGTGGTGCGATGACCATAGGTTCCCTGGTGATGATAAATGCTTATGTACTGCAGTTGTTTATGCCATTGAATTTTCTGGGAATGGTCTATCGCGAGGTGCGCAGGGCGTTAACGGATATTGAAAATATGTTCTCGCTGCTGAATAAAGAACCCAGAGTACGGGATCAGACAAATGCGAAAGAACTTAAGGTCACGGCTGGGAGAATAGAGTTTCAAAACGTATGTTTTAGTTATCAGCCTGAGCGCGCCATTATTCGGGATGTTAGCTTCAGCGTAGAGCCGGGGCAGAAAGTCGCCATTGTGGGTGCCAGTGGTTCAGGTAAGTCCACTCTGGCGCGGTTGCTATTTCGGTTTTATGATTTGGATAGCGGCAATATCCTGATCGATGGTCAGCCCATTCATCAGGTGAGCCAGTTAAGTCTACGCAAGGCTATAGGCGTGGTTCCGCAAGATACCGTGTTGTTCAATGACAGCATCCAGCACAACGTCGCTTATGGTCGGCCAGAGGCTGAACCTGCCGAGATCGATGAAGTGATTGCCATGGCTCACCTGCAGCAGTTTATTGAGGCTTTGCCAGAAGGTCTTCAGACGCACGTGGGAGAGCGCGGGTTAAAAGTTTCTGGGGGTGAAAAACAGCGCATTGCCATCGCTCGGGTGATGCTTAAGCGGCCGCCGATCTTGCTGTTTGACGAAGCCACATCGGCGCTGGATAGCGCCTCTGAGCAGGCCATCGTTGCTGCCCTTAATGCCTTGGCCGAGAACCATACCAGTCTAGTCATCGCCCATCGTTTATCGACCATCATTGATGCGGACAATATTGTGGTGCTGCATGATGGCCAGCTGGTGGAGCAGGGCAGTCACCAGCAGTTGCTGATGAAAGGGGGGCGCTATGCCACTATGTGGAACTTGCAGCAAAGTGAATCTTAAAGCGAGGGCGTTGAGGTGGTAGAGCGGCCCGAGGGATAGCCGGATATGTGATTCTGGTTAAAATGCGATCAGTTTGTGGTACGCTGCGCCTACTGGTGTCGGCTAGACTAAAGTCGTATCATCTTGGCTCGGTAGTTTCTGCCGAATGATGTTGTTGTACAGCTAAACCACTGATCGGATCCCGCGAGGAAATGTAGGTTTTTTCGGTGTTTATCTAAAAGATTCTGTGGTATTTGACCTGAAGTATCCGGCTCACACAGAACAAAAAAATAATAAATAGACAGTGAACAACTATGTCCATACGCAAAAAAATATCTCTGTGTTTTACCCTTGTTGCAGTTCTCATCCTCTCGACTAACCTGATCTCCTGGCTGGCTTTTGATAAGTTGTTAGAAGCCTCAGCTATGGCTAATGCCGAGCAATCGATGACGCAGATCTTGGCGCAGATTCAGCCGATGATTCTGGCTATCAGCGTTGTATCTCTGTTGTTCTGTGTTATTGCTTCTGTGATGCTAATTCGCTCCATCGATCAACCTATGGCGCGAATTCTGACAAACTTGGAAAGAACAGGGCAGGGGGAATTGACGGATTCTATCGAAGTGAAGGGGGATGATGAGTTTTCTGGGGCATCAAATCGGATCAACTGTTTTACCCAAAATTTGAACAATACCCTGGTGGAGGTTTCTGTCTCGATGGATCAATTGTCAGAACATGCGGAACGCATGGCTGGCAATAGTCATCGTAGCAATGGTATGGCTTCGCAGCAGCAGCAAGGATTAGAGTCTTTGTCTGCAGCCATTCAGGAGTTGTCGGCGATGGTGGCAGAAGTTGCTAGTAACGCAGAAATGGCCTCGGGCAACGCCCGTTCTGCTGATGCTCATACCAGTAAGGGAAATGCTCTAGTGTCTCGTTCAGCTGGTGATATGCGCCATTTGGCTGAAGAGGTGGGGCGTTCCCGCGTCAAAATTCATGACCTTCAAGCCCAGACTCAGTCTATTGGTACGGTGTTGGATGTTATCCAGGGGATAGCGGCACAGACTAATTTGCTGGCGCTTAATGCCGCTATTGAAGCCGCTAGAGCGGGTGAAAGTGGTCGTGGATTTGCGGTGGTGGCCGATGAGGTGAGGACCTTGGCACAGCGTACGCAAGAATCTACAGAAGAAATTTCCGCTGTCATTAACAGGCTGCAACAGGGGGCGGATGAGGCTGTTAATATCATGCAACAGGTCTCGGAGCAGGGCAGTTCTGTTGCTGAACGCACGGATGAAGCCGCGTCCTGTCTGGTGGAAGTCCAGCATGCAGTATCGGGCATCAGCGAGATGAACATCCAGATTGCAGCGGCGGCAGAGCAACAAAGTAGCGTGACCAGTGAGTTGGCAGGTAACCTGCTCAAGATTAGCGGGCTGTCGCAAGATACCGTAAGCGAAACGCAGTGTACCCTTGAGACCAGTGACTCAGTGAACGCGTTGGCGGGTGACGTCAAACAATTACTGTCCCAGTTTAAATTGGTAAAAAGTGCCGGTTAGACTCTTTGCGAATTTCAGATTTGTGCGATTGTGCCGATCTGAACTTCGTCATTAAAGCATCACAGTCATTCCTCATTCCTCATTCCTCATTCCCGTTTGAAATTGGTATTGAAGACGGATTGATTGATGTTAAGCATAAAGCCCTGTCATACACCTGATGGCTATATAGATCACTTAGAACTCGCCCTTTCGCTGTGGATTATTTCCGAGCTGCTGTGGGAAGACTTCGAAAATTTTGTCAAACAGCGTGAAATTCCCTATCCCTGTGCGGTCTATACAAAAGATATGCATTACTCCGCTCAGCATCAGCAGTAATTCCAGGTTCAGTGCTAATAATCTACGGTTTATAAGGCTGTTTTCTATACTTAGTGGTATAGGGCGATTTACGGGGGCCGGCGGCTAATCACTTTTGGTCAATTTAAGACTGCGTCAGCAAGGCCGATAACCTAAGCAGGGCATGTAAGTGAGGGTATGGCGTTCAAAAGCGTCCATTATGTGAATGCGCCCTATGTTTTAGTTAGAAGACGCCTAAGAACTTATTGTTTATCAAAGAGATAGTGGTGGAGTTGTGGGCGGTGCAGTGCTTGAATCTTGGCTCGATTTTCAGCACCAGTACAGAGGGTCAGGTGATGGGTGCACAGGTTCGTATATTACGATTGAACAAATCGGGTCTGCCTCAGGGATGGCTTAGTCGCGAGCAGGCCGCCACCCAGTATGCCAAAGGACAGGTGGTATGGAGTCTGGGGGAAGAACACTTCACCATGCGAGGTGGCTACAATCGGCTGGGCGAAAGGTCCTGCCTGGAATTGGCCCCTATTATTGCTTGTGACGGAGCGGTCAAAAGCCACCCTTTTACGCCCATGCTCGACAACAAGCTGCTGTTTCGTCGTGACGGTCATCGGTGCATGTACTGTGGCTATGAGTTTCCCGATGCTGTGCTGACCCGCGATCACATCATGCCACGGGTTCAGGGGGGGGAGGACAGCTGGAGTAATGTGGTAGCCGCCTGTTCCCGCTGTAATCATCATAAAGGTGGCCGAACGCCAGAGCAGGCCCATATGGAGCTGCTGGCAATCCCGTTTGAACCTAATCTGTTCGAATTTATGTATCTAGCAAATCGTCAGATTCTAGGTGACCAGATGGAGTATTTACAAGGAAGATTTTCCGGTCAGCGAGCCTGGATGGCGGCCTGAATCTTTGTTTTCTAACCAAAATCAGCCAACGCTGGGTGCTGGTTCGCTAAACAGATAACCTTGGGAGTATTCAATCCCAAGTTCTTCAATAATGTCCTGTACCGCTGTTGAATGTACAAACTCCGCAATAGTGGGGATATTGGCATTTTTGGCAAAATACACGATGGCCTTGGTGATTTCGTAACTGGTTTTATCCTGATCAATATTCTTGATGTAGCGAGCGTCGATTTTTATGTAGTCCACCTCCATTTCGAGGATGCGTTCGAAGTTGGAGTATTCAGTACCAAAATCATCAATCGCCAGTTTGTAGCCGTGGGCCTTTAATGCAGAAAGCTGGCTGACGTGATTTTTCTTACCACCGGCGCTGACGCCTTCCAGTATTTCCAACGTGACTCGTTCTGGAGCGATGGTGTACTGCTGCGATTTCATTTGTAAGAAGTCGCAGAGATAATTCTGGTTCAGATCTTCTTCGGTGATATTGATGGAAAATGAATACTCATTGGCTGCCATATCGGCGAAGCTGGCGTCGATCATTCGTTGTGCGATAGCCGGTAGTAAACCCGATAACCGCGCGGGTTTTAAAAACAGGTAGGGAGAATATATTTTGCCTTCGTGTTCGATTCTGGCCAGCGCTTCATAGTGGCTGATCCGACCGGTGCGGTTGTCCCGGATACCTTGGTAATAGGGCTTAAGTGCCTCGCAATTGAGGGCTTCATGCAGCAGTCCGTTCCAGCGCATGTGTTCCAGCCGCTGTTCTTGCTCAAATTCATCGCCAGTCGGGTTGTAAATATGGTAGCGGTTTTTGCCAAACTCTTTAGCTTTTTTCAGCGCTATTAACGCCTGACTGAAAAGATCTTCTAGGTCGCTGGTAGCGCCATAGGTGAAGGTAATATTAAAGCCCAAATTGCCGACATGTATTTGCTTGGAGAAGAAATGATTTTGAATTTGATGGATGCTGTTTTTGATATCGATTTCAGCGTCATACAAGAGCGCGAACTCGTCAGCATTGACCCGATATGCATGAGCATTGGGTTGTATTTCTCGGAGGACGTCGGCGACCTCTTGCAATAACTGATCGCCTATCCTGAGGCCATAAGCCATATTGATATAGCTGAAGTTATTGAGATCTAGCAGTATCAGTGTGCGCTGATGAGGTGTCTGAGCTAGCGCAGTGGTTAGCTTGTTTTTATTCGGCAGGCCGGTGAGCTGGTCATGTTCAAGGGCGTGAATTAACCGCTCCTCACCGCGTTTAATTTCGCTCAGGTCACTAAATACGGCGACATAGTTGAGCACCTTGCCATCGTTATCAGTGATCCTGTTTATTCGCGTCCAAAGGTGGAGCAATGGTCCCTGTTTGGATTTATTAATCAGTTCTCCAATCCAGGTTCCGGTGTTATTCAGCGATTTCCACATTTGCTGGTAAAACGCTAGCTGATGTTGACCGGATGAAAGTAACCGAGGGTTTTTCCCGATTACATCTGTCTGGCTATAGCCGGTTACTTTCTCAAATACTTGATTAGTCTCGATAATGTCGTTATTCGCATTCGTAATAATGACGCCATCGGATGAGTTACTCAGCGCTGTGCCGAGTATTTCTAAACGATGAGAGTTCTCTTTTAACGCCGTATCCTGACCCTGTTTATGCAATACGATGCTAATAACGGAGGCGCCTACCTCTAGTAGTCGTTTATGAAAAGCTGATGGCTCGCGGTGTTCAAAGGATGATAGGGCGAAGGAGCCGACGGCGTCTCCGGTTTGGTTGCTAACCGGCATGGACCAGCAAGAACAAAGATTAAAATCTATCGCGACTTGTCGCAGATCTTGCCAGCGTGGATCGGTAAAGGTATCACTGACAAACACCGGCTCATTACGGAATACGGCATTGCCGCAGGACCCTCCACCCGACCCGGGGCGTAAACCATGAAGCGCATCAATGCCTGCTGCCGGAATACTGGGAGCGGAAAGTACATTCAACAGACCGGAAACCGAATCGGTCAACATCACAGAGGCGACTGACCCTGGGAGTAACCCTTCCGCCATGCCGCAAAGCTTATCGATGATCTGCATGTAATCAAAATTGTCAGCGACCATCTCAAGAATATGCTGCTGCAGAGACAAAATCTGATCTAGTTGGTTGGCGCTGATTGGGACTTCAGAAAAGTCGGTATTTAGATTGTTATTGGGCACGGGCGGTATGGCTTTTTTTATCATTATTATTGGGCTATCAATTCACGGCTATAGTCGTGCAGATGGTATCACCGCCAACAGCGGATGTCCTTGAATCTTTCTCCACTGGGCACTCCGTCAGAGATAGAATAAAACAGCTAATCGCTACTAAAGGTTTCTATATATGATTCTTTTTTAGGAATAGTTTTATTCGCGATTGCATGTGTTGATGCTGGTCTTGGAAAACAGTACAACAGGAGCATTTATTCATGAACCAGAAGCAGCTTGACCAACTAGAACAAACAGCCCTTGAGTATGTCCGTCCAGGAGATATTCTTTTTATTTCCATCGATGCTTTTTTGTATAAGCAGGTTGCCAAAGGCACCGGTAGCTGGTGCTCCCACGTAGGATTCGTGGTTGAGGAAAACGGCAGCTGGTTTGTGCTTGAAAGCAAGGTTCCCAGGGTAAAGAAAACACCGCTAAGAGACTTTATCAGCCGTACCTGTAATCAGCAGATTGCCATTAGGCGCTTGAAGCATCCGCTATCGCTGCATCATATCGAACAATTAAAACAGGCTGCGGAACGACGCATGGGTAAATGGTATCACCTTGGCTTTAACTATGACTCTCCTCGTCAATATTGTTCCAAGTTTGTCTACCAAGTGTATCGCGAAGTCTTTGGTGTTGAACTGGGGGAGCTGCAAACGTTAGCGCAACTGCTCGATCAGAATCCGCAGGCAAATGTCACGTTTTGGCGTGTTTGGTATTTTGGCTTTATTCCTTGGAAGCGCCGCACCGTTACTCCTGCCAGTCAGCTAATGGATACGCAGCTGGAAACTGTTTATAGCAGCGTATCCTGAGGTCTGTGGCTGGTCTTGGGTTTGATGAGTTCCGTATCCATTGTCAGTCGGATGATGAGATTCTGCTGTTGAGGGGGAGATAGATACCAGCGATCTTCAGGGTCTCGATAACTATATTGATGCTGTATAGACGAACGGCCCCTATCTATGCTCGAATCTGAAGCAGAAGTTCTATGGGATTGCTTCTGTTAGTTTCGAGGATTCGCGTCTATGACCAAGCCCTTGTATTTGGCTATTGGCATACTCAGCTTGATGCTGGGGTTGATCGGGGTGCTATTGCCGTTATTGCCAACCACGCCTTTCGTGATTGTTGCCGCTTATTGTTTTTCTCGCAGCTCTCCGCGCTTCTATTCTCTGCTTATCAGCAATAAATTGTTTGGTCCGCTGATTCTGGGTTGGGAGCGGGATGGGGTGATTCCTCTAAAGGTCAAAATTTTATCTACTACCATGATGGTTGTGATGATCAGCTATCCGGTTATATTCAAAGATATAGCTTGGTGGCTTGATAGCATCATGATTGCCACGGCTTTGATTGGTCTGATCTATGTATGGAGCCGACCCTCTCGGGTTGGAACGCAGAAATCCTAACCTGCTGACGTTTCTTAACGCTTGCTTTCTTGCTGCCATGCCGCATCGGCCTGTTGCTTATAGCGCTTCCAGTCACCGTTTAGCCAGCGTTGCCGCCCCCGTCGGCATAGAACAGATGTAGCTTGTCACCGAAAAACTCCCAGACAGTGCCATCGGTACTGATCAACCCTTCTCCCAAGCTAAGGGCGTTGGAACAATGCCCATTGTATTCCGGGCGATAACGTTCAGGATCAGCTGCGAATTTATCGGCTGAGGCTTGAGTTGCGAAGAACCAGTCCGCACCTTTCCATTGAACCTTAAATCTTTGATCACCCTGCGCACTGGCTCTTTTTGGGTCTGATTTTTGGGTGTGATAAGAGACAGAGTCATGTCCTCCAATAGCGGTGTTAGTCAAATAGCCCGTGCTCACTGGTTGTTCGGCTATTGCCAGTCTGCTGAGTATTAAAACGCCGATAAAAATAAACTTTTTGTACATGAGCTGGGCCTGCCAATCAGATGCTTGTTATTGATTCTAGCCGAGGGTGTTTTTTTCGTGAAAGGGATTTTTCATCGGGCAGTCATTTTATTAATAGAGTTGATTATAATTCTTAGTATATTCAGTTGGTTGTGTCAGTTGGTTGTATTAGTTAGTTGTATCAGCCGGCATGGACCACGAGGCCAACGGCTGGTTCGTTAACGCTATCGGTAAGTATTAATTACTGAGTATTAACGAGCGTTTCGATCAAGGCTCTCGGCTTTAACCGGCTGGAGAGTCCTTTAGGCAATGATCAGCCGGCCTTTGGTTTTTGCGATAGACACCGAAATGACCGTGCCGGCATTAAAGGGCAGGTAGTCGGCTTCGATGCCATCGGAAAAGATCACGCCGTTTTCCGGCATCAGGGATTCGATGCTCAGCGGCATGTCCTTATCGATCGCGCCAAATACTAGGTTGGTGCTGGTAGTCTGGCTGGGGAAAGGCTCCCGGACCGCAAACTGCAAACGTTCATCTCCCCAGGAAAAACCATTTTTCAAACAGTGGGAGCTACTGCCTGTCACGCCCATGGCGCCGGCCAGTATCGACTGAAACCAGCCCGTTGAGCCAAAACCGGTGGACACGATAATGCCGGATGAACTCTGCACTTCTGTGGCACCGCCCCAGCTCAAACTGTAGCGCGCCGAGGTGTGACTTTTGGGGCCTATAAACAGATCGTTGACCGCCAGCAGACGTTGTCCGTCATTAGTTTTGGCTTCGGCAAAGGTAATACAGGTGCTTTCAACCCGGTTGGCGATGGTGCGGCTAACCAGAGACTTGATATCACCAATTTCAAAGGGCAGCAGCTTGCCATCCCAGCGTTGCGGATCAGGGTTAATGGCGATCAGCGGTTGGCCATCCAGGTATTTCAGGGTGTTCGCCACCAAACCGTCCTGACCGATCACTACGATTATATCGGCTGTGCGGAATTGATAGTTGGGCAGAAAGCTGCGCTCTAGCAGCTGCAATCGACCCATCGTCTTCAGGGTTTGCTCGGCTTCCAGCAGGCGTCTCTGGTACAGGTCGTGCTCACTGAGATAATCCTGCACATCTGCCTGACTGTGCTCCAGATAAAACTTTGCCTGGGGCCAGGTATTAAAGCGTTCCACCAGTTCCTGCAAGCGGGTTTTTCGGGTCACCAGGACAAAGCGATATTGGTTATTGTTAGCCATCAGCGTGCCGCCTTTTTCAACAGTTGTCCGAACAGATCCGGGGTGATGTTCAGTTCACCAATTTTGCTGGCATTCTGTGCCATGGTGTCGAAGGCCATGGCCATTAGTTGCTCCGGCTGCATATTGGCCAACGCCATCGCCTTCAGGTTTTCTACCGGCAGTTGTTTAAAGGCGTTGGCGCGAGCACTGATGGCGTAGGCTTCGGAGTCGGCCTCCAGCTGGGCGTTTTCGACATTCAGCACCACCAGCTCTTTGCGGCGCTCTTCGGCATCGATTTGTGCCTGTAGTCGCTCGGCTTCGGTTTGTGCCTGGCCGCGTAAGATAGCCCTTTCATTCTCGATCCGGGATTCTTCTATCTCCTGCTCTTTTTGCTGTACCGAGAGTTCAGTCTGCAGCTCCGCCTCCTTGATGGTGCGTTCTTGCTCAACGGCAAATTTGCGTCGTGCGTAGATAGCATCATCAGCTTCCTTAAGGATGGACTCACGAGCTTGTGCCTCCAGCGCCCGAGTGGTTTCCGGGGTAGGGGATATGGCGCTGATGGACACATCCAGCACCTTGATACCGGAAGCCTGCAGCAAGGGATCTTCCGCTAACTGTTGGCGCATCAGCTTAACCAGCAGTTGATTAAGCACCAGGGCTTCGCGCAGCGGCGTTAGTTGCACCTTATTCTGCACCATGGTTTGTACTCTTCTTACTACACGATCACCGAGTCTAAGGGGGTCTTCGGAAACGTAGCTGTTGGGGTTTTTCTTTAGGTTAAAGTTGAGGATTTCCGCCGTTTTTTCCGCTTCAGCCACCTGATAACTAATCTGTCCCTGGACCTTTACCGATTGGAAGTCCGCGGTTTGCAGATTAAAGATAAAGGGGGATTCCTGAGCATTCACCGGAATTGCAGCGATGGAGTTGGTGACTGCGTTGTAGAAGAAACTGAGTCCTCTGCCTTTGCGGCGGATCTTGCCGTTAACCGTCCTGATCACGTAAGTGGATGAGTCGGCTTTGTAATATTGAATACCAAACATAATGGCTTCTCCTTGTTAGTGTCGTATGGTCACTTAATTCAAATAGTGGCCTATGGACACTAATCTGTCAATAAAATAGTGACAAAAAGACACAAAGGGGTTGGAAGATGCTTTTACCGCCACTAGAATGGAGATTGAATAGATGAACTGAGTAGCCTCTGAATGGACGAAAAAAGTTTCCTAGCCGCTTATGATAAACACCAGTTTGATGCGCCGCTGACCAGTGTTGATTCGGTGCTGTTCAGTTATCACCAGGAGTGTTTGAAGCTGTTGCTGGTGCAGCGCTCAAATCATCCTGAGCAGGGAAAGTGGGGGTTGCCGGGCGGCTTTGTCGATCTGCAGGTTGATCAATCTCTTGAGGATACCGCGCGCAGAATATTGCGCGCCAAAACCGCTATAGACCCGCCCTATCTGGAGCAGTTGCAGACTTTTGGTAATGGCTCCAGAGACAAGCGCGGCTGGTCGGTGACGGTTTGCTATAGCGCCATGATGGCGTATCAAAGTTGTGAACCCCATGTCTCCAGCGTGGCGGATGTTCAATGGGTAAATATCGACAAACTCGATCAACTCCCACTGGCTTTTGACCATGGCGATATCATTGCCCATGCGCGTGAGCGGCTGAAGCAAAAGGCACTGTATTCCATAGTCCCGGCTTATGCTTTGCCGGAGTTGTTCACTCTTCCCGAGCTGCAGCACCTGCATGAGCTAATTATTGGCAAACCACTACAGAAAAAATCCTTTCGTCGCCGCATCGAACAGGCTGAGCTGTTGATTGATACCGGAGAAAAAGTGTCTCAAAAAAGCGGCAGACCTGCGTCTCTGTACCGTATGAAGGATAGGGCGGGATCATTTACTTTTGTGCGGAATCTGGAGGAATAAAACTGATGAGACTTGTTTTATAGTTTTGGGGGCTAAGTAGCAGGCGTAACCTCCGCCTTTATTAAGCCATATTGATGTTGATCTTATCAAAAAACCGCAAGCCGAAAGAATACGGCTTGCGGTTTATAGGGGCTGCATCAGCCGATGAAGTCTTACTTCATTGATATAGTGGTGTGGACCTTGTCAGACGTTGTCCCTGGCGCAAACCAGCGGGCAGAGACTGTTTTGGTCTGAGTCCAGAACTGCACCACTTGCTGACCATTGGGGCCTAGATCACCTAGTTTGGAGGCTCGTGAACCAGTAAAGCTAAAGTAAGCAACCGGCACGGCGATGGGGATATTGATACCAACCTGTCCCACATCGACGTTATTTTCGAACCAGCGCGCATTCCAGCCTGAGTTGGTAAATATGGCTGTGCCGTTGCCGTTGTCGTTGGCATTAATGATGTCAGTGGCACTTTCGAGATCATCAGCAGTCATTACACACATGACAGGTCCAAAGATCTCCTGGGTGTAGATATCCATCTCGGTAGTTACATCGGAAAACAGCGTAGGTCCGACAAAGTTACCCTTAGGATAACCATCAACTTCAACACCGCGGCCGTCCAGAAGCAGCGATGCTCCCTGCTGAACACCCGTCTCGATTAAACCTTCAACACGGGCCTGGGCCTGTGGAGAAACCAGCGGACCCAGATCGGCTTCGCGGTTGGTGCCCGGGCCCACGATCATTTTCTTAGCGCGCTCGACCATCTCAGGCAGCCACTCACGCGCCTCACCCACTAGGATCACTATCGAGTTAGCCATGCAGCGCTGACCCGCAGCACCAAAGCAGGAGCCCAGCATATGGTTGATCGCCTGATCTTTGTTGGCATCGGGCATGATTACCGCGTGGTTCTTAGCTCCCATCATGCACTGCGCACGTTTGCCGGTGTTGCTGGCACGCTGGTATAGCGAAGTGCCAACATGGGTTGAGCCGATAAAGGACAGTGCCTTTATATCGGGATGTTCTGCCAGACGGTTAGCGACATCTGCGCCACCATGAACCACGTTCAGTACACCGGCGGGGACGCCGGCTTTATGGGCCAGTTCAACCAACATCATGGTTGAAGTCGGATCCTGCTCAGAAGGCTTGAGGACGAAGGTGTTGCCGCATGCGATCGCCATAGGGAACATAAAGCACGGCAACATGATGGGAAAGTTAAATGCGGTAATACCGACACCCACGCCGAGTGGCTTATTGAGGGTATATACATTGACATCACCGGCGACATTATCGGCCATCTCGCCCAGTTGTAGCTTGGTGATCAGGCAGGCATTTTCAATGGCTTCGAGACCTCGACCGACTTCACCTTCGGCATCGGGAAGGGTCTTGCCGTGTTCTAGGCTGATGAGCTCCGCCAACTCTGTTACGTTGTCACGCACCAGCTGTTGGAAGCGCAACATGATTGCTTGACGCTTAGCAACGGACACTTTGCGCCAGCTCTTGAACGCTTCTTTGGCGCTGGCTACCGCCGCATCGACTTCGTCCAGGGTTGCAAATGGTACTCTGGCAACTACTTCCTGAGTCGCAGGATTCAGCACATCAACCCAGTTACCGCTAACTGTTTCAACCTTCTCGCCATTAATAATCATTGCTACGTTTGGAATGTTCATAGTTGCCTCTGGACAGAGTGTTTATGTTTGGCTGCATATGAGACTACATTTATGCAACAGGTATAATTCAATGGTATAGAGGATAGTAGCAGGGTATATATTAGGCAATAGACAGTATAGCAATGTATCCTTGCATAAATGCAAGGATAGGTTCTGGAGCTGAATTATGGATATTAACTGGGACGACCTGAAGGTTTTTCTGGAGGTTGCACGTACTGAAAAGCTATCAGAGGCGGCTAAGCGGCTGGGTATTGACGCATCGACCGTCTCTCGTCGTGTGCACCGTCTCGAAGACCAGCTAGCCACCCAGCTTTTTGATCGTAACGCTGATGGCCACAGCTTGACGGAGCACGGTCAACTATTATTGCAAACTGCCCGAGATATGAACAAACGTGCGCAAGCCGCTGGCGATATACTGCAGGGCAAGAACCTGGAAAATCAGGGCAAGGTGCGTTTGGGTGTGACTGAAGCCTTTGGTAACTATTTTATCGCTCCGGAATTGGCCAAATTCTGCCAGCAATTCCCTAAAATCACTATCGACCTGTTACCGCTGCAACGATTTGTAAAATGGTCTCATCATGAAGTCGATATCGCCGTTACGATTGAAAAACCGCCTAATACTTCACTGGTCGTCTCTAAGTTGTGTGACTATCAGCTCAATATGTACGCCTCTCGTGACTACCTTGAGCGAGCAGGGGCGATCAACACGACCGAGGATATTTATAACCACCCTTTAATTGGTTATGTCGATGACCTAGTGTTCAGCGAACAGCTTTCCTATCTAGAGCGATTACTGCCGAATTCGCACCCTAGCTTTCGCAGTACCAGCGTCATCACTCAGTCGGTAGCGGTGCGTGAAGGGCTCGGGTTGGCGGTGCTACCCTGTTTTTTGGCCCGCTGTCACCCAGAATTAGTTCCGGTGTTACCTGAGCAAACCAGTGTTGTACGGACCTTTTGGATTGCCGTTCATCCGGAACAGAAAAAACTCGCTCGGGTTAACAAAGTATGGCAACACCTGAAAACACATATAGCCGAGAACGCCACTATGTTGATGGGGGGTGCTTAACCTTGTTAGGGCCTTTTGAATTCGAGCTTTCCCCCGCTACTGCTGCCAGCGAGCTTGGCGCCATTGTTGCCGCTGTTCAGCATCAAGAAAGCTCCAGCTCACGAAACGGCTGAGCTTTTTTCCCTGAGCCATCTCGACGGTTTTTACCTGTGTCGCTTCGGCCTTCTTCAACGATCGGTAAATTGCAGGAAGGTTCTCCTTCTTTGAGACCAGGGTGCTGAAGCAGTAACACTGACAGGCTATTTCAGCACTCTGTTCGATCATCCGTTGAATAAACGCGATTTCACCGCCTTCACACCAGAGTTCATGGCTTTGGCCGCCAAAGTTAAGCACTGGTGTCTTTTTATCGGAACCTGATCGCTTTGTTGTGTGGCCCGAGTGAAGGTTTTTAAGTTTCTGCCGAGTCCCTGCACTGGCGTCCTCCTGAGAGGCGTGGAAGGGAGGATTGCACAGGGTAAAGTCGAAACGCTCTTGCCCATTGAGAATGCCCTTGAATACATCCGTTGAAGACTGTTGCAGACGGCACTCAATCTTTTTTTTCAGGCCAGGATTTGAAGCGACAATCAGTTTGGCAGCATTAACGGCTATCGGACTGATATCCGTACCGGTAAAACTCCAACCGTATTCACAACTGCCAATAATGGGGTAAACACAGTTTGCCCCAACACCAATATCCAGGCCTTTCACCCTTTTTCCACGAGGAATGATGCCGCTATTAGCTGACGCCAAAATATCCGCCAGGTGATGGATATAATCGGCTCGGCCGGGAATGGGGGGGCAGAGGTAACCATCTGGAATATCCCAGTTCTCGAGTCCGTAGCTCTGCTTCAGCAGCGCTTTATTTAAAGCTTTGACGGCTTCAGGGTCGGAAAAATCGACGGAGGGATTATTATAACGATTCACAGATACAAACTGAGCCAACTGCGGCAGCGCCTTAATCAAGCGCTCAAAATCATAGCCTTCACGGTGCTTATTGCGCGGATGCAGGCCGCGCTTTGCAGCCATAGAGCTTTCTGGTTGACGACTCATTAGTTACCCGCACCGATATTGGAAAACGTTATTGTACCCCTAGATAACGCAATACTAGTGAACTCTACTGAACTGCCCACCCTTTAAATATGTCCAGGCTCCTTAGGTTCCTAAGATGAGTGCCGGGTTGATCGCTTACCTCAAAGGTTTATAGGGAGTCTAAAAATGGGTTTTCACTTCCATGAATATGACCTTTAATTAACCATGGGTATTTTGAATGGTATGAATCTAATTTAGCCTTTGTTGTTTATGTCTTAAAGGGATAGAACTATGAATAATTCTGGGAAATCCATGGGCATGGTTGTGGTAATGGCCTCGCTTCTCTTCAGTAGCACCGATGTTGCTTTCGCCGAGGGCGTCGACATCCCGTTGACCGAGAGCTGGAAGATGACCCAGGGCGGGAAGCTTTATGATAACTGGGCGAAGGTGGTTTATTTCGATACCAAGAATCTCAGCACTCACCCGGCCTACCCCAAAGAGGGTAAGAAAAGTGGAGCTGATACCTGGCGCTGTAAAGAATGTCACGGCTGGGACTATAAAGGCGCTGACGGTGCTTATAGCAAGGGCAGTCACTACACGGGCATTAAAGGGGTCCGAGATTTGGTCGGTAAGACCCCAGAAACCATCGCCAAGATTGTTCGTAATGATCTGCACGGCTATAGCGCGGCTATGATCCCCGATCAGGCGTTGAAAGAGTTAGCGTTGTTTGTTGCTCGTGGGCAGATAGATATGGATCAATATATCGATCGGGCCACTAAAAAGGTTCACGGCAATCCTCAGCGTGGCGCTTCGTTTTACCAGAATATCTGCGCTAACTGCCATGGTTATGATGGCCGTCAGATTAACTTTAAAGCAGCGCCTAAGGAGGATTTTATTGGCACGGTAGCCAGCGCCAATCCTTGGGAAACCCTGCATAAGATTCGTAACGGCCAGCCCGGTGTGCCGATGATCTCCCTGGCAATGCTGAGTATCCAGGATCAGCTGGATATTCTGTCTTACTGTCAGACGCTGCCGGAAAAATCAGATTCAGTCAAAAAGTAATCGTATCCGGCTTATTTGTGAGCAATAAAAAGCCCCGTTAAACGGGGCTTTTTCGTACAGCAATAGACTTTATACTTTCACTGGAATTGGCTCGAGTTCAGCCTGTGTTTCAGTGCTGTTATAGATCGATTCGTCCAACTCGTTCTCGCTCTTACCCACCAGGATAGTGACCATCAGGTCGCCACAGACATTGACGCTGGTGCGGGCCATATCAAGGATACGGTCGATACCGGCAACGATGGCCAGTCCTTCGATTGGCAGACCGACGGTGGTCAGTACCAGAGACAGCATGATCAGGCCAGCGCCGGGAACACCGGCGGTGCCGATAGAGGCCAGGGTTGAGGTCATCACAATTAGCATATAGTCAGAGAAGACCAGATCGATACCGAAGGCCTGAGCGATAAACAGCGCACAAACG
Organism: Motiliproteus sp.; assembly: GCA_036960175.1. GTDB lineage: Bacteria > Pseudomonadota > Gammaproteobacteria > Pseudomonadales > Balneatricaceae > Motiliproteus. Next base: position 58,609 of record JBALWH010000015.1, on the reverse strand, counting down.
CCTTGGTACAGAGCGGTGCCATCCATATTGATGGTGGCGCCCAAGGGCAGAACGAAGCTAGAAATTCCTTTAGATACGCCCATCTCTTCGCGAGACGCTTTGATCGTCGCTGGTAGAGTGCCGGAGCTGCTAGTAGTGGTGAAGGCAACGGCTGCTGGATTGAGCAGGCCCTTGACGTAACGAACAGGATTCAGGCGGCCAACAATACTGACCATACCGGTGTAGAACACTAGGACATGAATCAGGCAGCCGATATAGACCACGGCAATTACCTTGATCAACGGCAGCAAGATATCCATACCGTATTTACCGGCGACCCATGCCATCAGGCCAAAAACGCCGTAAGGAGCTAATTTCATTACCAGCTCGGTGAGCTTGTACATACCTTCAGCCAGGCTCTCGAACAGCTTTATCGCAGGTTCGGCCTTTTCACCACATAGGGTCAGGGCAACACCCAATCCCAGGGCAAAGACGATGATCTGCAGGATATTACCGGCAGCCAGAGCGCCGATAGGGTTTTTAGGAACCATGTTCAGTAGCGTCTGCACCAGGGTTGGTGCTTCTTTAGCGACTACAGCGCTATCGCCGGCTACCATATTGAGGCCTTCACCGGGGGTGAAGATAGTGGCCAGGACCAGACCGATGCTGATAGCGACGGCCGTGGTGCCTAGATATAACACGACTGATTTAATACCGATGCGGCCCATCTTGCGGGTATCTTGCATGGAGGTAACACCCACCACCAGCGAGCAGAATACCAAGGGGACGATCAGCATTTTGATGGCGTTGATAAATAGCGTGCCGATGGGTTTCAGCATCTCGGCATCTGGACCCATGATGGCGCCGGCAATCACGCCGAGAACCATACCTACGAGGATTTTTTTCCAGAGCGCTAGACCGCTCCAAAAACCGGTGCTGCTTTGACCTGTCATACCTTGTTGCATGAGGTTTTCCTTTTTTATAGTAGTTGTGGTTTGCCCGTTGCCGGGCATTTCTTATAGGGGTTGCAGTCTTGCTGCGAAGCGTTAGTTGCGACGACGTTATTTACGAAGACGCTGGGGGCGAATCATATTGCTGGGCTTGAGGACTTCCTGTAGTGCTTCCTCGGTCATCAATTCTTCTTCGCGGATTAGCTCCAGCACGCCGCGGCCAGTCTCCAGCGCCATCTTGGCGATGCGGGTAGAATTCTCGTAACCGATGTAAGGAACCACGGCGGTGATAACGCCAATGCTCTGATCGACCAATTCCTGGCAGCGATCGACATTGGCAGTGATGCCGCGGATACAGCGGTTTTTCAGCATATCCATCGCTTGGGTCAACATGCGCATTGATTCCAGGACGTTGTAGGCGATCAACGGCTCCATGGCGTTGAGCTGTAGCTGGCCAGCTTCGGCGCCCATAGTGAGCGCCAGATCGTTGCCGATAACCTGGTAGGCTACCTGATTCATTGCTTCCGGGATTACTGGGTTGATTTTACCCGGCATGATGGAACTGCCTGGCTGCTGCGCTGGCAGGTTGATTTCATTGAGACCACAGCGCGGCCCCATGCTCAGTAGTCGCAGGTCGTTGGAAATCTTGGAGAGCTTTACTGCCAGACGCTTGAGCATGCCGGAGAACAGCACGAAAGCGCCCATATCCGAGCTCGCTTCCACTAAGTCAGAGGCGCTCTTGAATTCGAAGCCGCTGAGCTCGGACAGATAACCCACCGCCAGGTGCGCATATTCAGGTTCGGTGTTGATGCCGGTGCCAATCGCAGTGCCGCCGAGATTGATCTCTTTGAGTAGCTCAGAAAGACCAGCAATACGGTCGATATCCTCACCCAGGGTGGTGGCGAAAGATTGGAATTCTTGTCCCAGGGTCATAGGTACTGCGTCTTGTAACTGGGTACGGCCCATCTTAATAATGTCGGAAAACTCTTCCCCTTTAGCCGCGAAGGCATCGCGCAAAGACGCCAGTGCTTTGACCAGGTCGCCGTGTTTGAGCAGTATCGACAGTCGTACCGCTGTAGGGTAAGCATCGTTAGTGGATTGCGACATGTTAACGTCGTTGTTGGGGTGCAGGTGGCTGTATTCGCCCTTGGTATGGCCCAATAGTTCCAAGCCAATATTGGCGATCACTTCGTTGGCATTCATATTGGTGGAGGTGCCAGCACCGCCCTGGATCATGTCGACCACAAACTGGTCATGATGCTTTCCATCGAGGATCTGCCTCGCCGCTCCTTCGATAGCACCAGCCTTAGTGTTATCTAACAATCCCAGTTTATGGTTGGCTTTGGCGCAGGCCAATTTCACTAGCGCCAGGGCCTCTACCAGCTGTGAGAAGTGGCTCAGAGGAATGCCGCTGAGGTCGAAGTTTTCCTGCGCACGCTGCGTTTGAATACCAAAATAGGCGTCAGCCGGAACCCAAGCTTCACCCAGCAGGTCTTTTTCTCGACGTCCTGTCAGTTCTTGTTGAATCAAAACGGCCTTACCCATATCGTATCTCTCTAATCATTTTTGTTGTTTAAAGGGTGGTAAATAGCGGCGTTTGCTCGTACCTATCCGGCCCTGTGAACTGTTGTTTTTATAAGTAAAGGTATTGCAACAGTGGGGCCAGGTCGTAAAACAAAATTTAACTCTTTGTTTTAGTGAATAAATAAATGAATTCTTGGAGAGCATGGTACAGAGGAAGGGGTATAACCAAAGGCATGGCTTGATTGTTATAAATCATATTACTCTTTAAAAATCAGATGGTTGTGTGCATTGCTAAGGTTATAGTTGTAATCCTGGTTATAGGGGTTGCTGGCGGCGGTGAAAATGAAGTGTTAACAGTGCGCTAAGGGTTCTGCTGTGGCGCGAGGCCCCATTGTTTTAGGATCTGCAGGTAGTCGTTGGTTTGTTTGAACTGTTCCAGGGTCTTGGTTAACAGAGCTATGGTCTCGGTGGGGGTGGAGAGGCTGGCAGCCAAGTAGTAGCCACCTTGGGAGAGTTCGCTGAAGGCATAGACTTTCTTCAGTATTTTGTCCGGATCATCACCCTGGTTGCGGACCACATAATAGGCTGCGGCATCAGCAGCCGGCCAGATATCGATACGGCCTAGAGTGAGCATACGATATTGCTGAGACAGCACTTGTTTCCCGCTGAGTCGAAGCAAGTCTTGTTCAGCAAAGCCGTTCTGCAATAGGTAGCTTTCTCTGGCCCCCTGAAGTTGCGTTGCTATACGGTAATTTTTCATCTCAGCCAAGCTGTTTAGGCTAATGTCGGTGCGCCCCTGCAGGGCATAGGCGGAATGACTGGCCGGGATGACTATGCCGATCCAATTCAATAGTGACTCCCGCTCTTGCCGGCGGGTGATGGAGTAGATCAAGGCATTCTTGTTGCTTTGCGCCTCTTGAAAACTGCGAGCCCAGGGCAGGCTTTTCAGTTGATAGTCCAATCTTGCCTTTTCCAGCACAGCTTCGACTACTTGGGTCGAGACCCCCTGTATTGTGCCATCTTGGGTGAAGTTGAAGGGTGGGAATTCTTCGGTGTAGACGGTCAGTGTTTCGGCCTTTAGTGCCTGAGCCTGCATCAGTAGCAGTATCAAAAACAACATCAATAAGTACAGCGGAACAAAGGGACCCGTCCTGGCTACCGCAGGTGCCATCAGGCGGGCTGGAGGCCCGATCTTTACAAACTGTTTGCCTGATTGAGTCATCGTCAGAACCTAAAGTTGGCTTTATTCTTCCGCTGGCCGCTGCTTCTTCAATCGCTTGCTCAACGCGGGCTGGGATATTCCCAGTAGCCGGGAAGCCAGTGACTGATTGCCTTGGGCGCGACTCATGGCCTCTTCAACCAGCAGGTCGCCGACCTCCTGCAGTGTTGGCAGCGGTTGATCGGGGCTGAACAAGGCGTTATCGGTACTGCTCTCCGACTCCAGCGCTGGTAACTCCTGGCCGAGCACTTGTCGGAACACATCCATGGACAGCATCTTCGAGCGGTGCTGGCTTAGCGCATCATAGGCCAGCGCCCGTAATTCTCGAACGTTGCCGGGGAAGGAGTAATTGGCTAACAGCACCGGTAGTTCTTTAGGCACTGTGGGCTTGCTCTTGCCCAGCTCTTCGGCGGCTTCGGCCAGAAAATGTTCCAGCAGCAGGGCAATATCGTTTTTCCTCTGACGTAGCGGCGGGATCTCCACCTGATGGATTTTTAGACGGTAGTAGAGATCTTTACGAAACTCTCCCGCTTGCTGTTTCTCGGCCAGATTTTGATGGGTTGCCACTACCACTCGGGCGCGGATTCGTTTCGGTCTGTCGCTGCCTAGGGGATAATACTCACCTTCTTGCAGCAGTCGCAGCAGCTTTACCTGGGATGCCTGGCTCAGGTCGCCAATCTCATCCAGAAATAGAGTGCCGCCAGCGGCCTGTTCGATCATCCCGGCACGGGCTTTATCGGCACCGGTAAAGGCGCCGCGGTGGTGGCCGAACAGCGTATCGGCAAAGACGTTATCGTCCAGTCCGGCGACATTGACGCAGACCAGAGGGCCCGCTCGGTTGCTGAGGGTGTGGATGGCATGGGCGATCTGTTCTTTGCCGACGCCGCTTTCACCACTGATCATGACCGACTGGCTGCTGGCCGACACGGATTCCAGGTATTGGAAAACAGAGCGCATGCCTTTGTCTTGGGTGATGATGCTGGAAAAAACCTCCGGCCGCTCTAAGATATCGGTGAGGAAGCGTCGGCGCATCTCTTGGTTTTCCTGGCGCATCTCCTGCATTCGAATGGCCCTGCGGATACCCTCAATCAGGCGGTCTTCTTCGGTGGTTTTAACGAAATAATCGTAGGCACCCAGGCGGATACAGTTCACTGCCGTTTCCAACTGGTTTAAGCCGCTGATGATGATCACCCCGATCTCGGGATGTTCCTCGACGATTTGCTGCAACAGCGCCTCGCCAGACAAGTGGGGCATGGTCAGATCCAGCAGTACCAGGCCAATAGGCTCTTTCTCGATGATAGCCATGGCTTCGCGGCTGTCTTCACACTTAAAGATATGGTTGATACCGCCATGGCGCTCCAGTGACAGGCTGAGGCTACGCAGGAAGGGAGCTTCATCGTCTACCAGCAAAACGCCAAAGTTGGGGTAGCGGTTCGTGTTCATAGCGGTGGCGTTCCTGTGGCTACTGGCAAGGTTAGGCTGGCGCGAGTTCCCATGCGGGGTTCGGAATTGTAAGACAGCAAACCCCCGTGTTCCTGGGCAATACTGGCAGACACCGAAAGCCCGAGTCCGGTACCTCCCTGTTCACGTCTTGTGGTGAAAAAAGGGTCGCTTAAACGGGGTATATTATCTGCTTCGATACCACAACCCTGGTCATGAACCTCCAAACGCAGCTCGTTCTGTTGAGCGTCGAATAGGGTTTTAATGACGATGCTCTGGTCGCTGGATGTTAATGCCTGGCAGGCGTTGACGATCAGGTTGATCACCACCTGCTCGATCCGCTGGGCGTTGCCCTTAAAGCTCGGCAGGGCATCGCCATAACTAACCGAAAAGTGCTCCGTGGACTGTTTGATGGTGTTGTCTACCAGCCGGATAGCTGTGGCGGCCACTTCATTAAGATCGACGGTTTCGCTCAGGTCTGCCGGTCCCTGGCGCGCGAAATCACGGAGGTCATCGACGATCCTGCGGATGCGATCGGTACCGGCCAGCATATCGTCCAGCATTAGCGGGATTTCTTCGCGCATACGGCTGTACGGCAGCCCCGCAAGATCGAAATCACCATGCTGCTGATAATGCTCTTCTAGCATTTCTTCCAGGTCCTGATGCAGCTCTTTTAATATCGGCAGATTCAGTAACAGCAGGCTGCTGGGGTTATTGATTTCGTGGGCGACGCCAGATACCAGTATGCCCAGGGAGGTCATCTTGTCAGCCTGAAGCAATTGTTGCTGTTGGACCTGTAACTCTTGAGTCCGGCGGGTCACTTCCCGGGTCAGCATGCGGTTCCAGATAACGATGCCGCCCAGTGTTAATAACAGTAGTGCTGAGACTAGGGCGGCGGCTAGGCCGATTTTCTTCCAGGGTAAGCCCGGTTGCTCCAAGGGCCCCAACCATTTGTCATAGATCGCCTGTTGGCGGCCGGTATTTTTGAGGATGGCCAGGCCTTCGCTGAACTGTGCCAGCAGCTCTTCGTTGGCTTTGTTCACTGAATAGCCGTAACGCTGGGCGCTGAAGGGTTTGCCGACAGGGATGATATTAGACAGTTCCAGCTCCCGTCCCAGATACAGCCCCGGAAGGTTAGCCACTAAGGCGTAGTCATGTTTGCCGGAGGCCAGCATTCTCAGGGCAGCGGTGTGGGTATCCACCAAAATCAGACGCGCGCCGACGTTATTCTGCAGCAGATGGTCGTGCATGATGCCGCCGCGCTGGACGATCACTTCTTTATCTCGAAGCTCGGATAACTCAGTGACTATGGCTTCCCCTTTGCGGGCAAAGATGGACTGGTGGATGATGGCATGGTGGGGCGTAAAGCCGTAGCGCTTGGCCCGCTCGTCGGAATAGGCCATGCCCTGCAGAGCATCGATTTCGCCTGTTTCCAAGCGCTTGCGCATGGCATCCCAGCCCGCCAGTTCGATCTCCACCGTCATCCCCATCACTTCGGCAATGGCCCGGGTCAGCTCGGTGTTGTAACCATCTGCTTCGCCATCTTCGTCGAGAAATTCATAAGGGGGGTAGTTGTGGTCGCCGCCGACACGGATGATTGGGTCATTTTCTATCGCTGCCGCCAGGGGTGCTACTGTGACCGTTAGCCAAAAAATAACAAGTTTGAAAACCTGTTGCAGAGGGATGTAAAGGCAGCGCTGCATCATCGCATTAACCTTGCTTAGCCGCAGAGATAGGGTTGCTGTAACGGTTTTCTAAAACTTGCCACAGCGACTCGGCGGCGGGGGATAGCGAGCGCTTACAGCGGTAGATGCAGACCTTTAACGGCGTCTGCCAGGAGGCACCCCCGCAGGGCACCAGGAATCCTTGCCGCAGTTCTTCACGGATAGCGAAGGTCGGCACCCAAGCCACCCCCATGCCCTGTATGGCCATGACCTTCAAGCTGTCGGCCATGGTTGACTCGAACGTCTGCTGCAATTCAACAGGATGGGAAGGGCGACGAAGTAATTTCTCTACGCAACGGCCAAGATAAATCTCTTTGGGATAACTCAGATAGGGGATGGCTTTGGCCTCGGTGCTATCCAGGTTAAACAGCGGCCGGCCCTCCTCGTCGGCTCGACACACCGGAATCAGCTGCTCGGTTTGTAATTCCAGCTTCTTAAGCTCCACCGGCTTTAACGTGTCGTCTTCAAAGGTTAGCAGAAAGTCACTGATGCCATTTTCCAGGGCGCGTACGCTGTCATCCACATTGGCCACCAGCTGACGGCTGCGAACGCCGGGCAGTTCATCTTGCAGTGACTGCAAAAAGGTCGGAAACAGCGACAGGGAAAGGGTATGGGGTATAGCAAAATCGATGACGCTTTCGGCACGTCCGCGTAATGAATGTAAATGGGTGATGCAGTCGTCCAGTTGCGACACCAGGTTACGTGCGGTGATCTGAAACAGGCGACCTTCATCAGTCAATTGCACCGGCTGGTTGGTGCGGTCAATCAGTTCGCAACCCAGTGCCGCTTCTAGCGCTTTGATGCGTCGGCTGAAGGCGGGTTGGGTCATATGCCGCTCAGCAGCGGAGCGGGAGAAACTCTGGCTATGGGCCAAAGATAGAAAATCTTTTAACCACTTGGTTTCTATATTCATGGCCTGGGAATCTCGCTTTGATTCTAATTGTTCTTGGTTACGAATGCCGCACAGGTTATGGCATTGATGACTGTAAACCTAGTGCTGTCAGGCAAAATTATACCCTTAGCTAGCAGCCGGTACGCGGGTTAATCGGTACTCATACCAACTTGGTATGGCCTATAGCAACTCAGTATAAGAATAGGCATCTTTTTGATAATTAAGTAGATATTTTATTGTTATGCCGGTCTTGCATAGCCCGTGATAAAACGGCATTGGCACTGCCGGTGGTCCTCGCTCTAGGCTGCTGTTAACAGACAGGAGGCAATCTGATGAGTGATGTGATCGGTATTCTTGGCGGCATGGGTCCTTTGGCCACCGTCGATTTCGTGACAAAAATTATTAACCAGACCCCGGCGGTGCGGGATCAGGATCATCTGCCGCTATTAGTGCACTCGGTGCCGCAGATACCCGACCGAACCGCCTGCCTGATGGACAGTCAAACATCACCCTTGGCAGCGCTGGAGCAGGGGCTTAAAACCTTGATTAATTCTGGGGTCGGCTGTATCGCTATTCCCTGTAACACCGCCCACTATTGGTACGATTCTTTAGCGCGTATAAGCAGCGTACCTATTTTACATATTGCCCAGGCTTGCGCTAGATCGCTGCGCTGCGAAGGTATTTCATCGGTGGCGTTACTGGCCACCGATGGCACTCTAAAAGCTGGATTTTACCCCCGTGAGCTGGCCGCCTATGGAATCGAACTGGAAATCCCCGAAGCCTTGTTGCAGCAGCAGGTGATGAAAGGGATCTATCGGGTCAAATCCGGGGCTGTCGAAGAGGGTGCAAAGATATTGGAACACTGCATGGAGCAGATGCTAAGCACGGGAGTAGAGCGGGTCATTCTGGGCTGTACCGAGATCCCTTTCGCCTTGGATCAGATTGGCTCTGCGCACCGTTCTTTAGGGATGGACGCCACTAAGGCGCTGGCAGCTGCTTGCATCGATTGGCACGCTGCGCAGAAATCTCTGCAGGCGGCGTAGCGCTGTTTGTCGCGGGCCCCGCTTTCGTCTTGGCTGCAGATATCTGAGCTATATTTCCCTTGCTGCTTTAATCCGTTGGCACTGCCAGCCGTTTAGAGTTGGCCTTGCCAATCACTGCAAAGAGGGCCTCCCATGTGCGATCAGATTTCCTGTAATAATTCCGGTAACGCTTCCGGCAACTCCACTGACAACCCGCTGCCCAGGGCTACCGATGAACATCGTCGGGCCTTTATCAAAGGTTTGATGGCGCTACCGCTGGCCGTCGTGTTAGCCGACCCCGGTCTAGCGCAAGCCGCGGCACAGAGAATGTCGGCGGTGGAAATCAAGCTGCCCGGTGGCGGCAAGGCCGAGGGTTACCTGGCGCTGCCAAGTAACGTCAACGGCGAGGCACCAACTGTGTTGTTGATTCATGAATGGTGGGGGTTGAATGATCAGATCAAGGCGGTGGCCAATGAGTTTGCCGAACAGGGTTTTATCGCCCTGGCGATCGATCTCTATCAGGGGCAAGTGGCGAGCAGTCGCGAACAGGCCAATAACTATCGTAAGGCCATGAGTGAGGAATGGGCCACCGCGGCGCTGGTTGGCGCCATCGACTGGCTGCGCAACTATCAAGGCAGTAACGGTAAGGTGGGCACCATTGGCTGGTGCTTCGGCGGAGGTTGGTCTTTGAATGCCGCTCTGGCGGCGCCGGTGGACGCTGCAGTGATTTATTACGGCGATGTTCGCAAGTCCGCGGCTGAGCTGCAAAGCCTCAGTGGCCCGGTGCTGGGGCATTTCGGCACCCTCGATAAGCGAATTAATGCAGAGATGGTGGGAGGCTTTCAGCGTGAGATGGCCAAAGCCGGCAAAGATGATCTTGAGATAAATTGGTATACCGCAGACCACGCCTTTGCTAATCCCAGCGGCGCTCGTTATGACGATGATGATGCGCAATTAGCCTGGTCTCGAACATTGGCGTTTTTTTACCAGCATCTACGTTAGAGAGGCTGCGGCGGTATTGGGCGCGCACACAAGGTGCGCGCAGATACTATCTTCTCCACCTGTAGGATGTCTTAAGCTATTGATCTATCGAGGTCGCTGGCTCATCTAGGCTCCGCTATGCAGTCAGCCGGCTATTTAGATTACACACTAGATATTCCATATCGCCTCCAACCCCTGTATAAGGGCTTCATGAAAACCCCTAAGAAAATTCAACCGCTAGTTGATGATGGTTTGGTCGATGAAGTCATCAGTCAATTAATGAGCGGCAAAGAGGCTGTTGTCTACGTCGTGCGCTGTGGTTCCGAGATCCGCTGCGCCAAGGTCTATAAAGAAGCAGCCAAGCGCAGCTTTAAGCAGGCAGTGGTGTATCAAGAGGGCCGCAAGGTCCGTAACAGTCGTCGTGCCCGCGCGATGGAAAAAGGCTCCAAGTTCGGCCGTGGTCAACAAGAAGCACTCTGGCACAATGCCGAAGTGGATGCGCTTTATCGACTGGCTAATGCTGGCGTGCGCGTCCCTCAGCCTTATGGCTGCTTTGATGGCGTATTGTTGATGGAATTGGTGACTGACGATAATGGAGGGGTTGCGCCCCGACTGAATGACGTCAGCATGTCCGCTGAGCAGGCACGAGAAGACCATGCTGCCGTTATCCGCGATATCGTGCGTATGCTCTGTGCCGGTTTGGTGCATGGCGATCTGTCGGAATTCAACGTACTGGTGGATTCCTATGGCCCAGTGATTATCGATCTACCGCAAGCAGTGGATGCAGCAGCCAATAACCATGCTGAATGGATGTTGGAACGGGACGTCAATAACATGACCAGTTACTATGGCCTGTTCGCTCCGGAACTGCTGGAAACTCAATATGCCAAAGAGATCTGGGCGCTGTACGAAGACGGTGAGTTGCACCCGGATATCGAATTGACTGGTGAGTTTGAGGAAAGCACCGATGCTGCTGACGTGGATGCCGTGTTGCTGGAAATCAAAGCGGCCTTTGCGGAAGAGCAGGAGCGTCTGGAACGTATACGCGATGCGGAAGAAATGGCGTAGTAAAACGGAGAGATTAACTCTCTCCATCCTCTTTTAACCTGGGTCTGTCTTTACTGTTCCATTTCAACTGCTGTTCAGCAGTTCCTGAGGTGCTGGTTAATCCGACGATAGCCCCATAATCGGTAGCTCCAACTCAGGCTTGTTTAGTGCATCAAGGACCTTGAGTGCGGCATAGGCATCATTAGCTGCGTACAACAGCTGATTTGATTTTAATTCTGCCAATGCCCAGTTTGACGTGGAAACCCGCTTCGACTTCTGGAAACGCTGTTTGAAGACCACCGCAATAGCTGCTTTTATTCCCATCTCTTTCCGATAGCCCTCTGCCCGAAACAGCGCATTCACATCCAAAATTGCCCGCGGTGTTATCCCTAGTTTTCTGAGCAGATGACTGCGATCAGATTTGAGGCCAACGCCAACCTTGATGAGTTGGTCTGATTTCAGCAACTGAGCCACAATCCCATCGCTATCAACGCGATGCAGCTGAAAAATATAGGCAGTTTTCAACGTCGCTAGCTGAATTACGTGGGGGCCGTCGGATACTTGTCCGGGACGAAAGCAGGGCTTGGATTCGGTGTCGAAACCGACGAAGCGGCTTTGATAAAGGTCGGTGGCCGCTGCCGCAAACTGCGCTTTGGTTTTTGGCACTACAATGCTCTCCAAGGGTAAGCCCGGGAAGGGCTCCAGCACTGATATTTCGGCCTTTGTTGGGGCTTCGCGTTTATTGCTCATTGATTGCCGTGTCTCTGAATAAGTCTTTAGCTCCGCAACTGCGGAAGGTGTATAGATGCTTCAAGTCATTGGCTGACAGTTTACCCGGTGGGATACAGGCATAAAATAGCACTGCCGCTTTTAGGCTGGTAATAACTCGGCTTGCAGCGCCATTTTATTTCTGACGCCGTCTAGGGCCACGGTAGAGCCTGCCATCCACACGGCTTCAGCAAGGGTCGGCATAAACGCTAGTTGCCCATCAATGGGTTTTAGATCTGCGCGAGCCAGGGTTTTTAGCGGCTGAAACTGAAGGTCTGCAATGATAACCAAACAACCGGAACTGAGTTTTTCATCCAGAAAATGATCCAGTGCGGATAGTCCTCCGGCATCAAGAATAGGCACAGCATCCATGTATAGGATCACGCAACGCTTGTCTTCGGACTGCTCAAACAGTTCTGAAAATATTCGATCTGCGGCAGCAAAAAACAACGGACCGCTAATCTTATAGACACCCCATTCATCCGGCAGCGCTTCGGGCACGTGTTTACGATTAGCACTGATATCGGTCACTTTAGTCATCTGCGCAATGTCGCGCATAAATAGCAATGACGCCAACACGATGCCGAAGGATATCGCCACCACCATATCGACAATGACGGTCAACGAGAAACAAACCAGCAATACCAGGATGTCCCCCGTGGGCGCTTTCTTAACCAGTTCAACAACCTTAGGTGCTTCACTCATGTTCCAAGCGACGACCAGCAGCATTGCTGCCATGGTCGCCATTGGCACATAGGCCAGCCAGGGTGCCAGAATAAGCAGGCTGGCCAGTACCACCAAGCCATGAATAATACTGGCAACCGGGGATTGGGCTCCGGCGCGGAAGTTCGCGGTTGAGCGTGCTATCGCCGCCGTTGCCGTGATGCCGCCGAACCAAGGCGCAATGAGATTACCAATACCTTGCCCTAGCAACTCGCCATTGGAATGGTGACGCTTTCCCGTCATGCCATCCAGAACTACCGCACAGAGTAGCGATTCGATAGCGCCGAGCATGGCGATGGAAAAGGCAGAAGGTAGCAGTGACAGTAGCAGTTCAAAGGTCCAATCAATGGGCGCACCGCCTGGCCCCGGCTGTAGCCATGGCCAGTTAAATTCAGGCAGTACCGGAGGAATACCTTGGCCGCTGCTGCCATCCGCAAGCAGATAGCTAAAACGTGAGCCAATGGTAGCGACGCCATCCCCCATGTCCGCCAACAACAAGGATACAGCCACTCCTGCGCATACCGCTGGCAGGTGCCCAGGAATAGCAATTCGTAATCGTGGCCACAGCAGCAGCACGGATAAAGTCACAACCCCTACAATCATTTCAGGTGCTGCGGCTGTCGGTAGGGATTCAAATAATACGGCTACTTTCGTCAGATAGGTTTCCGGCATTTCACCAATCTGTAAGCCGAGGAAATCTTTCAGCTGCAGCGTGGCAATCACCACCGCTATACCCGATGTGAAACCCAGGGTAACCGGCTCGGGTATATATTCGATCAGCCTTCCCAGCCGTCCGAGCGACATGCCCACCAGCATTACGCCCGCCATCAGAGAGGCGATCAGCAAGCCGCTTAGACCGTATTTCTGGGCAACCGGGTAGAGAATGACGACGAAGGCTGCAGTCGGCCCCGAAACGCTGTAGCGGGAGCCGCCGGTCAAGGGGATCAGAATGCCAGCGATAATCGCGGTGTAGAGACCATATTGAGGAGGGACGCCGCTGGCGATCGCTAATGCCATAGCCAGTGGAATAGCAATGATACCAACCGTTAATCCGGCAAGCACATCATGGTAGAGCTTATTAGCGCTGTAGCCTTCAATCAGGCATTCGCGTATTGCACTGAAGGGTTGAAGGCTGTTGAGGTGTTTTCTATTGGGCATCAAAAGTACGCGCGGCTTAGTGATTGAAAAACCCGAGTTAGTGCCAGGCCAAATTAGGTCTTGGAAGCTAAACAGTCTTCAGCTTGATAGGTGGTTGGGCGATGCAACTGAAGCGCAGATTTCGGCGTGCAAATGCAAACGTTTCCACCGATAACGTATTGAATCTCATTATTTCTTTGCTGAGAACCGATGGATATTAGCATGTCATCAGCCAGGTCGTCTGTTGATTAACAAATAACCGCTAGGCGACGCGACTAATTGATAATAGGGCTATCCGAGTTTTGCTAAGTAAATAGAAGGAGCTGTTAGCTTTTCTTACCACAATGCGGTGATTATTCTGTACGATCCGGATCTGAAATTTGAGGATTTGTTTGCTCTTCTTTCAGGTAGGCGATGAGCAGCGATACAACGCTGATGGTAGCGGTGAAAAGTGCAAGATACAGCAGTCTGTTATCTTCAGTTTCGGTCGAATGAACTACAGAAAAGTCTTCAACGCTGTGCATTGCGTAAGCGATATACTCGATGCCGAGTAAACCGAGCGTGATAAATACACAGATTATCCCTAATCTTTTGAAATCCATTTCGATATCCATATCGTCTTATCTTAAGTCCTAACTTATATATTAGTTCTATGTGTTTTTCAAATTATCGGCCCAATTAGTACGAATTAGGGTGCACTGAAAAAATCCCCTCAGTCCTTTGTTGCTGCGGCGAATAATAGCTATTGATGAACCTGGTTGATGGTTGTTTGCAGCCATTATTCAACGGGAGCGCCTAGGGCCGATTGCTTTACAATCAGACACCGCTGCAGGCCTCGTAGACAATGTCGCCATCGCTGACAGGAATGTTTATCAGCAGTCTAGTCCCCGTTTCATCTTGACCGATATCTAGGCTCCCCCCAATAGACTGGGCTCGTTCCTGCATCCCGGTAAGCCCAAACCGTTCCCAGGCACCTGGATTCAAAACATCGAAGCCAATACCGTCATCACCCACTTCCAACTGGATTGATTCGTTATGCTGAGCCAGGTTGACCCAAGCCTGCTTTGCCTTGGAGTGCTTGAGAATATTGGTGATGGCCTCTTGGACGATACGATAGAGGTTGATCTCGATGGCGTCGGACATTGGGCCTTCCCAGCTATCAAGATTTAGTTCTATTTTGATACCCTGTTGAGGCAGGCTTTGCAACGCTGGCATATAGCGAATCGCGTCGGCCAGGCCCAGGTCATTGAGAGGCAATGGCCGCAGGTTGATGATGCGGTTATAGACGATATCGTACATTTCCTGGGCATTCTGATAGATCGACTCTGCACAGACATGGGCGGGACTGTCTTCGGGGACCAGGCTGCGGATAACGTGGGCATCGGTGCTGACCACCGTGAGTGACTGGCCTAGGTCATCATGCAGTTCCTGAGATAACTGTTTGCGTTCCTCTTCCTGCAAATTAATAACCTGGTGCAGTAAGGCTTTATTATGGTCAACCGTCGATTGTAACCGGGTATTTGTTTGAGCCAGCTCGGTAACGATCTCGGCAATATTCTGACTCAACTGGTTGAATTCTTTGACTCGTCCCGGAACCAGTGGCGCAGCAGCTGATGAGCCGCCTTGGCGAGCAAAATTCAGCAGTATGTTCAAGGGAGACAGGGTGATGCGTAATGCCAGCAACCCCACTACAGCGGCTAGCAGCACGCTGACGGTCAGGGCGATAAGGCTGTTATAAATCACGTCCTGTTCCAGCTGCAGTAAGGCGTGGGCGCTGGTAATAGAGACCAGCTGGAGCCGTCCCTTACCTTCATGGCCGAGAGGGATAGAGCTGCTGCGACCGAAGTATTGGTTCGACGCATAATCGCTCTCAGAGCCTTGCTCCAGCAGGCGGGAAAGGGCCGTATATTTCTCACTATCGTGCTTGGCGGTGGCGACTAACAGTTGCTTATCAAGGGCTATTCCAGCCGCTAAGGAGTGCTGCTCGTTAGTCGATAGAAACAGGTTGATCAGGTCAACATTGTTGCTCAGTAACATAACGCCATAGAGATATCCGAGGATGTAGCCGCTGTTAGGGTTTATCAGGGGCTCGCGGGTGATCAATCCCACTTGCGCGGCAGCGCTGTCTTTATCGAGTACAAGCAGGTGCCAGCGGTATAGCTCATCGTCAAACTGTCTAACTAGCTGCTGGCAAGCCTGTTCAGATGACAATTTAAGCACGCTTAAATCCATGCATTTTCGGCCATTGCCAGCAGCCAGCAGCATCATATCGAAGGTATCGGTATTGCCTTGATAGGTGTTTTTCTCAAACTGTTGATAGTAATCCAGTAAGCTAGAATTGCTCTGCTGGGTGCTTTGGCGCACCAGCTGGGATAGCTGCAGCGATAGCGTACTGAGACGCATATCGAATACGGATTGCAACAACGCTTGTTGATGTCTGGAGGTATGGCTAATCTCTCGCTCTACCGTCTGCTTGGCGTTGCGGTAATCGAAGCTAAGCAGGCTGGCCGACAGCACTAGGAAGGCTATTAGTAGCAGCCCACCCAACAGCACAAACAGCGAATAGGAGCGTTTCATTGCGCTTCCTCTCCTACTCCCGAGTATTGAAATGCCTGGCGGCGCAGCTCATCGAGCTTCAGGGCGGGTGTGTCCTGGGTGACAATAACAAAGCGGCCGCTGAATACCTGAGGCACGGGAACGCCTTCAAGGTCATTCTTGATCGCCTCGGCCATAGCGATGCCATTATCGTCATTGATGCGCATCACTGTCAGATCCATCTCTCCGGCACGGATGGAAGCCAGTTCGGCACCTCCGCCGCCCCAGCCATTTACTTTCACATTCTGCAAACGACCTTTCTCCCGCAAGGCGTCTAGTGCGCCAAAGGCTACATCAGTCGAACAGGCATAAAAAAAATCAACTTCCGGGTTGCGATCCAGGGCATCAAGAGCCGCGATACGGGCGGATTTTCGATCCGAGTGAGTATAAAACTGCGATAAGGGAGGGCTGTTTTTGGCATTGAGATGGTTGATAAAGCCCTTGCCACGGGCATCGCTAACGTAACCTTGTTCTCTGAACAGCACACTGAAATCAGTTCGATCAGGATTATGGCGGGCGAAAATGGCGTCACTCAATAGCGCTGTTCCTTGGTGGTGATCGAAACCGACATACAGCAGCGGCGGGTTGGTACTCCAGGCTTTTATCGGTGTCGTCATATTCTGAACGATAAGCTTGGTGGCGCCCTTAGCCAAAGCACGCTCAATCATGCGGCGATGCCTGTTGCTATCAAGGGTAACAACTAGATAGTCCGGTGCCATCTTCAGTGCTTTTCTGAATTGCACCTCCTGCAGATCGGCCTGCAGTGACGGGCGGCTAAAAAAGGGTGTTAATTCGAAATTAATTTGCAGTTCGCGCAGACGCTTTTCCAGCACATCGAGGCTGCGACGCCAGTAGTCCGATACCTGGTTACCCGGATAGATCACTACGATACGCACGGGTTTTTGCTGGCGAAATTTTAATGCAGCTGACGGTTGTTGCACCTGATTCTGGAACTGCTTGCTCAAGGCTATCTGGTTGGGATTCTGGGCCAGATATTCTTGAAAAAGCCAATAATCCTTGCGCGGAGTAGCATCGGTTGCCGATGTGAACCCAAGCAAAAGAAACAGTAAAATACGCAGTAGGGGAGACCGAAATAAAAATCTGATCATGGTGGTTACACTAATGCAGGGTTAACTGATTTAGCCGGATTATATATTAAAGGCACCCTTTGATATATGGATCATCAGTCTAGGATCCGCATGGATACGGGCCTTATGAATAGGGGCAGTGTAAGAGAAGAGCCCATTTAACGCATAAGTTAAAAAGGAGGGTTTCCAGTGTTGAAGGTATGACCTACTGAAACGGTGACTCGGGCGATAGCCTAGCCATTTTCGGTGGGGTCGAGCTAAGCGATCTAGCTCGGCGATTTGCTTCACTCTAACATCATTCGGGAAAATTCTTCGGGCTAGTCACGCCACCGAAATGCATTCTTAACTCACCGGGTTAATTGCGTCATGCACTTCGGTATATATGCAAGGCTGGTCGATTGACTAGAGCAATCAATGCTGTAGGGCTCTGTGCGTACCTTATCCCCCCGTTTTGGGTAAGTGCCCTTTCAGTGATCTGATTAGGCATCCAGTAGCTCTTCAATGGTATTGAGTAGCGTTGCTTCGTTCCAGGGCTTGGTCATATAGTGACTAACGCCTGCGTTACTGGCCTCGAGGCGGTGCTTTGAGGTCGACCGGGAGGTGATCATTATGATGGGTATGTTTTGGGTTTCCTCCCTGGCCTGCACTGAGGATGCCAGCTCGATACCATTCATTCGCGGCATTTCATAATCGGTCAGGAGCAAGTCAGGCTGTTCTTTGCGGATCTTGTTCATAGCGTCCAGACCATCAATAGCTGAGTGCACCTCATAACCTAAGTCGCGCAGCAGTGTAATCAGCGTTTTTCGAGCACTGATTGAATCATCTACAACCATGATCTTGGGCAGACGCTGCTGCTCCACTAGCGGCATCAGATCGGTGTGCAGTTTATCATGGCTTCCATGCAACACACGGGTTGGCAAGTCGATCACCGGAGCAACCTCTCCATTGGAGAGAATAGTGATTCCTGGAACACCAGGGATTGCGGGAATCTGCTCTCCCATCTCTTTAAAGATCAGTTCTCGGTGGGCGACTATCTCGCGCACCAGCACCGCTACCTGTTCGCCCTGTCCTAGATTTACGATCAGTACCGGGTGAATCTGGCCACGATGGTAGTCATGTGCTGGTTTATCCGTCAGTGACTCGAGCGTAAGGGTGCGATAACTCTGTTCGGCAGTTTCGAATATCAGGCCATGTGCTGTTTCGCATAAGCTGCCGTCGATAGAGAGTAGGCTCTGTTCAATGCCTTGTGTAGATAGCGCCACTACTTGCGATCCAGTCAGCACCAACAATGCGCGGACCATTAACGAGCTGGAAGGTAGTGCCAACTTGATATAGGTACCCTGGCCTGGGATAGATTCAATTTGCAAGCGTCCGTGCAGTGCTGCGACGCGTTGGCTGACCATGTCCATACCAATGCCGCGACCGGATAGATGGCTGATCTGTTCCCGTGTTGAGAAACCAGGCATTAAGATCAGCTGGTTAATCTGCTGATCGGTCAACTGCTGATCGGCTGTGATTAAACCCTTGCTGAGGGCTTGCTGAAGAACCCGTTCTGTATTGATGCCTGCGCCATCATCCCGACAACAGATGCGGATTTGATCGGTGTCTCGTTGAAAGCTGAGGGTAATGGTTCCCGTTTCTGGCTTATCGATCTCAAACCGGGAATGGGGAGTCTCAAGGCCATGGTCGACAGCGTTACGAATGATGTGCATCAGCGGGTCGGCGAGCTGGCTTAGCACTCTACTGTCGATCATTACGTGCTCACCTTCGATAACTAGGCGTGCCTTTTTCCCCGCAGCACGGCAGGCCTGGCGGAGGATTCGCTGGACCCGCACGCTGATAGTGCTGACCGGTACCATGCGAGTGCGGATAACATTGTCTAGCGCTTCTTTTTGCAGGCCAGACTGAGAGCTGTGTAATTCGCTAAGCTGACGGATATGTGTATCCATATTGGCGCTGACTTCACTGACATCAGCGGCTGCCTCATGCAAGCGTGAAATGCTACTGTGCAGCTCGTTATAGCGGTCCATCTCCAGAGGATCAAATTCGCTTTCATCCTGCGAGGTGGCTGAATTAAGGTGCGAGTATTCGTTCAGGCTGCTTTCCAGATCCACCATTACCCGCTCCATGGCCCGGTAACGATCACGACTGCTTCTGGTCAGTCGTCGCAGCTTGGTAAGTTCTTCATCTTGTTGGCTGTTCAGGGTTGTACTTTCGGCAGCAATACGGAAGAGGCTGTCAAGCAGATTGATGGGTACCGACATGCTTTGCTGTTGAACGGTTTCTTTATCATCGCCCTCTAGGGTGTCAGAGCTAGGTTCGGCTTTGTAGGCCTCGGAGCTGAGTCTTTGCTCCGCTTTTGTTGCTACCGGCGCCTCAGGAACAGTTGTTTCGGGGGCGGGTGTTGCTGCTTTAAAGGCTGAGGTTGGTTGCTCCAGAGTTTGGTCTTCGGCCTGCTGATCCGGCTCAGGATTGCCGGTGACTGCTTCAATACCCTCGGTTTTAGCCAAGTAGTGCCAGTCGATAATCTTCTGCAGATACTCGAGTGAATTGTCAGGCGCTGCTTCATTGTCGGTGACCGACTCACACATCGCTGAGAGGCAGTCACCGGCAGCCAATAGATCTTCACTTAAAGCTGCACCGGGCAGAGTGCCGGCTTCTGTAAGGAACTCGAGAATATCTTCCAGGCAATGAGTCAGGCTGGCGAGGCCTCGGATGCCAGCCATATTGGCTAGCCCCTTAATGGTGTGAGCGCCACGTTGCGCATCTCGCAGCGATTCGGTATCGCCGTGGTCAGTAACCGATTGAAGCGATAAGGTAAACGCCTCTGAAAGCAGGGGCAGTTCGGATCCCAGCATTGACATCAGTTCGGGGTCGACATCTTTTTCAATGTTGAGTGATATCTCGTCCTGCCCAGCGGTCCTGCGCTCAATGGAGCGGGGATCCTGGATTGAGGCTAGCGCCAGCAAGCCGCTGAGAAAGGCCGCTTGCTCAACATCAAGTCCGCATGGCAAGGTGGCGCAGTGATCAATAAGCTCATTGCGACGGCCTTTGTCGGCCATATCAGATAGGTAGTTCTCAAGGGCCACAAGGCTGCATTTTACCGAGTTGACTGCTGCGAGGGTCAGCTCTTTTGGCGACAGAACCAGCCAGCTGATATTGGTAATAAGGCCATCAGCGACAAAACGAGCCCCCCGCAAACCAACGGTATCGAGGGCGCGGGAGAGGGCCGAGATTTGGCTGCTGGTCTCATTTAACAGCTTCGCTGTTGGCAAAGATTGCAGTTGTTGCCACTGTTGCGTGGGAGTCGCCATGGAGTCTGACAGCATGGCGACGACCGCAGCATCAACCGCCGGTTGAGGCTTTGATAATAGTTCAAAATCGACCACTAAAAAGTCCAGCTTCGCAGGCGTTTTTGAATCAGCATCTGCCCGATTGGATGCAGCAGTCGCAGCGGTCTCAATCGTAGCTTCTACGACCGCAGTTTCGCCAAGCTCAGTGGCCTCAGCTAAGGAATTCGGTTCGTCTGCAAGGTCCGCTAACAGCGCTAGTTCGGCGATCAGCCATTCGTCACTGTGATCCGCGCTGATCGGTAATGCATCATTCACATCTTCGATATTAAGCTGATCAGTAACGACCTGATCGGCATCGGTCAAGGCCTTCGCTAAACGGCTGCTTTCTTCATTGAGTAGTGGCAACAAAAATTCTAGGTCTTCAATGGGTAGTGGTTGCGACCAGTCGTCACTGCTCATCAGCTTCAGCACCTCGGCAGTCGCTTCTGTTGACGGGCTATTAATTAGACTCAGCAATTGTTGATGGAGCTGTTGGGATATCTCGCTACTGAGACGGAATGCATCATCTCCCGCTTCTTGAATTAATTCTGCGTAAAGGGCAAAAAGATCGGAAAAGCCTACGTAGTCGCTTTCACTGCAGGTGTCGATCAGCTGGTGCAGACTATCGATCAGTGATTGGCTGTCATGCAGTTCTGACTGTTTGAGGCTCTCCTGCAACTTCAGCGTTTGGCGCATTTTTTCGGTTAAAGAGGCTGGCTCGTCAGCGGCGTCGGTGCTGGTCAATTCATCAGCTACGACCTGCTCTGTGCAAGACGTCGTTGTCAGCACTTCAATCGTGCCCTGCGGGGTAACGGCATTAGCCATGCTGTCGTCGGCGCCGTTGTCATCTCTATTGTGCTGATCATCGTCTTCGACGGGTGAATCAGGGGCGGCGCTTAACTCCAGGTGCTTGATGTCGTGGTTGAGTAGTGATTGCAGAAACTCGATTTCATCCGCTGGCAGCGGCTCAGGCCACTGCGGACTGGTCATGGTGGTAAGAACCTGCCCGATAACTTGTTGCGAGGGTTGGTTTACCAATGTGGATAACTGTTGATGCAGCTGTGAGGCAATATCATTGCGAAGTGAAAAGGCGCCTTCTCCGAGCTGTTGGAGCAGCTCGACATAGAGCGCGAAGAGGTCGGAAAAACCGGCTAAATCCCCCTCGCTGCAGGCTTCTGACAGCAAGTGAAGAGCGCTAATTAGGTTTTCAATAGCGATGTCATCTGCAGGCCGAGCCGTTTCCTGATACAGCAAAATACCCTGCATTTGAGATGACAGCGACGAAACAGCGATTTGATGCGCTGACGCGCCTGCTATGCTGGCGCTACCGGCGTTGGCGAGGATACCGAGGTCGGCCATCAATATTTCGTTTAGAAATTCGTAGTCGTCCGACGCTAAAGGGCGGGGCCAGCGACAGTCAGCTAGGCAGCTCAGCAGCGGATCTGCTGCTAGATTGGGACTCTGCACCAGCTGCTGAATCCCCAGGCCCGCGTTCGCCAGTAATTCCTCGCTATCCAGATGTTCACTGGGCTGTAACGGCGCGATCAGCTCCGACAGCAGCACCAGTGCGTCGGATATGCCCTGATACTCTCCCTCGCTGTAACGTTCAGCCAGCGCATGCAGCGTCTCTACCAGTTCGCTGACTGTCTGTTCAGCATTGTCGTTGTTATGCCCCAGACGATCCAAAAGGGCATCTATCTCAGTTAACGCCTGAGTTTCATCGAGTTGCATCCTGTCCACCTATTACCGGTTCGATCAATTCTAAGTTCAGGCAGCCGTGAGCTTAAATACGCTGACGGACTGTTGCAGTTCTTCGGCGGCCTGCACCAGCTGCTCGGACAACTCGGACTGCAGTAGCATCTTCGAATTGGTAATATTGGTTGACTCATCGATAGAGGTTGCTCGTTCTCGTAGCTGTGTGGCGGCCTTGGACTGACTGATTGCACTCCTAGCGATACGCACAACAGATTCTACCAGTGTGTTAGTGGTAGCCCGGGTCTCGCTCATCCGTTCCCCGGCTTCTTCTGCCAACCGCGTACCAGCCACAACATCGGTGATTACCGTATTCATCGCTTGAATCGTTTCACTGGTCTCCAGCTGAATATTGTTCACCAGAGTTTCGATCTCGGCGGTGGCTTCACGGGAGTTCTCTGCCAGTCGCTGTACTTCGTCTACGACCACCATCAGGCCCCGTCCGGCTTCTCCGGCGGAGGCCGCGTGCATGCTGGCGTTGAGTGACAGAATATGGGTTCGTTCAGAAATATTGTTGATCAGGCCGACGATACCGCCGATCTCCTGAGAGCGCTCGCCCAGTCGTTTGATGCGTTTTTCTGCCTCGTGGATGGTCTGTCGGATTTTGTTGATGCTGTTGATAGTTTCAGATACGGAGGTCATCGCGTTTTCGGAGGATTGGATAGCGTTTTTGGAATTGGTGTGAGACACGGTGGCCAGCTTGGCGATCAAGTGCATCGCTTTGATCAGCGACTCCAGTCCTTCAAGTGTCTCGGAAATCTCTTCCTGTTCCTTGCTGCTATGGCTGCGGACGTTATCAGACTGACTAAGAATCTGACTGGATGTAATATTAACGCGCTGAGAAACGTTAATAACCTCCTTAAGAGTGGTTTCTATTGATTCCGCCAGTTGGTTGATGGAGTCAGACACGGCTCCAGTGACATCTTCAGCGACCGGAACTCGTATGGTTAGGTCCCGCTGGCTGAGCTGGAATACGTTCTGAATCAAGGAAATAACAGATCCGTTTAGGGTGTTTCGTTGCGTCTCTTGCTCCGTAAACGTGCGGTTTTTTTCGTCTAGTAATTCGTCAAGAACAGTGCTCAATTGCCCTAGTTCATCGTTGCCTTCAAGATTTGATCGGGCGAGGTCATCACCGGCTCTAACTCGCTTGATGGTGGTCATTATGCTCTCGATCGGGTGCAGAATGCCGAAGTTGAAGATCATAGCGTTGATCACAAAGGCAACTAATACGATGGCAATAGCGAGATAAAAGCTCTTAAGGTTGTATTGTGTTGCCAGGTGGTTTTGCTGTTCGTCTTGAACCTTGTAAGCGAGATTTAGTCTCTCTAGATCCTGCAGTTTCAGTTCCACCGCAAATAACGACGGCGATAGGTCTTTCAGTGCTTCATGGTGGGATTCTAAACGTTCACTCAACGGTAATAATTCGGCTAGCAGACTATTGGCTTCCTTGCTCCACCCGGGCTTACCGGCGGCGACTTCCTGTAAAATAAGATTGCTGCCCGTTAGTAAGGTGGCTAGGGTTTGCTGCTGTTGGGAGTCGTTGCTGTTCTCATACTGTTCGAGACGCTGACGTCGCTCTTGAATCATCTCTTTCAAATCTGCGGTAATTTCGTGCTCTGGTTTATTACGCAGAAATTTATTGAGTCCGTCGACGGCGCCGCTGGCCTTGCTTAGCAACACCTGCAACCGGTACAGGTTGACCCCTTGCTTTTCTAGACTGGAAGCTGAGGCAATACTCTTCCCTAGCGCACGTTCCAGCAGCAGATCTTTTTCGTAAAATCCAGCCCATTGGATATTACTTCGAATGGTGTTTGTGAGAGACGAAAGCTCGTTTAGCTGAGTACTGCGTTGCCGGGATTCAGCTGCTATATCGACGTAGTTTGTGTACGTTATCGACATATAGATAACCGCAAAAATGGTTATGAGCGCCGATATTGCGAGCTTTGTTGTTATTCGTATATCTCTAAAGCCGGACATTAGACTCATGATCTTCGAGCTCCGCTTGTTATTATTTTGATGGTTGTTTTTTGATTGTTAGCTCTGCTGAGCTCGAATTAATCACTACTTCCTGAAACCAGCGTCAGCTTTCAGCTCTTTTCGGATTAATGAAGTTCCGCTTGCCGTATTCACAAAAACGACGATGATCAAACTCGCGCCAAGTCTCGCTGTGGTACATAAATGTTGCACCACTGAAGAGTTCAAAGACTTCGTCGTTGATCGCTTTATCAGGCTCAATACGCTCCCCCTCGGCAGCGATATTATTTTTCGCCTTGAGGTCGTTTAAAGTGCGGGGGTAGCTATTAAGGAGAATGCCTATGGTTCGTGTACCTTTGTCGATCAACAGTATCCATCGGCCCATGGTCTCGCTGTCTTTTAACAACAGTCGTTCGAGACTAAATACCGGCAAGGTTTCGCCGCGATGGTTAATAAATCCAAGGAAAAAACTGGGAGTGTCGGGTATGGCACAGATTTCCGTGCGGCTAGTGAGTTCTGAGTAAATACCTTCGGGCACCAGAAAACGATGGCCGGCGATTTCAAAACCATGACGTATATCCGCAAAGTCGGCCAATGTTTCTGTAGACGGCAGGGGTAGCGATTCCAATGAAGATTCCTTGTTATTATTTTTATTCATTTAGTGTTGTTCTAAATCGGTATTACAGGAAAGTGTTAACTTGCTTCAGTATTTCTTCCTCGGTATAGGGCTTTCCTACCAATGCTCGGGCGCCTTGAAGTTGAGCCCAGACTTTGTCAGCCTCTTGGTTTTTACTGGAGACAATGACCACGGGGATTTGCCGCGTTGTTTCACCGGTGGTAATGCTGCGGCAGGCTGCGTAGCCGTCAATACCGGGCATAATGATATCCATCAAGATCAAGTCGGGTTGCTCCTGCTGCGCTTTCTCCACCGCATGACTGCCGTTATTGGCCACACTTATTTGCGCATTGACCTGCTTTAGGATGTCGCAAATATGCTGTTGCTGTACGGGATCATCTTCAACAACTAAAATCTTTTTCATTACATTCGTACCTGTTATCTAAATCGTGTTTGGGTATGTGCGATAGGCTCTGTCAAGCAGCCCGAAAATTGTCTATCCATCTACAGATACGTCCCATCACCTTCTGAAACTCTTCCGATTCAATGGGTTTCGTCAGATAGGTAGATGAACCAGCCATGATTCCCTTTACCTCATCTAGGGGAGATGTCTTGGATGACAGCATGATGATCGGGGTTTTCTTCAGTCTCTCGATCTCTCGCATTAACGTGCAGGTCTCGAAGCCGTCGATGCCGGGCATCATTATGTCTAAGAAGATAAAGTCGTAATGCTGTTTCTGGGCCATTTCCAGAGCAGGTTCACCGGCATCGGCAAAATCAATCTCAATTTGAGGGAATTGTGATCTGAGTTCCTTTGCCAGGCATTTTTGCATCGGCTCGCTGTCATCGACGACCAACACCCGATAATCCGCGTTTGCAGGGGTTTCCACCGTTGCCGGCTGGTGACCTGCTTCGGCGATATACTTGTCATAACAGTTGTCGGAACTTTCGGCGTCAGAGGCTTCGTCACTAGAAAAACTTTCTTCGTTTGCTGAGGTCAGTCGGTCAAGTGCCTGTAACACCCGTGAAGAGATCAGCGGATAACCGATATGAGGGTGATCAGCGACAGAGGACTTACGTTTATCTACCAAAATCAGTCGCGACAGGTAGCCGCTGGGCAGCTCGGTAATAGGTGTTTGTTGCAGCTGTTCGTGGCCGAACACCAACAGCAGATCCGGAAGGCTGTTCGGATCAAATTCTACCAAACGATAGGGGTTGGTCCGTGACAACTTTAGGATTCTTCCGAGTTTGCTGTTCTGATCATCTGCAAACCCATAAGCCGCTATTTTCATCTGCTTGCCTGCTCCGGAAATGTCTGGGAAACGTGCTACGGGGCTAGAGTATTTTGCCAATCGCATCGGCCGCGCGCTTTACGTCCAGAAAGATCAGGCCGAGGCGTGCAGAAGGCTTAACGATCACTGTCAGCACCGAGTCGCTGTTGGCATGGGTCATCAGAATGTAGCCCCGCTTTCCCTTTATTAGCACTTGCTCCATCTCGCCTCGAGCCAATTCACTTGACGTTCTCTCACCCAATGAGAGCATTGCCGCACTCATGGCTCCAACGCGTTCCTCATCCATATTCGCGGGAAGCAGCGTCGCAATAATGAGTCCCTCAGTGGAGATAATTGCGGAGGCCTCAATGTCGGCCGAAGATCCATTTAGATCACTGAGGATTGATGTAAAGAGTTCTGATCGCATTGTGTTTTCTCTTTTCTGGTTTTAATTAATTTCAAGCCACTTCTTTTCGGCCCTGTCGGGAAATATCAGTATTCGAGGTAACGCCGTGCCAAGGCTCCGATTAGGTAAACAAAAGCGGAATCGTTGAGTTTTGGTATGCCCTCCAGTAGCAGCACAAAACGGTTTTTACCTAGCTGAAAAACCCAAATCCCTAGCTGGCTTTGACCCAACGGGTCAACCAGCCCCCATGATTCGCCCATCAAATTAAGCTCTTGATTAAGGAGTTTTTTGTGACGCTGATGGAGCGAGATAAGGTCGGCGGACATTGCTGCCAGTTGTACTGCATGGCTCTCATCGTAACCAACGGCTCCCAGGCAAAAGCCCTGATCATCGGCTAATATCACCTTGCCGCAAGAGCTGAGGCGCGGCAGCAGGTCAGGGAGGGTGCGTTCGATTGATTCATTAACCAGTACGATAGGTTTTGGTACTAACTCCACCAAGCCTCGCTCTAACAGTGACTGGAACAGTCGTTGAGAAATGACCTCGTTTTCCCCTGTGAGCTCCATTATCAGTCCGCCGGAATAGGGATAGCTGGCATCGGCATGAAGTAGCTGTAATAACAGAGCACGGGCATCATCGGGTTCGTCGCTCAGGGTCGCGTAGTAGGCTCCGCTAGAGCTTATCTTTATGAATTCAAGTGCCACTATAAATCTCCAATCGTTGCTGATTTGATGCGCTGATAATGTTGCTCACTGCCGTAGTCATTGTTTTTTTAACCAACCAAGCACCCAAGCGGCAGTCATAAATGGGAATACGAAGCGTTGCTCAGCCCGAAGGCGATCCATCACCTGTTGTGCCGTTCGAGGACCGGCCTGCCACAGTTCAATCAATTTTTCGGTGTGCGGCAAACCAATCAAAACATTGCTATCGGGGAGTTGTTCCAATTGATAGCAGGCGTCTAAATCAATCCCACCCATAAGGCGGCCACGGGAGCTCCAGCATGCTAACTTCCAAAGTAATTGATTGGCGGGGTAATAAGCGAAGTCGGTCTGCTGGCGAATTGTCTCGATGCGTTCTTCACTCAGAAGTCGCAGTTTTAACTCTCCAAACTGGAAACGCACGTGGGCCATCTGCGCCAGAAAGTCTTCATTTATTCCGGAGTAAAATCGTCCGCATTCCGGCTGGTACACCAGATGAAGTTTGGATAAACCATCAATAGCAACGGATGATTGTTCTTGGTGTGCTCGCTCTATGGCCTGCCTTGCCAGCGACAGTAACTGCCCCTCAGGATTGAACATTAAGCGACGACGTTGGCCATGTACGCCGAGGTTGAGGTCAGGTGAGTTACCGCAACAATCCAAAATTTCCTGCTCGGTTGCCGAGGTCAACTTAATACGGGGAGCGGGACTTTGCTCAGCAATGGGATTTGTGATTGCAGTCTGTGCTGTGATCACCTGTTCTGTCATTGCTAGAATATCTATATCAGCGCTAGTCGTGCGTAAGTCCGGCTGAATTATAATTTCTTGGGGGCTATAGATATCGGCAACAGTCCCTGCTTTGAGTCGCTCAAGCACCTGTTCTGCCGAACGCTTGCGGGCCAGAAATTGCTCCTGAAAGCCCTTGCGGCGATCGGCTTGTTGCCTGATTTTTTCCAGTTCGCCGTTGTGCTCACCTTTACCACGGCTAATGTGTTGGCGAAAGACGGCAATGACTTCATCGTTCCTGTTTTGGCTCTGCTTATCGGCACCGCAATCTAACTCTTTGCCGAGTGCTAGGTGTTCGCTCAATTGTTGCAACGCTAATAACAGAGAATCCTGCGAGTAGGGTTTTCTTAGGGCAATCATTCCCTTCCAAGAAATGTCGTTAATAGAAACGGCAATGCCGGGCTTACCGTATTCGTTAAGATACTGATCTCGCTGTTTTTCTAGCGCTATTGGCTGGTCGGCATTGTAGATAAGCGCTTCGGCCGTATCAGGATGCACCAGCAAATACCGATGCGGTTGCCGGTCTAGAAACAATTCGAGCAAAGAAAGAGCTGGGGCGTGGAAGCCGACCAGGCCTATACGTAATGGGCTATCTGTCACTAGCAAATTCCTTCAGGACGATGGGGATAGTTCTGTAACCAGGCTTATAGCTGGAAAATAGATCCGCCTCGGCCGTTCACCAGCACCGAGTAGTCCAGAGGCAAACGCATCATTTGCTGCATATCGTCACCTTGGAATGCACGTCCCAATCCATCCTTGAGTCTGCTGCCCAGAATCGTAGAAGCCAGCTTAAGTAGACGTTCGAACAGATCTCCCCCCCGGCCTCTTAAAATCAGAAATAGGTCCATGAACGCACCAATGACGGCAGCTCTGTTTTTGCAATGAATGGAAAGAAACACGCGTCGCACATGGGAGAGTAAGCAATGCGGCTTAGACGCGACTATTCGCGTCTGATGATAAAGGTTTTGTTGATTTAGACTTCCGGAGTAGATCAGAGGGCCTTGGTTTTGCGTTTCAAAGGCGGCCTGGATTCGATCTATAGCGACTTCATTGATGAAAATCGGAGTTCCGTTACTACGGCTATCTGCATTCTCATTTGCCATGAGATCCGTCCTAGATTTCAATGTTATTATTTTTTTAAGCAGATAAAGATAGACTACTAATGTATTTGTAACAATCATTAAAAAAACAAAAATATCCTTTTTATTTCAGTTGCTTATATTTTTTTGTAGGATTTAATAGTTATAATTTCTTGACCTGTATCAGGTTAAGATGGAATTTAAATATATGTAATGATCGCTCAATAAGAAATCGGAAGTCCCTGCTATGTCTCAGGCTGGTGGGGGTGAATAAATAACATAGGTCTAATGATTCAGGTTAGCGGTGCTGTTTAGGGCGTTCATAGGAGTTGAGTTAGGGGGTCGATTAAACGACAAGGGCTTTTGACCTAACAATTCATCAAAGCAGGTTTTTCGATACTAAGAGTGAGCCGCTGAACCTAGATCAAAATTGACCAAAGTCGGCGGGTTGGTTGTTGGCAGCGCTGTTACTGAAACTGCCACTCCGGCGACAAACCTGCTATTTCAGGTAAGGCAGAGCCGGATTCTACTTTTTGCTGCAACCGTTCCAGAAACAGCTGCCAGATCTGACGCACAGGAACACTCTGGGGTAGCCGGTCACGTAATTCTATCCTATCTCCCAAGGTTATTTCGCCTTCCTCCAGTACACGGTAATACCAGCCCGAAATGCCTTCAGACATGAGTAATGCACTGATATGACCATTGCCATATTTGTGGTTTACCTTCCAGCAGGGACGGCGTGGTTGCGATACCTGCAACACTACAGACCCGACGGAGAAGATGTCGCCGATATGGACACTGTCTTCGTCGATGCCATGGGTGGATAGATTCTCGCCAATACTGCCGGGAACAAAGGCTGTTTTAAGATGAGGAAGTGCCTGTCGCAGCACCGCGTAGTTTTCTGCCGGATAATGATAGAGCGCTTTTTCCGTGCCGCCATGGACGCGGCGATCAACCTGTATATCACCCGCTAAACCCAAGGTAGATACAGCGATGGGGCCTTCTATCGGTGACTTAAATATGCCCGTAGGGCTGGCGTCCGGACCAATCTCCCCCAGCTTGCCCACATAGATACCTTCAACAGCGGCTGGCACGACACTCATATTGGCTCCTTGTTATTGATTACGGCCATGATGGAATGCTGCCATTCGCCGCTAAATGGTGTTGCCAGTATAGCAGTGCGTCTGGAAGGGGAGTCGGCGCTAAGGGTGACTGGCGGTTGCCAGTCTGAGCTTTTCGGTGGGCTTTTCTTCCTGCCTGATAGCTGTTCCCCTATAATGTGCCCACGCGGACGCGGGTGATTTTTAAACCGGGTGTTTGCTGTCTCCTATCTCCTTGTTTTATAGATTATCTTTGTGCGCTGGAATTCATTACATGATTCGTATCTCCAATATTAAATTGCCCCTTGATCACAACGAGCAAGCGCTGATCGATGCTATTTTGGCCTGCTTGGATATAACGTCCGAACAGCTGCGGGGCTATGAAATACGTCGACGTGGATATGATGCCCGTAAAAAGAACAGTATCTCTTTGATTTATACCCTCGATGTAGACACCAGTGTAAATGACCAGCTATTAAAGAAGTTTGCTGACAATCAGTCTGTTCGGGCTACCCCTGACATGGAATATAAGTTCGTGGCCGAGGCGCCTGCTGATCTGCAGGAGCGTCCTCTGGTGATCGGGTTTGGCCCTTGTGGTTTGCTGGCGGGACTGGTGCTGGCACAGATGGGCTACAAGCCACTGATTGTTGAACGTGGTAAAGAAGTACGGGAACGCACTAAAGATACTTTCGGATTCTGGCGCGAGAAAAAGCTCAATACCGAATCCAATGTGCAGTTTGGTGAAGGCGGCGCGGGTACTTTTTCCGATGGTAAGTTATCCACGCAGATCAAAGACCCAATGCAATACGGCCGTAAGGTCTTGACTGAATTTGTCGAAGCCGGTGCTCCCGAAGAGATTATGTACGTCAGCAAGCCCCATATAGGTACCTTCAGGCTGGTATCTATGGTGGAAAAGATGCGCGCTAAGATACTGGAGTTGGGCGGTGAAATACGCTTTAGCGCGCGGGTTGATGACCTGCATATTGAGGATGGACAGGTCACTGGTATCACGCTGGCGAATGGCGAAACCATCCACTCCAAACACATTGCCCTGGCGATTGGTCATAGTGCTCGCGATACCTTCCAGATGTTGTACGACAAAAATGTACACATGGAAGCCAAACCCTTTTCTGTAGGCTTTCGCATTGAGCACGAACAGTCGCTGATCGATAAAGCGCAGTTTGGTAAAAACGCCGGCCATCCGGTATTGGGTTCTGCCGATTACAAGCTGGTGCATCACTGTAAAAACGGTCGCTCGGTGTACAGTTTCTGCATGTGTCCGGGCGGTACTGTGGTTGCCGCCACCTCAGAAGAACATCACGTGGTCACCAATGGCATGAGCCAGTACTCCCGTCAGGAACGCAATGCCAATAGCGCCATCGTGGTGGGTATCGATCCCTCCGATTATCCAGGAAACCCATTAGCTGGTGTTGATTTCCAGCGTCAACTTGAGAGCAATGCCTATCGCTTAGGCGGGGAAAACTATGACGCGCCAGCGCAGAAAGTGGGCGACTTCCTGAAGGCAAAGGGCTCAGAAAAACTGGGAAAGGTTGCGCCGTCGTTCAAGCCTGGTATTAAGCTGACCGACCTGTCCGAGGCTCTGCCGGACTTTTGTATTGAGGCGATTCGTGAAGCGATCCCGGCGTTTAATAAGAAGATTAAAGGTTTTGCTCAGGATGATGCTTTGCTCACCGCCGTTGAGACCCGGACCTCTTCACCTGTCGCTATTAAACGTGGTTTTGATTGCCAGAGTGTTAACACCAAGGGTTTGTACCCGGCTGGAGAAGGCGCAGGTTATGCCGGCGGCATTATGTCGGCTGCTATCGATGGCATTAAAATCGCCGAAGCCATCGGCCTCAGCATTAACAGCCAGCAGGGATAACGAATCAATATGGGCTTTTCAGCGTTAGGTCTTAAGCAGCAGTTATTGGACGCGGTGGCCGAGCAAGGCTATAGCGAACCTACGCCGATTCAGGCCGCTGCCATTCCAGCGATTTTGGACCAACAAGATGTCATGGCGGGTGCGCAAACCGGCACCGGTAAAACCGCAGCCTTCGCGCTTCCTATTCTGCAGCAATTGAGTCTGAAGGCCGTGGATGACCAGACTGAGCGTCCGGTGCGTGCGCTGGTGCTCACTCCCACGCGAGAATTGGCGCAGCAGGTATACCGTAATTTTGTTGGCTACGGCAAGCACTGTCAGTTGCGCGCCGCGCTGGTGTATGGCGGTGCCAGTATCAATACTCAGATCAAAGCGCTTGCTGAGGGCGTCGATATTGTAGTGGCAACGCCGGGCCGTTTGTTGGATCTGATCAGTCGTGGCGCCGTCGATTTAGGTCAGGTACGGCATTTGGTGTTCGATGAAGCGGACCGCATGCTGGATATGGGCTTTATCGATGAGATCAGGCGGCTGCTGAAAACTATTCCTGCCGAGCGCCAAACGCTGCTGTTTTCCGCCACCTTTGATCAGGAGATTTTCGATCTCAGCAAGACGCTGTTGAAGTCACCCACGCTGATCGAAGTGGATGCCCGCAACACCGTTGCCACTCAGGTTGAGCAGATGGTTTATGCCGTCGATGCCGATCGTAAGCGTGAGCTGGTTTCGCATATGATTGGCGCTCGCAACTGGCATCAGGTACTGATCTTTATCCGTACCAAGCAAGGGGCCGATCATCTAGCCAGCGAGATGTGCAAAGACGGCCTGAAAACCCAGGCTATCCACGGCGATAAGTCGCAAGGGGCGCGGGAACGAGCGCTGGAAGAGTTCCGCGAAGGAAAGACCCGTGTGTTAGTAGCCACCGATGTGGCGGCCCGAGGCTTGGATATCGATCAGCTCAAATTTGTGATCAATTATGAACTGCCCTTTAACGCCGAAGATTATATCCACCGTATCGGTCGTACCGGCCGTGCTGGTGGCTCTGGGTTGGCGATCTCGTTACTCAGTCCCGAAGAAAACTACCTGTTGGAAGAGATTGAAGCGATTCTTGATACCCGCCTGCCACAGCAGTGGTTACCCGGCTACGAACCCGACCTCAGCAAAGAGGTGAAACCCTCACGCAGAAATAGCCCAGGGGGACAAAAGCAACGGGCCAGAGATCGTGCCTTAGGTAAAAAACACGGCAAGCGCCGGCGTTAATTGGGCCGAGTGTCCCTTCCTGAAGACGCAGTTGAAACGTCGTTATAGAATGACCGCTTGCAGATAAAACGCTGCAAATTAACGGGGTTCAAATCAACCGTTTTTACATTAACTACAGCAGCAGGCTCGGTATAAGACATGAAAATATATGTACAGATTGATGATAATGATGGTCTTGATACCTCTGCAGCCACGGCCATCAACAGCGCAATCGTTAGCTGGTTGGAAACCTCAGGCAGCAAGGCGGTTCAGATCGGCGCATCTGACGCTAAACCGGAGACCGAGTCACAAGACCATGAGCTGCAGTCGCCACCGGGCATCTACATGACGGTAAAACGCAGGGCAGAACTCAAAGATCCCTTTAACTTTCTTTATCCCCTTGCCAAACAGCATAAAGCTGAATTTGTCGTCGGTATCATCGATGAAAAAAGCGGCGATAAAGAAGATGTCTGCTACTTTGGTTTTGAAGAAGGAAAGCCGGATATTTATGAAATAGCCAACTATCTGGAATTATGAAGATCTGAGGTAAAAGGCCCAATAATAGGTCTAGGCCTGCTGGTAACCCGCTTAATTCGACGAGCCTTCAGGCCTTCTCCGATGTAACACCTGGGGGCGGCCACTCATGCTAGCCCATAACATTTCCGCCTGTTTCTAGCGCTACCCGTCGCTGTCGTACAGCTCATGCCATCGTTGCCCCCTCATTAGATCCCCTCTTGTTGTCGCGCTCCTCGTGTCTACCCCGATTATCAAAGTAATGTCGATGCGCAGTGGTCTGGGTGGTCCATACTGAAGGGTATTGGTGCGTAGCGATAACAGATTGTTGTCTATTATCAGAATATAGATAGAGATAAGAAAGGCATGGAAAGATGATCAAGCCAAGAGAGGTGACAAGCATCGCTGACGCCAAGCAGATCGTTGAAGAGCGCTGCTTGGCCCATGTAAAGGTGGGGCTGTTCGACAACGACGGTATCATGCGTGGCAAGTATATGAGCAAAGACAAATTCTTTGCCTCATTGGATAACGGCTTCGCGTTTTGCGATGTGGTGTTGGGTTGGGATTCTCAGGATAAACTCTACGAGAACATCAATATTAAGTACACAGGCTGGCACACCGGCTACCCTGATGCAGCGGTAAAAGTGTTGCCGGATAGTTGCCGTGATATTCCCTTTGAACCTGGAATGCTGTTGTTTCTGTGTGAGTTTGACGGCAAGGCAGCCAGCATCTGTCCGCGTAACACTCTGGCTCGCGTACTGCGAAAAACCGAGGAGATGGGCTTCGCTGCTTACGCAGCATTTGAATACGAATTCTTTATGTTCAACGAGACCCCGGTCTCGGCGCGGGCCAAGAATTATCGCAATTTAGAGCCCATCACTCCGGGCAACTTTGGTTACTCGATATTGCGCAATTCCGTTCACTGCGATCTCCATAACGAGCTGCTGGAACTGGGCGAGCAGATGGACTTTCCCATTGAATCCCTGCACCCCGAAACCGGGCCCGGTGTTATCGAGGCTGCGCTGGCGGTGGATGGTGCCCAGCAAGCCGCCGATAAGGCCGCGTTGTTCAAAACCTTTACTAAGGTTTGGGCGCAACGCAAGGATATGATGGCTACCTTTATGGCGAAGTGGTCAAACGACTACCCCGGGCAGTCTGGCCATATTCATTTGTCCTTACGTCACCGAGATGGCTCCGGCTCGGCTTTTTACGATCCCCAAAAACCGATGAATATGAGTACGCTGCAACGCCAGTTTCTGGCTGGTCAGCAGGCGTTAATGCCGGAGTTAATGGCGATGATGGCGCAGACGGTCAATGCCTATTCACGCCTAGTGCCGGGATTTTGGGCCCCGACAGATGCTACTTGGGGGTGTGACAACCGCACCACCGCCTTGCGTGTGATCCCTGGCACCGACAAATCACAACGGCTGGAATTCCGTCTTGGTTCTGCTGACGCGAATCCCTATATCGTCCTGGCCGCCGCCCTGGGCGCGGGCTTATACGGTATTCAAAACCAGTTGGAACCGGATTCGATAGCCACGGGTAACGCTTATGAACAGCAGCATCCTGTGCACCAGTCCTTGCCAAAAAATATCATCGATGCCGCCGCAGCCCTGCGTGGCTCAATCGCCGCTCGTGAGCTGTTTGGTGATGCCTTCGTTGAGCACTATGCTGCCTCCCGCGAATGGGAAGGTCGAGAGTTCCATAAACATATTACCGACTGGGAACTGGAGCGTTACTTCGAGATTATTTGACAGGGTCGCCTACACATAAAGATTGATGAGGAACGAAAACCGCCGATGACGTCAATGCAGCAAACCTGGTCGCCGATCGATGGCTCCCTTTACGTGGAACGTCCCTTTGCAACTAAGGGGCTAATCGACGCAGCACAGGCGCGGGCAGTGGCCGCTCAATCCGGCTGGAAAATGTTGCCGTTGTCTGAGCGGCAGCGTATCTGTAGTAAGGCGCTGGACCTGTTGGTTGCCAAAAGCGAACAGATCGCTGAAGAGCTGTGCTGGATGATGGGTCGACCGATTAAATATGCCTCAGGAGAAGTGCTGGGCCTCGAGCAGCGTGGCCGCTACATGATCAAGGTGGCCGAAGCGGCCTTGGCTCCTATCGACATAGAGGAAAGCGCCGGTTTAACTCGCTATATCCGGCGGGAACCCTTGGGGTTGGTGTTTGTTATAGCGCCCTGGAACTACCCCTATCTGACCGCGATTAACACTATTATGCCGGCGCTGCTGGCGGGCAATGCTGTGTTGCTTAAACATTCGGCGCAGACGCCTTTATGTGCCGAGCGGCTGGTGGATGCTTTCCATCAGGCTGGATTAGCTGATGGCCTGTTTCAGTACCTGCACCTGACCCATGCCGATACCGAGCAATTGATCACCTCATCTGCAATCGATTACGTCGCCTTTACCGGCTCAGTCGCGGGCGGGGCCATGGTGGAGCGCGCTGCTGCTGGTCGTTTTATCGGTGTAGGGTTGGAGCTGGGAGGCAAGGACCCCGCCTATGTACGCGCCGATGCCGACCTCGACTATGCGGTGGAAACTTGTATCGATGGCGCCTTCTTTAACTCCGGTCAGTCCTGCTGCGCAATCGAACGCATTTATGTCCATGAATCTGTCTACGATGAATTTCTTGAAAAAGCAGTAGCACTGGTGCAGCAATATCGGCTGGGTCGCCCGGATGCCCCGCAAACCACCCTGGGGCCCATGGTACGTATTGCCGCTGCTGATTTTATCCGAGGCCAGATCAGTGAGGCGTTGGAGCAGGGTGCGGTAGCTCATATCGACCCTGGCGACTTTCCGCTGGACCAGGCTGGCACGCCGTACCTGGCGCCACAGCTGTTGACCAATGTTGACCACAGTATGCGGGTGATGACTGAGGAGTCCTTCGGTCCGCTGGTGGGGGTGCAAAAGGTGGGTTCTGACGCTGAGGCGGTCCGGCTGGTGAATGATAGTGAATATGGTCTTACTGCTGCCATCTTTAGCAACGATATAGAGGCAGCCATTGCCCTGGGTGACCAGCTGCAGACGGGGACGTTTTTTATTAATCGTTGCGATTACCTGGATCCGGCACTGGCCTGGACCGGGGTGAAAAATTCCGGACGCGGCTGCAGCTTGTCGACGCTGGGTTTTACATCGCTGACCCGGCCCAAGTCTTACCATATAAAGATCGACGTATAAGAGGTTTTCTATGACAAAATTACAGGGCAACTGGAGCTACCCCAATAGCATACATGCTGGCGCCGGTCGGGTTTCGGAATTGCCGCAACTGTGCCAACAACTGGCCATGCAGGCGCCGCTGCTGATTACTGATCCGGTGCTGGCTACGCTGCCGATGGTTTGCAGCGCCTTGGATCAGTGTCGACAAGAGGGTCTGCGGGTGGGTTGTTTTAGTGAGGTGCAGGGTAATCCCACCGGCAGTAACGTGATGGCAGGCGTCGATGCTTATCGTGCAGGAAATCACGATGGCGTGATCGCTTTCGGTGGTGGTTCTTGTATTGATGCTGCCAAGGCGGTGGCGCTGATGGTGGGGCAGAATCGCCCGTTATGGGATTTTGAGGATGTCGGGGATAACTGGGCTCGAGTCAATGAAGCAAGCATCGCCCCCATTATTGCGGTGCCGACTACAGCGGGTACTGGTTCTGAAGTGGGTCGCGCTGCAATGATAACGGATCAGGATAATCATATTAAGCGCATCATATTTCATCCCGAAATGTTGCCGACCCTGGCGATTCTGGATCCTGAATTGACTACAGGGTTACCACCGCTACTGACCGCCGCCACCGGCATAGACGCCCTGTCCCATAATCTTGAGGCGCTCTGCTCGCCAAGCTATCATCCGATGGCTGAAGGGATCGCCATGGAGGGAGCGCGATTGGTGAAAACCTACCTTCCGCGGGCGGTGATGGATGGCAATGACCTCGAGGCGCGCATGCAGATGTTGGTGGCTTCCAGTATGGGGGCCACGGCTTTTCAGAAAGGGCTGGGTGCTATGCACGCAATCGCCCACCCGTTGGGGGCTCTTTATGATGCTCATCACGGAATGTTGAACGCCATCCTAATGCCTTACGTGCTGAAAGCTAACAGAGAGGCCATCAATGTACGCATCGAGCGTCTTAGCCGTTATCTGGATTTGACCGGCGCTGGTTTCGAACCGGGGTTCGACGGTTTCCTTAGTTGGGTGTTGCAGTTGCGCCAGCATCTGGGTATCCCGCACAGCCTGGCAGCCATCGAAATCGAAGATATCGATGCTAACCTTGTCGGGCTAATGGCGGCAGCCGATGCCACGGCTAGCACTAACCCGATCCTCTTTGACGCTCAGCAGTATGCCGCGCTCTTTAAGGACGCGGTGCACGGCCGGCTGTAGTTATTGCTGTCGTTTTACTGGGGCAGTTACTGACGTAGTTACAGATGTAGTTAGGGGCGTCCTTGCAGGTGGCAGCAGAAGCGGAGAAATCGATGAAAATCGGTATTTTGCAATGTGGTGATGTGATGGCCGAGCTGCAGCCTGAATTCGGTAATTATCCGGCGATGTTTGAATCGATGTTGGGAGATCTCTCTCCGCTCTGGCAGTTTGTTACTTACCGGGTGGTGGACGGCGAATTTCCCAGCATTGTCGATGACTGCGATGGTTATATCACCACCGGCAGTCGCTTTGGGGTCAACGATGGTGATCCCTGGATTGATGAGCTGCAGGAGTTCGTCGTCGCTGTGGCTCAGACACAGAAAAAATATGTCGGTATCTGCTTCGGCCATCAGTTGCTGGCCAAGGCGCTGGCTGGTCGAGTGGAAAAGTCTGATCGCGGCTGGGGGATAGGTGTGTCATTCAACCAGATAGCGATCAAGAAACCCTGGATGCAGCCTTATCAATCGTCGCTGGACCTAATCGTGAGTCATCAGGACCAGGTGACGCAGCTGCCACCAGGAGTCGAAGTACTGGCCAGCAGCCCCTTTTGTCCCTATTACATGCTCCAATACGGTGATCATATGATGAGTGTGCAGGGCCATCCAGAGTTCAGTAAGTCCTACGCCAGCACTCTGATGGCGAAGCGTACCGGGCAAATCCCCGTCGCCCGAGGTCGCGAGGGCCAAGCGTCGCTAGCTGCTAAGGTCGATGACCGATTGATGATGCGCTGGATAACTAACTTTTTTTCCGGGGCAGGGGAACGTCGTTAAGTTGTCTCTGTTTGCGGGGGGATTACCAGTGAGAACTAGGGTATTGATCGCCAGAAGGATTACTAGGGGGACTCTGACAGTCCCCCTGCAGCTATTCCAGAGAACAGCTGTCTAGCGGTTATTTAGGCATTGCCTTAGGCTTGGCCGAAATACCATCCAGCATCCGAGTGAAGTTCGAGGCCCCGAGCACAGCGGCGGCACCCTCCAGTGATGAAGTACCGGTTCCACCAACCATTACCATCGGAACCTTGATGATGTCCGGATTCTCGGCGGCCACCTCCAGGGTTGCTTTCAGCATCTGCAGTTGCAGTACGCGGTCTTGCCCCAACACATCAACTTGGGCCTTCTGGCCTTGGGCGATCTGCATTAAACGGAGTTTTTCACCTTCGCCTTCTAGTTCTAGCTGGGTCTTGCGGTGCTCGGCTGCTTTCTTTTCGATTTCCGCTGTTACCAGAGTTGGCTGCTGATCGGCCGTGGCTTTCTCACGGGTCACGTTAATCCGTTCCGTTTGTGCCTTGCGCTCCTCTTCGTAGGTCGCTTTCAATTGCGTAGCCAGCTGTTTACGCAGTCGTGCGACCATCAGTTCTGGCGGCAATGCCGGCTCGCCCATTTTAGCTTCTTGTATGGTCACGCCTGCTTTTTCACCCTCTGGCACCAGTACCGCTTCAAGTTGCTGCATGATCTCATCGCGCTTTTCGACAAAGTCCATCACCTTGCGATCGGGATGGCCGCCAATAGTGCGCAGTGCATCACGGATGGTGGGGGTGATGATATTATCTTCAACCTCTTTTAGAGTCCCGACCGAGGCGACAACACGGGGTGCCTGTGCCGGGTGGACCTGAACCAGCACGCGAATATCTACCGGGAAGGTCCAGCCTTCTACCCGAACATTGATGGCACGATCCGCATGTTTGGGATCATATTTGATCATTGTTTCAGTAAAGGTCTGCTTGATGGTGCCATCTTCGCTAAGTGACAGATCTACTTTGCGCTGGGTGTAGCCGCCCCTATAGGTCCATACCTGCACACGGGTCGGAATGACCGTAGGAACAAAGGCTTTTTGATTCAAATAGTAGCGGCCCGGCGGTAAGGCCTCATCCCATACCCCCATACAACCCTTAGGAACAATGGGTGCTGAGAGGTTTTTGTTGGCGGAACCGCCCGCAGTGCTATGGGGGCTGGGGCAGTTCTCTATTGTGCTCACATTGGCTCGGATGACCGCGACGTTACCGGTAGGAACATCCAGCGCCTTGTAAGGCGTGACGCTATACAGGTATTGATTGAGCCGGTATTTTCCCGGCGGAAGAACAGTTAACTGCGGTCCTTTTTGACCTCCGCCAGCACCCAGGAAAAAAGATCCGTCTTGCATCTCACGGATTTTATCATCAGACCAGGGGTCAGCGATGTATTGTCCTTGACGTAAGGGGGCGCCGTCTTTA
Organism: Motiliproteus sp.; assembly: GCA_036960175.1. Classification (GTDB taxonomy): domain Bacteria; phylum Pseudomonadota; class Gammaproteobacteria; order Pseudomonadales; family Balneatricaceae; genus Motiliproteus. The sequence goes on along the minus strand of JBALWH010000015.1, from coordinate 18,256 downwards.
GTGCTGATAAAGCCGTAAGTGCCTTCTGGAATCTCGACAATATTTCCCATTTCAACGTCATAGAGGACACGGACAAACCAGATGAAATGAAAGCCAGGGCCGAGAATATTCGCCTGGGGGCCTTTTTCGCCTGCTTGTGCAATGATTTTTCCAGGAGGCAGATCATCTGCCAGGTAGACGCGTTTGAGATGACCGACGGCATCGGCATCCACAATCACAAAGGAGCGTGAGACGATACCGAGAACACCGAAAATGATCAGTGCCGATTTAATAATGCGTTGAATCAGCGCCGGGAAACGACTGGGAATCAGGCGTGTGAGTAAAAATCCGGAGAGGCCAATTATCATGGCCAATATCGAAAGAATCGCAACTGTCATATGATTAATATTCCTTGTTTATTAAGATTCCTTATTGCTCCTGAGACTTCAAAGTTTTTATAGTAATCTCTGGATCTTAGTGTGCCATTGAACACTAATGGGCGCTGTTGTGGCAACTGTCGCAAATAGAAGCCTGTATAGTGAGGAAAGGGTCAGAGCTAGCTCTTCAGTTGGGCCTTACCTGTGAGCAAAAAATCAAACGAACATTAGATACCTTATGATTGATAAAGAACGTTTTTTGATAGTAGTCGATGCGACTCCTCTAGTGTCTATTGATTTGATGATTGATGATTGAAGATTCGCTGGGGCGGGTTTTGTTAGGCAAGCGGGTTAATCGACCGGCTCAGGATTATTGGTTTGTGCCGGGGGCAGAATCAGAAAAAACGAACGTTTGGCGGAGGCGATAATAAGAATTTCATCCACTGAATTAAGCACACCGATAGCTATCGAAGATGCACAGCTGATAGGCGCATTCGATCATATCTACGATGATAATTATCATGGCATAGACGGCATAAATACCCATTACGTCGCCTTGGGATACAGGGTAATTGTCAGTGATGAGCTCAAAATAGTGCCCGGTGATCAGCACCACGAAATGAAATGGTGGACCAAAGAAAGCCTGCTGCGTAGCTCCGAGGTTCATCAAAACACAAAGGCGTATTTTCTGAGCAACTCCAATAGTTGAGTCCAAGTTAACGAAGTAGGCCCTTTATGTTGTAACAGTAATTGCTGGGGCTATATCATTGAACGAGCCGTAGCCACACAGTGGGCCCCATAATTCTCCTTATAGGAAGCAGTGAATGAAAGACGTCGATGAAGGATTTTACAAACGAGCGGATGCTCATATTTTTCTTGCCAATGAGCAAATAACACCTGAGGTCGCGCGGGGGAAAGTCAGTGCCTCTTCGATGTTTGCAGTGGCAAGGTTTAACGCCTGGATCAGTGCTTGCGGTTTTGACAATGCCGAGGATCTGCAAAATTCCAAAGAGAAGATGATCGAATACTTTGTTAAGGAATACCGGCAAATGCTCGAGGAAAATTTGGATGATTATATCGCTAACTTTGATGCACACCTGGGCACATCAAAGAATGGTCAGTAATCGAACAATAAGAGACGCGGTATAGCTAAGAGGATTAGCTATACCGCTACCTTTCTTGTCTCGAATAATATTGGTTTGGGAGGCTTTGTTTCCCCTTGCTGCTATTCCCAGTCCAAAATAACCTTGCCCGATAACCCCGAACGCATTACATCAAACCCTTGTTGAAACTCCTCAATGGGAAACCGGTGGGTGATAATTGGGCCCAGGTTGAGTCCGGCCTGGATCAGGCTAGCCATCTTGTACCAGGTCTCAAACATCTCTCTGCCATAGATTCCCTTGATCGTCAGTCCCTTGAAAATCACCAGTGACCAGTCGATGGCAGTGTTTCCGGCGGGGATACCCAGCATGGCGATTTTGCCGCCATGGTTGATTTTGTCGAGCATCAGCTGGAACGCAGCAGGGACGCCTGACATCTCCAGGCAGACATCAAAACCTTCGCTCATGCCGAGTTCGGCCATCACTTCACCCAGATCCTCGTGCTCGATATTCACCACTCGGGCGACACCTAGTTTATCGGCAAGATCCAGGCGGTAGGGGTTGATATCGGTGATGACGATATGGCGGGCACCGGCGTGCCGCGCAACCGCTGCGGCCATGATGCCAATTGGGCCCGCGCCGGTAATCAGCACATCCTCACCCACCAGGTCGAAGGCCAGTGCGGTGTGCACGGCGTTGCCCAGTGGGTCGAAGATTGCCGCCAGATCGTCGGAGATATTATCTGGAATCTTGAAGGCGTTAACGGCCGGAATTACTAAGTATTCGGCAAAGGCACCGGGACGGTTGACGCCGACGCTGATGGTATTGCGACATAGCTGGCGGCGACCGGCGCGGCAGTTACGGCAATGGCCGCAGGTGATATGACCCTCACCAGAGACCCGGTCACCCAGCTTAAAGCCACTCACTTCTTGGCCGATCTCTGCTACGGTGCCGACATATTCATGGCCCACGGTCATGGGCACCGGAATGGTGTTTTGCGACCATTGGTCCCAGTTATAGATATGGATATCGGTACCGCAAATGGCGGTTTTGCGAATTTTGATCAGTAGGTCGTTATGACCGAGTTTGGGCCGTTCGGCTTGATGTAGCCAGATGCCTGGTTCCGGTTTCAGTTTTGCTAAGGTTTTCATCGCGGCTCCTTCCTCGTAATGGTCTCTAGTTCCGTCTGTGACTGAAACGGCGGCGTCCTTTTCACTGAACGCCTACCGGTGCAGGCCCGATAATACCCAGTTCGCGGCCAATGCGAGTGAAAGCGGCGATGGCATGGTCGAGTTGTTCGCGGCTATGGGCTGCTGAAATCTGGGTCCGAATCCGAGCCTCGCCTCTGGGCACTACTGGGAAGGAGAAGCCGATAACATAAATACCTTCTTCTAGCAGCCGATCGGCCATTTTGGTACTCAGTGCGGCATCGCCAATCATCACCGGAATGATCGGGTGGTCGGCACCAGCAAGGGTAAATCCAACCTGTTCCAAACCATGGCGGAAATAGGCGCTATTTTTTTTAAGCTGTTGGCGCAGGTCGTCGCTTTGTGCCAACAGCTCAAGGGTGGCGATTGATGCCGACACCAGTGCCGGTGCCAACGAGTTGGAAAACAGATAGGGGCGTGAACGTTGGCGCAACCAGGCGATGACCTCCTTGGGCCCTGAGGTATAACCACCCATGCCTCCGCCCAACGCCTTGCCGAGGGTGCCGGTGAGAATGTCTATACGGTCGATGACATCGTGATACTCCGGTGTTCCGCGGCCTTTTTCGCCGATAAAACCCACCGCATGAGAATCATCCACCATCACCATGGCGTCGTAGCGGTCGGCCAGATCACAAATTGCTCTGAGATTGGCGATGGTGCCATCCATGGAAAACACACCATCGGTGGCGATCAGACGAAACCGGGCATCCTGAGTCGCTTGCAGCTGGGCTTCAAGCGCTTGCATGTCGTTGTTGGCATAGCGATAGCGACCCGCTTTGCAGAGTCTGACGCCGTCGATGATGCTGGCGTGATTGAGTGCATCGCTGATGATGGCGTCCTCTGCGTCGAACAGGGTTTCGAAGAGGCCGCCGTTGGCATCAAAACAGGAGGAGTAGAGAATGCTGTCTTCGGTGCCGAGAAAATCACTTAATTTCTGCTCCAGCTGCTTATGAATATCCTGAGTGCCGCAGATAAAACGCACCGACGCCATGCCAAAACCGCGCGTATCCAGACCCGCCTTAGCAGCTTCGATCAGTGTCGGGTGGTTGGCTAGGCCTAGGTAATTGTTAGCACAAAAGTTGCTCACCAGCTGGTCTTCGCCAACCCGAATAGATGCGCTCTGGGCAGAGAGGATCTGTCGTTCACGCTTATAGAGGCCGTCCTCTTGCAAGGTTTGCAGCTGTTCACTGAGATGGTTTAAAAAAGCCTTACTCATGGGAGCCTCCGTCTAAGGGTCAGAGTTCTATCGATGGCACAGTATGCGGTAATTAATTCCATCATAGTGGAATATTGGTACTGCCCTTAAGGTTAGATGCTCGGCTCTGGGATTGCCCGGTGAATGATACCCTCTCGGCACCTCTCCGAACTTCGCCGTCATGGATATCGTCCCGAGGCCAGCAGTTGCTCGGCCAGCCGATGCCAGACGGGCGAGCTGGCATTGAACGAGCCCCGCTGCACAGCATTAAAGAAATAACCGGCCGTGCCTTCGAGCATCTTCCGATAATTCTCATTGGCTGTGATCTGAAAGGCCCGCTGCAGCGCTGTCGCCATCTGGCCATTATCTTTTAGATCCTTCTCCCGCAGCACTGCCTCGCCAGCCCGGTAAGCGGATGAGCTGCTATTGTCGCGGCTAAAGAAGCCGCCGGATTTCGAATCGTAGAGGTGCGCGGCGACGAAGCTGATAATTTCCTCGGCCCTGTCCAGGTAGCGTTTATCGCCGCTAGCCTGGTAAGTCAACAGCAGCGCTTCGGCAAGCCAGGCATTATCGCTCAGTTGACCGTCCAGCCGGGCAAGGTTATGTTTTTGATCTTTGTTGGGGGGATCTGGTTTTTTGGGGTCGAAATCGCGGGGTTCGAAATAGCTGTAACTTCCGCGCTCGCCGATCATGTGGGTCGCCAGAAAGTCTGCTGCTTGGGTCGCCCACGACAGGTAGTTCGGGTCGTCCAACAGCTGGGCGGCCTGGAGTAGGGTGATCAGGGCGCGGGCGCTGGACACGGCATAGCTGGTGCGGTCGATCGGCGGAGCTGGGACCTGTGCCCGCTCGTCTTGGCTGAGGTGGTAATAAACCTCGTCGGCGCCCTGGCTGCCGAAAAACTGCCCGGTCTCTTGGTCGTAGAGTTGGGTCAACAGGTAGTTGAGGCTATTGTTGGCCGCCTCGCGATAGAGCGGATGCTTGAACTGCAATGATGCTTGCAGCATCAGCTCGGCTAGCTGGGCATTTTCAAGAAGCATTTTTTCGAAATGAGGAACGCCCCAGCTGCGCCGGGTGGCGTACCTGAAAAAACCGCCCCCGATAGGGTCGTAGAGTCCGGATAGTTTGTCCTGCTGCTGCAGCTGTTCCACCGCCTCTAGCTGCTTGGCCTGTTGGGCGCGTAACTTCAGCAACGCCTCAAAGGGCGGGCGGGTTTTCGATGCTGAGATTTGTCCGGTTCCCAGGATGGCGTCCAGGGTGGTTTGCAGCGGCGTGCGCCAGCGCTGATCGCCGCCCCGCTCCAGTTCCAGCAGTCGCAGCAGCACTTCGGCATGGGGCTCTTTCTGAGCCTCTCCGAAACCCCCGTAAACCGGATCGAATCCGCTGATTATCTGGCGCTGGAACTGATCAAGATAGTGCTGGAGTTGCTGCCGGGACAGCGGTCGTTGCAGCCTAGGCTTTGCCTTGGCTAGGGTTTCCTCTTTGGGGCTATACTCATCGGCTAGAAAGCGCAGCGTATTGTCTAGACTGTTAAGCAGTCGAGGCTGAGAGATCGCTCCGGGTACGGAGACCAGGTGTTCGCCGTTGGGTGCTAGAACTACGGTCACCGGGATGCCCACTGAGGGATAGGCACGGGCCAGATCCTGGCGCCGGTCATAATCGACGAAGATGGGAATAAAGGCGCTGTTGAGGACATCTGCCACCGCAGGGGTGTTCAGGGTAGCTTCGTAAATATGGCAGTTGTAGCACCAAACCGCCGAGATTAGCATAAAGATCGGTTTGTTCTCGGCCTGTGCCCGGGCGAGCGCGGCGTCGGAATACTCCAGCCAGTGGATGGGCGAATTATGGTGAGTATACGCAGACGCTCCTTGAGCCAGCAGTAATCCAAATCCAAACAGCATAGCCTTCAATGGGGTCCTCATATATCCCTCTCCTGCGCGTGGCACGCTTGTTATTGCTATTTAGGGAACCGCTGAAAAGGTCCTCGGTATTCTCAGCGGACTTGATCAGAGGCTCCCTAATCATAGCCAACGGATGATCTCCCGTGGGCTGCTTTCGAGGCACGGTTGATATTTCCCTGCTATTAGTAGGGGGCTGTTCGCTATGATTTATCTTAGGAATATATAGGAGGCCGCCGTTGCCTAAAAGTAAAACCCGCTCATTGTCGCCGCTCTCTAGACAGTCGTGCCGAGGGATGATTGCTTTCAGGATAACAGTTGTGCTCGCTTTCCTGGCGGGTCTGGCTTTTTGGGGAAGTTTCAATTGGAGCATGGAGTTCTCCAATACTGAGGCGTTCTGCATCTCCTGCCATGAAATGGGCGACAACGTATATCCAGAATACAAAAAATCGATTCATTTTAACAACCCCAGCGGTGTTCGTGCGACCTGCCCAGATTGCCATGTCCCCAAGGAGTGGTCGGCCAAGTTGCTGCGTAAAATCAGGGCGGTCAACGAGCTGTATCACAAGGCTGCGGGAACTATCGATAGCCGGGAAAAGTTCTTGGGGAAACGATTGGAATTGGCGCAGATGGTTTGGAAAACCATGAGGGAAAGCGATTCGCAGGCGTGCCGCAACTGCCATTCCATTGCATCCATGAGCTCGACCCCCTCCGTACCCTCCACCAATACGCATCCCCATCAAAAAGCGCTTAGCCAGGGAATGGCCTGCATCGATTGTCACCTGGGGATTGCTCACCAACTGCCGGAAAGCTTCCTCGACGCCGAACACAAGCGTTTCGAAAGCGAAAAGGTCCCTTGCAACGACTGTCATGCCGGGATGGCCTATACCCGACAGCAAGATTGGGGTTGGTAAACATCCATCTTGATTTGATCCAGATCAATTCTAGAGTTTTATAGGCGGCTATTAGGTGGTTAATTAAGCACCAACCCTGATGGTTATATAGCCATTGTTAGACTACGGTTATTAATCTGTTCAGTTCAGTTCAGTTCAGTCGCAGTAAAACCCGTCATTTAAAACCCAGGAGATGGGAACCGCCATGATCAAAAACAGATGTATCACATCGGCTTTAATCAGCTGCGTTGTTCTGTTAACGGATGCCACTGCCGCCTATGCCGCAGAAAGTGCTGACGCCGAGCAGGGGAAGCAGGTCTTCAATCAGAACTGCGTGTTTTGTCATCAACCCGATGCTATCGGTAAACCCGGATTCGCTCCCTCGCTGACCAATAAGGAGTTATTGGCCTCTGTCTCAGACAAGTACCTGCTGAGCACTATACGTGATGGGCGCAAAGGCACCGGTATGGCGCCCTATGCTCACCTCGGGCGCGAGAAAATTCAGGCCGTTGTGGCTTATCTGCGGTCCTTTGAAACCTTACCCAATCGGGCGGCCGAAATTGATGCTCAACCTGATGCCCACGGTGATCCGCGACTGGGGCAGCGGTGGTTTGAACAGATCTGTTCTACCTGTCACGGCCCCGAGGGCAATGGTTATATGGCGGGGGGCTCTGGTACCGCCATCGGCAAATCTGGATTCCTGCAAAAAGCGAGCGACGGTCTGATTAGGGAAACCATTAGAAAAGGGCGTTCCAATACCCGTATGTTGCCATTTTCGGGGCCAGAAGGTCTAGCCAATCTCAACGATCAGGAGATTGACGACATCATCAGCTACCTGCGCACACTGAATAAATAACGGGCTGCCAACAAAGAAGGGTACAACACTATGAAACGCATCAAGACTAGCCGTCGAAGCTTCATCAAGGGCAGCGCCTTTATCGCCACCTCCGCGGTGGGTTCCGGTCTATACGTTAGCAACAATCCGGAACTGGAAGCCGCCCCGGCGAAACCAGTGACCGGTAAGGGGCGCACCACCGCCCTGGCCCAGTGTCCTTACTGCGGTGTTGGCTGCGGCACTATTATCCAGGCAGAAAACGGCAAGATCGTTTCCATGCGCCCGGACAAGGATCACCCCACCAATAACGGCCTGCAGTGCATCAAAGGACTCACCGCCGCAGAACCCATGTATGTCGATCGTATGGAAGGCGACGCCTATGTGCGCAAAGATGTCTGGGAGGAGTGGAACAAACCGGGCCATGGTGATCTGGAGTACATTAGTCAAACCAAAGGCTCTTTTGATGAGGAGCACTTCGTTCGTGTACCCTACGAAAAAACCTCGGAGATGGTCGCCCATAAAGTCGTCCATTTTGCCAAAAAATATTCCGGCAATTCGATCGCCCTGTACGGTTCCGGGCAGCTGACCACTGAAGGCCAGTACCTGGAAAACCAGTTGATGAAAGGCGTGCTGGGTTCCAACACCATCGAAGCCAATGCCCGCATGTGCATGACCTCGGCGGTGACCGGCTATTTCGCGACCTTGGGTTCCGATACCCCGCCGCTGGCCTACGAGGATATCGAACTGTGCGACATGATGATGCACTTCGGTCACAATGCCCGCGAATCCCATCCCATTATTTTCTGGCGTGCCGCCGATCATAAAAAGAACGCCGATATCCCTACCGTGGTGGTTGACCCTCGCCGTACCGGCACCAGCATGGGCTATGAAGATATCAATCCAGACAACCATGTCCATGTGCCGATTTTGAACGGTGATATCAGCTTTCTCAACTCCATCGCCCACGTGCTGCTTAAAGATCACGAGGACGTTATCGACTGGGATTTCCTTAAAGAACACGTCACCGGCTGGGAAGAGTATGTCGATGCGGTACGGGCCGACTACAGCCCGGAGCAGGTTCAGGACCGTATGGGTGGCCCCAACCATGACGTCTCGCCGGCATTGATTCGCCGTGTTGCTGGTATGTTTGCCGATGCCACTCGCAAACGGCTGGCCCGCAGCAAGGGCAAACAGGCAGGCGATGGTTATGGCGGCGTTATTATCATGTGGGGTATCGGTTATAACCAGCACCTCCATGGTCAGCACAATGTTATTTCTATCATCAATCTGCTGACGCTGACCGGTAACCTGGCCAAGCCGGGTTGCGGTCCTTTCTCCATGACGGGCCAGCCCAACGCCATGGGCGAACGCTTTACCGGCGGGCTGACCGGTAGGCTGCCCTTTAATGAATCGCTGAAAAATGATACCCATCGCAAAAGAATGGCCGATGCCTGGGGCGTGCCGGAGGAGAATCTGGTGCGAGCCATGAACTCCAAGAACCCCGGTTATGCGGTGGGCATGATGGAGCGGGCGCTGAAGGGCGAGGTAAAGGCTATGTTCTTGGTCTACGCCACCCATATCGATCTGCCAGACTCATATAACCTGGTGCGCCCGGCGCTGAAGAAAATGTTTAACGTGGTGCAAGAAATCTACCGTCACGCACCTAATAACCTTTACGCCGATGTCATCTTTCCCGCCGCCACCTGGGGTGAGGTAGAGGGTGTCTACATCAGTTCCGAGCGGCGCATCAATATCTGTGAAAAAGGCGGTGAGCCTCCCCAGGGGTGCCGGCCGGACATGGATATGGTCATCGACAAGGGTAAGGAGATCGCCCACCTGTTAGGGCTGGATGCTGACAAAATATTCCCTTACCAACGTAAGGCTGATGGTTTTTACGATGCCCAGGATGTGTTTCGGAACATGGCCCGAGCCTCGGCCGGTACCGACGCCGACCTGACCGGTATTTTGGAACGTGAAAAAGTCGAAGGGATCACCCCCTACGAACAGCTCAAGGCCCTGCGCGGTATCCAGTGGCCAGCGCCGACACTGATGAGTGCCAAGGAGGGTGGTACCAAACGTCGATATATGATGCAGGAGGGTGACTGGGAGAACCGCCCCTACGGCTACTTCCGGACCAAGGACGGTAAGGTGCATATGAAACTGTGCAAGCAGGATTACACCGATCGCAAGGAGATTACCCAGAAGCTGATGGAGTTTGGCACCAAAGAGGGTCATTACACCATCGATAATATTGATCTTATTAAACTGGCGCGGGACCGGGCGTTGACGCCGGATCTGCCTGACGAGGAGGAGCGTGGAAAGCCCTGGCAGGAGGTTCCCAAGGACAAATACCCCTACTGGATGGGACTGGGGGTGGTGTATGAACACTTTCATACCGCCAAGTCCAATCGCAGCCCGACAACTCGTCGCTTAGTGCCCGAAATGTATGTCGAGATGCATCCAGAAGACGCCAAGGATCTGGGGATTAAGGACGGCGAGAAGGTACGGGTGATCACCCGCCGGGGATCACTGGAGGCCAGGGCCCAGGTCGGCACTAACTCAATGGTGAAACCGGCGCGCAACAACGTTCCTCGCGGCTATATGTTCGGTCCCTGGAACCTGTCGGTGGCCGATAGTGCCGATCCCAAGAAGAACAAATGGCTGGCTAACGGCATTACTAACCGATGCTGGGATCCCGTTTCTGGACAGGTAGATTTTAAAAAGCAGGCCTGTCGCATCGAAAAAATATGAAGCGAAGGAGTTTCTTTAAAAAACTGTTGTTAGGTCTCAGCGTCACCCCCTTGTTTGGGGTGACGCTAGCAAAGGCGGCCTTTACTTTTAAAAGCGCGTTCAGTCGTTTTTTAAGGCCGCCGGGAGCCCTGTCGGAAAGCGAGTTTCTCAGCCGCTGTATCAGTTGCGGTCAGTGTGCCGAAGTCTGCCCTAATCAATGCATCAAATTTTTTGGTGCCGAGGTGGGGCTGGATGGCATCAATACGCCCTATATCATTCCCCGGGAACAGGCCTGCATCCTCTGTATGAAATGTGGTGATGCCTGCCCCACCGGTGCCCTGAAACCGATCAAACGAGAAGCCGAGCCCATTATCCAAGAGGTGAAAATGGGCAAAGCTCTTGTGGATAAACGGCTTTGCCTTTCCTACCAGGGCAAGACCTGTGGTGTCTGTTATCGGGCCTGTCCGCTGCCGGATGTGGCGATCCGGGTGGGTATGCTGGAGCAACCACATGTATTGGATGCCTGTGTTGGCTGCGGTCTCTGCGAACGCTCTTGTATTCAAATTCCTCAGGCGATACGCATCATCCCCACCCATGATTTGTCGGTGTCCTATTAATCCGACGGGTTAATAGGTGGCGCAGGGACGCGTCACTACTGGCCGCCAGGCCAATAACAGGTTAATAGTGCAGTCGAAATTATCGGCTAAAAGACGGTTTAGAAAAGGGTTCACAGGAGTTTATGACGACGACAAAAATCGCTTCCGCCAGGAGTAAAGCAGTAGCGCCGCCGTTTCGGCGTCACCTCAACAAGATACGCTGGATCAGTCTCAGCCTGGTTTTTTTGTTGCTGATACTGCTGCCGTTGATCAGCGTCTATCAAAACTATATTGGCGCCCATGCCTATGATCTGTTATTGCCCCAAGAACAGCGCTTTTATGATGTGATGGAGGCGCTTACCTTCTTTAGCGATGACCCCGCAGAGGACCTCGATGCCATCAAAGGCACCACCTGGTCCGGCAATCTGTTTGGCTTGAAACTCAGCGATCCTCTCGCCGTGGTTGGGCAGTTTTTTGCCGGGCTGAGCGTCGCCGGCCTGAACATCTATTGGCCCTTTGTGCTGACAGCATTGATACCGCTGGGGTTTACCCTCCTGTTCGGGCGCTTTTTCTGTGGTTGGATCTGCCCGGCCACCTTGCTTTATGAGCTCAACACCAACCTGGGGATCTGGTTGCAAAAGCAGGACTTATACAGGGGCACGGGTAATCGGCGCTTTGATCGGCGGCTCAAGTATGGCGTTCTGATCGCCGGACTGTTGCTTTCGGCATTGACCGGTTCGGTGCTGGTCGCGGCCATCTATCCCCCCGCGATTATCGGTAGGGAGCTGTATTACGCCCTGGCACTGGCTGGGTTCGGTTCGGGTACGGTGTTTTTTATCGCCACCCTGCTGTTCGATCTGCTGGTGTCCCGGCGGGGATTTTGTCGTTATCTCTGCCCTGGCGGGGCACTTTACGCGTTGCTCGGTCGCTATCGGTTGGTGCGTATTCAGCGCAAGGTCAAGCACTGTAACGACTGTGCCAAGTGCAACGCCGTATGTGAATTCGGTTTAAATCCAATGCACGACGACTTTGGTCAGGAGTGTAATAACTGCACCGCCTGTATCGCCGTTTGCCCAACGGATGCACTCATCTTTGCCGTCCAGACCCAAGACAGCTCAGCTCAGGGAGCCGGTCATTTAGGCCAACAATACCGGCACCAGCAGAAATCGGCACAGCAGGGGAACGATGCTTAGGCGCTCTTTTATAAAGGGCATCTTAACGCCATTGTTATATGGTCTTGTTGCTATGTTGCCCTATGCGCTTGCCCGCCTGATAGCACCGGTGGTTGCAAACCAGAATCCGATTCTCCCTGGTCGGAGGCGACTGAAACTGCGGCCACCCGGGGCTTTACAAAGTGAGAAGGCCTTCACAGAAGCCTGTATTGGTTGCGGACTTTGTGGCGAGGTCTGCCCACCCAGATGTATCAAATTCCACCAGCGGGAGGGCGGTGGCCAGGTCAATACACCCTATATCGTGGCCGAGGAGAAAGGTTGTATCCTATGCGGAAAGTGCATGGAGGTCTGCCCCACCGAAGCCCTAACGCCCACCGACCGGTATCAGGTTAACATGGGCATTGCCCAGATCGATCAAGGAGCTTGTTACCCCTGGGTAGATCGCGGCGTTTGTGGTGCCTGTGTCGCCATCTGTCCATTGGGAGAACGAGCCATCGACTTCGATTTTGCCAACATTTACCGGCCAGTCATACAGCAAGGTTGTGTGGGCTGTGGAGTCTGTGTGGAGATATGCCCTCATCCCAGCGTGCCGATCAGAATCGTGCAACAATTCCAAAGCACCATCACCGCTCATAGGATATAGCCATGAACAACGAACGGATCTGTTATTCCAGACTGCTGGCGCAGATATTTGTATTGAGTCTGCTGTTTGGGCCCCCGCCAGCCTTCGCCCATCATGTGTTGGGGCGGCCGGCTTATAGCCTGGATGAGGAATCCAATACCCCCCCTAGTGCCGTTGTGGAAACCAAGGTCGGCGATTATTTGGTCACTTATATGGTCTTCCCTGCCTTTCCCCAGCCGCACGAACCCGGGCGTGTGAATCTCTACGCTAGCCATATCGAAAGCGGCGAACTCTTTGATGGTGAGATCACCTTTATTGCCCAAAACGATAGCTGGTTTAATACAGATAAAGTGCCATTGGGGACGCAAGTTATCGATGATGGTGTGTACCGGCAGAGCTTTGTGTTTGATGAAAATGGGGATTATACGATCAGCGCAACATTTGTCGCCCAAGGTCACGATTATGCGATGGATTTCCCCCTTCGAATCGGCGATCCCCCTGCCATAGGTCCCCTCGGGGTTATCGTCGCCCTAGTGGCGAGCGGTTTGGTTGGCCTGAGCTTGTGGCGTCGGAAACGACTGATCAGGGATAAGATCTTCACCTCAAGTCGAAATACCTCCTGAATTCATTCCAGGCAGGATAAGAGCATCATTAGCCAGTAGCGACGTGGAGGGTGTCATGGATCGCCGCGAATTTTTTAAGCTGGGCCTGAATAACGTTGCAAAAGCCACGCTAAACGAGGCAGAGCGTCGCGCCAAAAAGAAAGCGCAGCGTTTTATCCGCCCCCCTTTTGCTATCGACGAACTGGATTTTTTACTCGCCTGCACACGTTGTAATGCCTGTATCGAGGCATGTCCTCATCAGGTTATCTTTCCGTTGTCGGTGAAATTAGGCGTTCAAGAAGCCGCAACCCCAGCGCTGGACCTGCTGAACAAAGGCTGTCATCTCTGCCAGGATTGGCCCTGTGTTACTGCCTGTGAACCGGGTGCCTTGCTCCGACCGTTAGAGGCCAGTGGGGAGGAGGAAGAACCGATCCCAGCAGCCGTTTCCCCCTTAGCAAAAGCCTCAATCGATCCCGGTCGCTGTCTTCCCTACTCCGGCCCCGAGTGTGGCGCCTGCCAAGGATCCTGTCCGGTTCCCAATGCCCTCACCTGGGACGGTGAAAAGCCGCGGATAGACGAGAGCGTCTGTCTTGGCTGCGCACTGTGTCGGGAGGCCTGCATCCTGGCGTCCAAAGCGGTCACGATTCGATCCCTGCGTCAGGATGATCTTTAAAGGCAGTGTTACCCGCGATAATGAAAAATCAATTTGTCCCCTTTGTTTTAATTAATAGCCATTCTGGGATTCATATAATAATTGCGACACTTTTGGATGAATCCCCGGGTACCTAGTTACTGCAAAGGACAAAAACTAACTATTAGTCGACCCTGTATCGCCGAGTCCTTCGGCTAGACGGCCAGATATGATTGTTGATGATGAGCTAAAGGGTAGGAGTGTATTGATTCTTTAGATGCAGCCCTTCCTGCTCGCGCTACAACGTTGGAACTATGGATCCCTTGGCAACGATTGATCAACTTACGGAGCTATTTTTCCGGCCCCATATACTCTGCCTCTTGGGTGGGAAGGGGCTTACGCTGTTTGGGTTCTGGTAGTTTGAAAGGGCTGATTCCTTTGATTCGGATCGATACTGCAGTGACTTGCGGTACTTTCTCCCGCAGGCTCTGCTCCAGATTGGCGACGATCAGTCCGGCGCGCTTGAGCGGTGCCTCGACCATAGCGCGGGCGGTTACGAAAGCAATGGCCTTAATATCTGCTTGCTTGTCGGCGGGTAGCTTGCGTAACAGTTCTTTCTTTTGGGTTGAGATGCTCTTCAGCATTCCCGTCACCATGGCTTCCTGATCCAGTTCGATTTCGGCAAATAGGATGGTGCTGTTATCGTCTAGTATTACCGAATGGATCTGTTCGCTGCTGTGCACAGCCTGACGCTTAGCCAGTATTTGTTTTAATGCCCTTTCTGCATCGAGATTTCGCACATCGGTGAGGTAACGCATATAGATATAGCCCAGCTGGAATGCTACTCCCCCGATGAGGACTGCGATTAGCAGCGCTGCAAGCGCGTCCCAGAATGGGTTATGCGCCACTAATGTGATCAATATGCCTAGGCCCGCGAGCAGCAGTCCTCCTAGCCCTGCAATACTTTCGGCAACGATTATGGCGAGTGAGACGTCCTTACAGTCGCGCAGGTAGGTGAGTGGATTACGGACTTGATCCTGCAACATCCTGTTTATATATAGACGTGCAGCAAGAGTGAAACTATAGCCCTGGATCATCAAAGCTCCCAGCACCGCCAGCAGGCTCATCCAGTCCGTGACCGTGGGTGCAACTTGTGGCTGCGCCGCGAGGCCCTCACCCAGATAAGCAGCAATTAGACGGTAGATACCCCACGCAAATCCCATTCCGGCTCCGATGGAGAATAACCCGACCGAGGCCCAAAGGTTTACAAGATAACGGGTCTGACCATGGCCATAGGAGTAGATATGTTCGGATGCCTGCCCACGGCTATGAGCGTTACGGTACAGCACGGCCTGGTTAGTGGCATCCATAAAGCTATGAAGGGCCTCGCCGATCAGCGCTGCCGACCCCGTCAATACCCCCGTAATTAGCTTGAACAAGGTTACGGAGCAATTGGAAATGAGTGCCACTTTTACCACTCGAACCGAACTCTCTGCCATAGTTGAGCCCTCCGTTATGACTCAATCATATGCCCGTGAAACAAAACTGCGCAGAACCGAATCAATATTAGATGCAGCCACTTGAATAAGGTTTTTTATATCTCGTTATCTATGACTGGAGCCGGAGGCTCTTGGCTGCGTTCATCCTCAAGTATAGACATCATGTTCTTGAGTGAACTGTCTCAGTTTAACGGGGTTGGGATTTTGCACTATAAGGCGGGGGATATAGCAACTATGCAAGTTGCAATGGCTCTGCGTATGGTCGTGCATTACTCTCTGGAGCGTTTAACCTTAACCTTCGCCCGGCAGCCCCTTGGATGCTTACGGACTAATGGCCGCAAGCATTGCTGAAATTCCCGGGCTAGGTGTTGTTTCTGTCGTTGTCGAAAAGCCTTAGCGCTTTTTCTTGGTCGCGGCTTTGGCTGTACCGCTGCCTTTTTTGTCGCGAATAATTTTGGTTTCGGTGGCTTTGTTAGTCCTCGCGGGGCGCGGCTGCTGTGCCAGGTTACTCTTCAGTTTGGTACGACTACCCACTTCATAACCACGCATAAATATTCGCTTAATCTTAGCGCCTATCAAACGCTCGATATTATCCAGAGAACGTTCTTCTTCACGGCTCACAAAGGAGATGGCCTGGCCTTTGGCTCCGGCGCGACCGGTGCGGCCAATGCGGTGTACATAGTCTTCAACCAGGTAGGGCAGGTTGAAGTTAACCACATGTTCAAGCCCCTGAATGTCCAGCCCGCGAGCCGCCACTTCGGTGGCAACCAGTACCTGAACATCACCGGCTTTAAAATCCGCTAAGGCGCGGCGACGGGAACCCTGGCTTTTATCACCGTGACAAAGCGCGGCGCTAATCCGAACCATTTTCAGGTTACGCATTAACGCATCGGCCTGGGCCTTAGTGCTGGTAAATACCAGTACCTGAAACCAGTTGTGCTGTTCAATCAAATCGAGAAATAACTCAATCTTGCGACGCTCTTCCACCGGATAGACCACATGCTCGACGGTATCGGCAGTGGCGTTCTGCTTGGCGACACGAATAACTTCGTGGTTTTTCAGCAAATCTTTCGCGAGCGAGTTGACGGCTGTTGATGCGGTGGCAGAGAACAGCAAGGTCTGACGTTT
This sequence comes from Motiliproteus sp., assembly GCA_036960175.1. Lineage (GTDB taxonomy): Bacteria > Pseudomonadota > Gammaproteobacteria > Pseudomonadales > Balneatricaceae > Motiliproteus. The sequence goes on along the minus strand of JBALWH010000015.1, from coordinate 1,794 downwards.
TTTAGCGGTTTTTTTCAGCAACTCCGTCACGTCGGTAATAAAGCCCATATCCAGCATACGGTCGGCTTCGTCCAGCACCACAAACTCGGCACTTGCCAGGTTGAGATTGCACTGTTCCAAGTGCTCCAGTAGGCGGCCGGGTGTGGAAACGAGGATATCGACACCGGCTTTTAGCTTGGCCTGCTGGCCGGTCATCTTAACGCCGCCGTATAGCGCGGTGACGGTCACCGGCAAGAACTGCGCGTAACGAGAAATGGTTTCAGCTAGCTGCTCGGCAAGCTCCCGGGTCGGGGTCAGAATCAATGCCCGTGGGGCTCCTGACAGAGTAGGCTTAGGATGATCAGTCATCTGCTGCAGAATAGGCAACGCGAAGGCGGCGGTCTTGCCGGTACCTGTTTGGGCGTTAGCGAGTAGGTCGTGGCCACGCCGCGCAGAGACAATCGCTTTTTCCTGGATGGGCGTCATCTGCTTGTAACCGCAGGCGTCGATAGCTTTTTGTAAGTCTGGAGCTAGGTCTAAAGATGAAAAATTCATGATAAATCCTCTGTAGATCGAGCTACAGCTATAACAGGGCAAAACGTACCGGAGGGGAAAAACCCTTTCTCTAAGAGTCCTGGGCTAAGATCTAGTCCGCCCAGGGTCGATGTTGCAGTTTCTTGCAGTGGACCAATTCCTTTAGGCGGCCCATCACTTAAACAAAAATCCTATTTGATAGGGGCTGTTAAGCCGCCATTAAATAGGACTCTCGTCCTTTGTTCTTATCCTTACGCTGATAGGAACCCTTACCTTTTTTGGCGCTAATAACCTGACACCGGTAGACCCTTGACGTAACAATCGCAGCGAGAAAGTTATCTCGGATGATACCGCGGCCGGTTTCGGTTGGGACGCCAGTGACCGTCGTGCTCGGCGGCTTCTGGATGTTCTTTGACTTGCTCATAAAATAACCTCCTGAATGAGGCGCCATTATAGCCAAGCCTGAGCATTGCGCCAGCCGCTTCTTTGTTATTCGGCGAGAGTTGAGCACAATATGCTGAGATGGGAGCATTATCCTGCTCTTTGCCACCACGGCTGTGATGGCAAAGGAATCAATACCGGTGTTGAATCAATAGTTGCTAGCGGTTGAGGTAGGCCACAGCAGTAGTGAAGGCGGGTTCCTGGAAGGCTTTTAAACCGGTGTCGCTGAAGCGTATCTGTAGAGGAGTTTCCTTCAGTGATTCCTTGATCTCGGAGGCAGAGATAGTCTCGACATCGAGTCCGTCGATTAGCTGGATCGTGGCTTCCAGTTTAAAACCGACAGCGCCGCCGGCGAACTTACCCTTGGTTGGGCGTTGACGGATGACCACCTTGTCGACGTTGTAATCGGTCATCAACTTAGCGAAATCGAATTGGAATTTTTTCAAATGCTCGGTGCTGTTAACGTCCATCAACGTGAGGCGGCGCGCCCGGCAATCGGGCAGTGAAAACAGCCCATCAGAGAGGGTTAACAGGCAGATGATTGCCTCGTTGCTTTTTAATTCGACACTACAAAGTTTCATGCTAACCCCCGCTTGATTTGACGGCGGGAGTATAGCCTAAAAGGTGTGTGGAATGGAGCTTCGTGAGTAAACGATATTTTAGAGATGGCTTGGTCACTATTGGACGCTGTTATGGCCTAGTCGGGATTGTCCAAACAGAAAACACGAGCCACATAAAAAAGGCTATGTCTGAGCTAGTTGTGAGGGTGTCTTTTAGGCCGCTAAATCTTGTGGTCTCAACTGGTCAACGCAACACACTATCCTTTATTGAAAGATGGAG
>JBALWH010000084.1:0-7710 GCA_036960175.1 Motiliproteus sp. | reverse complement strand
ATGTTTCCTACCAAGAAAGAGACGAGTCCTGGAACGGACGAGACTGGGGACACCACCCGGCACTAATTAAAAGCCCTGAATTTAAAGAGCAAGGCGAAATAAGAGCAATATGGCAACCAAAATTCAATCAGCCTATCACCCCGCTGATACTTAGCCATGGAAATTTAGGTCGCTTTTGTGAAAACGTTTACCTGTCAAAAAAGCAAAGAAGAACGGCCTAGTATCCCTCAAACGGCGGGATGATCACCGCGCGAACCGTCCTACCTACGCGGATCCGGATCGATCAGGTCGCAGGCTCCCGGACTGGTTTTTTCGAACCGCCTTTTATACGTCGGACGATGGTTTTTTCGCCGCATTCTGAAGATTCTGCAGCAGATCCATCGGCAAAGGAAAGACAATCGTATTGCTGTGGTCGCCGGCAATTTCCGTCAACGTCTGCAAATAGCGCAGCTGCAGCGCCTGGGGTTGACGGGACAAGACCTCCGCGGCTTCGCTCAGTTTTGCTGAAGCTTCCAACTCACCCATAGCATGGATCACCTTGGCGCGACGTTCACGCTCGGACTCCGCCTGTTTGGCGATGGCGCGGATCATCGATTCATTGAGATCCACATGCTTGATCTCCACATTGCTGACCTTGATACCCCAGCCATCCGTCTGCTTATCGAGTATCAGTTGAATGCTCTGGTTCAGGGTATCGCGGGCAGCAAGCATCTCGTCCAACTCATGCTGACCCAACACCGAACGCAGCGTCGTCTGCGCTAGTTGACTAGTGGCTTCAATGTAATTTTCGACGTTAATAATCGCCTTCTGGGAATCCACCACTCGAAAATAGACAACGGCATTCACTTTGACCGAGACGTTGTCACGAGAAATAACATCCTGGGTCGGAACATCCATCACCACAGTACGCAGGTCGACACGAACCATCTGCTGGATCACCGGTACGATAATGATCAGACCCGGCCCCTTCACACGATAGAAGCGCCCAAGCATGAAAACGACACCTCGCTCATACTCCCTCAAAACGCGGAACATACTTAATAACAAGGCGAGTAATAAAACGCTGATTGCCATTGCGAAGTAGTAGGTGATCATCTTTTCTCTCCCGACTTGGTGAACTCTCCCAACTGGCTGACTTCTAGAACCAGTCCTTCAACTGCCTGAATCAACACGGAGTCTCCTTCGCGAACCGGTTCCGTGCTGTGAGCATTCCAGATCTCTCCCTGAATGCTAACCCGCCCTTCAGCGTCAAAGTTCTCAATTGCCACAGCTTGCTGCCCGACCATCATGGCATCACCACTGACCACAGCGCTTCTGCGGGCTTTCAATGCCATCGCCAACGCCATAATCGATAGCAACAGGGAGACCAGGGTGAAAGCGGCGATCACAGGCAGCGCTATCTGATAACCCGGTAGATCAGAGTCCATCAGCATCACCGAGCCGATGGCAAATGCCACCGCACCGCCAAAACCGAAGATCCCAAAACTGGGGGACAGTGCTTCCATCGACATTAAGGCGATGCCCAATAGGATCAACGCCAGACCGATATAGCTGACCGGTAACAACTGAAAAGCATAGAGGGCGATCAGCAGACTGATGCCGCCCACGACACCGGGCAAACCGACACCTGGATTATAAAACTCAAGCAGCAAACCATAGACACCCACCAGCATCAGGATGTATGCCACATTGGGGTTGGTGATTACCACTAAGAACTGATTGCGCCAGTCCGGCTCAATGCGGCGAATCTCAATGGATTCTGTATGCAGCGCATAGTCCCGGTTATTGACCTTGAGCACCTTCCCGTCGACTTGCCGCATCAAATCCGCAATGTCGCTGGCCACCAAATCGATAACGCCCAGCTCAAGCGCTTTTTCAGCACTGATACTTTCTGCATCACGCACCGCCTTTTCAGCCCATTCCACGTTACGGCCATGGAGCTCAGCCAACCCCTGAATATAGGCGGTAGCATCGTTCATGACCTTGCGGCGCATGGTCGCAGCACTGTCTTCGACTGGTGTTTTGCCTGACTTTTGATCTTGTTTGTCTTTCTCGACACCGCCCGGTGGCGTTGGTTGCGGTGCGCCCGGCAACCTCGGCGCACCGATCTGTACCGGCGAGGCAGCCCCGAGATTGGTGGCCGGAGCCATGGCAGCGATATGACTGGCGTAGAGGATATAGGTACCGGCACTGGCGGCTCGAGAGCCTGACGGGTAGACAAAGGTGGCCACAGGCACTGGCGAGGCGATAATCTTTTTGATCATGGTCCGCATCGACTTATCCAGGCCGCCTGGGGTGTCCAGCTCGATGATCAAAAGATGAACGTTGGCTTCGGCCGCTTCTTCCAGAGTACGAATCAGATAGTCGCTGCTGGCGGGTCCGATGCCACCGGAGAGTTTCAAAGACCAGGCTTGGTGGCTAGCCTCAGCGCCAGTGGGTTCCCTGTCGATGGATGCCGACAGCAATGGGAACAGCATTAATAGCAGCCCTAGGGCCAACAGCAGTTTCCAATGCCGACGCAGTTCGGAAACATACGGATTAGACATGACAGTCACCGGACTGGCTCAACGGATGCTTGAACCGGAATATCAGACTCTTATTTCCAAAACATCGCTATAAGTGCATCGTTCAAGCGCATTTTTAGCAATGCATCTGTACAAATACTCCTATAAGAATAGTGCAGAACGGCAGATGCAGTTTAACCATCGCGGAATCCCACTGTTTTCAGGCCTGATGACAAAGTTCCATCCAACGTTCAATTCCGGCGCTACGGTATTTGTGGCGATTCAGTATCAAATAGAACTGGCGACTAAAATCCCGACCCGCAACCTCCAGTGGCACCAACGTCTCGCGACTGAAAGCTTCCAACAGAGCAATGCGTGACAGACAGACAATTCCCAAGCCTTCGGCCACAGCACGCTTAATCGCTTCGGTGTGCTCCAGTTCCAGCAAAACATTATCGCCAACCGCCGCCTCATCGCCCACGATGAGCGGGGTGTGACCTTCAAATGGAAAGATTATCGGGCGAAGGGGCGCCCCCGGCGAGTTTATCCGCCGTTTTATGCTCCATGTATTACCGCATGGCTTTATGTAGAGTTTAGGGTTATGCGGAGCTGGGGAGTACGGAGCCGACTCAGGCAGCCTAGCAGGCTCCGGTTACTCCGCATAATCAGTGCCGCTGCAGAGATGCGATGAGCTTGTCGGGCGCTCGGAATCTCCCCCGTTTTAGTACTGGCGGCATAATTGATTCGATCACATCGAGTTTGTCAGTGGGATCGGCACGCAGAAAAAGTCTCCTGCGCCTGCTCCATCATATCCATACTGTCCGTTCTCCCATAGCAACAGATCCGGCCCTAACACACCTGACTAAGATGCCAGAACGAGCGGATCGCCAAAATAAACTTCCATATTAAGCAACTCAAACACCTCCAGAGTGGCGGCGCTGTGCGCCACCAGGGAGAGCGTTTTGTCGGCTAATTGGGCTTCCCGTTTGAGCAGATACAGCAGTTGAAAACCTGCGGTATCCATCTCCTCCACATCCGCGAGATTGACCTCCATATGCTGTGAATCATCGAGGTAACCCAGCAGCGCATCCTTCAGCGTTGCCGTGGCGTAGACGGTCAGCTCTCCGCTGATCTGCAACGCGCAGTGGTTACCTTGCTGTTGCGCACTCAGGTGTGCGTCCATCAGAACCTCCATTCCCTGTTGGGATCAGGGCAGTACCAGTTTGGAAACAGCCGTCAGTAACTGCGTGAGCTGAAAGGGTTTGACGACCCAGGCTTTGGCGTTTCTGTCGTCCTGGGATTCGGTGCTCAGCACCATGATCGGGGTGAATTTATACCGCGGAAGCTGCTTGGCCTGCTTGATAAAGGCCGCATCGTCGATAATCAGGATATCTTGTTAGACGTCATCGGTTTCAGTTCCTGCTCGTTGAATGGGGAGGCGAGGCCGCCTGCTGAAATGCCTGCAGCGACGACCTCCCGTTGCAACACTTCAGTGTGCCATCGGCAGCTGCTTTAATTGCGACAACTCGTCGATAGAAAGGACCTTGTCGGTGTTGAGCAAGACGATGAAATCGTCGTTAACCTTGCCCATGCCACTGATAAAGTCGGTGCGAACCTTGGCCCCGAAGCTGGGCGCGGCGCAGATATTTTCATCGGCAATATCGAGCACTTCGCAGACGCTGTCGATCACGATCCCGATCTCCTTAGGGCCACTACTGCCATCAAGCTCCACGATCACGATGCAGGTTCGTTTGGTGAGCGGTGAAGCCTTCCAGCCGAAATGCACCGGAAGATCGATCACCGGTACCACGTTGCCGCGCAGATTAATCACCCCGCGCACGCTATCCGGCACCATGGGGACGGGGGTTATCTTGCCGTATTCGGTGATCTCCTTAATGGGTTGAATATTGAGTCCGAACAGCTCGCCCTGGAGTTTAAAGGTCAGGTACTGCTGCGGCCCCTGAGCGACCGTCGCCTGTTGGCTTAGCTCGGTACGTTGCATGGCCATTATTTCAGACATGGGCGCCCACCTTGAAGGACTCGAAGTCTGCTTCATTAACGGGGTTAGCCTCCATGACGTTTTGGGCGTAGGGCCTGGGCGCTGCTGTTTTAACGGACTGAAGACTGGTGCGTTGGCCCGTATCGAGCTTGAAGAACTCCATCAACTGTTGCAGTTGAGTGGCTTGACTGCTCATCTCTTCGGCGGTGGCCGCCAGCTCTTCGGACGCTGAGGCATTTTGCTGAGTGGTCTGATCAATCTGTGACATCGCCGAAGTGATCTGACCAACACCGCAAGACTGCTCATCCGAGGCAGAAGAAATCTCCTGCACCAGGTCCGCGGTCTTGGTGATACTGGGGACGATTTCATCCAGCAAAGCACCGGCTCGCTCGGCCACTTCGACACTGCTGCCGGCTAGCTCGCTGATCTCCTGGGCGGATTTCTGACTGCGTTCGGCCAGTTTGCGCACCTCGGAGGCCACTACGGCAAAGCCCTTGCCATGTTCACCGGCCCGCGCCGCTTCGATCGCGGCATTCAGGGCCAGCAGATTGGTTTGATAGGCGATATCTTCAATGATGCCGATTTTTTGGGCGATATTGCGCATTGCTTCGAGGGTCTGGGCCACCGCCTCGCCGCCGTCTTTGCCCTGACCGGAGGCTTTGGTGGCCATGTCATCGGTGAGCTTGGAGTTTTCGGCGTTTTGATTGATCGAGGCGGAGATCTGCTCGATCGAGGCGCTGGTCTCCTCCACGCTGGCCGCCTGTTCACTAGTCGCTTGGCTCAGAGACTGGGAGGTGGCGCTCACCTCCTCGGAAGCACTGGCCAGCGCATCACCGCAACGACTAACCTCCGAAACAATCCCGCTTAGTTTCAGGGACATCTCATTAACCGCGACGGTCAAATCGCCCAGTTCGTCATTGGTCTCAACCGACAGGGCTTTCCCGGACAAGTCGCCAGCAGCCACCGCTTTGGCACGCGTCAATACCCGCTCGACCACGGTGACGATCCGCCGACCGAGCAAAGTGGCGATCAGAGCCCCGAGAAGCACCGATATGATGGTCGCCCCAACCAATGTTTTCTGCATCAGCGACTGAGCCGCACTCAACTTGTTCAGATCGGCCGCGACCAACGTTTCCTGCGACTGTTTCATCTCTTCAAGAATGTCTTTAATCTTACGGGCCCGCGGTGCCGCTTTCGTGCCTAACCAATAGTTGGCCTGGTTCCAATCCTCCGCTGCACGCAGCGCGAACATCTTCGGTGCCAACGGCGCGAAAACCTCGCGTAACGTCGCGTAGGTTTCCCACTGCTGGCGTTGAGTGGCTGTAAACAGATGACGCTGGCCCTGGATGAGTTCGAAGACCTTCTCGTTGACCTGCCACTTCTGCAGAAATTGTTCGCGGTAGCTATCGGCGCCAGAGAGCAGGTAGGCACGAATATTGGCCAGCCCCATGGCGAATGAGCCCCGTGTATCGGCCAGGTTTTTCAGCAAGTCCTTACGCTCAGGCGTCGCCGCGAGGGTTTGCTCTTCATCGATCAGCGCCCCAAGGGCCTCAACCATCTTTCCGGCCCGCGGTGCCGCCTCGACCAGCAACAAGTTAAACGCAGGGATGTTTTGGTCGGTATGAGAAATACTCTCCACCTCCTGTTGGGCGGTGCGGAACTCCTCTAAAACAACCTTCATACGCTGCAAGCGTTCCACATTGGCCGGGTCCGTCCAGTTTTCTGCAAACTTGTCGAACTGAGTGACCGCCCCATCGATATTCTTCCAGGCATCCGCGCGATTTTTCTTAAATAATTCAGCCTTGTTAGGGTCGCTACCGAGGATCATATAGCCACGCAGTCCTGCCAGTGACTCGTTGACGCCGTTAAGTAGGTCCTTCCCCTCCATCACGGTCGGGTAGCGGAGGTCGACCATCCGTGTTTCCACCTTCTGGATGTCCGTCAATTTCATGTAACCAACCGTTGAACTGATAATCATCAGCCCAATCACGGCGCTGAAACCCAAAGCGAGCTTCTTACCAATTGTTAATTTCATAAGACCTTCCCTGTTTCTGGTTACGTTTCGAACATCAGCACTTATGGCTTGCCTGAATGTGGTATTGGGTTTCATGGTGGCCACCATCTGGATAGGACAGTCATGTCGCCGAAACGGGCGGTTAAGGCATTGATCTCATCCTCGGTCAGAGACCGGGTGGTGGTAATGCGGTTCAGGGTAGGCGGGACTTGAAGGAGCCGCGCGCGGACTGGCTGCCGATGCGCCTGTCCTGAAGGTTCAATATTATGTTGTTCGACTTCCCACTGAGTGCGGTGTTGAGTCAAATTCATATTTAGCTGTTGCCGAAAGAACCAGCCACACAACGCACCGGTTAGCAGGATAATCACCGCCAACGCGATAGAGAGGGGAAAGAAACTTCCGGTGACTAGCATCATGCTCCCGGCTGCAGTTGCCAAAGCAGCGAGGGTAAAACCAAAAACAGGAGCATTCATCCCTTAATCTCCGTATCCGTCTTTGCCTTTACACTGAGTTACTGAGTCTTGCCGTTTACATCCCTCGGCTGATCAGTTGCAAGGCTGTTTTAATCCTACTAAACAGTATGATAGCTAGGTTTTGAGAGAGTTTTCTTCTTCTGAGGCAATCGGTCTTTATCGTCACCCTCCCTGGAAAAAGTAAGCCGTGAGTTTCAAGTTAGTACAGATTTTTAATTCTGTACTTTTTCTATGTTAATTATGTGACCTGAATCAAAAAATAGAGGGGCGCCTTTCCCTGAAAGGGACGGTCGAATCGATAGCAGTCAAATGACTGGGCTGACGAATTCGGTGGAATGAATTATATTCATCATTATTTTTCGTCCGCACGCGATTCTCTGTGACGGAGAACGAATGATCAACTAACCTTACCCAAGCTCGACATCTAATAGCTTACGGAAAGGCATTTATGCAGGGAGGCATAAATCATGTTGCGTTGTACCTCAGGGACCTTGAGATACATGTCTTTCCTGCCACCCCTTTTGATACTTGATCTGTACCAGCAAGAATGGACACTTAACTAAGCGACATGTAGTGATTCAATATAACAACATTTGATTCATCACCAGTGACCCCCTTGGGCCGACCGCTGCCTCTCGAGTGGTAAAGCAACGGATGGCTGCTAAGTCGTGTGGTCTCAACTGGTCAACGCAACACACTATCCTTTATTGAAAGATGGAG
>JBALWH010000014.1:0-98228 GCA_036960175.1 Motiliproteus sp. | reverse complement strand
GATCTCCAATCTCTCTGAAAGCCAGAGGCGCAAGAGACTTGTTCACAGGTTCCTTGATTCATAACAACAATAAAGATGAGATAAAGAGTCTATGAACGAGCCTACCGCACTAGCATTTCCGACGGCCGAAGACCTGATCTCGCAGATCCAGTTCGCTCATGAAGACGGTAAGATCTGGATGGATGAGCAACGTATGCTGCTGATTCACTCCGCCGTTATGGGTTCTCTTCGTAAAGAACTGGTGACTACTCTAGGCATGGAGCGCGCCCGAGGTTTTCTGATGCGCTTTGGTTACGAGTCCGGCATGAAGGACGCGGAGCTGGCCCATAAGGTGCGCCCAGATATATCCACCGCCGAAGCATTTATGGTCGGACCCCAGCTGCATGGCATCAAAGGCATGGTGCGGGTCGAACCTAAGGTGCTGGAATTTGATGTAGATAACGGCGAATTTTATAGCGAATTCGATTGGTATGATTCTTACGAATCCGAAGTTCATATTAATGAATTCGGCATAAGCGAAGGGCCCATCTGTTGGATGTTACTGGGCTATGCCAGTGGTTATTCCTCCTACTATATGGGCCGCAAGATTATCTTTAAGGAAACCCACTGCACTGGCTGTGGTGCTGACCATTGCCAGATCATCGGCAAACCCGCCGAAGAATGGGACGACCAGGAGGAGCTAGAGCGTTGCTTGATTCCCGACCCTATCGTCGAAGAGCTATTCGCGCTGCGCTATGAAATATCCACCCTGCGGGAAAACCTGGTTGATAACAGCTGCTCTTCCGACGAGCATTTGTTTAATTCTATCGGCCAATCCGAAGCCTTCAAGCAAGTCTGTCACCTAATCCAACGGGCCTCCTCCAGCACCGTCACCGTGCTACTACAGGGTGAAACCGGAGTCGGTAAGGAAGTGGTCGCCCGTGGTCTGCACCAGACCAGCGAGCGAGCCGATAAAGCCTTTATCGCCATTAACTGTGCCTGTATTCCGCCGGACCTAATCGAAGCGGAACTCTTTGGCGTGCGCAAAGGCGCCTACACCGGCGCCACTCAGGACCGGGAAGGAAAGTTCGAGCGTGCCCACGGTGGCACCATCTTTCTGGATGAAGTGATCGAACTAACCCCCCGCGCTCAAGCCACTTTACTGCGTGTATTACAAGAAGGTGAGATAGAGCGCGTCGGTGATAACCAGGTGCGTAAAGTCGATGTGCGGGTAGTCGCCGCCACCAATGAAGACCTAGAGACAGCCGTTAAAGAGGGGCGCTTTCGAGCAGATCTGTTCTATCGACTCAATGTATATCCGGTCAATATCCCTCCCCTGCGGGACCGTACTGAAGATATACCCGAACTGATCGAGCACTTCCTCGAGAAATACCACAGCATGTACAACAAGAAGACGCTGGGGGTCTCCGATAAAGCCCTGCAGGCACTGATGAGTTATAAGTGGCCGGGTAATATCCGTGAGCTGGAAAACATGATCGAGCGAGGCATTATCCTCACCGACAACAATCGCACCATCGGTATGAAATCGTTCTTCCCATCCCTGGCCGAACCTTCCCACCCCCTGAACGCCAGCGCCACCAGCGCCACCAGCGCAGTGTGCGAATCCACCGGCGCCCTTCTCAATGGCAACTTTCAGAGTGGCTCCAACGATGTAGTAGAACAACTGCTAGATAACGAATTCAACCTGGAAGAGTTCGAACAACAATTGCTGCAAAAGGCGATGGATAAAAGCGATGGCAATATTACCCAGGCTGCACGATTACTGGGTATCACCCGACCGCAGATGGCTTATCGATTGAAGCGCTGAGTTGCGAGGGTATGCTTACAAACAAACTTTAGACAAGCCTAATATAAATTAAATCACAGGCCGTCAACGTCAAGCGAGCATGACCTCATGGATACCAAAGACCATTGGGAAAACGTCTAGAGCACTAAAGAATCGGATGCGGCCATTTGGTTTCAACCTCATGCCGAACAATCATCAACACTCGGTGACATTCACCGCAAAAACAGGATGATCTACTGCCACAGAAACCAACTGTGAATAAATAGATCTAATTGATTTCAGAAACAGAGTGCAAAACGCCAGTTTCTTGCTCTGCAACCATCAACTCAAACACCGGTAGACTAACGGGTTTCCCATAAAAATAGCCCTGAAACGCCGGGCAACCCAACTTATACAGATAATCGCTCTCTTCTTTCGTCTCAACACCCTCAGCAATAACATCAAGCCCCAAGTGCTTGGTCATCGCAATAATGGTGGTGACGATCGCTGCATCATTCGGATCGCTAAGTAAATCCCGTATGAATGACTGATCAATTTTAAGCTTGGATATGGGCAACATTTTAAGATACTGCAAAGAGGAATAACCGGTACCAAAATCATCAATAGAAAACCGAATGCCACGGGCTTTGAGTTCCATCATGATTCTCACCACTTCATCGATGTTAGTCAGGATTACGCCTTCGGTAATCTCCAGCTCTAACCCGGTAGGATCTATCCCACTTGAATCTACAACGTCAAGCACATCATGGACAAAATCCCCGTGCAAAAACTGATTGGGGCTCACATTCACGGCCAATTTGATGTCCAGACCTTGTTCTTGCCAAATGGAAAGCTGATGGCAGGCTTTGCGTAAGACCCAATTACCGATGGGGTGAATGAGACCTGTCACTTCTGCCACCGGTATAAAGACGGCAGGACCAATATTTTTGTTCTCGGGGTGATGCCAGCGAAGTAATGCTTCAGCGCCAAAAATCGCCCCTCTATAATCTACTTGAGGCTGGTAGTACAACTCTAGCTGACCATCATTACTGGTAATGGCATCACGCAGATCCTCTTCGATTTGCAACCGCTGAATGGCTATTTGCTGCATGTCATCGGCATAGAACTGTACTAAATTTCGTCCCTCGTCCTTAGCCTGATACATGGCGAGATCCGCCTGCTTGATAATATCCGGACTAACCGAGTTATCTCTGTGAAAAAGGGTAATACCAAAACTTGAAGATGAATGCAGCGTTCGCCCATCAATATTGTACGGCTCACACAAACTTCGACGAACAACATCAGCCGCTGATAACGCATTATTAGCGGCTGTACCTAGATCATCACCTAGATCTGGCAGAATGATGATGAACTCATCTCCACCTACCCGCGCAGGCATATCACTGGACCGCAATGAGGATTTAATTCGATCGGCGACATTTCGCAGTAAGTTATCGCCAGTTTGATGACCCAGCGAGTCATTAATTATTTTGAAAAAGTCTAAATCCAAGAACACCAGCGCGCCCATGGTGTTGGTACGCTTACTTCGTTCTATCTCGTGATCTAGCTGCTGTAACAGCATCCGACGATTCGGCAAACCTGTCAGCGCATCAAAAAAAGCATGCTGCTCGATCTCTTGGGTTTTAGCTTTGATCTCAATGTCCCGCTCTTCAATATTGCCAATCATCTCGTTAAAGCCATCTATGATTGCGCCGATCTCATCCTTCTCACCCTTATCTATTCGAAGCCCGTAATTTTTCTCTTTACTGATTGTTTTCATTCCATTTAATAAAGTTTCGATAGGGACAGAAATTCGCCGATGAAGGACATTCGCCAGATAATTAATCAGATAAACAACAGCGGCTAGTACCAAAAAGACACCCAATAAATAGATACCGACCTGAATCCAGAGAGACGCTAGGGACACTCGAATATAAAGCTGGCCGATCTGGTTACTATTCAGATAAATAGGTGATGCTAAAGAAAGAGACGTGGCGGTGAAATTGAATTTTTCTGGCGGCAAGGCATTAAGATCAGCAATAGAGTCTTCTGGAGATATAACCGCCTGAGGGGAACGCTCATAACTAGCAAAAACAGTCCCATCATTCAGGTAAATTCGGGATAGCAGAATATCCTTATCTGGAGACATCGATTGCAGCATGCGCTCTGCCGTCTCAGTGTCATCGAAGCTTATCGATGCCGTTACGTGGGTACCGACAACCTGGGCCACCGTTTGAATGCGTTCATACAACGCTTGGCGTGTAGTTAACACCTCAGCTACCACGAACAACACAGAGACCAGCAGCAAAGAGATCGTGCTTGTCAGAAGAATCATCTGCCTGATTTTATTGGCGACAGAGCGTTTTCGATTTAATTTCATCATAATTGGCCCCACCCTATTCAGTCGATACGATGGTTGCCAACTCCAAAAGAGGAGAAGCGATCTTGATTTTAGCTTCTTTTACCACCCGCAAATTAATACGGAAACCAATACGGTTATTTTTCTTGGTCAGCTCAATCATCCCCCCTGTTTCAGCAAAATTTTGAATATCGCTGATCGTCAGTACGGAATTGTATGAAGCTGACATGATAACTGAGCTTATATGCATGTTTTCTGAAGCGGGGATATACAAGATATGGCATTGACCAAGATTGGCATTAACGCGGTCAAAAAATCGCAAAGCTATCTGTTTGTCTTTTACTTTACGCGCTTGCAACGCAACTAGCGCACCGTCAAACGGGTTTTTCCCAAAGACACAGATTTCAAATGGTTCTCTATCTGAGTCCGGCCAGGTAACAAAATCGCCTAACTTGAATAATAGCGCGGCCTTTAATCGATATTCATCTGAGGGCGAGGCTTCGATAGAAACGGGGAACAGCAAAATCAGCGCAAGACTGATGACCACAGCCGCTCTTCGTCTTAGCATCATCCCTAACTGACCAAATCCCTTTGAGCTTAACATTAGAATTGCCAGCGAATTTGGGCAAGCACGGAACGTGATATTTCGGTGGGTACCGAGAAGTGCTCGCCGACATACTCCAGATGCCCGCTATCGAAAATATTATTTGCAGTTACCGACAACTCGACATCGGGATGATATTTCCAGGCAACTCTGGCATTAGTACTGACATAATCATCAATACTGGTTCCAGCCATCAAGGCAACGGTACTAGGCGCATCGATGCTGCCGACATAATAGAACCAAGCATCGATTTCCCATGCATCAGCGACATCCATGGATGACTGGAGTTTCCACATATTCTTGGCATAAGAACCATTTAACACCAAGGCATTAATAGTGTCGGTGCTCTGCTGACGATTTTTCATATCAAGATGCAGATAGCTATAGCTAGCCTTTAACTGCCACCACCGGGCAGCCTGCCAAACCCCGGATAACTCTAGACCAGAAGAGTTGCCGTAAATTTGATTGTCCATCAATAGGACGGTTGGACTGCTGAATTCGAAAGAACGATAATCGTCGTATTCGTTATAAAAAGCGGTCGCGTCTATCGTGAACTGATTACTGCCATGATAACGATACCCAATTTCATAAGCATCCACTGTTTCAGACTGAAAATCTTCATTCCCCCGTACAACCATAAACGCCGGAACTGGAGAGCTAACCACGTCGCTACCGTTGTCCCCGATCGACGGGGTTCTAACCGCGCGAGAGATACTTGCCCAGACACTGTGACCAGCGGCCGGTAACCACATCACACGCGCCGAAGGCTGAACTTCAAAACCAGTGAATTCATTGTGTTCAAATTTCGAACCTAGCGTCAACGTCAGGACGCTGGGTAAGAGTGTGATCTGGTCCTGAAAAAACGCGCTATAAAGATCAGTGTTTTGAGACTCAGGAATAACTTTAATTGAAAAACTATTGCGATATCTGGCCTCTACTCGCCGATATCCCAACCCCCATACAAGCGAATGGTTCTCACCCAAACTAAGCTGATTTTGGAAATCAACATCTAGCGTGTCATGCTTTTGCCCGGCATAGACTTCGTTTCGCTTGGTATGATCCCAATAGAGCTGCAGCGTGCTAGTTGAATCACTATTATGATTACGCTCCCAGCGCCCGAGAATATTCCATGCGGTTGAATCAACCTTATCTTTGACCTCAGCTTGCGCGAAGACAGGAGCCGGTTGAAACACCGCCGATAACAGTTGATCCTCGTTGGCCTGAAACAAGTCACCCTGTAAGGTCCAGCTATCATCCCCTGCAGCACCATCTAATCTAAAACCAGCGCTCGATACATCCCAATCATCATTGGCATCACCCGCATTAGCTACACGATCATTAGACTCATACTGCCGTGATTTCAGATAAAACCGAGCCTTCTGATTGTCATCGATCTCCATGCCATAACGAAGCGTGGCTAGCCCTGATAATTGATTACCCGTACCCGCTTCCAGCAACCAGCCTTGGGTTGCCTCTGCTGATTTAGTGGTGATACTAACAACACCATTGACCGCATTCGCACCCCATAATGCCGCGCCGGGCCCTCTGATGACTTCGATTCGGTCAATATCAGCGATCACAAGATCCTGAATATCCCAATAGACGCCAGAAAACGCTGGTGTATACACACTGCGGCCATCAATCTGCACCAACAGCTTATTCGAAAAGCGCCCCCCATGGCCGCGACTACTCACGACCCATTTGTTGCCATCAATAGATGCGACATGAATGCCCGGAACCATGCGCAAAGCATCAGCTACAGAGGTAATCCCCCTGCGCCTAAGATCGTCGTTGGTCACCACATGAATTGCAGCAGGGGCAGTTAATAGATTCTGCTCTCGACGGGAAACCGAGGTCACTTCCATATCCAGTAATTCGAGCAGTGGAAGATCTAGCAGATGATCCATATCGTCAGCATGAGAAGCCCCCGATGAACAGGCAAAAACAAGCACGGAGAGCAGGCATCGACGTCTAAAATTTTCTAATTGGGAGGGTCTACGCCTCAAACACATAATTGACTTCCGTTTATGAGGTGCACTTAAGCAACTACCGCAACAACATCCTTGCCTGCACGAACTGTTGGAGTGATACCCGCCTCTCCAGAAATCGATAGTTAAACAAACATGTGTTTTAAAACAAGCCTAATTAGTAAATTTGCATTAAGAAATGATTTAGGACAATGCATAAGACTCTGTTGTTATATGAAACTAGCCCGCTATACAGCGACATCATCAGATGGTTAGGCCGCCAGAAACTGGCTGGCTACAAGAAATATTACGTAGGGATGAAGCCGACTTATTCTGGCAAAAACACTAACTGCTGGCAGGCTAAAAACAAAAGCAATTAGAGATGGGGAAAGGCACCGAACTTATCCATCGGTGCCACCCTATAGAGAAACTAGATTTTCAATGATCCGCTAGCATCAAGCACATCATCTTCTTTACCAGAATTGGCCAAGCCAAAATCATCCAGTATGCAGTAACAACATGGCACCACGAAAAGCACTAACAAGGTTGAACTGGCAATACCGAAGACAATACTAACGGTCAGCGGGATCAATACCTGCGCCTGTAAACTGCTTTCGAACAGCAATGGCGCCATCCCCGCAATCGTGGTGAGAGAGGTTAGCAGCACCGCGCGGAAACGGTCGTGGCTAGCTTTAGAAGCCGCCTCGATCACGGTCAAACCTTCTGCGACTCGGCGCTTCACGAACTCCACCAGCAAGATGGAATCATTGACGACTATCCCCGCCAAAGAAACAAACCCCAGCATTGACGGCATGGTGATATCTAATCCCAGCAACCAATGCCCCCAGATCACCCCCACTAAGGCTAGCGGGATATTGATCATGACGATAACCGGCTCAAGATAAGAGCGGAATTGGAAACTTAGCAAAACGAAGATCCCCGCTAGTCCCATCATCATCGAGGTCATCATCGAACTTTGAGTTTCACCGCCTTCGGCAACTTCACCTTTTAGTTTCAAGCGGATATCTGGATAACGCTCCTTAAAGCCAGGTAAAAATTGCTTTTGCATATCCCCCAATACCGCACCGGTATTATTTATCTCGCTATCAATATCGCCTAACACGGTTACCGTACGCTGGTTATCCACGCGATGGATTCGAGAGAAGCTACGAGTGGCCTTGATTTCCGCCAGGCTGGCCAGGGGAATAACGGATCCTGTTTGCGGATGAATAATAGGGAAGTTATCGAAGTCGGCCAGCGAATCGCTGGAGGCATCATCCAGCTCAACCACCACATCGTAATTTTCCAGCCCTATCGTCGACTCAATCACCTTGGCGCTCTGAAATGCCCCCCGCAATTGTGATGAAATAAGCTGCGCGGTCATCCCAAGGCTGTATGCACCTTCCTTCAGGTGCAGGGTGAATTCCGGCTTACCTGGGCGGAGATCATCCAGCAGGTTATTGACCCCTGGGTATCCAGCCAACCAATGCTGTAGCTCGTGAGAGGCCAGGGACAAGCGATCCAGATCGGAGCCTTGTAAGCGTATTTCGATCGCTCGACCCGCAGGCCCCATAGCGGGCTCTTTAATCGCAATACTCCAGGCCCCCTCAATGACTTTCGACTGTTCTAACCATTGCTGTTTTACGGCATTAATCGAGAAAAACCGACGTTCGGCAGTTAGCAGATCGACACTGATCGTGGCTAGATGCGGCCCTGCTTCAAAGGCATCCGCGTTAGATCCATAATTAACGGTCACCGCTTTAATCACCGCTTCACCCTGCTCCGCGGACAAAGGTTCTGCGATGTCGCGTAATTGAGCTTTCAAGCGCTGAACCACTGCCTCGGTTTTCTCCAGCGGGGTTCCCGTTGGCATCAAAATGCGGGCCTGCAAAATATCCCCTTCCACCGTTGGAAAGGCCGAGAACTTAACCACACCGGCCGCTAACAGACTGATGGAAACAATCAGCAAACCAAACACTGAACCGATAAAGGCATAGCGTATACGAATCAGCCTCGAGACTACTCGATCAAGCCCTTGGCGAACTCGGTCAAAGGTATGTTCAACTCCCTGCCGAAATCTTGATTCGGCCTTTTTTGTCTGATGCGCCAAGGAGTGATAGAGATGGTGCGGCAAGATGAAAAATGCTTCTATCAGCGATACCGAGATCACCGAGATCAATACGATGGGAACCACGATTAATACCTGACCGATATCCCCGGTCAGCGAGAGTAAACCGCTGAAAATACAGAGTGTGGTTAAAAAGGATGAAAACACTCCCTTTGCCACGATGCGGGTTCCCTCTATCGCCGCTTCCAGGGGCTTTTTCCCATGGCGAAGCTGATGACCAATACTCTCGCTGATCACGATGGCATCATCCATCAACACCCCTAAAGCCAGCAACAGCGCCACCATCGACAGCATATTGATACTAAGGCCCATCAACCCTAAGACGAAAGCACTTGCCAGGAATGAAACCGGCAATCCCATCACCACCCAAAAGGCATAGCGTGTGCCAAAGAACAGCCACATCACAGCAAAGACCAACAACAGCCCCTGCCAGGCGTTCTTCGCCAGCATCTGAATACGGTCATCGATAATGCTGGTGGAATCTTGGGTCAGCGCCATCTCCACTTCTGGCGGTAGTCGCAGGCTTTCTTTGGCGATAAAACCTTTGACCTGATCTAAAACATCCAGGCTGTCATCAATGGTATTTTTACTGATTTTCAAAAAAGCGGCGGGCTTACCGTTATAGGTAACCTGGGTTTCATCGCTATCAAAACCATCACGAATATTGGCGATATCCCCCAGCCTTAACTCGCCCCCCTGCTCCCCCTGAATAACCACTAATTCTGCCAGTTCACGGGTAGTCCGCTTTTCATCACTGAAGCGGATCTGATATTCCCGATTGGGGGTGCTCAGTTCTCCGGCTGGCATATCGACGTTCTGTCCCGCTACCCGATCGGCAATATCTTGCAAGCTCAAACCGTATTGGCGAAGGTTGTGCTGTGGTACTTGAATCTGAAATTCTCGATTGCCGAATCCCTGTATTTCGACCAGGGGGATAGCCGTTGTCTGCAACATCCGTTGCTTCATCTGCTCAGCCAGAGTCTTAAGTTCACGCCGCGGCAATTCTGCCGTTAGCGCCACGGTGATGACATCCTGTGTGCGGCCCGTTTCTTCAACCACCGGGGTTTCGCTATCCACTGGGAAATTATCGATACCGTCGACTGCAGAATTGGCGTCGTCCAAAAACCGACTAAAATCTCCCGATTCCAACATTTTAAGGGTCATCACGCCGACAGAATCTTTAGCCTCACAGCGTTTTTCTTCGATAAAGCTAATGCCGTCGATGGCATCTTCTAGAGGTTTACAGATACTCAGTTCAACATCCGCCGGAGATGCTCCCGGATAAGGAACGGTCACTTTGACTTCAAACTTCTCTACTTCAGGAAAGGTTTCGCGTTTGATATCAGGCAATGCCAGGATACCGGCCAACAGAAACAACCCCATCAACAGGTTGGCGGCCGTGGGATGTACGACAAAGAAGCGGATCATATCAGTGAGCCTCCAACCAAGATTTCATCGAGGTCTGAGCCGTAGAATCTTCGCTAGGACTCAATGACATTCCCTGCACCGCAGGAAAAATATCCGAGGTAATAACCCTTGAGTTAGTATCCAGCCCCTCTGTCGGGTCCAATAACAGCATCTGTTGCTGCGGGTATCCGTTAACCGCAACACGTTTGAGCTGCTGCTGAGAATCGGCCAGATACAGCTCCCCTTCATGCAGTGCATCACGAGGAACCAACAGATAGGATTGAGGCGCCCCCCAGAGTTCAACCTCCATATACATGCCTTCCATCAGCGGCGGTTTAACACCGGGCTTGGCCTTTTGATAGGGATCATTGACGCTGATAATAACGCCGAGGGTTCTTGAAGCGGGATCGAGATTATTGCTGATACGCTCGACTTGAGCGTCCCACAAGGTTCCCAAGTCATCTCCGGCTAATCGTATTTTGGCGCTAAGACCTAAACGCTCGATCAGGCTGCGGCTATTTTTCTCGTTACCCAGCAACTGCTGAAACGCACCCGGTTCCATATCAAAACCCCGGGACAGCAAACGTATCTGAGGTAAAGAAAACTGTGCATTAACCAGCACCTTATCGATGGTCTGAGCCAAAAACAGCGTGGATCCTTGGCTAACAAATTGACTCGCTTCACTGGAAACCGTGGAAATCCGCGCATCAAAAGGCAAACGAACCTCTGTCCGCTGCAAATTCAGTTTCTGGGTTGCCACTTCTGATTCAGAAATTTCGATCTGGGCCTTAAGCACTTCGGTGGTATAAGGCATGGTATCCAGTTTGTTTTGCAGCGTCTGGACTTCTTGACGGATCAACAAGGTGGTCGAGCGCTGGTTATCGGCAGAAGAGCGCGCGATAGAGCCTTTACTCAACAACTTTTCAAAGCGCTTCAATTCAGTTTCAGACAGCTTTAACTTATCTTTGGCTAGCTGCAGATCCAACTTAGCATCCTGATCGGCAAGTTTTTGTTCCTCCAGATTAGCCCGATTCTGCGCCAAACTTGCCTCAGCCTGTTTTAATGCCAGGCGATAATTAGCATCATCAATCCTAACCACCAGGGTATCTGCGGGAAGAATTGCGCCCTTTTTTAGCTGTGGGTGAACAAAGACAATTTTGCCGGAGACTTCCGTACGCATATCTAATAACACATCGGGGTAGACTTCCCCATAGCCCAATACGCTCGGTCGAATGGAATGAGATTGCAGCTGTATCGTGGTCACCGGAACCCCTTCACGAACCGAGGCTTGATGCTCCATTGCAGGCCTGGATTTGATGATGAATACGGCAATAGCCACGCTGATCACCACCATTAACGGTAACGCCCAGTAACGGTTAAGCCAGGAAGTTGATTGCGGTGCCGGGCTCATGCTTGAACTCCTTGAATAAACAGACGGTAAATATGCTCTGCCCATTCGGCGCTAGAGACATCTTGATGATCGATATTCCAAACTAAATCTCGGACCGGAGCCATGATGAAAGGTGTCATGATCAAGTTCATCAATGAAAATGCGGCCCATTGCGGGTCAAGGTCGCTGCGTAAACGCCCTGCTTGCTGCTGCTTGCTAATCATCTCCGGAAGGATTTTAGCCATACGCTTTGGCATCATCTCGACAAATGCATCTCTCAAAGCGCTGTCCTTTGACATGATTTCATCGGTTACAAAGCGGACGAACGCGGGGTTTTGAGAAAAGAATCTAAGCGCGCTTTCAACAAAGGGTTTTATCGGCTCGGGGCCATCTAGCAAGGTTTGATATTCGAGCACCTGCTTGGATGCGATACGTTCCAGCATCGCTAGAAATAGCCCT
The DNA here is from genome assembly GCA_036960175.1 of Motiliproteus sp. Lineage (GTDB taxonomy): Bacteria > Pseudomonadota > Gammaproteobacteria > Pseudomonadales > Balneatricaceae > Motiliproteus. The sequence goes on along the minus strand of JBALWH010000014.1, from coordinate 86,149 downwards.
TCTTTGTCACCAAAATAATATTTAATCATGGCGGACTGGGTTCCCGCAGTACTGGCAAGATCGCGAATGGTGATGCTGCGATAGCTCTTGTGAAGCAATAATTCCAAGGCGGCATTCAATAGATCGTCTTTGCGTTGCTCCTGTAGCTTAGGGTCTACAGGGCGCCCCCTCTTCACTGCATTTCCACTCATAGTCAGCTCAAACCCGCTTTAATTTATCAGATGATTAATTAAATAGAAGAATACGCCTCTAATCATTTATAGCAAGAGTAAAGCCCATGCTTTGCAAACAATTTACATTGCTAGAAATCCGCGTTAGAAATTGACGCTTAAAGGGACTGCCTGCTGCTCTGCTAATGCTCAAATCACACCAATTAACCATTTCATCAACTCATCACTTTCGTCATTAACGCCTAAGCATTTCATTCATCAAATGATAATTAATTGAGAAATATTAATTTCTACGCAATACAGACAACAATCTTTATAAAAATATTTATCCTTAATTAACAAAAAGATAAACATAAAAATCCGGCATTCTCAGAGTGATTCGGCATTTATGGCACAGCTCCTGCTTTATGACATATCGCAATAACAAGAAAACGGAACCTATACATGACCCAATCAGCAACAACAGCTGACATACCTAAACAGATTTATCAGATACGTGTGCTGAATCGCGATCGGGTCTATCTGTGTGAAGCCGGTAAAAGCCTGCTTATCGGTATGGAACAAGTGAACGCTGACTGCATCGATGTGGGCTGTCGCGGTGGTGGTTGTGGCATGTGCAAGATCCGCATTCTTGAAGGTGATTTCCAAACAAAAAAAATGAGTAAGTCCCACATCGGCGACAAGGATGTGTCTGAAGGGTTCGCTCTGGCCTGTCGTACCTTCCCTTCAAGCGACATGGCTATTGAGTCGGACCACTTCAGAACTGCTGCGGTGAATTGCTGTAACCGTTACCCGGAATCGCTAAACAATCAGGCAACAAATAACAAAGATAATGCTGAGGATAAGTAAATGAAAAAAGGTGTCATGAGACCAGGCCATATCCAGATCCGTGTACTGGATATGGAAGCAGCCCTAGCCCACTACCGTGATCTGATTGGCCTTATTGAAGTGGATCGTGATGATCAGGGCCGGGTTTACCTTAAGGGTTGGACCGAGGTCGATAAATTCTCAGTGGTATTGCGCGAGGCCGATGAGGCCGGAATGGATTTTGTTGGCTACAAAGTGGTGGACAATCAGGCATTGGACACACTGCATCAAGAACTACTGGATTTCGGCTGTAACGTCGAAGTCATTCCCGCTGGCGAATTGAAAGGATGCGGCGGTCGTATTCGTTTCGACTCTCCGACCGGGCATCTATTTGAGATCTACGCAGAAAAAGAGCAGACCGGAAAATGGGGAGTCGGCGATGTTAACCCAGAAGCCTGGCCTCGCGGACTCACCGGTATGCGTGCCACCCGTTTCGACCACTGCCTGCTCTACGGACCAAATATCGCCGATACCCTGAAGTTATTCAAAGAGGTACTGGGCTTTGATCTGGCTGAGCAAGTCGTTGATGACAACGGCACCCGTCTGGCCCAGTTTCTGACCTGCAGCATGAAGGCTCATGACGTCGCCTTTATCGAGCATCCTGAGCCGGGCAAGCTACACCACGCCTCGTTCTTTCTTGATAGCTGGGACGATGTACTAAGGGCCGCTGACCTGATTTCCATGACCGATACCTCTCTGGATATTGGCCCCACCCGCCACGGCCTGACTCACGGTAAAACCATCTATTTCTTCGATCCCTCCGGTAACCGTTCTGAAGTGTTCAGCGGTGGGGATTATCACTACCCAGATCACGAGCCCGTGACTTGGACCGCAGATAAGCTGGGTAAAGCCATTTTTTATCATGACAGACAACTTAACGAGCGTTTCCTTAACGTTGTCTCTTAGGGATCTCTCTTAAGGATGCCCCTAAGGTTGAGGCTAAGGACTGTTCCGAATTTTTTGACAGAGAAAAGCAATGAAAGAATTTAAGCATTTTATCAACGGCGAATTTGTCAATTCGTCTAGCCGACCAGCCTTTGAGAACCGTTGTCCGGTGGATAACAGTCTGATCGGCATGGTTCAGGAAGCCGGCGAGGTTGAGGTCAATGCCGCAGTTGCTGCTGCCAAAGCCGCCATGAATGGCCCTTGGGGGAAGATGACTCAAACACAGCGGATCAAGCTGCTGAATCGAGTCGCTGACCGCATCAACGAACGTTTTGACGAGTTTCTAGAGGCAGAATGTCGCGATACCGGTAAGCCTAAGAAGATGGCCTCTCACATAGATATTCCAAGGGGTGCGGCCAATTTCAGCGCGTTTTCCGAAACCCTGGCCAATCACCCCACCGAAGCCTTCAAGCTGGATACTCCGGACGGTGCTGGCGCATTGAACTACGGCCATCGCTCCCCCAAAGGCGTGATCGCCGTCATCAGCCCCTGGAACTTGCCGCTGCTACTGATGACCTGGAAGGTCGGCCCGGCACTGGCCTGCGGTAACACCGTGGTGGTCAAGCCCTCCGAAGAAACTCCCGCCACGGCAACATTGCTGGGTGACGTAATGAACGAGTGCGGTATCCCCAAAGGGGTTTACAACGTAATTCATGGTTTCGGCCCCGAATCGGCGGGCGCTTATCTGACCGAGCACAGCGATGTGGATGCCATCACCTTTACCGGTGAAACCCGCACCGGTGAAACCATCATGCGCGCAGCCTCTGTGGGCCTGCGCAATATTTCGCTGGAGTGTGGCGGTAAAAATCCGGGCATTGTGTTCGCGGACTGCGACCTCGATAAAGCCATCGAAGGCACCATGCGCTCCGCTTTTGTTAACTGCGGACAGGTTTGCCTAGGCACAGAGCGGGTGTACGTCGAGCGGCCGATCTTCGAACAGTTTGTCCAACGCATGAAAGAAGGTGCGGAAAAACTGAAGATGGGCCGCTCCGAAGATAGCAGCGTTGATTTTGGCCCACTGGTGAGCCTGAAGCACAAAGAGAAGGTCCTCTCTTACTACCGTCTAGCGGTTGAAGAAGGCGCTCAAGTGGTCACCGGCGGTGGCATACCGGACATGGGCACAGAACTCAAAGATGGCGCCTGGGTTGATCCCACCATCTGGATCGGCCTCGCGGACGACGCCCGGGTAATCAAAGAGGAGATTTTTGGCCCCTGCTGTCATATCCGCCCCTTCGATTCCGAGGAAGAGGTCATCGAGCTGGCGAATGATACCGATTACGGCCTATCGGCAGCGGTCTGGACCGAGAATTCTTCCCGTGCGTCTCGAGTAGCGGAGCAATTGGATGTCGGAATTTGCTGGATCAACAGCTGGTTCCTAAGAGATCTGCGCACCGGCTTCGGTGGTGCCAAACAGTCCGGCATCGGCCGTGAAGGCGGCGTTCATGGCCTTGAGTTTTACACCGAGCTGAAAAACATCTGTATCAAGCTCTGATCCCGATATATAAAAATTATATGCGTGGTGCGACGTTCGCACCCCTTTGTTTCAAAAGGAAATAACAATGGATACACAACTGATCCAGAAGTGTGGCGACGACCTTTATCAGGCGTTAACCAAGCGCGAAACTCTGCGCCCCCTCACTGAACAGTATGATGACATCAGCATTGAGGACGCCTATCACATCTCACTTCGGATGGTGGAGCGTCGCCTGGATGCCGGTGCCAAGATCATCGGTAAGAAAATCGGTGTTACCTCTAAAGCAGTACAGAACATGCTCAATGTTCATCGCCCCGATTTTGGTTATCTGACCGACGATATGGCCTATAGCCAGGGAGCTGAGATGCCCATCAGCGAGCGTCTGATTCAACCCAAGGCAGAAGGTGAAATCGCCTTTATCCTGAAGAAGGATCTGCTCGGCCCCGGCATCACCAACGCCGACGTACTGGCCGCCACCGAGTGTGTAATGCCCTGCTTCGAGATCGTCGACTCACGGATCGAAAACTGGCAAATCAAGATTCAAGACACCATCGCAGACAACGCCTCCTGCGGTCTCTTTGTCCTCGGCGATAACGCAATCAGCCCCAGCAAAGTGGACCTGACCACCTGTGGCATGGTGGTAGAAAAGAACGGTCAAGTGATCTCCACGGGTGCCGGTGCAGCCGCAATGGGAAGCCCCGTTAACTGCGTCACCTGGCTGGCTAATACCCTGGGGGAGTTTGGTATTCCATTGAAGGCCGGTGAAGTCATCCTGTCCGGTTCTTTGGTTCCTCTAGAGCCAGTGCAAGCCGGAGACTTTATGACCGTCAGCATTGGCGGCATTGGCTCTGCTTCGGTGCGATTCACCTAAGCGAGCAGACGCCAAACAACGAATACGTTAAGGAAGAGTCAGGTACAGAATATGAGTAAAAAATTAAGAGCCGTCATCATCGGCCCCGGTAATATCGGTACTGATCTACTGATGAAAATGATGCGCTCCAATTGGATTGAGCCTGTTTGGATGGTAGGAATTGACCCCGAATCAGAAGGACTAAAACGTGCCCAGGAGCTAGGCATCAAGACCTCTAGCACGGGCGTTGACGGTATGCTGGAAAGCGTGCTCAAAGACGATATTCGCATCGCCTTTGATGCAACATCGGCTTATGTCCATGCTGAAAACAGCCGCAAGCTGAACGAGCTGGGTGTCATTATGATCGATCTGACACCCGCGGCGATTGGCCCTTTCTGCGTCCCGCCGGTTAACCTGAAAAAACATGCCACTGAGCTGGAAATGAACGTCAACATGGTGACCTGTGGCGGCCAAGCAACTATTCCCATAGTGGCAGCAGTATCTCAGGTTCAGGACGTTGAATACGGCGAGATTGTAGCGACGGTATCTTCCCGTTCTGTTGGCCCCGGTACTCGTCAAAATATCGATGAGTTCACTCGTACCACCTCCGGTGCCGTAGAAAAAGTTGGCGGCGCCAAAAAAGGCAAGGCCATCATTGTCATCAGCCCGGCAGAACCACCGTTGATGATGCGCGACACCATCCACTGCCTAACCAAAGACACACCCAACCAGGCCGCCATCACCGAATCTGTCCACAACATGGTCAGGGAAGTTCAGAAATACGTGCCGGGATACAAGCTGGTCAATGGCCCGGTATTTGATGGCAACAAAGTCTCGGTATTTATGGAAGTGGAAGGCCTTGGTGACTTCCTGCCCAAGTACGCAGGCAACCTGGACATCATGACCGCTGCGGGTCTGCGCACGGCGGAAATGTTCGCCGAAGAAGCTCATAACGGCACTATTACACTACCCGCTCGCGGTTAAGTGGAGGAAATACACATGGATCTTAATGGAAAGAAAGTCACACTCCACGACATGAGTCTGCGCGATGGCATGCACGCCAAGCGTCACCAGCTATCACTGGAGCAAATGATCGCGGTTTCTACCGGTCTGGATGATGCCGGTATTCCACTGATAGAAGTCACCCACGGCGATGGTCTGGGAGGCTCATCACTGAACTACGGTTTCCCCGCCCACACCGATGAGGAGTACCTCAACGCTGTCGTGCCGAAAATGAAGAACGCCAAAATTTCTGCGTTACTGCTACCCGGCATCGGTACCGTTGATCACCTGAAGATGGCTCGTGACTGCGGCGTGAACACCATTCGAGTCGCCACCCACTGCACCGAAGCTGACGTTTCCGAGCAGCATATAGGTATGGCCGCAAAAATGGAGATGGATACTGTCGGCTTCCTGATGATGTCCCATATGGTCAGCCCCGCGAAGATTCTTGAGCAAGCACGACTGATGGAAAACTATGGCGCCAACTGCATCTATTGCACCGACTCGGCAGGATACATGCTACCCGATGAAGTCACCGAAAAGATCGGTTTGCTGCGCTCTGAACTGAACGCCAATACCGAAATTGGTTTCCACGGTCACCATAACATGGGTATGGCCATCGCCAACTCTTTGGCAGCGGTCGACGCTGGCGCAAGCCGTATCGACGGATCTGTAGCAGGATTAGGTGCCGGTGCTGGCAACACTCCACTGGAAGTATTTGTTGCAGTGTTGGATCGCATGGGCGCACAGCATGGCATCGATCTCTACAAGATCATGGATGTGGCCGAAGATCTGGTGGTGCCATTGATGGATCAACCGATTCGAGTCGACCGGGACGCACTAACGCTGGGTTATGCCGGTGTTTACAGTTCCTTCCTGCTGTTCGCCAAACGGGCAGAGGCTAAATATGGCATTCAAGCACGAGACATTCTAGTCGAGCTGGGCAAGCGCGGCACTGTCGGCGGTCAGGAAGATATGATCGAAGATCTGGCATTAACCATGGCCAAACAAAGAGGGCTGATCTGATGGGTAACCTAACTAAAGCACAAATTGAGCTATTAGCAGAGCACTGTGAAAACGCCGAACTGAAGGCGTATGAGATCACTAAGATCACCAACGACTTCCCGGACATGACCTACGATGACGCCTTCGATATTCAGTGGGAGATCCGTCGCCGTAAGGAAGAACGTGGCACCAAAATAGTTGGCATGAAAATGGGGTTAACCTCATGGGCGAAGATGAAGCAGATGGGCGTCGAACAACCCTGTTATGGGTTTCTAGCCGATTACTTCTCTGTCCCTGACGGCGGTGAAATCAAGCACGACGAATTGATTCACCCCAAGATCGAAGCGGAGCTGGCCTTTGTCACCAAGGAGACACTAAAGGGACCAGGTATCCACATTGGGGACGTACTGCGTGCCACTGATTTCGTCATGCCCGCCGTGGAGGTGATCGACTCACGTTATAAAGATTTCAAGTTTGATCTAAAAAGCGTGATCGCGGACAACTCTTCTTCCAGCCGTTTTATCGCCGGCAGCACCATGGCCAAGGCTGAAGATCTGGATCTGAAAAACCTCGGCGTGGTGATGGAGATCAACGGTGAAGTGGTTCAACTAGGCGCCGGTGCTGCGGTGTTGGGCCACCCCGCCTCTTCCGTGGCAATGCTGGCGAATATGCTAGGAGAACGCGGCGAAGAGATTCCCGCAGGCACCTTTATCATGATCGGCGCAATTACTGCGGCGGTTCAGGTCAATAAAGGCGACAGTTTCTGTGTCCGCTATCAGGGACTCGGCACGGTCACCGGCAAGTTCGTCTGATAAGGCGTAGACCCATAACTATGGATACCCGCCTCGCTCAGCCATCGATATCACTGCCGGATGAATCCGGTTGTGATATCTGTGCGCCGGGGGATGAGGGACCAGTGACGGTGAGCATCTGCCGCCGGGTTAAAAAGGGGATGGATAGAGCCTACGAGTTTTGGATCTCAGGCGTTATCGAAGCGGCCTCTAGTTATCCCGGTCACTTGGGTACCAGCGTGCTCAGACCCAGCCAATCCACTAATCACCAGTATGTGGTCATTTACCGTTTCGACAGTTATGCCAACTGCCAATACTGGGAGGACTCTCTCTTGCGTCAACAATGGTTGGCGCAATTGGACGATCTGGTCGTCGGTGAAGCCACCACACACCGTGGTACTGGCTTGGAGTTCTGGTTCGACCTACCGGAGCTGCCGGCGCATAAACCACCCGCTCCAACGAAGATGGCATTGGTACTCATTGTTGTCGTGTATGCGCTGGTCATGGCCATAAACCTGCTGTTTGCACCATTGCTCAGTGAGTTCCCACTGTGGCTTAAAACGTTGCTTATCGTGGTAACCCAGGTACTGCTGATGACTTTTGTGGTGATGCCACGGGTAACCAAGCTATTAAAAAACTGGCTGTTTGCGGATTAGGGATTAGACCCTTTATTAATTCTTCAATTTGAAAGCAAAAGGAATTAGAACACTATGCCAATCGCACAGATTAATATTATCGAAGGGCGCTCTGACGAGCAGAAAGAGAACTTGATTGCTGAAGTCACCCAGGCGATCTCTCGTGCCATCGATGCCCCTCCAACTACCGTCCGGGTAATCATTACCGAGATGCCTAAACAACATTTCGGCATTGGCGGTGAATCGGTTAAAAAACTGGGCCGCTGATAACCGCCGGCTGGGGCTAATCGTTAGTGCCAGTCGGCCGTCTCAAATGTCTGCAGCAGAAAATCCACAAAGACCCGTACCTTCACCGCCAAAAATTTGCGATGAGGATAAACTGCGTGAACCTGCTGGCGCTCGGTTTTATAGTCCTGCAGCAAGGGCACCAAGCGTCCGGCAGCGATTTCCCTGCTAACCATAAATCCAGATAATCGAGCGATACCCTGCCCGGCCAACACTTGTTGCAATAGCGCCTCAACATTATCGGTGACGAAGTTACCCTTCACCCGGATCAGCTGATCTTGCCCTTCGACGCTAAATAACCACTGATTGAAGATCTCTCGGGTCGAAAGCCGCAAACAGTTAAATTGATATAAATCTTGGGGAGTATTCGGCTTACCATACTGCTGAATATAACCGGCGCTGGCACAGATAATCCGTGAGCACTCTCCCAGCTTACGAGCCACCAGACTGGTATCTTGCAACTGCCCCAGGCGGATAGATACATCTACCCCCTCCGTCACCAGATCCACCGCCTGCCCGGTCAACTGTAACTCCACCGTCAAATCTGGATATTGCTGCTGGAACTGCGGCAGCACCGGTAATAACTGATGAGTCGCAAAACCCGGCGAGCAATTGACCTTCAGAACCCCTTTCGGAGATTGGCCGTAGTCGGTCAGCTCCGCTTCCGCCTCATCCAACTCGGTGAGGATCTCCAGGCAGCGCTGATAAAAGGCATGGCCGGCTTCGGTCAGGCTAAGGCTCCGCGTGGTACGGTTTAGAAGCCGCACGCCGAGGCGATTCTCAAGCCGCGAGATAAGCTTACTGACCGCCGAAGGAGACAGTTCCAGAGAACGTCCCGCAGCCGAAAAGCTTCCCTGTTTGACGCAGGCCACAAACACCTGCATCTCGCCCCATTTATCCATGTCGCCAGCCTCTATTCGATCACTAAAACAACCGATGTTATTTGTGAATAATATTCATAGATTATATGACAGCTTTGCTGTTTATCAATAAGACTATCCGCCCTAAGCTATCTGAAACAATAGAGGTAGCGACCATGATAGAACTCTACACCCACCCCATGTCTCCCTGTGCTCAGAAAGTCAGGATCGTTCTGGCAGAAAAGAATCTGCCTTGGACCGCCCATCATGTGGATCTGGCAGAAAAACAAAATCTGCAACCGGAATACCTGAAACTGAACCCCCTTGGCGTGGTACCGACTCTGGTCCATCAGGGGCATCCGGTAATTGAATCCAGTATTATCTGCGAATACCTGGATGATACTTTCCCAGAGCCCCGCCTAACGCCTACAGACACCTATGCCCGCTCACAGATGCGCTTTTGGATGAAGCATGTAGACGTCAAACTGCATCCCTCCTGCGGCGCCTTACAATGGCCCCTAGTGATGCGTCCGGCGATGATGGAAAAGAGTGAACAGGAGCGCCAACAGCTACTGGACAGAATCCCCGAAAAGCCACGCCGAGAACGTCAAAAACGTCTGGTTAAATACGGCCTGGAGGCTCCGGATGTGGTTGATTCGGTGATCATCTATCGCAAAACCATCCTGCAAATGGAGCAGGCTTTAAAAGAGCATTTATGGATGGTGGGCGAACAGATCTCTCTCGCCGATATCTGTCTGGCTCCCTATTTTCAAACCATTCATCAATTCGGCTGGGAGCAGATCTATAAGGACTGTCCTCGAGTAAGCGACTGGTTTCAGCGCTGTATGGAACGACGATCTTACCAACAAGCGGTGAAGGAAGATTTCAGCCCGCAAGTGGTGGCAGACTTGAAAGCCAAAGGCGAGCCGGCCTGGCCAATTATTGAGAAGCACTTGCAGAACATAGGCTAATCGACCGAAACCATCACTACTAACAAGAAGGGAATTAAGACGTGCTACTCCCTAGCCGTCTTGATTCTTGCTCAAGACTGATTGTCCGTGGAGATGGGGTAAAACCACAGACACACTAACTGCAGGGGCCACCCCTTTCAGCCCCTCTTGTCTTCAGCCCCTCTCCGTTTAAGACCTTCTCTTTTTAGCCCTCCCTTTTTAAGCCCTTCACTGTCACGCCTGATATTCCCATAACCATCTGTCCATAATTCTGAGTTATGATCGATAGTCACTCGTTTATCCATTCGTCAGACGTGAGGGGCCACCCATGAAACATTTACAAGCCGTGATTTTTGATTGGGCAGGGACGGTTGTCGATTTTGGCTCCTTTGCCCCCACTTCAGTTTTCATCGAAGCCTTTAAGCGCTGCTATGACTTTGATATTTCCTTGGCAGAAGCCCGTGCTCCGATGGGCATTGGAAAATGGGATCACATTGAGGCGATCGGAAAAATCCCGGCGATAGATGCTCGCTGGAACAGCAAATTTGGCCAATCGATGCAAAAACAGGATGTCGATACTATCTACCAAACGTTTATGCCCCTTCAGGTCGCTAAAGTGGTCGATCATGCTGATTTAATCCCCGGAGCAAAGAGGGTTATTGATGACTTGCGCCAGCAGGGTATTAAAATCGGTTCCTGTACCGGTTATCCACGAATCGTGTTGGATGCTTTATTAGTAGCGGCAAAAGAGAAAGGCTTCTCGCCGGATTGTGCCGTGGCCACCGATGATCTAGCGGCGGGCGGGCGTCCGGCACCCTATATGTTATTGCAAAACATGATTGAGTTGACCATCGATGATGTCAAAGCCTGTGTAAAAGTGGATGACTCGGTACCGGGTATTACCGAAGGGTTAAACGCTGGCATGTGGACAGTGGCATTATTGCTGTCTGGTAACGAAGCCGGGTTAACTCAAGCGGAATATGAAGCGGCGGACGAAGCCACCTTGGCGGCAGCCCGAGAGATATCTCAGGCTACATTTGCCAATTCCGGTGCTCACTATTGGATCGATACAATAGCCGATTTAGGAACCATTATTGCCGATATTGAGTTTCGTTTATCCCAAGGTGACAAACCCGAATGATATCCTTAAAATTCATACTCTTAGCTGTCAGCCAGATACCAGAATAATAGGATCATCCCATCTTACCAGCGGATTACAGATGTTACTGCGTCATCGTGGCGACTTGCTGGCCGCTAATGAGCGCAATGCATTATTCGAAGTTCAAAAAGAGAACCAGATGGATGATGTGGCTTTTCTGTATCCCCCACTGCGGGTAATGCTGGGCTACTTTGGTTTTTCTAAACTGAAGAATGATCAAGCCTTCCAACAGCGCTTCAACCAGGCGTTGAATCGATTACATGAAAGAGATGTCATCTCTGATCTACAGCGCAAACAGGGTCTTAAAATCTACCCTAAAATGAATTCACCGCGCTAAACCAGCGCAAGCGACTTCTGGCTCACAGCGTTATCTAAGCTCGCTCCCCAAAGCAAACACTATAATAGCCAGCATCATCAATACTGAGGCAAGCAAACGCTGGGCTAATATTTTACGCGCAGGCACAGGGTCAGCAAAATCCAGCCCTATATAGGCCAACAACAATGCTAGTAAAATTGAGATAAGGCCTCGACTGGATTGAACAATCCCTCCAAACACCACCCCTAATTCCGAGAAGCAGGCAAATAAACAGCCCATGGCCAACAACCAACAGATCGCCGCAGGGCTGCTAGCGAGCAGTAAATGGCGCTGTTTAAGGCGAGGTAACATCACCACGCTTCCCAAGCCGCACAGCAAGAAGCACAAAGTCACGCTCAACATCGAAGCTTTAAGCAGGGGCAGTGAAGAGAAGTACTGCATTAAATATAAGATTGATAGGTCTGACAGCGCATAACCACAGCACGCAGCAACCACCCAAGCAAGCGCAGCCCCACTAATTCGTCCGCCGCTGGCACTGAGCCATAGGGCACCTAGAAAGCACAAGCCCACCGCCAGCCACTGGATCCCGAGATACTCTTGCCCCAGAAACACACTGCCAAGAAAAGCCAGCACCAGTACTTTCAACCCTAATAAAGGGCTGACACGAGAAGCGACCGAATGACGAATGGCCTGGTACAAAGAATATTGAGCACATAGATAACAAACGGCGGTACTAATCAACGCCCCACCATAGGCTGCAAAATCAGCCGCCAGAGGGTGCCATAAAAAAGGCAGCAACAACAAAGACAAGGCACCAATAACCACATGAACCAGGATCAGGTGAGGAACTGCACCGGTTTGATAACGACTGATAAATAGTGCCGAAAAAAGATAGGACACAGACTGTAACAAGGCAGCGCCTAATCCAAACAATATTCCTGTAATAGCCGACTCCTTATCAATCAGGCGCTATTGTTGCGAGAGGGTTACCGCAGAGCGCAACCACATGATCTGGTCATCGCGAGGATGACTCAATCCCTGCTAAAGCACAAAACTTTAGCCCTGATTGTATTCGTGTCGGGATCTAACATTAATCGGCAAACACCGCCGCTAGTTTCTGGTAACTCTGAGCGCGTTTTTCAAAGCTATGCGTCACCGCCACGATCATCACCTCATCGACACCATAGTAGCGCGCTTGCTGCTCCAGCTGATCACGACACTGGACTGGCGTACCGGTCACCATTGAATTTCGAGTTTCATCAAAATAGGCCTGATCTGATAGAGAAAGACGCTGATAAAGATCCATGCATTGCTCGGGTTGGCGTATGCCTTCACGCACACCGTGACGGAAAGACATGACTTTCCAGTATGTGTGTGACGCAGCCAGCAGCTCGGCTTCCTCTTTGCTATCGGCACAGATAACGGCGCTGGCGATAATCGCCGCCGATTGCTGCATGTTACTTTTATGCCGGGCTCTGAACTGAGCTCGATAGTTTTCAATGATTGATGATGGCCGCTCATGGGTGCCAATAAACAAAGCCAGTACAAATCCGAGCCCAAAATGGGCAGCAAAATCAATACTGCCGCTACTAGACCCTAAGGTCCACAACTCGGGGGCACTGCCGCCTTGGGGCGTGACAGGCAACGCCTCGAAAGGATGGCCATGGGGCTGCTGCCCGTCTATAAAACCCGCTAACATCTGCACCAGTTCCGGATAGAGTTCTACATCACAAGGAGCTTTGGGGTATGCCAACGCCTGCGTAGGCAACGCTGAACCACCCGGGCCACGACCAAAGCCAAGATCAATTCGACCTGGGAAAAACGCTTCTAAGGTCCGAAACACTTCGGCAACTTTATAGGGGCTGTAGTGGGTCAACATAACCCCGCCACTCCCCACTTTAATATTCTCGGTAGCGGCTGCTATCTGACCGATCACTATCTCTGGACAGGGGCTGGCATAACTCGCCGTGGCATGATGTTCAGCCACCCAATAGCGCTTATAGCCTAACTGATCGGCCATTTTAGCCAGCTTAACCGTATCCTGTAGCGCTTCTGCCTGGGTTTTACCGTCATGAACAGGGGATTGATCAACAATGCTGAGTTTTAATGAGTTCATCTCTAATAGTCCCCTTCAGCGAGCGCAAAGTTTGCGATATCTGCATCTTCATTGGCACTGCCACCGGAGATTCCTATCGCACCGATCAACTGATCACCAGAATAGATAGGCAGCCCCCCCGGAAAGGCCACTAGCCCCTGATTAGTGAGTTCGATTCCGGTTAATTGCTGCTGTCGCACCAGATCACCAAAATCTGCTGTCGACAATGGGAATAGCGCCGATGTCCGAGCTTTACCCATAGCCACATCAATAGAACCGGTAAAAGCACCATCCATACGGTAAAAGGACACTAAGTGTGCGCCCTGGTCTACCAAAGCGATGCACACGTTAATGGATAGTTCCTCGGCTCGTCCCATGGCCCTGTTCAGCAACTGGCTGGCTTTCGCAGCATTGAGTTTAGTCATTACTTAATCCCATTTTTTTCATTCTGTAGGCCAACGTGGGACGGGAGACGTCCAGGATTCGAGCCGCTTCTGAGACATTTCCCTCGGTTTTATCCAAGGCATAACTGACCAGTGATTCTTCGATAGTTTCCATCGAGCCGCAGGATTTAAGCGCCTCTTCAATCCAGTGATGGGCGATTTGTTCAGCACCCGCCTCCGATGGTTCAACCAGTACACCCTGATCTGAAACAACCTGGCTTCCATCCACCTCCAGTGTCGGGAACAACGAATGAGCGCTAATAGTTTCTCCCGCATCGGTCAGGATTAATCCGCGCTCAATCAGGTTTTCCAGTTCTCGGACATTACCGGGCCAGGCGTAAGTCATCATCGCCCGCATCGCCATATCAGACAGTCCAGCGGTGCGGCGATTGTAGTAAGCCTGATACTTCTCCATAAAATGCTCAATCAGCAGAGGAAGATCTTCTCTGCGATCACGTAAGGGCGGAATAACAATCGGATAGACATTCAATCGATAAAACAGGTCTGCACGAAAACGACCCTCTTTGACCGCCTGTTCCAGAGATTCATTGGTCGCCGCCACCACCCGCACATCCACCTTGCGGGTTTCTGTATCCCCCACCCGCTCCAATTCACTTTCCTGCAAGACCCGCAATAACGAGGCCTGAGCCCGAGGCGTCAATTCAATCACCTCGTCCAGAAAAATGGTTCCGCCATGGGCTCGTTCAAAACGTCCTTCCCGGGTATGAGTCGCACCGGTGAAAGCCCCCTTGGATACGCCAAAGAGTTCCGACTCAATCAAGTCCGGAGGAATAGCCGCACAGTTAACAGCAATGAAGGCCTGCTCAGACCGTTCACTAGCACTGTGAATGCCCTTGGCCACTAGTTCTTTGCCGACACCCGTTTCACCCAGCAGCAATACCGAGACTTTTCCTGAAGCGGCCTTATTGGCCAGTTTACAAACCTCTTTGTAACCTTCCGAACGACCGCGAAAGTTACCCAGCGTAGATTCGCAATCAATCTTGTGCCGTAGGACTGAGACTTGCGATTGCAACTCGTAGAGTTCTTCAATAATCGGCGTGGTAGAAAAATATTTACGGTACGTTTCCGCATCATCCCATTGCGCCGCTGGTCGTCCAACAAAACGACACTCTTCATCCCCGCTGCCGCGACAACTCACCTCTTTAAAGAGGATTTCCTGCCCTATCATGGCAGACGTAAAAGCACTGGCATGTCCGACCAGACTCCAGCACGCAGGCTCATCAATGATCCCCAGTTCTGACATAAACATCTCTGCCTCATAGGAATCATGCATCAGGTATTCTGCATAGAATTGCCCTTGGTCGAGATCAATATTGAGCTCCACCTCTTCCACCCTAACCATGCCTTTAAGAGAATGAAGATCAAATCCAGTTCGTAACAATTGCACCGGGTCAACCGAATCACTCAGCCGGTGAGCCAATTGGGCGTCCCGTTGACCCAGGCTGTATCCTAAGCGCATAAAGAAACCTTTAGCTCGCTCGAGACCGACGGTTTCTATCTGCTCGCGACGAAATGTAGCCAGTGCGGCTAATTGCAGCAAACACACCCGCTGCTCATCAAACCAAATTTTTCCATCATTGTTCTGAAATCGAATCTTATGACTCAATGCACTGGTTGACCTTTCAACTGATGTATCCATGAGGACTGCGGCTCTGACTGAAGGTTGGCGGTTATTGTTTTTTTGATTTTACGTGATTTCGTATATTATATTTACAACTACTATTGAAATAACAAATCCCATATATGGGATCAATCCGGATACAGCAATGGATTATCAGAATCTCTATCTGTTTATTAAGGTGATTGAAAAGGGTAGCTTTCTGGCCGCCGCCAATTCCCTATCAATACCCAATTCGACCTTAAGCCGGCGAATTCAACAGCTGGAGGAAAACCTTGGCTATAAGCTGCTACACCGTAGTGCCCGCAAACTGACACTGACAGAAGCGGGAGAACTCTTCCTTCGACGCTGTCAGCCGCTCTATGCTGAGCTGGAAGCAGCCACCCTGGAATTAGACGGCGAGCTAACGGCTCCCGCTGGAGAGCTGCGTATCACCGCGCCGGTGAGTCTATCCAGCGAGTTGCTGGACAGCTGGTTTTTTTCCTTTATGCAGCTGTACCCGAATATCCGTCTGGAACTGACTCTGTCGAATAAAAACATCGATCTAAAGGCCGAAGGAATCGATATAGCCTTTCGTATTGGCGAGGTGAAAATTAAGGATTGGGTATCCCGCAATCTGTTTCATTCCAACTATTCAGTCTGCGCCAGTCCAACCTTTATCGAGAACTATGGCGAACCTGAATCACCGCAAGAACTATCAGATTTTCCATTGATCGTACCCAGCCGAACCCAAATCTGGCGCTTTGAAAATGAGTCTGGTGAGCAGCAAACGATCATTACCGAGCCCCGCATTCGGGTCGATGAGCTACATACTGCGACAAAGGCAGTGATTGCAGGCTTGGGAATAGGAAACATGCCGCACTACTCAATTCGAGAGCATCTAAAAACAGGCGAGGTGGTACCGATACTCAAGGATTGGACATCCATGGGAAAGGAGGTACAGATGCTGTATCCACACCGCAAGTACCTTCCCGCCAAAGCGCGGTTATTTATCGAATACATTCTGGGAAAAGTCCGACACTACCAAGAAACCCTACCTGTTGAAGGGCAGTAATTTAATTCCGTATCCGCAGCTTTAAACAGAAAAAAACGAGCCAGGGAGAGACCTGGCTCTTTTGTGTGGAGGGGATGCGCCTAGAAGGCCCTTACAAACCTTCACCTTTAGCCAGAATATTGGCATGTCTCAGGCTCTCATTCAATCCACCCTCGCCTTCATGCCACGTTATGGTGCCATCACCGTTGGCATCGACGCCTTCGATGATCTCAACGCAAAGCTGCTTAATGCTAGCCACAAATCTTGCCGCTTCGGCTGCGCTGGTGGCGGCCTTAACATCATCGGCCAATTTTAAAATACTGCTGGCTCTGGCCGCTGCATTATTTGCGGTGGCTGCCACATGCACTGCATGAGTTCTTACATTTTTGGAAGAACCTTCACTGGCTGCTGCCGCACCGATATGCTTGGCAACCCCTTTCGATGCTTTAATCAATCCATACCCAAGACCCGGCCCCTTATCCATTTTCATCGGATCAACGGCGTGAACAACATGGGTGATGTGCATCTGCATCCAACCAAGATCATCAGTTTTCTTGCTGGCAGCTGTCGCATGCTGCAATGCAATGGTGGCTTCATCCATGGCCGTGGTCATTAACCCGGCCTTATTGGGCGTATCATTCCAGCTGGTGAGCACGTGTCCAACGTGAGCATGTGACATATTCATATCACCGGCCTGTGCAACCGGCCCTGCAAACACCATCGCACTAACAGCCAAAGCATAGAGTGGTAATTTCGTCATCATGATTTTGATCCTTGTGTCTATTTGCTAAATACCTGACCAAATACGGATAATCCCTATTTGATGTGAATTACATTGCCATAAACACTGGGGGGAAGGATTTATTCCAATTTAATTTAGCCAATTGGAATATTTATTCATATGGGCTGATATTTAATCGGCCCTCGGGCCTAGCCGGTTGCTCAGAGTACCTATACCACTCACGCTGATGTCTACAACATCACCGGGTTGCATGTCACCCATGCCTCTGGGAGTCCCCGTCAGAATCAGGTCACCCGGTTGTAGCGGCATCACCTGTGATATATAAGCCACCAGTTCATCCACCTGGAAGACTAGGTCAGAACAATGACTTCGCTGCACCAGTTCGCCATTGAGGCGAGTTTCCAGCAACAGGTCTTTAGCGTCCACGTCCGTTTCTATCCAAGGCCCAAAAGGCGCAAACCCGGGAAAGCTCTTGGCGGTACCAAAGTTATTTTCGGCTTGCTGAATATCCAAGGCACTGACGTCATTGGCACAGCAATAACCGAGGATAACGGCATCAACTTCATCGATAGAGAGGTTAGCTGCGTGACTCCCGATCACCACCGCGATCTCTCCTTCAAAGCCAACCCGTTGGCTCAACTTCGGATAGGGAATTTCCGCATCGGTAGCGGCAGCAGCGGTGGGCGGCTTGAGAAACAGGAATGGCTGTTGCGGTAACGTATGTCCGTCTTGCTGATGAGCGCGATAATTCACACCGGCACAGATAATTTTGCTGGGCTGGCTTGGAGCCAGCAAGGCGACATCATTCAGAGCAAAGCTGAGTCCGGTATATTGCAGTGGTTTTTCATATAAGGAAGTCACCACCCGTGCCTGGTCGTCACTAATGACGCCGTCATAGCAGCTATCCTGATGCTGAAACCGTGTCAATTTCATGCAGTCATCACCCATTCAAATTTGAAAAACTATAGTACCAAAAACAGTTTAAAAACCATTCAAGCACTACACTCAGCAATAACATCATTGCAAAAAACCAGCACAGCAGTCGTTAAGAACGGCTTATAGCTATCCTCTTTTCCCACATAATGCCTTACATTAACGAGACCTTATAGAGCAACACGCCGTTAAACGATAATTTCAGACCACAGACGCTAGGCTCCGCCATCAATATTTTTGCCTAGATGGAATAATCCACCCTCATCGGTGTTAATGGAATAACAGCAAGCCACTGACAACATCATGAAAATAGCCTTCAACCAACAGTTGGAATTACAGATACCAAGTCTGCGACGCTACGCCAGAAGCCTGATTGCCGACCCCGTACTGGCCGATGATCTAGTTCAGGATTGCCTGGAGCGTGCACTCAGTTACCAGTCCCGCTGGACCGAAGGTAGTGATTTACGGGCATGGCTGTTCACCCTGATGCACAACCTCTATGTCAATCAGATCAGACGCTGGAACCGTTCCCCCATCGTTCCACTATCAGAGCATATGGAGCAGGAAGCCATTTCAGAAACTCAGCAGGAGGAGGGTTTATCATCGAACATACAAACACTGATGAACCAATTACCCTTTCAACAACGAGAAGTTCTGGCGCTTGTGGCCATTGAAGGATTCGGCTATCAAGACGTGGCAGATATCGTCGGCGCCCCCATAGGCACCATCATGTCCCGTCTGCATCGGGCCAGGGAATCAATGCGAAAAGGACTGAAGAGCGACCTACGGCCAGAGTTGAGGAGAGTAAAGTAATGACACCGGTAAGCGATCAGGATCTGCATACTTTCGTTGACGGCCAACTGTCTGTTGAGCGCCGTCTGGAAGTGCAGCGCTGGCTGGTGGAGAACCCAGAGGCACAGCAACGACTGGCCGACTATCAGTTACTCAACGATGAACTCAGCCACAGCTTTGAATCCGTCCTCAGCGAAGCCATTCCAGCCCGGCTCATGCCGGATAATTTATTGGCCCAGCACAGTCAGTCACGATGGCAAAAGGTCGCTGTCGTGGCCGGGTTCACAGTTATGGGTAGCGTCATCGGCTGGCTACTGAACGATCAATACCGCTTGCAGCAATCATTGGCCAAAGCACCTCAGGTGATAGATTTACAGATGGATCTGGCGCGACCGGCGCTAGTCTCGCACCAGGTCTACACCCCCGAAGTGGTGCATCCTGTCGAGGTGCGCCAGGACCAACAAAAACATTTACTAGGCTGGTTATCGAAACGCATGAAAACGTCCATTAAGGCGCCGGACCTTAACAGCATCGGCTTCGGTTTGATGGGTGGACGACTGCTGCCCGGAGATAACGCCCCCGCCGCGCAACTGATGTATGAAAACAGCAGCGGCCAAAGGCTTACCTTATACCTGAAGAAGAACCCACAAGCAGACCAGCAGACCGGATTCCGCTTTATGAAATCCGATGGCGTAAACAGCTTTTATTGGATTGACGGTGAGCTGGGCTATGCCCTCACCGCCCCCTTAGATAAGGAACAACTTTTCGACGCGGCCCAACAGGTTTACCACCAGCTAAGCTTTTGAATTCGATCATATGCAGCTCATATCCATCAGTCACGAACAAATAACGGGCTGACAATTGATCTTTGTACAGCATTTGCACAATTCATACTTTTCAATAACCGACTATTGCCTTTAGAATCGTTGTTTTATCAGACGACCCGAGAATGATAATGCAGCCGGAACTCTCTCCCCCCGATAATCAGAAGGTATCCAACTGGCACTACGTCACCCTGGTACCGACTTTTTTCGCCATGCTGGCAGTCAGCCTTTCCGTCAGCGCCTGGTTTGGAGAATGGGGTGGCGGCACAAAGTTAGCCACCGTGATCTCGGTATTTTTTAGCGAATTGATGATGGTCGTTTCCGCGGCGGGTCTGCTTGGCTATCTGCGCCAGACCACTCGATGCAGGCGTCGTAGGATGATCGCTGTATGGAATCTGTTTCTGCTGCTGGGTGCAGCACTGTGTGGACTCTATTTCTTCCTGAGCTGATAAGTTGCTGATACTACCAGCATTCACTGATCATAGGCCGCGATACAGCACTGCAGCCTTCCCGCAGTCAGTAACGATATTTTTTCGCCCCTCGGCGACTCCCTTTTCTTAGGCGGCTAAGAAAAGGAAGCAAAAGAACCCGCCCCTAAGACTCGGCCGCCGGCTTCCCTCACTTCTCATTTATCGAGGGCGCTGCGGAACTCGCCTTTCAGGCTCAAACAGTCCTCGCTTTCCTCCCTCGATAAACTGCGAGGTTCGGCATCATCTAAGGGAAGTTATGCTGCTGGGTAGTCTTGTTTATTTCGACTAAAAGATCGCGGCTTGCACCGTTTTTCCCCTTCTGTGCCGCCGAGCATTGCAGGTTTTAAGGGATAGAGTGGTCGTCTGTCTGAGGAAGCGGAGCGACCGAGTTTTCGACCACGCCCTTAGATCCGAAACGCACAGGGAAGCTGACGCAGTCAGCCAAACAACAGGGGCGGCTTGGGATTGCAAAGGGCTTTGGCCACCCAAAGCCTTTTGCTCGCCGTTAGGGCGAACTCATTGATATCCATCCACTAAATTGCTCCGTATAGAGGTTTCATCTATACGGCTAAAACTAAAAAGGCCCGATGGTTATTCCCATCAGGCCTTCTGAGTAGCAGCTAAAACCAATCTCTAAACAAGTTCGTTAATGGCTGGTCCCCTCTTCGTAACGGGTCTTGTTATAGACGTTATATTTGCCAGAGGGCTTAGCCATTGGCAGTCGCTTTATCTCTTCCAGAGAGTTAGCGTCGTAAACAATCACTGCGCCGTCCTTATCCCAGACACTGAGCAGGGCATATTTTCCATCTTTGGTGAATTCCACATGCGCAGCATTCTTACCCGGCATCGGCTTCAAGGTTTTAACAATTTCCAGACTGCTTTTGTCGATAACATGAACCTGGTCTTTATTGGGACCGAAGAACACATCCACCCAGGCATAAGGTGAATTTTTATGACTGCGCATAAAGAAACCTGGGCCGTTAGTTTTGATCTTCTTAATCAGCTTCCAGTTATCCATATCGATAATACTGACCGCCCCTTCCTTTAAGTTCGGGGTAGCCATCACCGTGCGTCCCTGATACTCCCAAGTAATTCCTGAGCCCAGGTGCGGCATACCGGGAATATCTAATTCATCCACTACACGTCCGGAATCCAACGACAGAACAATACCCTCCCCTTCTCGGGAAGCACCTAGCAGCAAGCTATAATCGAGGCTGAAAAAGAAATCATCCAGATAACTTTTAACCGGCATTCGACGCACTGGAAACGGCTCGATCCTATGATTTTCACCGGAGTCCTTACGGTAATCATGAACCCATTTAGCAAAATCCTGAGAAGGCTCGTCTTCGTAGCTGATCTCCCAAACCTCTTTAAAATCCTTCATCGCCGCAATAAAGCTGTTTCTCGGCGGCGCGTTATAGACCGCACTCACCCTTGAGGTCTGACCATTGGGCCCGAGGGTTTCGATCACTTTCAACGGCTTTAGATTTTCAGTATCCAGCACTACTAGGTTGTGAGGCAGATAGTTCGCGGCAATGGCATAGCGGCCATCACTGGATATAGCCAAATTACGGGTATTGATTCCCGCACGAATCTCGGCCACCACCTTCAGGTTATAGATATCAAACTTGCTGATCCAACCATCCCGCGAGGCAAAAAACACATAGCGACCATCGGGGGAGTACTTAGGTCCGCCATGCAATGCAAAACGGGTTTTAAAACGATGGATAGGCTCGAAGCGGTCACCATCGAGCAATGTTGCAGAATGATCGCCCAGTTCCACCACTATAAACAGGTTCATCATATCAGCCTCGAATACCGGCTTATCTGACAAGGTTCCGTAGGGGTGATTAACTATCTGACTGGCGACCATCTGCTCCATACCCCACACCGGGATCTGTGGCAGATCGGTATAGACGTGCTGCACCAGAGATTCGATTTGAGACTGATTAAGCTTGTCACCAAACGCTGGCATCTGCGTAGCCGCGCGGCCATTGGTTATTACTCCAACCGCTGCTTTTTGACGTAACCGTTTAAGGTTCTGAGGCAATAACGCGGGGCCCATCCCCCCCAAGCGCTCGGCCCCATGACACTCGGAACAATGGTCTTTGTATAGCGTAGCGACAGCAGCCATATCGATAGCCGTTGCGGCATCTGCCGTCGCTTTAGCCTGTTCATTGGCGATGACTAATGGCGACAATGCCAAGGATAGAGTCAAGCCTGAGACCAAGGATATTAGTGACGGTCGTATCATAGATTTTGCACCGAGATTTTGTCACCCTCAGGAGTAACCTGCTGTACTTTGGATTTGTGTACATAAGGTGTCGTCAGCAGACGCTCGCCACCCTCTTCGATACCGATCTCTGTATCAGACAGATAGCAAGCTGGATCTTCGGCCCAGGGATCGCCATCGGTCATCTGATAGGCCCTGACCCGCGTATTGCCACCACAGATCTTCAAATACTGACAGTCTCCACAACGGCCGGTCACTGGGCGAGGCTGCTGCCGGAATCCAAGCATCAATGGATCCTTGTTATCTTTCCAGATTTCGGAGAAAGGGGTTTTGCGGACATTACCCAGATCGTAGTTCCACCAGAAGGTATCTGGATGCACATTGCCTAGGTTATCAATGTTGGCAACATGCAGTCCTGAAGCATTACCGCCCCAGGCTTCTAGATAGTCGCGAATATGCGGTGCCTGTTCGGGGAAGTTCTGCAGCGCCCACTGATAAAGATAAACCCCATCAGCATCATTATTGCCGGTGACAATCTCGCGATCACGGCCGTCACGAACATCTTCCAGTGCTTCTTTCAGTAGCAGATCAAGGGCATCGCGCGTGGTACGGTGGATGGCGTCATCACCACGGTTCTTGTTGCCACGACCGGCGTAGTTTAGATGAGACAAATAGAACTTCTCGATATCGTATTCTTTGCTGATATCCAGCAGTTGCGGTAACTCGTGGGCGTTATCCTGAGTCAGGGTAAAGCGCAAACCAACCTTGATACCGGCTTCACGGCATAACTCCACAGCACGAAAAGAAGCAGCAAAAGCCCCCTCTTTACGACGAAATTCGTCATGAGTCTTTTCCAGACCATCGAGACTAATGCCGACATAATCAAAACCGACCGCCTTTAACCGCTCAATTTCAACTTCATCGATCAGGGTGCCGTTAGTCGACAGGCCAGTATAGAGCCCCAGTTCCTTGGCCCGCGCACCAATTTGATAAATGTCTGGACGAAGCAACGGCTCGCCACCAGACAGAATCAACGCAGGAACCTTAAATTTCTTAAGATCATCCAGCACGGTAAAGACTTCTTCTGTATTCAGCTCGCCTTTAAAATCGGTGTCTGCGGAAATGGAATAACAGTGTTTGCACAGCAGATTACAGCGCCGAATCAGGTTCCAGATCACCACTGGGCCAGGAGGAGTCCCCGGCTTGCGCATAGAGCCTGGCTGAACTAGCTCGCGCACGTAATTGGTTAGTCGGAACATAGCTATCTCCTCAGATAAAATCGTATTTCTTACAAATTAGTTCGTGGCGGCATTCTTTTTGATACGCAGCCCAGTCTTTTTAAGAATCCGTTTACTATTTAGCAGCCGGTAGTCTTGGCAATGTTCACCCAGTAACGCCTTGACCCCATCCACCTTTTGCTGCACTTCCTCTTCACTGCGACCATGTACCATGGCAAACAGGTTGTAGCGCCACAACGGTAGATGTCGTGGTCTTTCGTAGCTATGGCTGACGTAATCGAGAGCGCCAACCATCGGCCCCAAATGACTGATTTGCTCGTCGGGAATATCCCAGACTGTCATCAAGTTGAAGCGATAGCCCAGCTTGTAATGATTTGGAACTAGGCCGATACGGCGGATAATTCCTCGTGCTGTCATGCGCTCCATTCTTGTCAGCACTTCGTCTTCAGAAACCCCTAGTTTCTCCGCTATGTGCAGATAAGGTTTGGCTACCAGCGGCAACCCTTGTTGAGTTTCTTCAATCAACTGCCGGTCGAGACTATCCAAAACATGGCTCATGCTTCAAACCTCAGGCCGATATAGAATTCTTGCAATTTCGGGAAAGCATAAGGCTTTACGCCAGTCGCCTGATGCAAGCGTTCAAGCACCTCATCGGTTTCTTCTTTAGATTCACAGGCCAGTACAAACCACATGTTGAGCAAGTGTTCGCGCTCATAATTATGGGCAACTTCTGGAAAGCTGTTTACTATCTCGTTGACTTCTTCAAAGCGCTCAACAGGCACTTCCATCGCTGTCAGGGTAAACTGACCACCAAACTCTTCGATATTAAACAAGGGGCCGAAACGGGTTAGGTAACCCGTCTCCAACAGTCGACCGATGCGTTCAATAATCTCAGATTCTCCTACTCCCAGAGCCTTTCCGACTTCCTTGTAAGGGTTGGAACTCAGGGGGAAACCACTCTGGTAACCATTAATCAATTCTCGATCGATCTCGTCCAGACGATATTGCTGATCCACGACTGCCTCACCCATGACCCGCTCCCAGTTGTGATTTCGGCTTGTTGAGGTATCGTCCGCCGCACTGTTTAAAGCAGCGGGTGCTGAACAAAGGCTGATGGGGAATGTCGGCAAGATCTAAATCGGTAATCATCTGCTGCAAACGCTCGAGCACTTTCTCGCGTTGATAACCATGGATCATACAAAAAAGATTGTAGGGCCATTGTGGTAAGCGCCGTGGCCGCTCATAACAGAGAGTAACTCCATCGTATTTAGACATCTGCGCAGCAATTTCTTCGACCCGGTCATCAGCAATATCCCAGACCACCATGGCGTTGGCTTTAAAACCCAATGGCCGATGCTTAACCACGATTCCCATACGCCGAACCCGGCCAGAATCGGACAGCTTATCCATCTCCTCGATCACCTGCCGCTCACTCCAGCCGAGCTGTTTGGCTAGCTCTGCATAGGGACGCGGCACAATAGGCAAGCCATCCTGCAACGCATGCAACAATAGATCAGTCGGATGTTGGGCGGAAATATTCATAAAGGGAATCCCAGATCAAGATGATGGGCCTTCAACATCGGCAAATTTAGCAAGGGCAAGCCGGTACTGAACTCTAACTCCTGCAAGACCTCATCAACACGCTGCTGCGTCGGCGCGGCCAGCACAAACCAGAGATTATAAAAATGTTCACGCTCGTAGTTGTGATTGACTTCAGCATAAGCATTCACCTGAGCCGCTACCGCCTCAAGTTCGGTATCTGGTACCGCCAATGCTGCCAGGGTGCTAGCACCAACGCGCTGATGATTAACCACCACGCCAATACGGCTGAGAATGCCTTCTTTCTGCCACTTATTGAGACAATCGATCACCTGCGATTCAGTCATGCCACAGGCCTCAGCCATAACGGCATAAGGGCGCTCTTGCAGCGGCAGCTTACGCTGATAGATATTCAGCAGCTGACGTTCCTGATCAGACAGTTGATACATAGTTTCTCCTACTATTAACCTGGCGGATTAATAGCTCATCATTGCATTAGAGTCCGATACGGTGCGCACGGGCGGTAAAGAAAATACCACTGGGACTGGCCACTGGGAGTGTCGCTAACTTTTCAAAGGTCTGGGTATCAAACACCTGAACTTCATTCTTGTTCCGTACTGACACCCACACTTCTTCACCGCGTGGTGTAAATTCCATATGCAAAACCCCTTCTCCGGGTTGCAGATGCTGAATGTGCTGGTGATTATCCGCATCGATCACCTGCAGGTGACGATTCTCTGGATAGGCAAAATTAACCCAGATCTGACGACTGTCAGGGCTGGACATAACGAATACCGGCTGGCTATGGACAGGAATTCTATCGATCTCCTGCCACGTATTGATATCCACCACCAACACCTGATGATGACCAACGGCGGGGATAAAGGCTTTATTACCAGCGACAGCCCAACCTTCCAAATGCGGCATCTTGTAAACGGGTAATCGCGCTTCACCGCGACCGTAATCAGGCAAAATACGGCGCACTCCTTTTTCAGGGTGCCAAAGATCCAACAGTGCCAGACCATCCTCACCGAACAGCCCTGCGATGTAGTAACGACCATCAGGAGTAATCAGCGCATCATAGGGTTGCTTACCAATATCTTCGAAGCGGGTGACCTTTGGTTCGCCGCTGCTAAAATCTACCAGCCAGATTTCACCGGCATCAAATAGACTAAACACAAATCGGTGCCCAGGAGCATCAACCAGACCAACCGTTTTTGACGCCTTGCCATTTTTGCCGATAGCAGGCAGATCTAACACCCGCTCCAGCGTTTGACTATCAAAAACCTGCACGCCACCTGGAGTGTAATTGGAGACGGCCACCATGCTGCCATCCTGAGAAATAGCACCACCAATACTATTTCCCGACTGCATTACCCGTCGATCTATTCTGCGACCGATCAAATCGATCTTGGTGAGGCCGCCGTCGCGACCAAAGATATAGGCGTAGCGCTCGTCTCTGGAGAACACCGCCGACGCATGGGACAGGTCCCCCAGGCCTTCAATTTCTGCCAATTTTTTGCGCTGACTGGTGTTTACCAATGCCACCTTGCCATCAGCCCGTTCGATGACGATGCCAAGGTCACCGGTGGGCAACCAATACTCTTTACTAAGGGATGAGCAGCCGCCCATGCCAAGCAGTACCGAAGCGGCCAAGGTTGATTTAAGAAAAATACGTCTGTTCATCCAGCGCTCACCTTAGTTCAATGTATTCAGTTCAGGTCGGATTGCAGCAAGTGTGTCGACAACCAGCGAATATCTTCTTCTTTGAGAATCGGCCCCCAGGGCGGCATGGCCGTACCGGGTACACCGCTGCGAATAATGACGCTAAGGCTGTCGACCGTATGCCCCTTTCCCTGTAACAGTTCGGGTAGCAGCGCCGGACCCAAGCCGCCTTTTAAGGTCATACCGTGGCAAGAGCCACAATCATGCTTGAGCATATAGCCGAGCTGTTCGCTGCGTTCAGCGTTAATTTCTTCCTGAGCCTGGGCAGCACCGGCGAAGGTAAACAACATGCACAGCCCCCCCACACATAGCGCCTGCATGGCTTTAAAAGACTGATTACGAATAAAGACTAAACACCAGTTCACATCAAATTCCCGGACCGCTAATCACTGACCTAACAGCATACTCGCGACACCAGCGCACTCCTTGACATAAGACAATTTTCATCCGCTGACGGAATCCAGTTGACCCACCTCAAGAACGCCATAACAGCTCGCAACCCTTGACATAAGACAAGTCCACACAATGGATATGGGTCTATGATCGATCAGAAATTACATCATTGATATGGCTAAATCGGTTCAGCAGAACACCTCTTGCAGAGAGCCTTCTGTTGAGAAACATCGACTTAGCACTCAACGCAGGACAGGATTATTTCCGATGGATACTTTGCCAATTTTCTTACGTTCCACCGCGACACGTGCTCTGCTGATTGGAGATGGTCTTGAAGCGACCTCCAAAGGTCGGTTAATGGCCCGGGCAAATATTCAGCTAACCGTCCTCAGCAGTGACCCTTGTGACGAGCTTAAATCACTGATCGATCAAAATCAGCTAACTCACCTGGCAAAGGGGTTTGAAGAAGCCGATCTGGAAAACCACGATATCGTGGTGATCGGAGACACCCCCATCGAGGAATCAGAAAGTATCGTCGCCAAAGCTCACCTCTACCGAATGCAGGCCCATGTGGTCGGACAACCAGACCTGTGTAGCTGCTACTTTCCAAAAACCATCGAACGCTCCCCCATATCCGTAGCTATCTGCAGCCAAAGCAAATCTCCGGCGCTGGCAAAATATGTACAAAATCAATTGGAGCTCAGCTTGCCTCGTAAGCTAGATATCCTCGACGAACTAATCTGCCGCTACCAACCTCAGGTTAACGGACAAATCCAGGGGAGCAGCGAACAAGAAGCATTCTGGAGTGATCTTTTAGCAGGCCCCTTAAGCGAAACAACAAGAGGCGGCAGCACCAGTCCAGAACAGGTAATTGAAGACGCGCTAGCCTGTTATAATGGCAAGCAGGAAAGTACAGGCACTGTTTATCTGATTGGCGCCGGTCCCGGCGACCCAGATCTGCTCACGGTAAAGGCCCTGCGCCTGTTACAACAGGCAGATGTGGTGGTCTATGACCGTCTAGTCTCAGCAGAAATTTTGGCCCTTAGCCGGCAGGACGCAGAGCGTATCTATGTAGGCAAGAAAATGGGACAACACTCGCTGCCACAAGACGAGATCAACCGCCTACTGGTTAAGCTATCCCAGCAAGGCAAACGGGTTGTACGACTGAAAGGGGGAGACCCCTTTATCTTTGGCCGTGGCGGCGAAGAGATCGAAGAATTATTGGGAGAAAACATCAACTTCCAGGTGGTTCCAGGTATCACCGCCGCTTCAGGTAGTTCTAGTTATTGCGGCATCCCGCTAACTCATCGCGATCATGCTCAGTCCGTTACCTTTGTCACCGGTCATCTGAAAGAAGGCGAACTCAGCTTAGACTGGCCCAGCCTGTCACAAAGGCATCAAACCGTGGTGTTTTATATGGGCCTCACTGCCCTAGCTACCATTTCAGAACAACTGCAAGCCCATGGTATGAGCGCCGACACACCTGTCGCTCTGGTCTATCGGGCGACCACTCCGCAACAACGACTACTGGTAGGACAGCTGGATAATATTGCTCAGCGATGCGAAGAAGAGAAGTTCAAATCACCCTCGCTGATTATTATAGGTACGGTGGTGAGCCTGGCTGACAAGCTAAAACAGAGCTAGAGACAGAAGCGAAAGCGCCTGATCCGGGCGATTAGTCAGCGCATAGCATCGCCCATGCCAACCCCGATGCATCGAAGCCCCCGACAGGGGGTTCGAATAGTAGTCCTGACGGCTATATTTAAAGTGCCACTAAGGCCTTTTCAATATTGGCACGCTTAATCGTAATTTCCCGTCCCGCTACCCTGCCGTTAATCAGAGGACACCAGCGCCTGAACTGCTCAAAGCCTGCTGATAATAGGTCCAGGCTGTTTCACTATTTTTTGGAATCCACCGTAACCATTTTTGTGCTGACTAGCTAAAAATACGATTCGACCAGTGGCTACTGGGCCTTGGCATCATCTTTCTCAGCCTGACGCCGCAACTCCTCCAACTCCTCCAACTCTCGAAAATGCTCGAGCAAGGCTTGATCTTGCTACTGAAGAACTAATCCCTAGTACCAGAATTCGATGCCTGCCGTTACGTTTTCGTTAGAGCCCAGCTGCAAACTGACGGTGAAATCAGGAATACGTTGCAACCACCGTAACGCCTTCTCCGACAGCAAGGGATCACCTAGTGGCGCCGGTCAATGTAATCGACTTTGACCTATCCAAAAAACCACAAAGGCCCCGTGATCCATGAGCACAGAGCCTTATGTATTAACATTGGATACTCACTTCCCCGGTTCAACCACCACTATAACTCCGGTCATTTTAGGATGGGGGCCACAGCGATAGGAGAAGTTACCGGGTGCACCAAAAGTGCGGCTATAACTTTCTTTTGGGAAAAAATACTCTGGCTCCGGCTCACCCAACTGTTCAAACCAGACCGAATGATACTGACGGTATTCTTTGTTTATCCAGGTCACCGTATCACCGACGCTGATAGTCAATTCCGGTGTTCTAAACTTCATCTTTTTAATTTCTATTACATGGTTCTCTGCATACGCCTGAACACTAAAAATACCAGACAACAAAAAAAGGGTGGCTAATAGCCACCCCCTTGTTGTCCGAGTTATTGGATTAAACATACTCCAACTCTCCTCGACATATTACATTGCTACTTAGCTGTGGCGTTGACTTCTACGTCTCCGTTATCAAAGCCTAGCTTATATCCTAAAGATACATGATGGTAGCGTGCACTAGTGTAATCGTCGTGTATCGCAAAACCGAAGTTGTAAACCTTACCGGTTTCGAGAACCAGATCACCCTCTTTACCGCTATTCAGCTTACGAGCGACTTCAACCACCCAGTTATCACCTTCTTTGTTAGCAATGAATTCAACGCTCATATCGTCGTCCATCACACGGTCGGCGAGGATATGTCCGCTTTCAACTTTCTGGGTACCACTCTTATAACGAGTGATGTCCATGTAGTGACCCGCTTTAAATTCGCCTTCGATATCTCCGTCAGCTTTGCGCTTATCCCAGCCCCCTAGAGCCTTACCACGACGACCTTTAAGCTCAAGCTTAGTGCGGCTTTCCTCAAGATACTTAGTCACTTCCTGACCTTCTGGCGCAAATGGCATGGTATTCAAATCAGCATGGCAAGTACCCCAGCAACCCGACTGGCCAGCATGAGCAACTTCATCAGTCGCCAGCATGAACGCCAGCTTCATCTGATTGTCTGGATCCATCTTACCGCCATCGACGAAAGGTGCTGGCGTATGAGGGCTATCAGGCCACTCGAAGCGCAAGTACAGATTGTCAGTATCATAACTGGCCTTCACGCTAACAGGGATGCTGCCACGCTTGTCAGGAATGATAGTAGGTTCAACCTTTTTCTTCTCTCCGGTTACGATCTTCTGCCCCATGTCGGCAGTTTCTGCATCGTGACAATCTACACAACGGTCACCAGCCTTGTATGGGCGCGCTCCACCGTGATCTTTACCACGACGCATCCACTCCATAGAGGTTTGACCTGGGTAGAAAATAGTAATCTCACGGTTAGGCACCGAGGCCCATTCCACGCCGGTGCCTGCAGCAGGGGTTGCTGCGGCAACTTGAGCGGCACCTGACTTGGCCAACTCTTCAGCTTTCGCGGCAGCTTCTGCTTTAGCCTGGTCTCTAGCAATTTTGGCAGCTGCTGCGACAGCAGCAGCTTTTTCTTTAGCTAGGCGCTTGTCTTCTTCCTCTTTCGCCAGGAAGGCGACCCACTGTGGAGGCAATGGAATGGCAAGAGCCGGATCTGGCTGAACCAGCTTATCCATCTCTTCCTCAGGAACATCCTGGTGAACATTTTTGTGGGCAATACCCTTGTGACAATCGATACAGGTATTACCGGCAGTCATACCATTAATATGCTGCTTGCGTGAACGGGGCTTTTGATTCTCGGGCTGCATGGTTTTGAAATCATGACAGTTTCTACATTCCCGTGAATTCGTTTTCTTCATGGCATTCCAAACATTGGTCGCCAGACGCATTCGTTCATTATCGAATTTTTCGGGCGTATCTATGACGCCTGTAATTTTACCCAGCACTTCGCGGCTGGCCTGGATCTTACGGATCACTTTGTGAATCCAGGGACGTGGGACGTGGCAGTCAGAACACTGTGCCTGCACACCACTGCGATTGCTGAAGTGAACCGTCTCTTTATATTCTTGGTAGACGTTATCTTCCATCTCGTGACAACTGATACAGAAGTCCATGGTGTTGGTCATTTCCATAGCAGTATTAACACCACCCCAAAAAATCACACCGGTAACCATAAAGACAAGGGCGACACCGAGGGAGGTCCCCAAGACCAGCTTCCTTGACATCATATTTTTCAGCGCTGAGGTGACTGACATTACGCCTAACTCCTGGACTACAGATAAACTGCGTTAAGACATCGCAAGCCGCCTGAATAGCTGGCTAGCATCGGAGAACTACCTGCAAAAATCCGTAATTATTCTTAATATTCCAATCCGACGGCGCCGAATCAATTAATATTCTTCAGATAAAACCGGAGGGGTGGAAACCACCCCTCCGTATTACAACGTCTTACCGATCAATCAAGTAACGTGATTAATGCGGTTATGTACGTTGAACTTACCAGTCGGAGTCGTCAGACCTTTGATACGCGCCTTCTCTTTGAGGGTCTTGGCATCATAGATCACGATTTCACCTTCAGGAGAAGTGGCGTTCTTACGGTTCCAGACAGAAACCCAAACTTCAGTACCGTCAGAGTTGAACTCCATGTGTACAGCCGCTTTACCTTCTTCTTCAGTCACACGAATGGTCTTAACGATTTCGTGAGTCTTCTTATCGAAGACCTGTACAGACTGCTGAACTTCAGGCTCAGGGTGCTTGGTTTGGTCAGCCCAAACGTAGTCAGACGTTGGATGGGTACGGATAAATACACCAGCACCGTCAGTCTCAACTTCGTAGCATAGCTTCCAGGCATTTTCCTTGTTGTTGATAGGATCATTGCCCCATACAGAAACAAGGCCTACACCCAGGTGGGTAGTACCAGCAACAGGACCACACTTAGGATCGATCCAGTTAGCACCCGGGCCAGGATGTGGCTTGGCGTCTGTGTCGATCATCGCTTCCAGCTTACGAGTCTTGGTGTCTACGACAACCATTTTGTCAGAAGCGTTAGCAGCGATTTGGAAGTAACGACCTGAAGGATCGAAGAATCCATCATGCAGGAACTTAGCAGAGTTGATCTGCTCGATACGCAGGTTATCCAGATCGGTGTAGTCCACCTGCCACATCTGACCCAGCTCTTTAACGGCTACTAGGAAAGTAGGCTCGTTAGGCGTGGTGTAGATTGCAGCAACACGGGCTTCGTTAACATACTCGCCGTCAACGTTGATACCGCGAGAAGAAACGACTTTCAACGGATTTAGAGTTTCGGCATCCATGATGACGAAATGTGGTGGCCAGTAACCACCGGCAATCACGTACTTGCCATCGCCAGAAACGGCGATATCACGTGCGTCATAAGCCATCTTGGTTTCAGCAACCAGCATCTTTTCAGGAGTCTGCCACAGGTCAATCTTATTGACTTTGCCATCACGACCGATGGTGTACCAGAAACGACCTATAGCAGCTTCGGGATGCTGAGTTTTATGATGCTCAGTACCTTTGATTACGTGTACCGCATAGCCGGTATCGATGTGAGTAACAATCTCTTTGGTATCGCCGTCGATAATGGCAACTGTACCCGCATCACGCTCGATAATTATAAAGAAGTTTTCCCAGTTACGGCCATGCATTGGCTTAGCTGGGTAATCTTTCGGCGCAATAAATTCCTTGGTGGCCTCTTTCATCATAGCTAGAGACATTTCAGGCGGAACAGGAGGCTCCAGCTGAATGTACTTGGCCAACAAATCAATATCTTCATTACTGAAGATATCATCAAAGTTGTTCATACCGCCTTCGGTACCCAACTCGATGATTCGAGACAAACGCTTGGTCCCTTTCTTCAGTGTATTTTTTGGCTCCAGGTTTTTACCGGTAGCGCCTTTACGCAGAACACCGTGACAACCGGCGCAGCGCTGAAAATACATGGCAGTTGCTTTATCGAACTCGGCAGGCGTCAGAACAGGCGCCGCATGCATTTTATCTTCTGCTGCTACAGCAGCAGCTCCAGTAGCCATACCCATGGCTAGAACCAGAGCGGACAATCCAAATTTAGCTCTTTTCATTTGATGGTGACCTCCTTTGGGAATCTTAATCACCTAGTGTTACATTTTTAAAAAAGGTGAGAACTTTGGCCCAGTCATGATTTCTTTCCTTTCACCGATCGTTCACTGAATCATGAACAGGAGGGTTATCCGATGAGCCGGAATTTATATTAAACCTCTGTGCTTTTAACGAATTGATCCCGATCAATTCGGTCTGGTTTTGCAAAATCCTAGTTAAATCAGCCCTAAATAAGATCTAAATCAAACACCGAAAACAGACGTAATAGTCATTTATTGACAGGCAGTCCCGACCATTTAGCGCAATAAATGATATATCTCAAGCCGCTGTTTTGAATGCAATTTATACTCCCTCTGCCTATAATATTTAACGCCCACTCAAAAACACCGCACAGCAACATCGCAAAATATAATGACAAACCTCACAGCCAAGATTTGAGTTTAATTAAACTAGTCATTATCTAAGGTATTAAATAAGTTACTAAATCCATTTATACCTTAATACAATAAAGAGGCCCTCGAATTCAACTTCCATGTGTACCATCAACATTTCCCAATCAAGGGTGTATGCTGGCCACCACTCTGGACATTAACGATAGAAGGTAACATTAGTGAAAATCTGGGTTGACGCCGATGCCTGTCCAAACGTAATCAAGGAAATTCTGTTTCGAGCAGCCGAAAGGGTACAGATCGAGCTGATACTGGTCGCCAACCAAGCACTATCGACCCCACCTTCAAAAGTAATTAGCTCGGTGCGTGTCTCTGCGGGTTTCGACGTGGCTGACAATCATATTGTCCAGCACTGCGATGCGGATGATCTGGTTATCACTGCCGATATTCCGCTGGCCGCAGAAGTGATCGAAAAGAACGCCATCGCCCTTAATCCAAGGGGCGAGCTCTATACAGAAGAAAACATTCGTCAACGCTTAAACATGCGAGACTTTATGGAAACCCTGAGGAGCAGCGGTGTTCAAACATCGGGACCAGCGACCCTCGGCCCCAAAGATCGCCAAAATTTTGCTAATCAACTGGACCGTTTATTAGCGCAAAATCTGTAGCTACAACAAGGAGTCAACCGATGCAGGTATCGGCCATCTGGATTCGTGTACTAGGCTATATTTCTCTAGCTACGGCGACCGTCATCTTTGCCTTATCATTGCTGGGTCAGCTGCCGCTATCAAGGCCCATTGCGGGTTATCTATTCGCCTCCGGCCTGATGGCTTTGGTTTCTGGAGCGCTGATTATTGCTGCTAAGCTGCGGGAAACAAACAACCCATTGGCTGAAAAAGCAGTACCCTCTAGCCTAGTTGCCTACCTGCTATTCGTCCTTATGACGATGCACTGGCTCAACAATTAAGCGCTTAGTTAATCTGACATATCAGCGGGCCACATTTCGGCGCCTCTTAGGATCTGAGAGGCCATTCCGTTTCAGCTCTCCGTCATAAAACGCTTCAGCACCTTATAGAGATTGGCGGCATCTTCACTGCCGGCCAGTTCACGGATAGAATGCATGGCAAATGTTGGAACCCCTATATCCAGCGCAGACACACCAATCTTGGCCGCCGTTAAAGGTCCTATTGTGCTACCGCAAGCCATATCCGAGCGTACGGTAAATGTCTGTACCGGCACCCCTTCCTGCTCAGCCAGATAGCGGAATAAAGCGCTGGTCTCACTGTTCGTGGCATAGCGCTGATTGGCATTAACCTTAATCACGGGGCCACCATTGAGCAGCGGACCGTGGTTAGCATCGTGCTTATCGGAAAAATTGGGATGAATACCGTGGGCATTGTCAGCTGAAATCAGCACCGAATTCGCCAGCATCTGGCTTCTTACTTCAATGCCTGGGGCAATTCGCTCCAAAACCGTCTGCAAAAAAGGTCCGTCTGCACCTGCCGCCGAGACGCTACCCACTTCCTCATGATCATTACAGACTAACATCGCGCCGCGCTGTTGGCCGCAATCCAGAAGACTCTGTAGACCCACATAACAACTGAGCAAATTATCTAGCCGGGCAGCGGCGATGAAATCCTGATTGAGACCTACAGTCGCGGGCGGCTGAGTGTCATAGAGGAACAGTTCATAATCTAGCAGTTTCTCCGTTTTCACCCCCTGCCCCTGCAACCGTGCCAGCAGCAACGTTCGCAGGTCTTCCTGCTCGTCACCGATACTCAGTATCACCGGCAAATGTTTCTGCGGATTAACGCTGTGGTTCTTGTTGGCATCACGATCCAAATGAATGGCAAGACTGGGAATAACGGCCACTGGCTGCTGATAATCAATCAATGCATGCTGCAGCTGGCCGCTATCATCCATATAACAGGCCCGCCCTGCTAACGACAAATCCCGATCAAACCAAGGGTTCAGCAAAGCGCCACCGTAGACTTCAACACCGAGTTGAAAATAGCCGTTACTGCTTATCTCCGGATGCGGTTTGACCTTTAAGCAAGGGCTGTCTGTATGAGCCCCCACCATGCGAAACCCCTGCGCCGCCAGCTGCCCCTCAGGGGGTAGCACAAAAGCGATAATGGAAGAATCGTTACGGCTGACAAAGTAACGCCCGGCACAATCCAGACTCCAAGGATCCCGCTCGATTAATTCGCTAAAGCCAGCGTCCAATAACCGCTGTTTCATCACAGCCACAGCATGAAAAGGTGTTGGCGACTGCGCTATAAATTGCAGCATGCCATCATTAAAAACAGTCGTAGACATCAGATATCCCTTGCCCGGTTATACAATTACAACAAAGCCTGTCAGGGCTCAATCGCTATCAGCTCCAACTCAAAGATCAGTGTTGAACTGGTAGGAATCGAAGGCGATGGGCTTTTTTTACCATAGGCCAGGTTCGAGGGGACAAATAGCTGCCAGTGCCCGCCTTCTTTCATCAGCTGCAAGCCCTCAGTCCAACCGGGAATAAGGCGACTGACCGGAAACACCGCTGCCTCACCTCGATCATAAGAGCTATCAAACTGAGTACCATCAATGAGGGCACCCCGATAATGAACCCTAACCCGATCACTGGCCTTGGGCTGTTCGCCATCGCCCGTACGAATAATTCGATACTGCAGACCGCTAGCGGTGACCTCTACCTCAGGGTTGCGACTATTCTTTTCCAGAAATGCCTGCCCAGCCTTCAGATTAGCCTCTGACAGCAAGCGTAACTTCTCCACTCGATCTTCCACATCCAGACTACATCCCAACAAAAACATCAGCGATATAGATAGACAAACCTTTAAACACTTAGCTATCAAGTTAACACCACCATTTAACAAATCGATTGTTATCCAAGCCCCTGAAAAATGAGGCTACACTCACTAGGTACAACGTAAATCCAAAGGCATACAAATGATAGCCCGATGGCTATACTTATGCATCAGATGGAACTGCGAACTAATTGTTCTTGTCACATAAACATTCATAAAAGACAAAGCCTGAAGCACTGATATCTATGCAAACAAAAAAACGAACTCAAAAACTGTCCCTTGTCCTGTCATTCTCGGCAGCCCTGCTAATGCCCTCATTGCAGCCAGCCAACGCCAAGGTAGAAGTACAAGAATTGCCGCAGCTTAGCCCGACGCTGAATCATCAGCAAACGGTACAGTCCATAGCGAAAGCCCTGAGGCTAGGACATTATCGAAAGATGCTTATCGATGATGAGTTTTCATCCAAACTCTTTGATACTTACCTTGAACGCCTAGATAAAAACAAACTCTACTTTTTGGCAGAGGATATCGAAGAGTTTGAGAGTTCTCGTTTCCAATTGGATGATGGCTTGATCAATGCCGATCTGAGCTTTGCGTTTAAGGTCTTTAACCGTTACCAGATCCGTCAGCAGGAACGTCTGGAATATCTACTGAGCCGAGTGAAAAACGGCCTGGACAGTTTTGATTTTAATCGCGTAGAAGAATTAGAAACCGATCGCAGTGAATCAACGTGGGCAACAAGCACCCAGCAGCTGGATGATCTTTGGCGTAAACGTTTAAAAAGCACCGTTTTAACCTTTAAGTTATCGGAAAAAGAATCAGGAAAAACTGAGGACTTGTTGCTCAAGCGTTACAGCAACCAGGTAAATCGCATTTATCAGCTTAACAGTGACGACGTATTTCTGACTTATAGCAACGCATTGTCTAGCCTGTATGGCCCACACACACAGTATTTCACACCACGTAAATCCGAGAACTTCAATATCGACATGCGTTTGTCCCTCGAAGGTATCGGGGCAGTACTGCAAACCGAAGATGAAAACACCAAGATTATCAAACTAGTGCCCGCAGGCCCGGCTGATAAAAGCGGCCAAGTTCATCCCTCAGACCTAATCACTGGTGTCGGCCAGGGAGAAGACGGCGAGATCGTGGATGTTATCGGCTGGCGCTTGGATGAAGTGGTAGATCTTATTCGTGGCCCCAAAGGCAGCACTGTGCGGCTTCAAATCATTCCTGCTGGTAGCGAAAACAGTATCAGCAAAAAAGTCACTATCGTCCGCAACCAAGTCAAATTGGAAGAACAGGCCGCTAGCAAGAAAATCGTCGAAATTGACACCGATGGTCAGCTCCGCAAACTGGGCTTGATTACCATCCCCACCTTCTACGTGGACTTTGAGGCTTGGAGAAACGGCGATCCTAATTATCGCAGCACCACCCGTGACGTGGAACGACTGCTCAATGAGCTACTCGCCGAAGACATCGAAGGCCTGATTATTGATTTACGCAACAATAGCGGCGGTTCATTAAGAGAATCTGTGGACCTGGCGGGCCTGTTTATCACCCAGGGACCGGTCGTACAGATCAAAGACTCTTGGGGGCAAATCCGGGTTGAATTTGACGAAGACCCGAAACACTACGACATCCCCATGGCCATTTTAGTGAATCGTCTCAGCGCCTCAGCCTCGGAGATTTTTGCTGGCGCCATCAAAGACTACAACCGCGGTATCATTATTGGCAGCCAGACCTTTGGCAAAGGCACCGTGCAAGTGATGCACCCTTTGAATTACGGACAACTGAAGCTAACCCGCGCTAAATTTTATCGAATTTCTGGGGACAGCACACAAAACAAAGGGGTAGCCCCTCATATTGCGCTACCTTCTGCCTATGACCCTGAAGTCATTGGTGAAAGCACATCCAAAGGCGCTCTGCCATGGGACCAGGTCAAACCGATTCCCCACCTGAACTTTCCGGAATTCAATCACCTACTCGGACCACTTCAGCAAGCACACCAGCAACGAATCGACGACGAACCCGATTTCATCGCTATATTGGAACAAATTGACTACCTGAAGCAACGCCGACTGCAGCAGAAAGTACCTCTCAATGAGCAGGAAGTCCGTCGTATCCGAGACCAGGACGAGCGCTGGAAACTCGATCTTGAAAACCGTCGCCGACTAGCCAAACATCAAGAACCACTAGCTTCCCTGTCAGATATGGAAAAGCCTAGTACCACTAAGCATGACAGCCCCTATAATGACGTTCTGTTAACAGAAAGTGGCCGGGTACTACTAGATCTAGTCAAAATGGCGGCCCACTGACAAACTCGATACCCTGCTTCTAACAATAAGCCACTTAAACCTCCTGCCAGCACCTGCTGGCTTGGGCACCTGAGTTCTATCGCGATATGGAAATAAACAGCAAATCAATTGTTCTCGGAACCGTTGGATTGGCACTACTATCAGCCCTTGGCATAGGCGGTTACTTTCTAGCCATCGCAGTTGAGGATGTCCACGAGGAGAACATTGAAAGTCTGGCTGATTTCGGCAGCATAGTAACGCCTGGGGGGGCCCCTGCTGCAGACGGTTCCAGCACCGGAGTGGATGGGCAGCAGCAACTAGCCCCAACCTTTGGCGAAGAAAAGCTATCCGCCAGCGATAAAATTATTATTTCATTGAGTAAAGAAAAAGAATTACTGGTAAGAGAAATGGCTAACCTGCAGCGGAAGATAGGTAAGCAGACAGAAGAAATAGCCCTACTAACCCGCTACAAAGATACCAATGAGCGTTTTGCACCCAGAATGCTGCACGAAGAAAAAGAGCGAGCTATAAAGGAATTACAAAGCTATCTGGAGGATTCTAAAGACGCTGAACGCTTCACAGGTTTCCAAAAAGAGGCCATGGCGCTGGATTCGGCTAACGTGTATCTGACCACGCTACGAAAATACCAACTGGTGTTTGACGAGTCACAGAAGGATCTATTAATCTCGACCCACCTGCCAGCGTACGCTTTTTGCATAGGTGACAGCATCGGCATTATCGCCAACAGCCGCACGGAAGAGAAAAAAGTACTGAAGTATCTCCGTGGTGACGATAACTCCACCCTATCCAAGCTATTAATGGAGGATCTACAAGCTATTCGCTCCCCGTGCCTGCACGCCCTCAACGGACGCATAAATATCCTCCTTAAAGGTTAAAAATCGAGCAAATAGGTCTATAGTTAAAGCTGGTTCTACTGTATAATTTGCGCTCTTTTGACCCACGCTAGATCACCTTACAACCAGCTGGTGCGAAGCGTACTGACCTAACTGCTCTGTAATTGCTGGTATTACAGGCTTAAAAAGTGGTGATCGGACCTCTTCCGATACCCAAGGAAAAAACATGAGCGAAAGCTTTGCTGATCTTTTTGAAGAATCCCTAAAAGAAATCGACATGAAGCCAGGTTCTCTGGTAACTGGTTCTGTCATCGATATCGATGCTGACTGGGTTACTGTTAACGCTGGTCTGAAATCTGAAGCTGTTATTCCTCGCATTCAATTCCTGGGCGCCAATGGCGAACTAGAAATTAAAATTGGTGATGACGTCTGCGTAGCTTTGGAAGCGGTAGAAGACGGTTTCGGTGAGACCAAACTTTCTCGCGAAAAAGCCAAGCGTGCTGAAACCTGGCTGGACCTTCAGAAAGCATTTGACGCTGAAGAAACCGTTACCGGTGTTATCAACGGTAAGGTTAAAGGCGGCTTCACTGTTGCGATCAACAATATCCAAGGCTTCCTGCCGGGTTCTCTGGTAGACGTACGTCCGGTTCGTGACGTTGACCACCTGGAAGGCAAGGTACTGGAATTCAAGCTGATCAAGCTAGATCCTAAACGCAACAACATCGTCGTATCTCGTCGTGCCGTTCTACAAGAAGCTAACAGTGTTCAGCGCGATGAACTTCTGGCCACCATTCAGGAAGGCATGGAAGTTAAAGGTTTCGTTAAGAACCTGACCAACTACGGCGCGTTCGTAGATCTGGGCGGTGTTGACGGCCTGCTACACATCACCGACATGGCATGGAAGCGAATTTCTCACCCAAGCGACATGCTGACTCCTGGTGACGAAATCACTGTTAAGGTCATCAAATTTGACCAAGAATCCGGCCGTCTGTCTCTGGGCCTGAAGCAGCTACATGAAGATCCATGGGCTGACATCAAGCAGCGCTACCCATCCGACCTCAAGGTTAAGGCAACTGTTACCAACCTGACTGACTACGGCTGCTTTGCTTCTCTGGAAGACGGCGTTGAAGGTCTGGTACACGTATCTGAAATGTCCTGGACTAACAAGAACATCCATCCTTCCAAAGTTGTACAGGTTGGTGATGAACTCGAAGTTATGGTTCTGGACGTCGACGAAGAGCGTCGCCGTATTTCCCTGGGTATCAAGCAGTGTTCTGGCAACCCATGGGTAACCTTCTCTGAGAAGTTCACTTCTGGCGACAAGGTTTCTGGCACCATCAAGACCATCACCGATTTCGGTATCTTCGTTGGTCTGGAAGGCGATCTGGATGGTCTGGTACACATGTCCGATATCTCTTGGGAAGCCGACAACGAAGCTGCTCTGCGCAACTTCAAGAAAGGCGAAGAAGTTGAAGCCGTTATCCTGTCTATCGATGCAGAGAAAGAGCGTATTTCTCTTGGCATCAAGCAACTGGATGGCGACCCTTTCAACGACTTCATCAGCGCTAACGCCAAAGGCACCATCATCAACGGCACCGTTAAGACTGTAGAGCCTAAGGTTGCTATCGTTGAATTGGCCGAAGGTGTTGAAGGTATCCTGAAAGTTTCTGAACTGAGCACCGAACGCGTTGAAAGCGTTGCAGACGTCCTGAAAGAAGGTGACGCTGTCGAAGCTAAGATCATCAACGTTGATCGTAAGAATCGCTCTATCAGCCTATCTATCAAAGCTAAGGATGTTGCCGAAGAGAAATCTGCTATGCAGAACCTCAATAAGCAACAGACCAGTGTTGACGGTCCTACCACTATCGGTGACCTGATCAAGCAGCAGATGGAAAATCGTTAATCTGACTTTACAGACTGATTAACCACAAAAAGGAGCGCCTAGGCGCTCCTTTTTTTATGCATGAACAAGTCCGGCCGCTGTTGCCGATTCCTAGCAGCAAGATAGCTAACTACAGGTCAGCATCTTCCAGCACATGATCAAACCAATCCCGCTCATTCACATCCCGCTCGGAAACCGCCCACTTACGGATGGAAATACCGGCCTGATGAATACTACCACTCTCACCACTAACCAACGGATGCCAAGACTGCAACGATTTTCCTTCCGAGACCAAACGATAGGCACAGGTTTTCGGCAACCAGTGAAAACTCGAAACATCTTCTGGCTTA
Organism: Motiliproteus sp.; assembly: GCA_036960175.1. Lineage (GTDB taxonomy): Bacteria > Pseudomonadota > Gammaproteobacteria > Pseudomonadales > Balneatricaceae > Motiliproteus. The sequence goes on along the minus strand of JBALWH010000014.1, from coordinate 43,909 downwards.
AGCCGGAGACACTCGGGAACATGACGAGTACGATTAGGGTAGTCACTACAGCGGCAGCTATCAATATCAAGCAACTGACAGGCGATTCGGGTGTATAACACTTCCTCTGTGTCTTCATCCTCGATCTTATGCAAACAACACTTTCCACAGCCGTCACACAGGGATTCCCACTGCTGCTGAGTCAGCTGCTCAAGGGATTTTGTTTCCCAGAACTTGTCCATGCCAACTAACTCAGTACTTAGGGTCAGTAGGAGTTCTGTAGAGATCCAACATATACTTCTCTCTGACTGGCGGCATCTGCAGATAAAAGCCTTTACTGAGAATATCAGCCAACACTTTTGCACCATCCACTCGAGCCAGGCCTTTCTCTGTTCTGACCAGCATGGTCATAACTTCTTTGGGCTCACCAAATGATGCCAGCAACGCCTCAGGCACACGACTCAGACCTTCACGCTTATCGACATAGAGATACATCTCATCTTGCTTAGGACTTTTATATATATTACAAATACGTTTCATTTCATTACCAATAATTTACTGACTGTTCTGTCCCAACTGCGCCAACAGCTGCTCACTAATGACAGCCTGCCGCCAACCACAGAGCTCTTCCGGCAACTCAAAATCACCGCCATTCAAACCACTGCGAATCAACTTTTCCAGGTCCTTTCTGCGTACCAACATCTCCGGCGAGAGCTCCATGCGCTCTGCGGTAGCGTTGATTAACACCTTTAACTCTTTTACCCGCTTATTCCAATTACCGGGCAACGGCCTTGGCGGCGGTTCAGGATATTCGTGCTCAGGTACATTCCAGGCCTCGCTCACCAACGCCAACAGCTGCTCACCATAACTAGAAACCGTTTTACCACGCATGCGCTCTACCGATGACAGCTCACGCATACTGAAAGGAGGATTGATTGCAATATCCATGACGGATTGATTATGCAGCAAGAAATTCCGCGGCATATCCCGCTTTCTGCATTCAACCTCGCGCCAGGTAGACAAAGCCTTCAGCACCGACAACTGCCGTGACTTCAACTTCCACGATTGCTTAAACCGCTGCAGATAACTCAATTCAAGATCATCAGACTCCATAGCCGCATCAGTCTGACGCTGACAATCCTCAAGCACCCAGGGATACTTCTGCTGTTCATTAAGACGCGAGAGCAGCAGGTCATAGATAACCTCGAGATAGACAACATCGACAGCAGCGTAGATTTTCTGAGATTCAGTCAACGGCCGCTGCAACCAGTCAGAACGAGTTTCTTCTTTATCTACTTCAAGGCAAAACAAGGTATCCAGCAGACGCTGATAGCCGATCGACAGCCCCATACCCAAAAATGCGCAGGCCACCTGTGTATCAAACAGTGGCGTCGGCACCACACCATAGCAATGGACCAACAGCTCGAGATCCTCAGAACAGGCATGCAACACCTTGAGCACCTGAGGGTTTTGCATCAGCTCAACAAAAGGCTGGAAGTCTGTAATAGCCAGAGGATCGAGCAGGTAACACTTGCCTTCACTAGCGACCTGAATCAGACCAGGAATAGGAAAAAATGTGTCTGTACGTTGAAATTCCGTATCCAGAGCAAGTATTGGCCGCTGCTGCCAGAGCTCGCAAAGAGCAGCCAGACGCGCATTATCAGCTACCCATTCATAGCTATTCGCTTCGAGCTGTAATCGTTGCAACAACTCTTTGTCGATAAATCCTGAATTCATAACTGCTTACGTCCTGAAAAAGCATGAGCGAGAGTGCCGCCATCGACATATTCAAGCTCCCCTCCAAGCGGAACACCATGGGCAATCCGGCTAGCCTTCACCCCCATAGCCTTCAACTGTTCTGATATATAATGAGCGGTCGCTTCACCTTCTACCGTGGGGTTAGTTGCAATAATCAACTCCTGAATATCGGAATCAGCCACTCGCTGCAACAACTCAAAAATACCAATATCCTCCGGCCCCAGACCATCGATGGGAGACAGATGCCCATGCAGCACAAAATAGCGCCCCCTATAGATACCCGTCTGCTCTATAGCCAACACATCAGCAGGCGTTTCCACCACACACAGCAGACCACTCTGACGGCGAGGATTATCACAGATGGTGCAGAGCTCAAGCTCCGTCAATGTACGGCAGCTCTGACAATGGCCCACAGCCTCCATCGCATCAGCTAGCGTCTGCGACAGCGTTAAGGCACCCTGACGGTCACGCTCCAACAAATGAAACGCCATGCGCTGCGCAGACCTGGCACCAACGCCGGGCAGGCATCGCAAAGAACTGATCAACTGGTCGATCAATGGGCTAAATGACACGTTTTACGAACTCCGGCAACAAATCTAGAACGGCATCTTAAAACCAGGAGGCATACCCATGCCACCGGTCAGGCCAGCCATTTTTTCTTGACTGGATACTTCTATCTTACGCACCGCGTCATTCACCGCAGCAGCAATCAGATCTTCGAGAATTTCCTTATCTTCTTCCATCAGACTAGGGTCAATCTCTACCCTTTTCACATCATGACGCCCATTCATCTGGATTTTTACCATCCCGGCCCCAGATTCGCCCTTGACCTCTGCATTGGCAATTTCTTCTTGAGCCAGCTGCAGCTTCTCTTGCATTTGCTGGGCCTGTTTCATCAAATTGCCCATATCACCTTTCATCATTTTTATAACCTCTTGTTTATACGGATTCGACCGGCTTTACTGAGCCTATATCCAGTACAGCGCCAAAGCGCTCAATCATAGACTGCACGTTAGTGTCACCCTGCAAGACTGACACCGCTGCAGCCATGCGCTCCTTATTACGACGCTGCCGGTATTGCGCAGGCGTTTCTGCCGCAGGCTCTCCTTCAACGAACAGAATTTTCACCTCGACTTTGAAGCACTCAGACAACGCATCCTCGATCCGTTGCTGATGAGTCGCATTGAACAGATGCATCTGGCGACCCGATAGCAAGTAGCGGATCTGAACGCCCCGCTCAGTGCTTTCGACACTGTCTACCGTTGCATTCGCTGCGATATTGTACGTCATTCCAGACAAACCGATAACGTCCAGCACAGGCACCCAAGACTCAGCATTCAGCTGCTCGATGCAAACGGGCGCTTCGATCTGCTCTTGTTGTGGACGCTCCCCCTGTTGTTCAACGGTCACGGCCGCAGGGGGATCAACCTTTTTTGATGGGGACGGCTCCGGTTCTTCTGCCTGCGCCGGAGCCACCGGTAATGGTTGTGGTTGTGGTTGTGGCTGTGGCTGTGGCTGTGGTTGCTCATCAACGGCTAACGCACCAGAAGAGGAGTCCCCCCAAGGCGGTGCATCATTATAAGACGGCGGCGGCAGCGACGGCTCGACTTGCGATACGGGCAAGGTTTTCACCGCCAAATTCACAGCCACATGACCTCCGTCACCGGCGATAGCGCCAGCTGGCGACGGAGCCTCAACGATCAGTTCAGCGACTGGCGCCACACTAGGAACGACTACCGGCGCAGTGCTCTGAGACCCAACCTCGGCAGTGACTTCTGACTGCGGAGCAGCTTCAGCTGAGGCATCCACTAACGCCACCTCTCCAGGCATAACTGGCCGGAAAGCCAGCATCCTTAGCAGCGTCATCTCGAAGCCATCTTTAGCAACCGGCACCAAGGGCAGGTCTTTACGACCATTGAGAGCAATCTGATAAAAAAGCTGCACATCTTCGGCTTTTAGTGACCGCGCCAAGGCCAAGACTTCATCCCGGTCGCCGAGGCTGTTATCCAAACTATCCGGCAACGCCTGAGCGATGGCCACCCGATGCAACAGCCCCAGCAACTCAGCCAGCACATCCTCAAAGCTAGCACCATATTCGGCAATGGCAGCAACTGTATCCATAACATCCTGGGCCGAACCCGCCGCCAGCATGCGTAGCAAATCCAATACCTGCTGCTGATCCACACTACCCAGCATGGCGCGAACATCGCTTTCCAGCAGCTGACCGCTACCATAGGAGATGGACTGATCAGTCAGACTCAATGCATCCCGCATACTACCATTGGCCGCCCGGGCCAATAACCACAGCGCTGAATCTTCATGCGGGACCTGCTCAGCACTCAAAACTGTTTGCAGATGGGCGACGATACGCTCTGGCGTCATATTTTTAAGATTGAACTGCAGACACCGAGATAGAATAGTTACCGGTAGTTTTTGAGGATCTGTAGTCGCCAGCAAAAATTTAATATGAGGAGGCGGCTCTTCCAGAGTTTTCAACAGAGCATTGAAACTATGGGTAGAGAGCATGTGAACTTCATCGATCAGGTAAACCTTGAAGCGACCCTGACTCGGTGCATACTGCACGTTTTCCAGAAGCTCCCGGGTATCTTCCACCTTGGTTCTGGATGCCGCATCCACTTCAATCAGATCAACAAAGCGCCCTTCGCTAATTTCACGGCAAGGGGAACATTCACCACAGGGTGTCGAACCTACGCCTTTCTCACAATTAAGAGACTTGGCAAACAAGCGCGCGATCGATGTTTTACCGACCCCACGGGTACCCGTAAACAGATAAGCATGGTGCAAACGGCCACTATCAAGCGCATTAACCAGCGCTTTCATTACGTGCTCCTGCCCCACCATCTGATCAAAGGTGGAAGGGCGCCATTTGCGGGCGAGAACCTGATAGCTCATGAAGTTTCAGCCATTACCTTTATAGGAAAATTCGTACCGGAAACACATCTAAACTCCGGGTCTTACATGCTATCGGGATGCGGCCTAGATATCCAGTTTCACACCTTAAACGACCCGGTCATCGCTTATTTGATCGAAATACCCACAACATCTATATCAAACCGAAAAAATCTGCTATAGAAGTTATTATCTCTTGATCTAAATCTATGGCCTAAACTCTACTCAAGCCATAGAGTTAACGAAGCCAAACAATTGACCCTCATAGAGGATGGACAGACCATGGTGCCGCTGGATTTCGTTAACACACCGACTCAAAACCAACAGCGAAGGGGAAAGGCTATGACACCTGAAGAGGTCTTTCAGAAGCTCGATAAGATAATACGTCCGAAATACTCTGAACTAACATTTTACCCCTCTGGAATCTGCAGCCGGACATTACATATCCCTTTTAAGGATAAATCAGGCCTCAACTACACCCTGACTTTATTTGCTGAAGTATTGATGCATCCCACCACCGGCGTCGCCTTAGGGGTAAAAGTCACCCACCCGCCCAAACATAGCTGGGAAGCGACCATCGACGAACTGGAAAACTCCAGCAAGACCCATGAAATGCTGTTCGACCTAGTCAGCGACCTAGGCTTTGAAGCCCTGGATAGAGAGCGCCAAACCCTTAAAGTACTGAACAACCGCGACCTGGGATTACAGCTGGCAAAACTCTGTCATAACAACGGCAACCTAAAAGTGTCCGAAACCAGCGAACAGTTCTCCATCAAGAACGGAGCTCTGCAGCTGAAAGTTCAAATTACCGAAAATACCAGCTCAAGCCCCCATGCCTCTATACAGATAGCAGTAGCCGGCGTAGACAATAATCAGTTGATCACTGCCTTAAAGCTGATGTTGCAACAGCCGGGCTAGCATCACGAAACCTTTAACCAAAACTCATAGGCATTGTAGCAATACGTTTTCAGATACGTGATCAAAAAGAAACATCGTTGTTAACGGCAAGCCCTGAAGGCTTCGAGACCAGCACCCGATTCATAGTGGCGGGTGACTTTGGAGCATTGAACCGCTTCTTGAAAGACAGAGCTAGTGCAACGATATAGCCCCCGCGCCTTTTATGGCGCACCAGCCCACCCCCAAGCAATCAGACTGGACGGGACCCCGACAATCAAACCCCGCTTCTAATGATATACAGCCAACCCTCCGTACCCGATACCCACCACTGCAGACCGACAAACGACGCATAGCAAACCCGGCGATTTAAAATAGTTGTTTAAAAACAACGGTATTTGCTAGCATGACAACATCTACCAAAAGGATTCTGTCTATGCGCTCTGTTGCCTCTACACTATTACTTAGCATACTGATGACCAGCGTTATTGCCTTTAAGGTCCAGGCGGCAACAATTACCGTCGTGACAACTGAAAGCGACTTCCGAGCTCTTGTGGGCGAGCCCGTATTTAGTGAAGACTTTTCCAGCTTTGTTGGGACCTCCATATCAAGTGGTGCCGACTTCGGACCGTTTTCTGTCACCGGCCCCGGTATTTCATCTGTAGACGCGGTGACAACAGGATTCTCATCTGTAGTTGATATTAATGGCACCTACTTGCTAACCGGATCATCGGTAAGCAGCCCCGTGGTATTCCAATTCGACGCCCCCATCCTAGGTTTCGCCGCGCTAATTAGTCATATGATAAGCGCACCTTCAGTCACAATAGATGGCGTCGGAACGGCAGCCTTACCTTCAGTGTTAGGCACACAGTTCGTAGGTTTCGTGTCTGACACACTTTTTACTTCTTTCTCTTTATTCACATCAAGTCCAGACGGTTACGGCATCGACGAGGTTCTTTTCTCAAGCAGCGCACCACAAGCCGTACCCACCCCAGCTACTTTAGCGCTTTTTGTAGTCGGCTTAGCGGGCCTACGAATCAGGCGCCGGATCCAACTATAAAATATCGGGAAAAATGCTTAGAGCGCTGAAGGCTAGCTGAAAAGCTAGCCAGGTCTAAACTTCACGAAAGCGCTCAGACAACAACCCCACCATCATTGCCTTGAACCGAGTTCGGCATAAGACTGTGACGCTAACACCGAGTTAATCACCAACAAACAATTATCGACGTTATTGTGCGGCGGCCTTTTCGCATCGAGTACCTGAGAAAATTTCCGTAACGCAGGTTTCAACATAGGCGTTGAATTCGGACGCTGGCAAAGCCTGACTATAAAGAAACCCCTGCGCATAGACGCAATCCTTAGACTTCAGGAAATCCGCTTGCTCTGCCGTTTCGACACCCTCAGCAACGACCTTCAAATTCAAGCTATCTGCCATAGAGATTATCCCTGCAACCAACGCCCTATCTTCGGTGTTATTAGATAGATCTATAATAAATGAACGATCAATTTTCAAAACATTGATCGGGAATTTCTTAAGGTAACTCAAAGAAGAATAACCGGTACCAAAATCGTCAATAGATAGACTGATACCCATGCTGCGAATCTCCTGCAACTGCTGCAAAACACGCTCATCATCTTCAATTAGCAGGCTTTCGGTAATTTCAATGGTCAACTTTTCCGGCGGAAGACCGGTGTCCTGCAGAACATCCCTGACCAACCCAGGGACATCCTGATGCTGAAACTGACGACTGGAAAAATTCACCGCGACAGCTGGCGAAAACTCGCTATCCCTCATCCAGGCCTTTGCTTCGCGACAAGCTTCCCCTAATACCCACCCTCCGATAGGAACGATCAAGCCGACCTCTTCTGCCAAAGCGATAAAGGCCGATGGCGGCACAATACCCACTCCAGGGCGCTGCCATCGAACCAATGCTTCAGCACCAACCAACGTCCCAGTAGAAAGATCCATAATAGGCTGATAGTTAACAACAAACTCATCATTATCCAGTGCTTTACGCAGCGCATACTCCAAGTCCCTGCGCTGCTGCGCTTCCACATCCATTTCAAGAGTGAAGAACTGGAAATTGTTGCGTCCTTTCTGTTTGGCTTTATACATCGCACTATCTGCTTTACGCAGAAGGGTTTCCACATCCGTGCCATCATCAGGGTAAATAGCTATGCCTACGCTGGCAGATACAACAGCATCATGCCCCTCCAAACAATAGGGCTGTGAGAAGCTATCGAGAATTTTGATGACCGCGTCTTCAATATTATGCATATCCAGATTATCGGGCAGCACCACAGCAAACTCATCGCCACCCAAACGAGCAACGGTATCCGACTTTCTCAATGAGTTAAGCAGTCGCTTAGAAGCGACTTGCAACAGCTGATCGCCAATTCGATGCCCCAGAGTATCGTTAACTTCCTTAAACCGGTCCAGGTCGATAAACAATAACGCCACTCGCTTACTATCTCTTTCAGCACGCTCTAGTGCACAGGAAAAACGATCAGAAAATAGATTCCTATTGGCTAAGCCTGTGAGCCAATCGAAATTGGCCTGATACTCTATCCGCGCCTCATCTTCCTTGCGCTTAGAAATATCACTAAACAGAGCCACATAGCCTTCAAACACGCCTTTTTCATCGCGCATGGTCGAGATAGCCAACCATTCTGGGTAAGCCTCACCGCTTTTTCTACGATTCCAAATCTCACCTTCCCAGGCATCTTTGGCTTGCAGCGTTTCGTACATGGCATCGAAATACGGCTTGTCGTGGCGCCCTGACTGCAATACCGAGGGTTTACAACCAATAACCTCGTGACTGTCGTATCCGGTAATCCGACTAAAAGCATTATTCACAATCTGAATTCTGTTATTAGAATCCGTCACCATCACCGCTTCCGTGGCGGTATCAAAGACGGCTGCCGCAAGCCGCAACTCTTTTTCATCCTGTTTAATACGCAGCACAGACTCACTTATTTGCCGAGCAGCCAGGCGCATCCTTATCAAAATCATCAGTGCAAAAGAACCAAACAGCACGCAGATAATAGCCAAGGGAATTTTGATCTCAGACAGCACCAAATCACCCGGCATTTCTGGCACCCAGGACAACCGCCCCAAGGTTTCACCGGTCATACTTTTAATGTCTATTGAAGCCTTGCTGCTATCGCCAGACAATTCAGTGCTGAAGCCCAACCCCGCTAAACGATATTGCTCAGACATTAACAAAAGCTGTTCTGAATCGAGACGTTTTGCGTAAAACAGTACCGGCCGAGGAGTCGGTAAAAAGCTGCCATCTTCCGGCGACAACACACTAGCACTCACTAATGCAGGCACACCCTCTATCATAAAAATAGCGGACACAGAAACAGGCTTATCAAGCGCAGGATCGGATAATCGCGCTTTTAATAATAACGGATCAAGTTGAGCGCGTTCATTTTCAGCAAAAAACATGTCGACGTGCTGTGCGTCTTTTAGGGCAAAAATCGTTTGATTACGACCATCCAGCATTAGCACCTCGGTAACACCGAAGGAATTAGTCAAATACTCGCCAAAATTACTATCGATCCATTCCACATTTGTAGCACGATAAGCATTCTCAATGGTGTCATCCCAATAGGCATAATCGCTGACGAACACCTCCAACTGCTGCAACTTGTCCTCTATTGTTGAGGAAAAGTTAATCTCTGCCGCTAACTGGGCATCTTTGTTAACCTGGGTGAGGCTATATAAAAGAACAGCGAAGACGGACAACAAGCTCAGGCTCAACACCAGCACGAGAGATAGCTGAAATTTTTTAGTTGATTGCTGCTGTGGAATTGGAACTTTGGACTCAGCCAGCATCTATGTTTTGCTCCTGCAAAAGAATCTAAATCCGTATTAAGAAACACTGGCAACTCGTACAAACAGCATATCGGGCAGATAACATCCGAGCCTTGAAGCTGCTAAATTAGAGAACACAAGAAAAGTGTAGTCGTTCATATTGCGACTGCAAACTAGAGCAGAACTTTCAATCCATTATATAAACACCAGCCAGCTACCGGGCACAGAGTGAAAAACGGGTATGGATAAAAAAAACGGACAACAACATTCAAAGTATTGCAGGGATTTAGATGTCGAATTCGACAAGAGAGGGGAAAGAAAATTGGGTGGCGGTCCTGCCAGCCACACCCCGGCACACAAATCCATCGCTGTGGCTGCTCCCTTCCAGGTCTGACCAGGTTCACGACTTCTTGTTGCGGGGGGACCAACAGGACCACCATAAAGGCGTTGTTAAAGTCTTAACAACGGGGCGGGATTATCCTTGATTGCCCGCCACCATGCAACCATATTTCCAGCATCAATGAGTCTTTTGGGCCTTGTGGTATTGTACCAACCTATCTGCCTCGGGCGCGTCCCAATCAGCAAAGCTTCTAAGATAACTCAGTACGTTGCCGTCACGGTCAATAAAGAAACTGGCTGGGAATACATCGATGGGAAATGAGCCGCTGACATTATCGGCTTCACCTTGATAAAGATCGAGATGATTAAGGTTAAGCTTGTCGTAAAAGGCCTTAACTTCGGCAAACTCCGCCCTATCCACCGCCAATGCGATAACGACAAAATCCGCGCCTCCCTGCCGCTGTTGCAGGCGATCCAGGGCTGGCAGTTCACGAATACAGGGTGGGCACCAAGTAGCCCAGAGATTCAGCAGTACAATTTTACCTCTGAACGCCTCTAGCCCAAGGGTTTCCATATTATTTTTAATCATGGTGATGGGCGGCACGGGCATGGGGGGTTCAACCGCACGAAAACTTCCAACGGTACCATCGGAGGGTTCACTCTCTTCATGATTTGCCCAACTTAACGAAGCTACTGTAAGAAAGGTTAACAACAGCATGGAGACTAGTTTTTTCATCGATCACCCGTAACAGGAAAAACGCTATCTTATTACGACCTAGCTATCAGTACCAATTCCGAACGAACTTCGGATGACCAAGATCAACCCGATTTCCCTGCTTTTTGCTACAATCCACCTCCTTTTATATCGATCCATTGCGAGGCCACCAGCAGCATGCCACTTTATGAACAAATCAATGGCCTAGGGCGCGATCTAAAATCTCGCTTCGGTGAAAAAATCCACAAACTAACGATTGATGCGGCATTTACCTGCCCCAATCGTGACGGATCGCTGGGAATCGGTGGTTGTACCTTCTGCAACAACAGCTCTTTCAGCAACAAAACCGGTTCAGTATTGAGCGTTCGTGAACAGCTAGAAAACAGTAAACCCGGCATGCGCGCCAAACGCTACCTAGCCTACTTCCAAACCTATACCAATACCTATGCCGAAGTTGAAACCCTAAAGAAACTGTATGAAGAAGCCCTGACTACCACGGACATTGTTGGCATATGCATAGGAACTCGACCAGACTGCGTGCCTGACGCCACTCTGGACCTGTTAGCGAGCTATCAGCAACAGGGATATGAAGTATGGCTGGAGCTGGGACTGCAGTCGTCCTTTGACACGACCCTGGACCTGATCAACCGCGGCCACCATTTCGATGCCTATATCGATACTGTCCGTAGAGCTCAACAGCGACACATCAAAATTTGTACCCATCTGATTATCGGCCTGCCCGGTGAAGCACCGGAAGATAGTTTAATTACCCTTGATCGGATTTTAGAGCTGGGGGTTGAAGGCTTGAAGCTTCATCCTCTGCATATTGTGAAGGGCAGCCAAATGGCCGGGCAGTGGAAACGGGGCGAAATTCAGGCCATTGAGCAATCCGTTTATGTCGATGTCGCTAGCCGCATGATACAGAAGACCCCCTGGGAAGTGGTATTCCACCGAGTATCGGCCACCGCCCGCAAACCCACTCTATTGGCTCCGGACTGGTGTGACAACCGCTGGCCGGTGCTCAATGAGATCGCTCATAGATTGCGCGCTGAAGGAGGCCAGGGTAGCGCGCTCTAATATCTTAGAGACGACTGTTCTATCTAATTTCACCTGCCTAAAAAGACAAAAGCCGATGGCTATAACCCCGTCGGCCTGTATGTCACGTTAACCCTGGAATAGTTATTCGTACTGACAGAGTCGAGAGATATCTCTAACGCAGATCTCACGCCCTTTAACTTCAATAATTTCCTGCTGAGCAAGACTGGACATGATTCTGGATAGGGTTTCAGGCTTTACCGACAAGCGAGATGCAATAACCTGCTTGGGGGTATTCAGGTAAATAATAGTCCCATCCTTAGCATCATGGGGCAGTTGATTCATCAAGAAACGCAGCACCCGAAAAGTGGCGTTCTGTTGCGTCAAATTCACTACATCATTGAGACGTGCATGCAGCCGCATGCTGAGATCGCCTAGCACCCGCATGCACGAGTCCATATTTTCCTTCAGCAGTTCCATATAGGTATCACAATGGATACCGTAGACTCGGCAGCTTTTGATCACCTGAGCACTAACTGGAAAGCGATGACGCTGCATAAACATGACCGCTTCAGCAATGGTCTGCCCCGGAGTAATAATCTCTACCACCTTTTCATTTCCATCAGGGGCATTTTTGCAGAGTTTGATCTGGCCGTCTGCCAGCAGAAAGAAACGATCCGCCTGATCATCCTGACGGAATAAGAACTCTTCAGCACCTAGTTCATAGAGACGGGTGGTATCAATAAGCTTGGTCAGCTCTGTGTCATTCAATGCAGTAAAAAGATAATGGCGCTTAATCGCAGCTACGGCGAGAGAACGCTGCAAATCATCCATAATAACCTCTTCATTGTTGCTGGTATTCTCTGATTAAACTGTAAAGCAACACCTTCTTTCAACAGAAAGTAGACTTTCCGGTGAATATTACTCAGCGTTGGGTAGTTTCAAGCAGCGAACTGTATAGATTGACCATTAAGGCCTCTCGTCAACCAAGAGGACTCAGGCTACCATCCCGTATAACTTCTCGGAATGATCATTATCAAGGATTGTCACTCAGAGAACGCAGATAGGCAATAACATTTAGACGGTCTTTCTCAGAGGGGATACCACCAAAGGTCATCTTAGTACCCGGTATATACTTGCCCGGCTTTTTCAAGAACTGATCAAGGCTACCCACATCCCATTCCCCACCCGCTGTTTTCAGCGCGTCTGAATAGACAAACCCGTCTACAACGCCCTTTTCGCGGTAGAACACATTCCATAGATTAGGTCCGGCACCACCCTGCTCGCCCTTAATCACTTTATGGCAAGCACGACAAATAGCCGCTCGACCATCACCTTTTTTAACACTCGCCTTTTCCAGGCGGGCCAAGCCCTCTGAATCACCAGCACCATTTGCCAGAGCATAAGGCGCAACAAGAAATGTAGATAGGGCGATGGCCCCCGTAAACCAACGAAGATGGGAAACAAAACGCATAATTAATACAACCTCTGATACAACAAAATTTCTGAACGACTTAGCAACAGAATACAACTGAGGAACTTTCACAATCGGATCGAAAACGACAATCCAACAACCTTGAGAAACAATCATGAAGAATAGCACTAAATCAATATTTGATATTTATCAATACCGCAATTATTTGATGATCCCTCAACACTGTGAATACCGGCAGGCATATTAAGAAATAACGAGGTTGTCGAAAAAGGTAGCGAACGAAGGTGAGGCAAGGCGAAGACCGGATAGAGAGCGGGGTCTAGGGCTTGTAAATGAGCGCTTTGAGTCGGATTTCAACACCAAAGAAACTGGCGTAGGAGGTTTCCGGCAGCCCCAGATTCATCAAAAATCAGGAGAGCGTCGAGCCTGAAACCGAGAGGCCTCAGCTTACGAATATAAAAAGCGTGGGATGCGAAGCCGCAGTACAACATCTACTAGCGATTAGAGATAACTATGCAGACCGGCGATATCATTGACCACAATTCGACGACCTTTCACATCGATAATACCCTGCTGAGCCATCTCTGACATTAGCCGGGACAGTGTCTCTGGCTTCATAGAAAGCCGGGATGCAATCACATGCTTTGGCGTGATCAGGTAGATCACATGGCCATTGCTGGCGTTGGCTGGCATCAGGCTCTTGAGAAAGCGCGCCACCCTACAATTTGCCTTTTCCTGAGTCAGACAGACCATCTCATTGATACGTTCGTTCAGGTTAATACTGAGCGCCTTCAAAAAACCATGACAAAAATCCACATTTTCTTTTTGCAAGGTCGGAAAAATATAACGTGGGACTGCGTAAAGCGTAGAGTCATGTATAGCCTGAGCAACGACAGAGTGGGTTTTGTCGGGCATATACATCATGTGCTCGCCAATAGTATTCCCCGGCATCACTAATTCAAGGACACTTTCCCTGCCGCCCCCTGAGATCGCACAGAGCTTGACCTGCCCAGTTTCTAACAGGAACATCTGTTCCGCTGCATCATGCTGTTGAAATAAAAAACCACCCGCCTGCAACTCCACTCGGGTTAACACGGCGATCAAGCGTTCTAACTGACTATCCATAAGGGCTGAAAAAAGCCCATGGTGTTTAAATATCCTGGAAGCAACGACTCGCTGCTCGTCAGACAATCGATTTCCTAGAAGATAGTCCGGTGCCTTGCTGGCAAAATTAGTTAAGTGCATGTTGATACCCAATTCAGTCACCCTTAGATAACCGAGTAATGGCAGTGAATAAAAAAAATGCTCCGTTATAACAACCGGAGCATTGCAACCAGAACTTTTAGAAACCTCCGTCAATTCTTTAACTGAGAATCGACGGAGATGGGTCCTTAGACGATATTACGTGGTGCCCAAGACATTGAGCGGAACTCGCTCTTGTACTTAGAAGCTCCTAGCTTGCGAATCTTCGCAACACCCATCTTGAAGTTGTAGTTACCAGAAATCTGGTCCACAACACGGGCTGTCAAGGAGTTACTAGGCTGACGCATATCCATCATGTTGGCGTACAGCACACCCGGCTTAACCGTCGGAGTGACAATCGCCACTGCGGTAACCGCCGCCTTGCTCAGCTCGATATGGCCACGCTTCATCAGTTCAGTGAACTGAAAGTTGTTGCCTTCAACTCCAAGCAGGGTGTCTTTGAACGCCGGCACTCGATCAGAGTACATCATCACCTGATCACCAGATTCAATGCCACGCTTCTTGGCGTCTTCCGGGTTGATCTCAACCCAGTTTTCAGGCCAGCGCTGAGAGACATAAGGGCGACGTTCGACATCATCGAAACCGGACTGCCAGATTTCGTTGATACGACCGTTGCTGAACCAGAGCTCATCGTCTTTCGGCGACAACCAAGCATGGAAGTCACTGAACAGCTCCCAAGGGTGCTTGTTGATGTTGACCTTACCGGTCTGGGAGTTGAAATGGGTCATCTTCTTGCCGGAAACGTTAGCTCCGGTAGGCCCATTTTGCTGTCCCATGCGGATCTTCTCCGCTTCGGTCTGGGTCGTATCATGCAGACGCTTGGTGCCGAACAACTCACCGGTCTCATAGTTGTAGACCGTTGGTCCCTGAATACCGTCGGTACCGAACTCACGCATCTTCTGATGCAGGGTCTTGCCTTCACGGTGTGCAGCAACCTTGATCATGTTAAAGTCTTTACGACCACCACGACTGAAGCGTGCTGCTTCTTCGGCAACTTCGTTAGAATCCTTCCAGTCGAAGCCGTCATAGCCCATCTTCTGTGCCAGTTGGGAGATGATCCACCAATCAGGTTTTGCCTGTCCGGGAGCATCGTAGAACTGCTGGTACAGACGCAGACGGCGTTCACCGTTGGCCCGCATAAAGTCTTCTTCGCCCCAGCCTGCCGCCGGGAAGACGATATCGGCAAATTTGGCACCGATCGGATCGCGCAGATAGATATCCTGGTTGATCACCACCATGCCACCGGAGTCGGCACGCGCCTTCAGGGTATCGATAATCTCCTGCTTGTCGTAGCTGCGAATCTGGTGCTCATTCTGAGTAACCAGCTCCATAAACTTCTTCTGCAGGCCCTGGGATCCGGCCATGGACTGAATCCAGGTAGTACCGATAACATGCGCGAAACGGGTATGACCGGAATAGGTATAACGATCCGTATCCAACGCGCGTTTACGACGACCAGCTACCTTCTCAGGAGACTTGGCGCGCGGCAGCTTACCACCACTCTGACCACCACGCTGGTGACCACCTAAGCGACCTATCACCTGACCTGGACGACCACCGGCACCACAGATAGTACCCAGGGTAGAAATGGCCTCGGTGTTACCGGTGTTGTTGGACCAGTAGAAACCCTTCTCGATAGCGATAGACGTCTTAGGACGCTTACCGTCAGCCTTAGGCTTAGCCAGCCATTCAGCCGCCTGGTAGATCTTCTTGACATCGATGTTGGCGTAGTTGGCCGCGTACTCAGGATCATATTCTTCCTGAGCCAGATTCCACTCCTTGTAACCCTCATAGCCCTTGGTCTGGAACTTGCCCCAGGTCGTACGCCACTGCCATGGAGTATTACGGGTGCCCTGGCCAAAACCGGAGCTGGTTTCCCACTTGTTGTTAACCCACTGCTTGATCCACTCGGAATCTTCCCAGCCGTTCTGCATGATCACTCGTGCAATCGCACCGAGCACCAGCAGGTCGGTACCAGGATCGACATCGATATGCAGACCGCCCATCTTCTTGACATAGGCGACACCGGCGGTTTCACGGGGGTTCAGCATGATCACTTTCATGCCAGCCCTGATACCGGGCATCATGTGCTGAGTGAACAGCACCGTCTTGGTCTCGTAAGGATCGGTACCACAGATCATCAGGGTGTCGGCAGCACCCCAATCGTCATAACTAGGCGCGAAGTTATCGAAACCGGCATCCCGGAAGCCCGGGGTGGAGGTGACGTCAGACGGTGTATCATGGAAGGTAAAGTTCGCGGTGTTCACATGACGCAACGCGTACTTGGTGATGGCGTAGGTATTCTCAATATACTGGTATGAGAACGTCTTTACACCGTAGGCGTTACGACCATGCTTATCGATGACGTAGTTGCCCACCTCGGCAGCGATATCCAGGGCAAAATCCCAGGTTACCGGCTGTAAAGTGCCGCCAATACGGACCATCGGAGACTGCAGGCGATCACGAGTCGGCGTTTTCGGGTTGTAGCACTTCTGTGCGATCAACCCACCCCGCATACTGGAATCACCGTTGGTATTAACGTATTTGGTCTTCTTGTCAGGGGTGATGACAACATTGTGCGGCATGTTTTTATGCATCACCACATTGTGCTGCGCTGGCGCCACCCAATCCTGCAACGCGCCACTGGGGAAGTCGATGCCAAAGGCGTTTTCAGCGGCCTTTGTGCCACCATTCCCGGAACCAAGCGGCCAACGATAGACCTTGTAACCACAGGCGACGATACAATAGTCACAGGCAGTGGTCAGTACTTCCGCATGCTTAGGAGGCAGCGGAGCATTGTCCTCAGGGATATAATAATTTGTAGCCATGATCTTGCTCCTATGCTGAAGTCAGGTTGTCATTGCGACCGAACAACAGTCCCAACACACCGACGGCGTAGATATTGTCACCTTCGACCTCCAACATCACCTGCGGCAGGCTCTGGTAAGCCTGACCGGAGACGATGATACCGTGGCGACGCAAATCGAATAACGACAGATGGAAGGGGCACTGACCCAGCGTACGGTGCTCATCAGTAACCTTATAGCTGCCCTGCAATGGACCGCCCTGATGGGTGCACATGTAGCTGAAGGCAACAATGTCACGGCCATCACCAACACCGCCACCGGCTTTAACGCCCATCTTGGCAATCATGCACTGAGTGCCCTTGCCATCGTCCGGGTAGTTAAAGTCTACTGGCTTATTCTCCTTGAGCTGGCTGACCTTGGCGATCAGCTTGCGTGGATAACCCACCACCCGAGCCTTCTGGGTACGCGCTTCTGCAGTACCCGGATACAGATTCAGGGTTACCACACTAGCGGCGGCGGCAGAGGAGCTACCGTACATCAGGAACTTACGGCGGCTAACCATGCACTTGCCGTGTTCCCCAGCGGTCTGCTTGCGCTTCTCGTCGTCGGTCAATGGCCGAGCATCTACTTTATCACTCTGGATAATTTTCATTTCTTCGCCTCCTTCAGCTCAGCCTCAGTAAACAGAGGCGCGTATTCCGGCAGTACAGGCTTATCAATTTCAATTTGGTCACCGGAGAATGCCTCGATAAAGGCAACCAGATCTTCCTTCTCCTGATCACTCAGACCCAGAGGCTTGATCAGCTTGGACTTAGTCTTAGGATAGGCTGTGGTACGACCATCTTCATGAACGCCACCGGCGTTGTAGAAGTCCACCACTTCTTCCATGGTGTAGAAAGAACCGTTGTGCATATAAGGTGCTGTGTAAGCGGTATAACGCAACGACGGCGTGCGGAACTTACCCTTATCCCACTTGTTCTTACCACGGAAATAGAGACCGGGATCTGCCTTGGAAGTACGGTACAGTTCTTCGCTGGAGCCCTTGGCGAACATTTCGAAGCGGTACGAGATCTGCGCCAGACCGTCCTCTTCCCAACGTTCGGCAGGGGCAACACCGATGTTGTAATACTTCTCATCGGAGGCCAAAGCACCATTGTGGCACTGGATACAACCCGCTTTACCGTTAAACAGCTTCATGCCGCTAAGCTGCTGCTTGCTCAGTGCTTTCTTATCCCCTTCCAGATACTTATCAAGAGGGGTATCGGTCTGCACCAGAGTACGCTCAAAGGCAGCGATAGCGCGCCAGGCGTTCTTGATCAGCGGATAACTATCACCGAAGACATCATTGAAACGCTTACGGTATTCCGGAATTAACGCCATCCGGGCTTCCATGATATCGACTTCACCGTTACCGGCGACACCACCTTTGGCGGCGGAAGGCGCTTGTGCTTCGAGAGACTTGGCAGAGCCAGCCCAGAATAGCTTGCTATAGTAGGCGGAGTTAACCACCGTCTGGCTGTTACGCCAGTGCACAGTGCCGGGATAGCCACGAGAAATAGCATCAGACCAACCCCAACCGGAATCAGGATCATGACAGCTAGCACAGGAAATCGAGGCATCACCACCGAGGCGGGGATCAAAGAACAACTTCTTACCCAACTCGATTTTTTCCGGGGTTTGTTTGTTATCGGTAGGGATTGGGACCGGAATAGAGCCCAATGGAGCCAGTGGTGGATCTACTTCAGCGCTGGTCTGCGCTGCCGATGCCGAACCAGCACTAGCTAGCATGGCCACAGCGATTGAAGCGCTTAGAAGCACTGGACCAGAATTCAACAAATTCTTCATCATTATCTCCTCAGACGCTTAATTGCGTGCTTCACGCCAGTTAGGAATCACGTCATACTCTTCAGGAAATTTATCCTGCCAGACGTACTGAGCGCCGGTCAGCGGCTCGCCGGATAGAGATTCCAGGAAAGCAACCAGGTTTTTCTTTTCCTGCTTACTAAGCTTTAGAGGCTTCAACAACGTACTCTTCATGCTGTCTTCACCACCGCCCTGGTTGTAAAACTCAACCACGTCAGCCAACGTTTTGACCATGCCATTATGCATATAAGGCGCGGTGTACTTCAGCTCACGTAGCGTCGGCGTCAGGAAAGCACCCAAAGGAGTCAGATTGACATCGTGGGTACGGATATAAGCGCCTGGATCACGCTTTATGTCCATAAAGTTTTCCACGCCCTGGAACATAGTAAAGGCTAAGAAAGCCTGATGGCGCATGGGGTCCATAAAGACATCAAAGTTCTCGGGGACACCGGTATTGTGGACCTGCTGATCGGTGAACAGCGGGCCATTATGGCACTGCACACAACCGGCCTTGCCCTTAAACAGCTTCATACCCGCCTTGGCATTCTTGGAAAGCTTACCCTGGTCAAAGGGAACCTTCTTCGAGGTCAACGACTTCAGGTATTCAGGAATGGCTTTACGGATAGAGCCGTTAGAAGGTTCACCGTAGCCAGCATCCTTAAACATCTTCACATAAACAGGATCTTGCTTGGCACGCTCCTGCATGATCCGCATATCCATATTCATGCTGTAGTCCTCGGTGATCATCTCCCGGGTAACATCATTAAGATTGGTACCCAGTCGACCATCATGCAGCCAGACTTTCTTGTAAGCGGTGTTAATTAACGTGGGAGAGTTTCTAAAGTGCTTATTACCAGGGTAACCCGGCGCCAGCGCATCAGGGTGACCATAACCCGCATCGGGTTGATGGCAGGTGGAACAGGATATCGCCGCATCTCCGGAAAGGCGCGGATCAAAAAACAGCCGCTTACCTAATTCGGCTTTGGCCTTGTCATACTTCAGTGCAACTAAAGGCCCGATATCCGTGTCAGCAGCAAACGCTCCGGCCGAAAGGCCGAGGGTTACAACAGCAGCCAACAGGCGAGTCCCCTTTATTTTCAAGCTATCCATTATTTTTTTCCTCCGAACTGTTGGGTCCTCAGGAACCAACTAATTCTGGGTTGATATTGTTTCAAAAATTCCAAAAGAGCGGGAATCAAAACCACAATCCAATCTGATAAATGCATAATTCACGCCAAACAAAACACGACCATCTAGAAATATTTTCTCCTTGTTTTTCAATATATTAAAAAAACAACAAGCTTACAGAAATTCTCGACATTAACGTTTCGTTAAACTCAACCAACACAATCAATTTATCGTTTTATTCAAAATGACTAATCTCAAATCCATCTAGACCAGCATTGAACAAAACCTTAAATAGCGCATAGTGATACAGCAGAAAGGATTAGAAATCAGTTGTATAAGACTAGTACAGATTTCTCTGATATAAAGATAAAGGGCCATAAAAAAGAAGCGGTCTGAGGCAATATCAGCTCAACTGGAGGATTAGAAAAACAGCAGCTCTCTTTAGGGGACCCAAGACAGGACAGGGCGGCCTCAGGCTAGAGTCAATTCAGCAGCGGACTGCTGAACATATAGCAAGAATACGAACCGGGCATCGTCAGTGCTGGTGCTGATGATCCGAATGATGGCCAGGGGACATTGCAGATGCAGAGCGCTGCACTGGCAGCTCCACTGTCACTATACCTGCCTGCTCAAAGACCAGCTCCAGGGTAACCATTTCTTCGGCCTTAGGAACGCGCTTGAGGTTAATCATCATCAGATGATAACCCCCTTCCTTCAGCTGTACATGACTCCGGGCCGGGATATCCAACTGCTCCACAGGAGCCATCTCTACAACATCATGTTTGGACATAACATTATGAATTTCAACGGCTTCGGAAATATCAGAGCGAGCCTTAAGCAATCGATCATTGACATCGGTGTTGTTAATAATCGTCATATAAGCCGCACTGTGTGCCGCTACCGGCGGCACAGCACGCACCCAGCCATGATGAACTAAAAGCCCCTGCTCTAACGCTGGATGCTGAGATTCTGCCTGGACCGAGGTAAGCCCCAGCAAACAGAAAAACAGGGTGGCGATATCAGGGAGCCTACGAACAAGCCCCTTGCGCCTCTGGCTTTCAGAGAACACACCGGACTTATTCGTAGGTTTCTTAGCATTAAACATCAGCGGCTCTCTTGTCGGATAAGATATTGGATGCCGTTATGAAGTGATTCAAACTCTTCATTGAGGTCATAGAATTTTCGCAGCTTACCCTGCTGATCCAACAGGTAGACATGATTGCTATGGGCAAAGGTATATCCCGCTGCAGAATCAATCGTACGCTTTAAAAAGAATACGCCATATTGGTCGGCCAACTGCTCAACCTGCGACAGACTTCCGGTCAGACCGATATAACGGGAATCAAAGAAGGCCAGGTATTCCTTTAATCGATTAGCATCATCGCGCTCCGGATCAAAGCTGGCAAACAACACCTGAACCTTATCTGCATCTGCCCCCAGACGCTTATACAGACTGTCCAGTAGCCCCATGGTAATCGGGCAGGCATCGGGGCAGCTGGTGTAACCGAAGGTCATTAACACCACCTTGCCCCTCAGGTCCCGCAAGGACAGCTCTGCTCCCTCTGAGCTGGGTAAGCGAAAATCACCACCAAAGTTCGCTTCAAAACCTAATTCAAGGCTATCAGTTGCCGCAGCCGAATAGTTACAAAACACACTCATCCATAGGATGAAAACAAACATCCGCCAGCAACTGCCAATACATCGAATCATCTCTGACAACACTCCACCTCCTGCATGATCAAGCTAAACAGGTCAAACCTTGGCCAATTTCCGCTGACTACGCACCAGCAGCAGACCCGCAAGGAAGACCAGCAACGCGATACTGGCGGGAATACCGTAAACCCGAGTAGCGTCAAATTCGGGAGGCAACAGCAACCAGTACCAAGAGGTCAGAGTGTGTTTGGAACCCGCTTCGCCATTACTACCATCCCAGTTGGCAAAGGAGATCGGCAGGAAGCGCCCCTCGGCAAAAGACATATCGCCACTATCTTCAGCACCTTCACGTGGACGCTTCATGATCACGCGCCATTTGCCGTCCTGCCATTGACCGTTGGCCAGCAAGCTATCATCCGCCTGACGGGGCGCGATCTTCTTATTCGGGCCACTGGCATCCATCAACAGGGTCATCGACTTGCGCTCAGGCTCCACCGCACCGGCATTCCAATACCAGATGGTGGTGGGGTGAGACGCATCGCCATGACGATATAGCGGTTTCTCTACCACCGGCGATGATGCAAAAGAGTCCTGTTTGGGCACCTGGATAGCGAACGCATCGGATTGCATTTCAATCTCTTCATCCTGAATACCTTCGGACACCTCGTCCCCTGGCCGGCTGTCGGTACGGTCATCGACCTCTAGCAGGAAGGCGATTTCATCATCGTTGAACAGCGCCCGAACGCTGACTGAATCGTTCAAAGGAGTAAACAAGCGGTCCTCTTTGATGACATTGGGTACCAGGCGCAATGCAATCGCTGGCGCACTGTCCCAGGCAGCATCGTCGATGCTACCAGGAATAGCACCCGCCACTTTCACACCTTGGATGACACCACTATCTCCTGGCGTATTTTCGCCTTCACGCAGGGAATAGACGTAGTTGGCTACATGCCAGCGATCTTCCAGCGAGATCGGGTCCTTGTTACCCTCTTCCACGGCGCGGTGAGCAGGCATAGGCGTGCCCGGTATACCGATGGAAAGACGGGTGTAGATGCGCTTGATGGTCTCATCGCGGGCAACGTTTGGATCTTTATCGGTGGCATTAGTCCAGCGCCAAGTCCAGGGCTTGCTCAGATCCCGAGGCCAAATCCTATAACCCCAGTCATCGGTCAATTTCTTTCCAGAAGTAATATTGCCTCGGCCTTCGGCACCATGACACTCAGCACAGGCTTTAAACTCCACCTTACCCTGAGCGATGGATTCCGGACTATAGGCTACTTGCCCAGCAGTAGGCTCCTGGTTATCGAAAGAGACAAAATCACCCTTCATGTAACGACCTTCGTCATCAAAGGCGTCATCCTCGGCTTCTTCAGGGGCAAAGGTCACTGTCGTATCAAATCCTTTCAGCACCGGCACCAGACTGACGATCTGTTCATCGCTCAGCAGTGACGCCCAGCCAGGCATACCCGTTCCCGGCAAACCATGCTTGATGGTCTGGATCAGATCTGCATCCCTAGGAGGGACGCTACCTTCGGAAGTCTTGTACTTATAAAGACCAAGACTGAAATCACGCGGCTTAGGGTAAAGGAAGTCAGCGGCGGGACCGTCCCCCATGCCCTCTTCACCGTGACAGACTTCACAACGGAACTGATAGAGGTCTTTACCTTTGTGTGCCTTGCGCTCTGCTACCAACTTGTCTTTCATGCCAGTAACAATCTTGGACACTTTCGGATCCCAGATTCTAGGAACCTGACCAACATAGTCGTACAGGAAGGTAATGGTATTCCAGACGTCATCTTCATTCAGCATCTCATGCCAGACCGGCATGGCAGAATTCCAGGGAGTTCCCTCTTTCGGCAAGCCAGGGCCTCCCGTAGTGATACGCCAGAACAGAAAGGCCTCCTGCAACTGCGCAATGGTCCCGACATCCTGAAAGTTAGCAGGAAGAGGATTGAAGCCATCGGCGAAGTGCCCCTGTCCATTCAACAGGTCACCGTGACAGTAAAAACAATTTTGGTAGTAGGTATCACGACCGGCTTTTACTGCCTCTGAATAGGTCTCCCAGCCAGCCGTCTCGTCCTCGACCATCAACTTCAATACTTCCTCACGAACCGGGTTCTCCAGCGAGGTCAGATCGTACTTCTTGTTAAAGACCTTCAGACTGGAAGGCGGCGCGGGATGAACCTGGCGCAGCTCCACCGGAGCGTCAAAAGAGGGCTTGACCATGCCATAGGCGGTGTAGCCGATTAGCGCAGGGATCGCCAGCAGCAAGCCCCAACGGATGATAACGGTATTATCGTTCCTCAACACCGCAGCCAGCGGCGCCATAAATTCGCTCCAACGTTCATCATCGAAGGAAAAATAGAGCAAAGACGCTACGATAACAATGGCCATATACTGGATCAGCAACGTTAACGGCAGCAATGGTGGAAAGGAGTTGTTCAACACCAGATAGGCGATCACCAGCACCAGCAAAAACTGCCAGAACGCGGAAATTCTGAACCGCTTCATAATACCCATACCTTTTTATATGTTTGAAAAGGAGCAAAACGCTATATACACCGCCGCTGTGACGACGATACGCTGCTACTTCATTTCAGCCAGCTTGGCGACCAATAATTCCAATTCTTTGACCGTCATTCGCTCGGCAAAATTCGGCGGCATGATCGGCGGAAAACCTTCAACAATAACAGCAGAGGGGTTAATGATGCTTTGACGAATTTCGTCAACACTGAGGCGACTAGCCACCGTCGTCAGGTTTGGCCCCACCGGCGATTCTGTATCAAAAATGGTATGGCAGGCCGAACAGCCATATTTGGCGACAGCCTCTTCAGCACTAGCCGCTGCTGCCGGAGCAGCGGCAGGCGCGGCTACCGTTTCGGCTGGCGCATCCGTTGGCAGCGCAACCGTTACATCATTACCATCCTTGGATTGCAGGAAGGCAATCACGGCATCAATCTGCACCCTAGACAATTCAATGGGTTTTTTATGTACCGCCGGCATTGGCGACTCGGTGTCGTTGGAACCTTTCTTTCCGAATCCCGCCACCACGTAGACACCGGGATCCATCATCGATTCACGCAGATAACTTTCGACGTCGGTAGCCTTACCCTGATAACGACTGTCCGCCAGTCTCTCCTCTGCGGTCGCAACCATGTTTAGTGCCAGAATATCCGGCGCGCGACCAAGGTCATTGTGGCAAAGCGTACAAGTCCCTTTACCACTGACGGTAGACTCACCCAGCGCAACAAAGGACTCCATGGTAAGAGCACCCAGATCCACTTTTTCCTCTTTTGGCGACTCACCTTCAACTTGCGGGAGCAGATTCGCCACGCCGGTAAAAACCAGCGTCAACGCCAAACTGAATCCAAGAACCTTGGGTAAAGTACCCATAGCGAACTCCTGAAAATTAAACCTTTATGAGCAGCAGGATCATCACCATTTACGGTTATTAGCCTGCCGTTACTTAAAAACCACCCGATGATTTATTCAGCGACCGGAGGCAGTTGCTTGGTATTGCTCAAAGACGCAATCCAGAACACAAACAGCACGCAGAACAGGAACAGTATGGTGACGATGGTCATCATATTGCCGGCGTGACCAATGGCAGGAATATAGTTATCCGGCGAACCGTCCTTCATGACCGTATAGACATGCCAGCTTCCCCGCACTGAGGAACGCACATAACCCATCAACGCCATCAGCCAGGTAAAGGCCACCGGCAGAGCAAACAGCGCGTACTGAGAACGATTGCTGACTTTGCCCCACTCGGAAGGCAGTATCTTGGCGCCTTTGTACATAAGGGCATCAATGGTCACACCGGCGCCAATGACAATCAAAGTAGACACTACCTGCATCACACTGGAACCCACCTTATAAACGGTATTGGTGAAATAACCGTAGTAGACGCCAGCGAAAATCACGTTAGCGATTGCCACTGCATAGATTGCCACCATCAGCGCATTACCGGCAGGCGCCCAGGAAACCGTCGCCACCTTGTCGGAACGGCGGTACAACTGAAACGACAGGAAGGTGAAAATCAGCATCAGGTTCACGGCTATGTTCTTGGCCGGCATAATACCCAAAGGTCCGAGCAGATGATGGTGACTACCCCCCAGCGCAGCCACTTCCTTAGCACTGAGAATCAGCGTATGAGGGGTCACCCAAACCAGAAAACCACAGGTCAAAACCAAGGCGATATACTTGATCATCCACTGATAACGACGAGACCCTTCGGTCCGCGACATACCGGACCAGAGATAGTAGTTACTGGCCAACAGGATGGTACCGATCAGCACCGCTTGCACAATAAACAGCCAAGCCAGGATTCCGCCCATGGCGGTAATCCCCATCTGTTGAGAGTAAGAATAAACCTCCGCCATCAACCAATAACCAGCAAAGGGCAGCGGCAGGAATGACAGCACGGCGATAAAGTTGGAGGTATAGCCCATCCAGTCGTAGTGAGCCTTCTCCGCTTTAGTACGACCACTGAGAAACTTAAATGCAGCGTAGGCACCGACGATGGCACCGCCGAAGGCGATATTAGCGATAAAGCGATGCAGGTTGACCGGGTTCCATAGCGGGCCGCGCATGATCTCCCAGATATCCCCAGTTACTGCACCCGTGGCGTCCACCCCCGATGGCGCCATCATAAAAGTGGCCCAGGCGTTGGCGACAACCAGCAGCGTGGTACCGACCACGTTAAGCAACAACCCTAACGACAGATGCACGTACTTGGCATTACCGTAACGCAAGGCATACCAGCTGTAGTAATACATATAGAGCACAGCGCTCTCAAGGAAGAACAGCAACGCATAAACCAGCACCTGCGAACCGAACACCTCGAGCATATAAGCCATAAAGTCCGGATAGAGCAAGAACAATGCAAACGCTAGCGTTCCCCCTAACAGCGCGGTGATCGAGTAGGCCGTCATGCTCACTTTCATGAACTCATGGGCCATATCATCGTAGCGAGAGTCGCGAGTCTTGACCCCCACAAATTCGATCACAAACACGAACAGTGGCACGGCCAGAACGAAGGCGGCAAAGAACAGATGCATCTGCGCCAATATCCACACCACCGAACGGCTGCTGCTGTTACCTACCTTTGGATAATCGCCGGCGGTCAATTCAGGCGCACCTTTGAGCACCTCCGGCAGATGCCCTGATGCTTCCTCGGCGACGGCCTCTGCGGCATGGACCGAGTCCACTAAGGTTATTCCCGTCAGATTAGCCAATCCGACAATTAACACCACTGCCAGAAGCCACAACATCCACCGTGACAATCGGTTACTAAACTTGGCTTCAGCCACCCCTGATCTCATAATAAAATCCTGATTTTTGTCATTATCTACGCCTGATCTCCACTACTGCACGGGGGTCAGATTAAGATTTAAAGGCAGACCCTGGGACGACATCACCAGATGATCGAGCCCGTAAAAAAACAACCCTACGGCTACAAACGATAGCAACCAGATCACCACTGTATTTCCACTATTCATCTTCCACCTTCCACCCTTCACCTTCCACTAACATGAGCTTGCCCATGCCTGAATATCAATGATGACTGACCACGCCGTGATCATAGATAACCAACCACCAGGCAAATACCGCAGAACCCAGAAAAACCCCTCGCAACAACCAAGGACCCCAAGTTGCTTTACCGTAGTCCGCTGTTCCAGCAGCACTCTGCTCAGAAGTGTCGGACTGATGTTCCGAACCCCGATCTTGTTTCGTCATTACATTCACCTATTCACTAATAACCTGATGCCAAAACAACCGTCCCTGTTTCACTGACAGCAATCACATTACCTATTGCGAGAGACTAGCAAGATACATACCAGCACTACATATTCTATCTGTACTGCTGCCACGAAGAAGACATAACACCTTTAAAAAGTAGGTGATATTACAGTTTTTAGACGTAACTGACCGAAACCGCAACGTTGTTTTAATGTCGCGCTGAGGCTTTAAAGGAACAACAAATCATTCAATCGCTATAATAGATAGCAAAATAATTGAACGAAACGTTAAAATTTAAACTACAAGTACATAGCATACTCGTTACTATCCCCATAACGAGAGCCTTATAAATTCTGAAAAGACACGACAAACCAATACGCTGCAACTTTTTTGTACGCAAAGGCATGGAACTTGCTAGATATCAATCAGTGGCGATCGACATAAATCACTGCTAACAAGAATCAAGTTCATCCCTATTGGAATGTGCTCAAGTGAATGAATCCATTACCTAGCGCATAATATTCGCTACTACTGTTGTTCGGAGACCTGCATGACCGAAAGAAATGACGTCATCAAAGCGTTGATACAATTATTAGGGAACGGTGATGAAGCTGATCGCTGTTACGCGGCCCGGGCACTCGGAACGCTGGCCGACAACCAGGCAACGGATACGCTCATTGAGCGATTACGGGACGAAGATATTGATGTCTGTGTCGATGCAGCAACGGCACTGGGAGACATTGGAGATGCTCGAGCCACGCCTGCACTGATCGAATCATTAATGAAAGACCCTGACGGTGAAATCAAAACTGCCGCTACAGAGGCGTTGGGGAAAATTGCCGATCCACTGGCAATCGATACATTAATTGAAGTAGCCAAAGAACGGCCGGAGGGCTTGGAGGCCGATGACGGCAATAGCTGGGATGATTACTGGGATATCCAGCTAAAAGCTGTGCAAGCTCTGGGACAGTGTGGCGCGCAAAAAACCTCAATACCACTGTGTGCGATTATCGACAACGATGAACTCCAGGATATCGAGAGCGAGGTACTATCCGCCCTCAGCCAGGGTGATTCAGCCTGTATCGACGCCCTGATCACCCGCGCTACATCAGCCACTACGCGCAGTCGGCGCCGAGCAGTAAAAGCCCTCGGCAGGAGCCAATCTCCTCTGGCCAAGACCAGCATAATAGCAGCACTCCGTGACGACGATGCTGATGTCCGCGCGGAAGCAATTGCCGCATTGGCCAGACTGGAGGCCACTGACCAGCTGAATCGAATATTTGATTGTCTCAAAGATCCAATCGCTCAGGTCCGTGCTGAAGCGATTAAAGGTCTGATCAATCTGGCCAATGTCCACGGCACCAACAGCTTCGGTCCAGAGGTCCTTTTTCCACTATTGGAAACCGAGGACAAACTCGTTAAGGCCGCCATTCTGGAAGCGCTGTGCGCCAAAATGAAAAACTCAGATTTCGAGTTGGAGCCTTCATTGCTACCGGTGCTCTTAGCCAGCCTGAAGTCAGATAATTATGATGAAGCAGTAGCCGCCTGCGCCTTACTCGGTCATGTCAACAGTAGAGAGGTGCGCCGCGAACTGGTAGGGCTAATGCAGAACGATGAATATGACGGCCGCCTGCGCCAGCAGGCGGTACGCTCTCTGGGGCAGCACCAGAACCGTGAACTGGAAGCCGTCATGGCGTTGCTGCAGGCCGTCAATGACGAAAACGCGGCAATTCGAGTTAGCGCTATCGAGACCCTGTATCAACTGCAACAAGCCTCAGCCAATAACGAGGACAGCATCCAGCCCGAGGAACCGCTGCAATTATTACTGTCACTAATGCGTGGCGGGGATCCCTTGGCAGCACTTGAGGCAGCAATTCAGGCCCATGAGATTCAGCAAGCTGAACAACAGCTGCAACAAGAGCAAGCAACCCAGCCCGCAGCAGACGACTCGCAACGGATCAATGCCATACAACTGGACGGCGATGCCCCCTCCCTAGGCTATGCCGCAGCATTGCAAGCTGTAGACAACGATTCATCTAACACTGCCAGTAACGATGATGATATGGAACTCGTTGAATACAGTGAACTGGAAAATGATACCAAGTTCAGCGCCGGTTCTACCCTAGATGCGATCAACATGGATAATTTCGAGGTTATGACAGCATCTTCGGATGACCGTCCCGAGGACGAAAAGCTACTGGGACTGGTGGATGAGCTGCCCGAAGACATGCAAGATTTCGGCGATGTGGTGCGCGAACATTTAAAAACCGGAGATCGAATCTTCGCCACCAAAAAAGGCAGACCTGTCAGCGAAGATACCCGCCTGCTGATCATCCGCACCCTAGCGGACAGTGAAGATGCCACCGTGATTGAGTCTTTGATATTAACCTTGTCTGATAAAGATCTGGATGTCTGCCGCGAGGCAGCGCTGGCGCTAGCATTGATCGCTGCACGCAACCACCAGGCAGAAGGCATCAGCAACGCCTTTGGCGCCCTAGTCATGCAGCTGCAGTTCGACAACCAGGATCTGCGCCTGGCCTGTCTGCGTGCCTTAGGCGCATTACAACATAAAGAGGGCATTGTGCCGGTTTTAGATAGCCTCAAGGATCCTTCCAGTTCGGTGCGGATCGAGGCCATTAAGGCGCTGCAAGCGCTGTCTCAATCGGAGTATTCCGATGACCCCAATTCCCACCATATGGTGCTGGAGAAAATCGACCAGAAAGACATTGTGATGGCGATTCGTCCATTGCTTGAAGACACTGAGACTGGAGTACGTAAAGCCGCCGTGGAATCACTGGCAGCGCTGGGCGACCTTGCTTCTGTGGATCAGATGATTGATGCCGGTTTATACAATCACGGTGCGCTAGCAACTCCGGTTGCCCACAGCCTTACCGCAATGGATCTCGGAGAGATTAGCAGCAAGCTGTTGTTACGCCTAAGCTCTTCCCCTGAAAGCAGTCAGCGTCGCTTTGTAATCGAGATGCTAGAAACCTTGTTCTGTCCGGAAAAACATTCCGCGGCGGTTTAAATAGACCAACCCTACTTCCTTAACAGGAATACTGGAGAAAGATAATGAAAAAGTCAGTTATTGCAGTTACTGCTCTGATGGCAACCACACTGTGCTTCAGCGCACAGGCAGCAAAATATAAAGAAGTAGCGGTAAGCGATGGCGGCAGCGTAACCGGAAAAATCTCTTTTACCGGCAAAGATCCGAAACCCAAGACCTATGCTATTACCAAAGACAATTCCGTCTGCGGCCAGGGCAACCGGGAAATCGATTTCGTACAAGTTAACAATGGCGGTCTGACCAACGCCGTGGTCTACCTGGTAAAAGTGAAAGAAGGAAAATCCTTCCCTGCCAAGTCCGGCAAGCTGAACCAAAAGGGCTGCGAGTTTCTACCCTTCCTGAGCGTGATGCACAACGGCGATAAGATCGACGCCATCAACGAAGATCCCGTTCTGCACAACATTCACACCTATGAGCAGATCGGCAAAGCCAAGAAGACTGCCTTTAACGTCAGCCAACCAGAGCCAGGCACCGTTACCAAGCCGATCAAGTTCAAGCGCGGAGCTGCTATGAAGGTCGAGTGCGATGCCCATGACTTTATGCACGCTTTCGTTTTCGTAGCCAAGAATCCCTACTACGCCGTGGTCGATGCCGAAGGTAACTTTAAGATCGATAATATTCCAGCTGGAAAATACAAGATCAATGCTTGGCACGGCACTCTGGGCATAAAAAAAGGTAAGGTCGAAATCGCTGCTAACGGTGCCGCATCCGTCGACTTTAGCTACAAGAAATAAATAGATAAAAACTATCTGCTGGGGGGGGCTGAATCAGCCCCATCACAACTTTATAAGGAGACGGTAACCATGGGCCTGGTGTCACCAAAGAAAACTGAAAAACGCCTGCAGGGCTTTGACATTTTTGTCCTCGCCGGAGGCTTGATGAATCTGCTGGTAATCGGTTCCCTGGTCGGTTTCTGGTTACTCCACTAAGCACCCAACTTGAACACCTTTTTCTTATTTTCACCGCTGTAACGAGGTACGTCCTATGTCAATTCCGGAACAAGCAGATCTAAACAGCCCCAGCGACACTCTAGCTCCGCTGCCGGAATACACATCCATTCTGCTGGCCGCCGACGCATCAGACCACTCTGATCAAGGGGTCAGGATGGCTGCCCTGTTGGGAAAATCCTGGAATTCCCGGATTACCGGCGCTCACGTCTATGCCGCCAAACTACATGATGTGCGCTTTCGGCAGATGGAGGGTGGCCTACCGGAACAGTACAAAGAAGAAACAGAGCTTGAACGTCAGCGGGATATTCACGACGAACTGATCACCAAAGGGCTCTCGGTCATTACTGATTCTTATCTCGATGGAGCCGAAGAGACTTGTACCTCAGCCGGGCTCGAATATGTGCGTCGTTCTCTGGAAGGCAAAAACTACCGGGAAATGGTGCGGGAAACCAACAGTGGCAAATACGATCTGCTGGTGATGGGAGCACTGGGGTTAGGGGCTGTCGAGGGCAGTCGCATTGGTACCGTCTGTGAACGGGTGGTACGTCGCACCGACATCGACACGCTGATTATCAAGGACACCAAGCAAGATATCACCGCTGGCCCCATCGTAGTGGCCGTGGATGGTTCCAGCCGGAGTTATGCGGGTCTACTCAGCGCCTTTGCTATCCATAAGGCGCATCAAACCCCTATCCATGTGGTGTCGGCCTATGATCCTTACTACCACTACGTGGCCTTTAACCGTATTGCCGAAGTGCTGTCTGAGGAAGCCGGTAAAATATTTCGTTTTAAAGAACAGGAAGAGCTGCACGAAAGCATTATCGACCAGGGCCTGGCGAAAATTTATGACGGCCACCTGCATGTAGCTCGCAGCATCGCCGAAGACTATGGCATTGAAATCAGCACGGAGTTGCTGGATGGCAAGGCCCACGATGCCATCGAAAAATATGTTCGTAAACACAGTGCCAGTCTGTTGCTTATCGGCAAACTGGGAATTCATGCTGATGATGAACTGGATATTGGTGGCAATGCCGAAAATCTATTACGTAACGTCCCCTGCGCCGTACTGATAAGTCAGAGTCACTTTACTCCCCAGATCGATATTATTGCCGAAGCGACAACCACTTGGACTCACCAGGCGGAAGCACGGATGACCAAGATCCCCTCCTTCGCACAAGGCATGGCAAAGATGGCCATTCTGCGTTTTGCCCAGGAGCGTGGCCATACCGTCATCACCGAGAGCATTGTCCGTGAGGCCACCGACGCCCTCTGCCCGGTTAAGCCCGGCGCTATGTCTGCGGCAACCGACGGCCAAACAGCGCAAACGGTGAATCACAACGAACCTTACGATCCTGACTGGAGTGATGAAGCAGAACAGATTGTCGCCACCATTCGTGATCAATCGATGCGCAATAACATGCGCCGCCGGGCAGAAAAGAAAGCCCGCCAGCAAAAATCACTGCGGGTACAAGCCGAACACATACTCGCCTTTATGAGCGTGGAAAAGCCTGCCGAGTCAGAAGCAACCACGAAGCCAACAAGCGCAGAACAGCAACCGCCTTCATCAGCAAGCAACTGGTCTGCTGAGGCATTGTTGATGCTGCAGCGAGTGCCCGAGGGTGGTATCCGCGACATGGCCCGGTCGGCCGCAGAAACCATCGCCGCCGAATCAGATGTCAGCACCATCGATGAGATTTTTTTTAGCGCCATACTGGATACTTTTAAAAATGGTTCAGAGGCGGTAGAAGAAACCCTCAGCTGGTCCGACGAAGCGCGCCAGGGTATCGCTAAAGCCCCTCCGATGGTGCGTGGCATGTTGGCGCGCGAGATCGAAAATTATGCCCGCGAACTGGGCCGCGACAATGTCGACGAGACGATTGTTAAACAGGTAAAAGTCCGTTGGGATGAAAGCGGTTATTTCCACCAAAGCGCAACAGATCCCAGATCTGCGAACCTCAACCCTGCTTCAGACAAACCCCGAGATTCTAGTGATCAGGGCACTACTGCGAATGCTGGCAAGCCATTGCCATGGCAACAAGATGCGCTGCAACGATTGAACCGGGTTCCAGAAGGCTTTATGCGCGAAAGCTGTCGCAAACGCATCGAAGCCGCTGCCGCCGACCAGAACCAGACTGAAGTAACCCTGACCCTGGTAGAACAGCAACTGGATAGCGCCAACACCGTGATGCAAAAGGTGGTTGCTAACGGCAACGGCAAGTGTCCCTTCGGACATGACGTTTAACCGTGGCCAGGCTAACAATCATGGTGAACAGCGATGAATGATCTTTATTTGCTCGCCATCAATCTGACCAAGCGCTGCAATCTCGCCTGCGCCCACTGCTACCTGGATGCTGACACCCTGCGTGATGGTGCTAAGGACGAACTCAGTAGCGCCGAAGTCTGCCAACTGCTGGATCAGGTCGCCGACCGGGATCAGCAGACCATGGTCGTGCTCACCGGCGGTGAGCCGTTGCTACGTCCTGATCTGGAAGACATTGTCCGACACGGCGCGCAACGCGGCTTAGCCATGGTGGCCGGCACCAATGGCACCCTGCTCACCGATCGTCGCGTCAAATCACTGAAAGCCGCAGGTCTGCTCGGGGCGGGCATCAGCGTGGACTCTCTGGATAGCGCTTATCATGATCAATTCCGTGGTGTTGATGGCTGCTGGTCACGAACCATGGCGGGGATTCAGAACTGTCGCAATAACGACCTGTCATTCCAGATCCATTTCTCTATCAATGATGACAACGCCCATCAACTGGCGGACATCATCGAGTTTTCCCGCCAGCAGCAGGCTCGGGTACTGAATATATTCTTCCTGATCTGTACCGGTCGTGGTGAATCTCAGTCCGATATTTCACCCCAACAGTACGAGCAGGTATTGCGTCAGGTGGTCGAGGCCCAGGCCAAGTATCCCAACCTGATTATTCGTCCCCGTTGCGCGCCTCACTACAAACGCATCGCCTTCCAGCAAGCCCCTGATGCACAGATCAATCGCATCAGTGGCAACGAAGGGGATGGCTGTATTGCTGCGACTCATTATTGCAGGGTTTCACCTAACGGCGGGGTAACGGCCTGCCCCTTTATTGAAGAGGAAGTGGGCAATATTCGTGATCAATCGCTGATCGATATCTGGGATCATGCTCCCGCTTTTGAGGCGCTACGTAACCCGCAGCTAAAAGGCGACTGTGGCGTCTGTGAATACCAGAAAATCTGTGGCGGCTGCCGGGCCAGACCCTATGCTCTGGGAGGCAGTCTGATGGATGCCGATCCCTGGTGTGCCTATCGCCCTCAAGGAGGGGAAATCATCGAGCCACTGGTTATCTGCAATTCAGAGTTACGCTGGTCTGAGGACGCCGAACGCCGCCTCAATCATATCCCCGGTTTTATCCGCAAGATGGTGCGCAAGCGTACCGAGGCCCATGTCCAGGACCTGGGTGAAACCCTGATCACCTGCGAACATCTCGATCAGCTGGCAGCAAAACGATTCGGAAAAGGCGGGAACCGTCCGCAGATGCCCGAGATATTCGCCGCGAAAAAACGCCCCCCCGACGAGGCTAAGGCAGAAATAAGCACTGGTGAGCACCGTGGATAAGGAACCGGTATTGATTATCGGCGGCGGCATCTCCGGTCTTAGTGTCGCCTGGTGGTTAAGCCAGCAAGGCATTCCCAGCCAGATATGGGAGGCAGCTGAGCAACCCGGCGGCAAGATCGCTACCGACCATCAAGAAGGCTACCTTACCGAACGGGCCGCCTCCATCGTGATGAACTATCGCACCGAAGTGAATGAGTTTATCGAGGCCTCTGGACTCAGCCCGCTGAAGACCCCACGCTCGGCCAGCGCCGAGAAAAACCGTTATCTGATCCACAATGATTCCCTAGTACAGGTACCATCTAGTCTCCCAGAAATGCTCAACTCACCACTCTGGTCACTGCAAGGTAAGGCGCGGCTGGCAGCAGAGTTATTCATACCAAAAAAAATCTCTGAACAGGAGAGCGTCAGTAGTTTTATTCAACGTCGTTTCGGCAGCGAGTTACTTGAAAAAGCGATGGAACCCTTTGTTGGCGGCACTCTGGCCTCGGACCCAGATCACGCAAATGCTTACAGCGTGCTACCACGACTGACCGCCCTTGAGAAACGCTACGGCAGTATTTCCGCTGGCATGCTCATCAACAAACTACTGCGTCGCAAGACTGCCCATATTCAGGAGGCATTTTCCTTCGAGGGAGGCATGTCGACGTTGATCGCCAAACTGGCGCAAGCGGATGATGTCGACCTGCGCTGCGGTTACCGGGCCAAGTCGCTGAAAAAAACCGCCGACGGCTGGCAGGTTTGGGCAACAACCCCCAAGGGTGATAAGTTTCAGCATGTCTCGCAACTGGTAGTCTGTGCTCCTGCGCCGCAGGCTGCTAACTTATTGAGTCCCCACGACAACGAGCTGGGAGCACTGCTGCGGCAGATCCGCTATGCCCCACTAACGCTGGTGCATCTGGGCATGGACCGTTCGATGATTAAACACCCTCTAGACGGCAGTGGGTTTCTTACCCCCCGCTCGGGAAACATGCATATAAACGGCAATCTATGGCTAAGCCGCTTATTCCCCGGTAGAGCACCTAAAGGAAAACTCCTACTGACCTCTTATCTCGGCGGCGCTCGTAATCCGCAGGCTTGCGAATGGGATACGATGAGAAGTGTAGACACGGTTATCGAGGATCTTTCGCGCCTCTTCGGCAGCCGCCTCGCTCCAGAAATGATGCGGGTTGACCGTCACAAGCAGGCCCTCCCCCTTTACCACGGCGACTACTTTCGGTTATGCCGCGCTATCACTGAACGCTGCACACAGCATTCAGGTCTTTACTTAGCCGCCAACTACATCGGTGGCGTATCTGTCCGCGACCGACTGCTGGAAGGACGGCGGATAAGTCTACTTTTAGCCAAACAAAGACAACCTTCAGGCAACAAAGCGGCTGTAACAGCTGATTGCCAATTAGTGGCTGCACGATAAATGCCGAAACAATCACTATCGGAACAACTATGACGGATCAGACGGACCGCGAAATCGCAGAAAGCCCATCACCTTTTAAACCGCTCCCGCTGATTCTGGTGGTGTTGGGGATTTTTCTGATGATCTCGTTATTTACCAACAACTATACCCAGGAGAATTCCCTGCACCGTTATTGCGATATCGGTGACGAAACCATGGAGTATCTATACAAGGTGTTAACAGAAAAAGAACCGGCGGGAGATCAGGCAAGACGGCCTTATCTAATCGCTGCAAAGCTGATTTTTCTGGTCCCGCAGCAATCGGGCGAGAGCATAGAAAACTATATACCCAGAGTAAAAGCGACTATCGACCAACAATGTCATTGATGCTTAAGTAAACCCCGGTTGTTTTGCATAATTGATTCGATCAACAGCAGATAGGCCTATGACCCTAAGCGTACAAAATAATAACTATAAGACGACTATAAGCCAGAAACTAAAGCAGACGCTGCTGATATTCTTTCCGCTGTTTGTGCTGGTCAATAGCGTACTTGTAGCGCACTACTGGATCCACACGTCCAGCGCCAAAGAACAGCTTGAAGAAAGCCAGAAACTCAGCATTGAACTTTCCCGTAAGGTGGTTACCGATAAGATTTCCAATGTCATCTCCGAAGTTAACTACCTGGCCGACGACCTGCAGCAACGTAATATTGGCGAGACGCTGAGGCCTGGAGTACTAGAAAATATCAGCCAGTTTCTGGTGACCTTTGCCCGGCACCGGCCCTGGTATGACCATATCCGCTACCTCGACCTGAAAGGTAATGAGGTGGTCCGTATTAACAACCGGGTGAGTCCGATCCTGGTGTCCAGCAAGCAACTGCAGAACAAAGCAAATCGCTATTATTTCCCGGACCTGAACAATCTAAAGGCCGGCCAAGTCTATATCTCACCACTGGATTTAAACATCGAAGATAATCAAGTCGAAATGCCCGTAAACCCCACGATTCGGGCTGGTGTTGCCGTTTATAACAACCAAGGCACTAAAGTCGGCTACATGCTGGTGAATTATCTCGGAAATCAGTTGATCAGCGATTTCAAGCTAGCCTCATCGCATATTTCCGACCAGATGATGCTGATCAATACCAACGGCTATTGGCTGATCAGCCCTGATGAAACCCAGAGCTGGGGTTTTATCCTCAAGCACCAGCAAAGCTTCAGCCATAGCTTCGAAAGAGCCTGGCGCACTATTGAAAACACGCCTTCAGGTCAGTTCGAAACGGACCGTGGCTTATTCACCTTCACCACCGTGCACCCCTATAACCGTGGCCTGGACGAAGCAGGAATCGAACTCAATCCAAAAGCCAATGCCTATTTCTGGAAAGTCGTATCCTTCGCCCCCAATAATGTTTTACACCAACCACGCTTTGACTTTTTGCAAAACAACGCCCTCAGCTACACTATTACGTTGCTGATAGCCCTGCTCAGTTCCATCATGATCAGCCGGGGGAGACTACGCCATGACGCAGTGCTCATGCAAAATGCCTACGAAAGCAGTTTCCGCCGCATTCTGGAGAATATTCAGATGGCCGCTGTCACCCTCAATAGTCAGGGAAAAATAACTTTCTGTAACGACTATTTTGCCGATCTCAGTGGATACTCTCGAGCTGATTTACTGAATAAAGACTGGAAGGCCCTTCTGCCCACAGCACCTAAGCTGGATCGCAATTACAATCGTTTTCTGGATGAGCTTGCCCACCACCAGTTGCCGGAAAGCAACGAAGAAGAAATCGTCACCAAAGACGGCCGCCAGAGACTGTTATCTTGGAACAACACCTACAGCCTCGACCCGCTGGATCAGGTCGTCAGCGTCACCCTGTTGGGACGGGATATCACCTCCCAGCGCGATACCGAGCAGCAGTTAATCAAACTCAGCCAGGCCGTGGAGCAAAGCCCCAACACGGTGATGATTACCAATGCCCACGGCGACATCGAATACGTCAACCCAAAATTCTCCGCGCTCACCGGTTATCTGCCGGAAGAAGTGATCGGTCGCAAACCCAGTATTCTGAAGTCAGGACACACTGATCCCCAAGAGTATGAACAACTGTGGTCCAAAATAAGTCAGGGAAAAACCTGGCAGGGAACGCTGAAAAACGTGAAAAAGAACGGCGATTTTTACTGGGAGAAAACCGTCATTTCGCCGATCATGGGCAAGGATAACCGTATTCGCCACTTCCTTTCGGTAAAGGAAGACATCACCGATAAGATCCGCTTAGAACGAGAAGTCGCCATCCAGACAGAAGAAACCCGAAAAAACCGTGAGTTGGCCGCCGTTGGTCAGATGGCTAATATGGTAGCCCATGACCTGCGCAACCCCCTTAGTTCTATCAAGATGGCCATGCAGATTCTTGATAAAGAAAATTCTCGAGATAGCGGTGACCAAGATAACAACAGCCTTAACAATGCCCACCGCGCCCAGACCCACGAACTGATCAGTATTGCCCAGGATCAGATTCGCTACATGGAAGGCATTCTTAACGACTTGATGAGCTACTCCCGTCCCGGGGCACTAAACCTGGAGTGGGTAAGGGTCGATAAACTGATGGAAACCACTGTCATCAGTCAGTTAAAGGAGATTCAGGCCAACGGTATCGATGTCGAAGAACGCTATCAAAAAGGGCTTCCCACGGTCTATGCCGATCCCGTAAAGCTACGTCAGGTATTCAGCAACTTGGTTATCAATGCCATCCATGCGGTTAAGGACTGTGAAGATCCGCGCATCATAGTCAGTACCGATCTACTGATGTCCGATAGTGGCCCTAAGATCAAAATTTGTGTGACCGACGATGGTGTGGGTATCGACCCCTGTCAGGCCAATATTGTTTTCGAGCCTTTTTATACCAATAAGGCCAAGGGCACCGGCTTGGGTTTGGCAATCGTCAAACAACGTATCGAACAACATCAGGGGTCTATCTCTCTCACCCCAGTAAAACAGGGTGGAACCCGCGCCACCCTGATTCTTCCGATTAATTCAGAACAGCAAATGAGTAACTAGGATGACACGACTGCTAATAGTGGATGATGATGAAGCCATTTGCCGGATGCTGGAGTTGCATTTTCTCGACGATAATCATGACGTCCGTATTGCCCATTCCGTCGACCAGGGTACTGCCGTTATCACCGAGTTCACCCCCGACCTAATCATTCTTGATATACGCATGAGTGGAAAAAGCGGGCTCGAGGGATTACTGGAATTCAAGCAGCTGGTTCCGCTGGCACGCGTGATCATGATCACCGCCTTTCATGATATGGAAAGCACCATTCAGGCCATGCAGGGCGGCGCCGACGACTACATTCATAAGCCCATCGATTTGCAGGATCTGGATGACGCTGTCCATAAAGCCATGCTGCATATGCAGCCGTCCGAGCAAGAGATCAATATTGAAGCAGACGATCTGCTCAGTAACTCCATGGTGGGAAGTAGCGATGCCATGCGTGAAGTGTTTAAAATTATCGGCCGCGTGGCCAGCAACACGGCCACCGTCTTGATCAGTGGTGAGAGCGGTACCGGCAAAGAGCTGGTGGCACGCGCGATACACGATGCAGGAGACCGCAGGGATGGCCCCTTTGTGGCCATTAACTGCGCAGCACTGGTAGAGACCCTGCTGGAATCTGAGATGTTCGGTCACGAACGCGGCGCTTTCAGTGGTGCAGTCTGCCAGCAGAAAGGTAAATTCGCCCTAGCGGAAAACGGCACCCTGTTTCTGGATGAGATTGGCGAACTCTCTGCCACCATCCAGGCAAAACTGCTACGGGTTTTGCAGGAGAAAGAATTCACCCCCGTGGGCGGAAAAAAAGTACTCACCTCTACCGCTCGCATTGTTGCCGCCACCAATGTCGATCTAAGTAAGGCGGTTAAAGACGGGGACTTCCGTGAAGACCTGTTCTACCGCCTGGAAGTCGTGAATATAAAACTGCCTCCCCTCAGACAACGAACCGAAGATCTGCAGGCACTGGTACCCGTGCTGCTACAACGCATCAACAAGGAACTCAATGCCAAGGTCCACCGCGTTGCCCCGGAAGTGATGACCGCCGTTCAAAGTCACCCCTGGCCAGGCAATGTCCGAGAGCTCGAAAATGTTCTGACCAAAGCGGTTGCCCTTTGCCCGGGAGACTGCCTGACTCTGGATTTACTACCCCATTCAATGGCAAGTAATTCCCCACAGGCAGCCAGCCATCAGAACAATGGCGGCAAAGTTAACCCCCCGTATGACAAACCGGTGACCCAATATAGCCTCAAGGAAATTGAATTCGAGCACGTCAAGCGGGTGCTGAAGGAAACCAGCGGCCATAAGGGCAAGGCCTGTGAAATACTGGGAATATCCCGTCCCCGACTGCAACGACTACTGACACAGTTGGAAATTAATGGCTTCAGCGATGTAGATTAAATTCTCCTATGAATACGATTATCAGACCCATCCAACAACCGGATAACCCCGGTATTGAACAGCTAATCCGCCTCGTACTCACCGAATTTGGCGCAAACCGCCCGGGCTTTGCCTGGAGTGATCCTGAACTGAGTAATATGTTCCATTCCTATAGCCAACCCGGCACTCTTTACTATGTGATCCAACACGATAACAAGCTATTGGGCGGTGCGGGTATAGCCCCCTTTAATGACGATCAGCCGGGCGTCTGTGAACTCCAGAAAATGTACCTGCATCCCGACGCCAGAGGTAAAGGCTTGGGGAGCCAGCTGATTACGACACTGCTGCAAGATGCCAGAACCATGGGATATGAGCGCTGCTACCTGGAGACACTGGCCACCATGACTGATGCTCAGCGGCTTTATCAACAGCAAGGCTTTCGGCCCTTAAAAGCGCCTATCGCCCCCGGTATTCATCACGGCTGCGACTGCTGGATGATCTGTGATCTGTGATGGGTAGCCAATAAAGTCGTTAGTGTTTTGGGGCGTTGACGCGCTGAATCCACAGTCCATTGCGAACACATCAACCATCCCTGCTCACTAGAAACACGGAAGCAGACGTTGATTTTACGTTTTTGTGCGCTTGTTAAAGACAGATCCATGCAATTTAGCAGACATTCATCACAGGCCTTGGCCCCCGCCGCCATATCGCTTACCAGTAGCTACGAAACTAGGGGCTCTTTCCCTTGATTTCACACGCGCCGAAAACTGATTATACATACAGTATATTTGATGAAATCAAAATTCAGTGCTCGAAATGCTGAAACGCATGCTCATATTGATCTGGTAAGAAAAATTAAAATCAGGCAATATCATCGGGTTAGGGAATAACGCCGGTGTGATACTGTGCACACGGAATCAGATATATGCGCATGCGCGTTTTCAGTGGAGGAAAACAACCCGTGTATTCAAAATCTTTAGCAATTTCAAACAAATACCAAACTTTTTCTCGGCATGGATTTACGCATATATGCGCATGCCTAGAATTAAAATGTTATGTTTCTCGGTGCCGGTAGCCAAATGAAGAAATTAGTAATCCTACTGCTGATACTACCTCTAAGCGGATGTGGTTCTGTGGTTGCTCTTTTCAATTATTTGGACAGCTTGATCCCTAGGCCAAGTTTTGACTCAGGTACATTTGAAGTTGCTTTAACCTCAAAAAAACTAGAAATCAATGAAAAACTGCTGATCGAGTGCGAAGAAGGCTATCAAAATAGTTTCAGTACCAGAGGTGGTCGCTGGGAATTCCAATCCAAGAAGCAGCTGCCAGCAATTGTTAGGGAAATAGACAATTACACGATAAAAACTTTCTACCCAAACTGTACAAGTCTAATAAAAAGTCCCAACAAACCGCACACCACGCTCTCTCTTTCAAAAGATGGCAAGGAAATTTATAGAACTGTTGTGGCATATCCAAAGAATTATTCAGCCTACGAACAAGAGCTTATAAACTCGATACCCACTATCACAGTGGTAAGGGTATCTGAATGAAACATAACAAAAGCGTCAAGGGTCGCCTGCTGCACAGGCTGGGAACTCCAAAAGCTTCGCTTTTTCCGTCCCCTTACGCAAAGCGTTAGCTGTACAAGGAGAGAACAGAGTATGGATATAGTTTTTTCGTGGATCGACAGCCTGACTTCTTTTCAGCAAGGAATACTGGGCTCTTTTGTCTTTGCAGTAACATCTTGGTTTACTCAGAAATCCCTTAAAAAAGCAAAATCTACTGGGTCGCACTTCTTTGAGGAGTATTCAAAGCTTGATGTGGTCAAGCATACCCTTCATAAAGAGTACGTCCGATCAAACAACATTCAGCTAGCAAGTTTTGGAGCTACTATAGCGCTACTTCAGGCATCCAGGTGGATAGTGGGCGGCGGGCTGATACTGATATTTTTCTTCGGATTAAATTCAATTTTTAACAAAGAATGGCTGCTTGTAGCTGGTGCATGGTTTACGTTCAACTGCTTACTGGAAGCTTGGAATTGGGTTAAGGATTCAAGTCATCCAGATAATATTTCACACGTGCCAGAAGATGTAGCATTAGAAATAATTGAGTCATTAAAACCTCAAGCACCTAAGGCGCTTGATAGTGATGCCAGCTAACAAGGCGTTCAACTTCAGCCAGCAAGCTGGCTTGGAACTCCAAACTGCTGCGCAGTTTTCCGTCCCGTTAATGCGGCGTTAAATTCACTTCAACGTGGGGTAAAAAATTGAAGCCAAAAGTTTTTGTTGCATCATCTGTAGAAGGGTTGGATATAGCTTATCCGCTGCAAGTAAACCTTCAGCATGATGCAGATATCACTGTTTGGAGCCAGGGGGTATTCTCCTTGTCCATTACACCACTAGACTCAATCACTGAAGCATTAAGCTCGTCTGATTTTGGCATATTCGTATTTAGTCCTGATGACGAAACATTAATGCGTGGCAGTGTATCTGATACAGTTCGAGACAACGTTATATTCGAACTAGGGCTCTTTATTGGCAAGCTTGGAAAAAGACGCTGTTTTATTGTTATGCCAGACAATGTGGAATTGCATATTCCGACGGACTTAGTTGGGGTTACTCCGGCAAAGTATTCAGG
Organism: Motiliproteus sp.; assembly: GCA_036960175.1. Classification (GTDB taxonomy): domain Bacteria; phylum Pseudomonadota; class Gammaproteobacteria; order Pseudomonadales; family Balneatricaceae; genus Motiliproteus. Next base: position 500 of record JBALWH010000014.1, on the reverse strand, counting down.
CGAACGTGATAAGTCAGAGATCGCGGCAACATTAGGTCCCGCCTGTCACGAGATTCGAACTGCTATGAAGTTGCAAGGACCACAGGCCGAGAGTGCTACTCCTTCACAAAAGATACCCGCAAATGATCATGATAATTACGATGAAAATGACAAGGTCGCTTTATTAGAAGCTTGGCTAACTAATGAAGCAGAAGAAGGGGCCGCAATAAAATACATTGATGTAGATAATCACCTAAAGCTAGAGCTAGGTTCTACTAAAAAATTGCTACCGGTCGTTTTCCAAAGGAACACTGTTTACAAAGTTAGTATCGGGGGTGGCAACGTTTTCAAATTCAGAATTGATATGAGCTACTACTAGGTGACTTATAACAAAGCGTTCAACTTTAAGCCCCGCTTCGCGGTGCTCGGACTTCCGCCGCTACGCGGCTCCAGCCCGTTAACGCGTCGTTATAAGTCATGGCCAACATCGGAGAAATCATTATGAATCTTGATGAATTAGA
>JBALWH010000083.1:0-7911 GCA_036960175.1 Motiliproteus sp. | reverse complement strand
GATCTCCAATCTCTCTGAAAGCCAGAGGCGCAAGAGACTTGTTCACAGGTTCCTTAGGGTTCGTTGAGCCATTTCGATTGAAGGTGTTGAATAAAAACTGGGTGAGGTATTGGAGAGGTATTAATGCAGAACAATACTCAACGACAATCCGATGTTCAGAACCATTTACAGGCTCAAAACACGGCTGTCGTTGAGAGTCATGAAGCGCAGTTACTTCTTGCTAACGCGCGCTGCTTCGTCTGTGTAGATGCTGTAGGTTGCGTTCAGGTCTGCAATCCACTCAGGACCGTGGCGCAAGTCCACAAGGGCGCCAATGTTTTCGTATGCTTTCAGTACCTTAGGATCTTTCATGACCTTAGCGGTAGCCGCAGTTAGTTTGTCTACCACGTCCTGAGGCACGCCTTTAGGCGCAAAAACACCGGACCAGCCGCCAAAGCTACCTTTGATACCGTAATCAGCGAAAGTTGGTACGCCTGGGAATGCATCCATCTTCTGGTTAATTACCAGCGCGCGAGCGCGATCAGCCTTAACATGAGGGCCAAATGCTGGTGGGAAAGAGACTGCTGAGTCGATATGACCACCTACGACGGAAACCATGGAAGCGGCGGCACCTTTGGCATGGACGTACTTAACCTTATAACCCGACTGACCGGCAATGATATTCGCCATGACGGTGCCGGAAGAGGATGCACCCCAAGAGCCCTGGGTCACTCTTTTACCCTTCGCACCAGCGATAAAGTCTTCAAATGTTTTATAAGGACTGTCTTTGGCTACGACTATAGCCAGCGGAACAGAGGTGTATTTTACAATCGGCGTAAAGGTTTCAAAGTTGTATGGAGTGTTGCTGAAGTTCGGAGTCACCATCATGTTACTCACACCCGCGTTGATCAGCGTGTAGCCGTCGTTTTTAGCACGAGCTACAAACGAGGTACCAACCACACCGCCACCACCTGTCTTGTTAATAACAACCACAGGAACACCCAGCTCTTTTTCTACCGCGTCGGCCCAGATGCGGGTGGTCAGATCCGAGTCACCGCCCGCGCCCCAAGGCACGATAACGTTGATCGGTTTATCTGGGTATGCAGCCAGTGCAGCACCAGAAGCCAAGGTTAGGGCCAGTGTTGCGGTAAGTGTTGCCAGTGTTTTTTTAGAGTTCATCATACTTACATCCTTTGGTTTGTTTTTATTTAGGTTTAACGGTCTTCACAGGCTCTTCGCAGCGGCAAGCGGCCCTTATCAGGGGCCTAGCAGCAAGCGAGTTACTATCCAGTGAAGGTTGGTTTATGTTTTTCTGCTCAGGCAGTTTTCTCCTGTATAGGACGAGGGGCTTTTGAACCTTTTCGTCTTACACGCATGCTTGAGAAAACAAAGAATACCGACAGTGCGATAAACACCCAGGAGAACGGTGAAGCAAAGAACAGGTGATAGTCGGTGCCAACGATAGCGATCGCCTGATCCAGGTTCTGCTCCAGGAACGGGGTCAGGATAAAGCCGATGATGAATACCGCCGGATTCAATCCAACCATTTTCATACCGTATCCCATCACGGTGAAGGCGATCAGAACCAGAATGTCGTTCATGTTTTGACCCGCGGTGAAGGCACCGGTGAAGGCAAACACGGTCACGCAGGGGAAAATATAATAGCGACGCAGCGATGCCATCTTCACGAAGAACTTGAAGCCAGCGCGGGCGATACCTAGCAGGAACAGATCGGTGATCAGGAAGCCTGCAAAGATCGCGTAGATGGTTTCAGTGTGCTCGAAGAAAATCATCGGGCCGGGCGTCAGGCCGTGAATCAGGAACGCTCCCATCAGCAATGCGGCAACATCGTCACCCGGAATGCTCAGGGTCAGCATCGGGATCATGCTGGATCCGCATACTGCGTTGTTGGCGGATTCTGCCGCAGCAATGCCTTCAACCGAGCCTTTACCGTACTCTTCAGGATTCTTGGCAGTACGCCTCGCTTCGCCGTAGGCGATGAACGCGGCCGTACTGGAACCCAGACCTGGCAATGCACCGACAAAGGTACCGATACCACTGGATTTCAGGATAGTACCGAACACTCCACGGAATTCTTTGAAACTGATGCGGTTGTCAGCAGGGTTGGGTGAGTGCGTAATCGTCATCTCGTGGTGTGGAACCTTGCGCCGACGGATCACATTGAACACCTCAGGCATGACCAGGATACCGATCAGCATCGGGGTAAAGGTAAAGCCGCCCATCAGCTCGGTGTAACCGAAGGTGAAACGGGACGCACCGGTGATAGTTGACATACCCACCATCGCAAACAGCATACCCAGGCAGCAGGAGAGCAGGCCGCGCGGGATAGATTCACCGGCCATGGAACCAATGACAGTAAAGGCAAAAAGCAGCAGGAACACTTTCTCAATCGGGCCAGCCTGCAACGAGATCAGCGAGATCGGTGCCGCGACCAGGATCAGTACCAGCGTCGCCAGCATCTCGCCGGAAACCGATGCAAACAGCGACATATCCAGTGCCTTGCCTGCTTTACCGGCCTTGGTCAGCGCATGGCCATCCAGAGCGGTCAGAAATGACGCCGCAGCCCCTGGTGTATTGATCAGGATTGCGGAGATCGAGCCGCCGTAAATACCGGCTTTATAGACGGCCAGTAGCATGGTGATGCCGATGATCGGATCGACATAAAAGGTCATCGGCAGGATGATGGCGATCGCCATGATGCATGAAATGCCCGGAATCGCGCCAAAAGTAATACCGATGACGACGCCGGCAATAATGCCCAAAATCGGGCCTACGGCCAGGATCGAGGAGAAACCACTAAGTATATTGTCAAACATCTGATTATCTCCCCTTAAAGAGTCCAGGTTGGTAGATAGACCCGCAGAAATTCTTTAGATCCGTAATAGATCAGTACGGGGGTGATAACAGAGGTCGCAATGATGGGAGCCCAGTTTCGACCTCCGAGCAGTATTGCGACCGCGAGCATGATAAATGGGGTTGCTACCAGGAAGCCGACGTAAGGCACGGTGAGCCAATAGGCAATAAAGATCCCTATATAGATGAAGATGCCGGAGAAACCGTCCGTGATGATGATTTCCTGACCTTCAGGCGTGGTGCCTGTGGCTAGTTTTCTGAGGGACTGGATAGCGATTGTTGCAGCAAATAGGATCATCAGGCTGGCTACCACACGAGGCAAAAACATAGACCCCAGGTCGCTTTCAGCGCCGCCTTCTACCAGGTTGTCGTTGGTTAGGATGATCACGGAAACGGTGGTCAAAAATGCCGATAAGACGACGTCTACTTTTCTTCTGTCCATGAGTACTACCTGAATATTTCTTATTTTAATTGGCTTCAGCGAATCGCTGAAACGTCCCTATGGAGGGCAGTTGAAGTTGCAGTGACAACTGAACTGTCGATACCACGGGGAGCTGATACATTCAGTGTAAACAAGTCTGTAATAGAAGAATATTCTAAAAAATATTTGATTATATAAGTTTTGCTTATGTTTTTTATGCAAGGCGCGTCCCATGCCAGAGGCGGTGCCGATGTGCGTAAATAGGGCAGCTAAGCCTCCTGTGGTGCTGAAGTAGTTGGAGACAGTCCACTGTTTGGTTTGCCAGAGTGCCGTCACAGATCAGTAAGAGATAAAGCGAAAGGGCCTTGTTTTTATCGAGGTGGGAAAAATGGAAATTGATCCTCTTGTGGGTGATTCGGTCATGATACCGGTTGCCGATTAGGTTATATGCGGAACTGCATTTGTTCTGTTAACTGTAAACCTCTGTGTGCACTTGGAGTCAATCCGAGTCCTGCCTGTAAAGCTAGTAAATATAAGCAAAGCTGATGAGATGCTAAGTATTTCCGATTTGGCATTATGTTTTTTGAGGCGAATAATGATTGCATAAAGGCTCGTCCAGAATCGTTTAGATAATTTGGACAGCAGGCTGAATACAACAACAATAAAAGAAGAATCTCTATGTGCGTATCGTCTGTGACCACTGATTGGTTGTACAAACAGGCGTTAGTACCTCGCGTTTTAATCTCTTCTCTTATCTGTTTCGGCAACAATCTGTTTCGGAAAAAAGGTTGTATGCAGTTGTTCGCGCCGTCACACCATGCACACCCGGTGCGTTCGGTTAGCTAGCTGAAGAAAAACTGATAATAAGTGAGTAAAAGATGATCCAACGGCAACATTCTAATCAACGTATGAGTCAGCTGGTGAGCTTCGCCAACCTGGTCTGGAGCGCCGGCCAGGTGGCGAAAGACCCATCCGAGGATATGGCTGGGCAGACCGGCCAGGTCCTAGCCCAGGTCGATGCGCTGCTGGCAGATGCCGGTACCGATAAGAGCAACCTGATCAGCGCCAATATCTGGGTCTCTGACATTCGCCAGTTCGCTCAGATGAATGAAGTCTGGGATGCCTGGGTGGATAGTGAAAATGCACCGGTTCGCGCCTGTGTGGAATCCCGTCTGGCACGGCCTGAACTGCTGGTAGAGATTCAGGTCGTCGCAGCTAAAGCTTAAATTTTTGAGGCGTGGTGGTCTCACCACGAAGCGAGTATGCAAAGTACACATATTGGAATTTTGGGGGCCGGCGTCGTCGGTCTCGCGACCGCGCTTTGTCTGCAAAAAGCGGGTTACAAGGTGACGCTGATCGATAAGGAAGCGCCGGGTATGGGGGTTTCCTTCGGTAACGCGGGGCTATTTGCCGATTATGCCCGCTTGCCGTTCGCCAAGTTTGCGATGATGTGCAAGATGCCGGGGATGTTGCTGGATAAAACCAGCCCGCTATCCATGCAGGGTAGCTACTTGCCATCACTGGTGCCTTATGGCTGGGAATTCTTCAAAGCCTGTTTCCCGACCAAATACGCTCAGGGAAAGGCGGCGATGAAGTCTCTACAGGAGCACGCACGGCAGGCTGATCAGGAACTGATGAGCCTGACCAGTGTGCTGGATCTGATCAAATCCGAGGGATGTTTGGGCCTCTTTGCGACAGAGGAGGGTTTTGCCACCGCGCAAAGCGGCGATCTGCAGGAACGTAGAGAGCAAGGTGTAAACCTTGAGTTTCTGAATGCAGATCAGGTCGGTGAGCTGGAACCGGATTTAGCCGGTTTTTACGCCGGTGGCGTTTTTTATCCCGAGACTCGATTCACGGTCAGTCCGGTTGAGTTGAGCCGACGTTACGCACTCCACTTTACCAACAACGGCGGGAGCATCCTGCAGGATGAAGTGCAGGCTGTGTTGCCTAGCGATAATGAAGTGAAGGTGCGTCTGAGCGACAGTACCGCCACCTATGATCAGGTTGTGGTTTGTACCGGCATCGCATCGAAAGAGATCCTGACGCAACTGGGTGTAAAAATGCCTCTGGTCAGCGAACGTGGTTACCACCTGACACTGGATATCGGTGCGAAATCACTGGCCCGTCCGGTGGGCTGGTTGGATAAGTCGGTCTTCCTCACCCCGATGGAGGATGGCGTGCGACTGGCGGGTACCGCAGAATTTGCATCTGCTGATGCGCCGCTTGATCCAAAACGTGCTGATGCGATGTTGGAACACGCCAAGGTGATGCTGGGCAACAATCCGTCGATCAAATCGACCTGGGTAGGCAGTCGTCCATCGACGCCGGATACGCTACCAGTCATCGGTCCGCTGGAGCATCATCCACGGGTGAAAGTGGGCTTTGGTCATGGCCATCTGGGGCTGACCTTCGCTGCAATAACCGGCAAACTGATTGCAGAAAGTGTACAGGGGCAGGCATCGTCAGTTGATCTGAAACCGTTCTCCGCCGCTCGTTTTAGCTGAAAGGGTATTTAAATGATTATCGAAGGTGGTATCAATGTATGTGGGCTCACCCTAGGTGTTATCTCCCTGGAATCCTACTTTCCGAAGCCTGCCGGCCACATCAAGCATCCGCCCAGCTTCGGCTTTCCAATTATTTACAACACAGTAAAAGGCGCCACCATCGACCGTCTGATCCGCGGGCGTGATCCTGAGCTGCTGCAGCCATTCATCGAAGCGGCACAGGCGCTGGAGCGTGAAGGCGTAAAAGCGATTACCGGTAGCTGCGGTTTCCTGGCACTGCACCAGAAAGAGATCGCCGATGCGGTCAACGTACCGGTATTTATGTCCAGCCTGATTCAGGTGCCGTTGGTCTCTCGCTTGCTGAAACGTGACCAGAAGGTCGGTGTGGTTGTCGCCAACAGTGACGCGCTGACCGAAGGTCACCTGAAGGGCGTAGGGATCGCTGACGAGCCTATCCTGGTTGCCGGTATGCAGCACCAGAAGCAGTTTGCTGAGGTGATCTTGCGTGGCGATACCGATGATCTGGATATGGATTTGTTTGAAGAGGAATTGAGCTCCGTGGTTCAGAGCATGCTGGATGAAAACCCGGAAGTGGGAGCTATCGTTCTGGAATGCACCGACCTGTCGCACTTCGCACCGAAGCTGCAGCGGAAATTCGGCCTGCCAATCTTCGATCTGAGCAGCCTTACCCGCATGGTCGCTGCAGCGGTTGATCGTCAGGTAGCCTGATCCAATGTTCTTCTTTTAACCGGGTTCTAGTTTATTGGTTGAGAGTACTACAAGCACCGGTTCGGATTAAGCACTGAGCCGATTGTTTGATGGTGGTCTACAGCGCAGTTACCAATATCTCGCTATGATTAGAGCGTCAGCGGGGCTGATAGGTGCTTCAAAAATAGTTGAACTGATCCAGCGTGGTGTATACGGATAACGCGCACTTCTCCGTTTCCGTTCACGCGACAATAGATAGCAGTAATCCACACATGCAACGATCTAACCTTCCACCCGGTGGCCTGTTTTGGACCACGTCTGCCTATATCCTTTGGGGACTAACGCCGCTCTTCTATCAGCACTTGCGTGGGGTGGAAGCGATGGAGATTTTTGCCCTGCGTGTTCTCTGCTCTGTGCCGTTAATGATGTTATTACTCTGGGTGACAGTCACACCGTTACGCGTTTTCAAAATGCTAATGGAGCCGAAAATTTTTTTCTGGTTGTTCCTCTCTACCGCTTGTATCTCTACCAGTTGGTACCTTAACACTTGGGGCGCCACCAACGGCCAGGTACTGATGGTCAGTCTCGCCTATTTCCTCACGCCCCTGATCAGTATTCTGATCGGAGTGCTTTACCTGCGTGAGCGACTCACCCCACTACAGCTGGTGGCTCTGGTGCTCTGCGCATCTGGCTTTCTTTACGCCTGTATGAACTTGGATAGTTTCCCTTGGCTGACCATCGGCATTGCGCTTTCGTTTGGCTGTTATGGCGTGATTAAGAAGCAGGTACGGGTCGATACCCTCAATGGCCTGGCCGCTGAAACACTGCTGATGGTACCTCTTGCGCTGTTCTATTTGGTCGGTATGGCGGGACAGACCCACTGGGAAACCGGCGCAGATAACGTACGCCTTCTGTTGATCCTGACCGCACCGGTGACCATTCTGCCGCTGGGCCTGTTCGCCTTTGGCGTCGTGCGGATAAAGAACCTCTCCACCATCGCGGTCCTGCAATACATCGAACCAACCCTGTACTTCCTCCTGGCGGTCTTTGTGTTCGGTGAAGTGATCGATATGGAGCGTCTGACTACCTTTGCGCTGGTCTGGGTAGGCTTTATCATCTTCTCAGTAGACGCGATCCGGCGCACGAAACTGGCTAAATCAGCCGAGAATACAGGACTGGAAGAAACGGAGAGTTGATCAAGCAATTGACCTTTCGTGTGTATGGAACGATAGGCACGCCGCAGGAAATGCTGATGGGTGCTGGGGTAGATGGCGTTGTCAGCCGATGGAGCGCTGCTAGAGATTTGGCCAGCGTTCCCTGACGCCCCTTTGGAGTCGCTCTGGAGAGGGGGCAAGACGGCTGTTTCATCTTGTGGTCTCAATGGATCATTGCAACACACCGCTCAAAGCGCTCAGCTGGAGTTTC
>JBALWH010000013.1:0-102069 GCA_036960175.1 Motiliproteus sp. | reverse complement strand
TAAGGCTTCAACCTGCTTTTTGCCGCCTTTGCGCTGGCAGGCCATATCAAAAATGGTGTCGTAGGTAACCAAGGTGAATCCTTTGTGTATTGGGCGTTGGGTGTGGTGGGGGCAATGTTACCGTAAAGGGGGGTGATAACAAGACCAACGCTACCAAACCTATTGGTCGGTACTACTTACTTGTGCAATGTAATGTGCATCTAGACATAAGCTGGAGCAGGCCATGGCCAGTAATAAGTGGGGCCGGTAGCGCCACGGTTATAGTCTGCCTGAAAACACGACGTGTACATGTAGCCACTAGCGACACTTAATGCTATTGGATGTATCATCTTTGAGCGTTAGGTATTGCTTAAAGGTGGATTGAATGTGTTAGGTGCGTGCAACGAAAATGGACTGGATCAATCCAGCATTCAGTGGGATCAAGACGCCCAGTGTTTGATTCTATGCTGGCAGCCTGGAAAGGGCTCTGGCAGTGTGACCCGTGTATACGGTTGGCAGCAAGGTCTGTCGTGCACTATCGAGGATGAAGACGGCGTATTTAATCTGCCTGTCTATCAAGATCCGGGTATAGATTTACTCAGTAGTATTCATCACCCTGAGGTGGCTCAGTGGTTGGCCACCATACCGGAAGAGGTCCGCCTACAGTTAGACCGTTTCGGCACGCATAAGTTTTTTCTGGCCAGGCTGGCGACGACAGAATCGGGCCTTCACTTGCTAATGAATAACCCGGTATTGCTGTTACTCTGGGGTACCTACTGCGGAATTAATGGCCAGGATGAAGACAGCCTCTATGAGGCTTTAAAAGATAAACAGTCCGCTATTTTACAACGTATGGATTTATATCCTGGTAGAGCTGCGGCGCGCCTATTACGTCGTATTGATTTGTCGGAGAACAAACCCTTGCGCCTAGACTACCTCTATACCGTATGGGCCGATGAAAAGCTCGTTTCATCTCTGTATCACCAACAGCATATTACCCAAGCTCGCCTCGCCAATCTGTTGAACTGGCGCTGGTCTATTGGCTTTCCCTTGTTTCATTTATTGGCGGCGACAACTGCCGACCAAAAAAGCTTGATTGATGATACCTTAAGAATGGCCAACGCCGAGGCGGTGCCACTGCTGCGACATTGTCGCAACTGGGACCATGTTCATCGTGTACATGACCGGTTTGTCGGTGCGGTCAATACCGGTATGCTCAGGCAAAAATTGTTGCTGGATGACGACGGCCAGATAGTGCCATTTCCAGCGCCGCCGCTGGAGGGCAGTCGACTGATTGTGCCGGTTACCTCGGTTGAGCAGCTAGAAGCGGTGGGGCGTGCAATGGACCATTGTGTATTTGCCTATGCTTCGGCAATTCAGGCTGGCCGATACTATGTCTACCAGTATGAAGGTCGAGAACATCTAACTGTTGGTGTTGTGGTGAATAATGGCAAGGTGATTAAGGTTGATCAAATAAAGGGTCGTTTTAATAGAGAGCCAACGGTCGTGAATGTTAACTATATAGAGCGCTGGGTGAGTGGGGATTTTGTGGGCGAACTGCCAGCACGCGGTGCTAATAGTGAAAATATAGACCCATTTCTTTGCCTATAATCAGTAAAACAAGAAGTAACAATATTTTAAAAGTTTTTGCGTTCAGTTATCAGCTAACATTGGACGCACTGTTACATAGCCAGAATCAATCGAGTCAGCTGCCACATGAAGGGTGGGTGTTGATGGTTCGTTGTTAACTGTTTAAAAGGATGTTTATGTCAGTTTCTATTACAGTCGGTCTAGGCCTGGATGGCACTGTAGCGAGCCCGCACAGGGCTTCTGTCGGGGAGCTGCTAGGTGGTCCCAGTCGCTTATTACAGTGGTTAGAGAGCCAGCTTGGTCTTGAGCTACCACAAGCCAGCTTTACTCAACGGGTATTGCAGTATCTGGCGTGTTTAAAACAATGCGATGCTGCCGAGAGGTTTTACCATCAATCGCTGAGTCTGGATGAACTCGGTGTAGCCCGGCGCCTGCTCGAGTGGCGGGATATTTGGTATGAGGCAGGCTGGCAAGGGAAGCCACTCGTGAGTACTGGTCAACGTCTTGCCGATATGGCAGAAGTTGAGGTACTAGCTGTGCAGGCTGTAGCCCCTAATATTGGTCAGCGAGTGCAGCGAGTACTGTTAGCTCTAGAGCAGTCGCCGTTAACCGTTGGTGTTGTGACCCTGGATCCTGTCGAGGCCTATCCTGCGGTCTGGCAGCAATTACTCCGCCAATTGAACGCAGAATTTGCTGCGCCGCACCCTGTGGTACGTGCAGAGGCGGGCAGTGACCTGGCTCAGTTGCAGTCGCTGCTACTTGCCGGTGTTATTCCTCAAGACCCTCAATCCCTTCGTGGTGACGGCAGTGTGCTGTTACTTGCTGCCCCTTCCCACGGCGTGTCGGCGCCTTGGGTGGCGCAGTACGCCAAGCAGTTATTGACGGGGGTGGATGACTACCAATTGGGCTTGTTATGTGATGGTTCCAGTGAAGAATTGGATCTGGCCTTGGAGCAGGCAGGTGTTGCGATACTGGCTAGTGGTGAAAATTCGCCGTGGCGGCCCGTTTTTCAGGTGCTGCCATTGGTTATGGATCTATTGTGGTCGCCATTAAACCCCAGTCGCTTGTTAGAGTTTCTGTCTCACCCTGTAGGTCCCATATCCCGTCGTGTAAGACAGGCTTTGGCAGAGGTTGTCGCCAGCGAGCCCGGTATTGGAGGCAGTCTGTGGCGTCAAACAGTGGATAAAGTACTCGACCAAGAACGCCAGCGGCACAGCGACGTGAAATTGGCTGATAAAGCCGTGGCTAAATTGCGAACGGCTATCAACTTTTGGTTGGAGTCTGAACGCTTTTCAGCTTACCCCGGCGCACCGGTTAGCGTCGTGATAAAGCGAGCGTCGGCGGTTAATAGTTGGCTCAATGGCTTGATTAATCTTGTCCTTGAAGACGAAGAGAAGGCCGCTGAACTGGCCCTTTATCGCAGCGCTCTGAATCAAGTGCTGGAATTTGTCAGGTCGGTAGAGTTGCTGCGTGAGCAGGGTGGGGAAGCCATCAACGCCGACACCTTGAGACGACTGATAAAGGCGGTTAGAGGAAATGGAGCCAGTCGTCCGGACCGCCAGGCGCAGTTGATCCAAGGGCAAAGCAAAATGTGCTATGGCAGTGATGCTTCTGCCTTTGTGTCACCTTTACAAACGTCTATCTGGTGGGCTTGTGATGAGGCCAGCCTTGCTTCCCGGCATCATTGGACTCAGTTAGAGCAACAGGCGCTCGCCGCTAATGGTGTGGCTCTGCTAGCGGATGAACACGCGGTGGCCTGGCAAACCCAATGCTGGATAAGACCATTGTTAGCTGCGCAAAAGCAGGCAGTGCTCGTGGTACATGACAGCGGTGATGGTCATCATCCCTTATTTGACCAGATTCACGCGTTAGTGAGTGGCCTCACAGAATATGATTTGCTTGCGGCCACACAAGCCTTGCAAGCAATTGATTTACCCGCCATGCCACAGGCAGAAGCGGTGGCAGCGTTGCTGTTACCCGGAAAACAGCGCCTTTGGCAATTGCCCGCAGCAACCACAATGCCCAAGCGTGATCGTGAATCGTTTTCCAGCCTGGAGAGCTTTTTGTTTGGCCCGTATATGTGGGTATTGCGTTATCAGGCCAAGTTAAAGGCCGGCGCTTTGTTAAGCGTGAAGGATGACAACTTACTCAAAGGCAGCCTTGCACACCAACTATACGAAGATTTTTTCAATGCACACAACGATATTGCCGTACTCAGGTCACCTGCAGTAACAAAGTGGGCAGAGGCAGCGCTCGCTGAATTAATTGCTACAACGGGGGCCGTATTACTCATGCCTGGTCGCTCCGCTGAACGCGAGCATTTTATCAGTGTGACGGTTACCGCTCTAAATCGGTTGATAGTGCATTTGCAATCCGCGCAGGTGGTTTCAGTGGTGATGGAATCACATGCAGAGGGCTTATTTGTTGGTGGCGCCCTTGGCGGGTATCTCGACTTACTGGCTACCAAAGCGGATGGATCTGAAGCGGTACTGGATATTAAGTGGGGCGGCGCTCGGTACCGGCGTGAATCCATGGCCGAAAGCCGCTATCTTCAGCTGGCTATTTATGCGGAACTGCGTCGGCAGGCCAGTCAGTCTTTCCCGGTAGTGGGTTATTTTGTTATCGCCTCGCAGGAACTGATGCTACTGAATTCGGATTACTTCCCGCAGGCTGAAAGTATCGAAGCTGACAACGGTGAAGATATTGCTCAGTTTTGGTATCGCTTTGAAAAAAGCTGGAAACAACGTCGCGAGCAACTAGACCACGGCTTGATCGAAGTGAATGTCAGTGGCACCGAGGTAAATGAATCATTGGTATTGGGGGAGGAGTGTTTGGCGTCAGTTGATGTGTATGAGTCATTCAGCGAGTTTGGTGTGTTAGTCGGCTGGGAGGTTGACGCATGAGCTTAAACATAGAGTTTATTAGTGCCGGTGCCGGCAGCGGAAAAACCTATACCCTTACCGAAAAGCTAAAGGCGCTATTAGCCACTGGTGACATTGAGCCCCGCGGAGTAATCGCCACCACGTTTACCCGCCTAGCGGCAGGTGAACTGCGTGAGCGGGTACGCGAGTCATTGATGCAATCAGGCCAGATGGCAATGGCCAACCAAATGGGGCAAGCGGGGATCAACACCGTTAACGGTGTCTGTGGCGAGTTGCTAAAACGCTTTTCTTTTGAAGCAGGCTTGTCGCCTGAGCAAACCGTGGTAGAAGATGGTGAAGCCAACCGACTGTTTGGTGAGGCAATGGACCAGGTGCTGGAAGGTGACAGTGCGCAAATTCGTACACTGAATGCCCTGGCCCATCGCTTAAGTTTTTTTGATAAAGGCAAGCCACAGTGGCGCAGCCATGTAAAAGACATCGCTGATGCAGCCCGAACCAATAATTGCTCACCGGAACAATTGGCTGATTTTGCTGAACAAAGCGCCAGTGGTTTGTTGGCTCATTTTCGACAGCCCATTAAACGAGACCTCAATGCTGAACTGTTAGGCGCGATCAACACGGCAATAGCGGCTATTGACTTAACTATTGATACCACCGGTGTTACCAAAAAATACCACGACCTGATACGAGGTGCCGGGGAGGGGCTGCGTAACCATCGGCTGACCTGGGCGGAATGGGTTAAATTGAGTAAGACGTCACCCGGTGCAAAAAGTAAAACCCATGCCGAAGCAATTAAGCTGATTGCCGAAGATTTTGAATTGCACCCGCAGCTACATCAAGACATTCGTCAATACTGCCAGGCAGTATACGGTTTGGCTGGTAACAGTCTGGTTGCCTATCAGCAGTTAAAACAACAGCAAGGTCTGGTCGATTTTGTCGATCAGGAATTACAACTTTACAACCTGCTGGAAGACCCGCAAGTGAAAGAGACCTTAGCTTGCGAATTACAGCTGTTGATGGTGGATGAATTCCAGGATACCAGCCCCATTCAGTTGGCGTTGTTTGTGCGCTTGGCCGCCTTGGCCAAAAAGGTTATCTGGGTTGGTGATATCAAACAGGCTATTTATGGTTTTCGCGGTTCTGATCCGTCGCTAATGCAGGCGGTGTTAGAGACCATACTGGCCGATGGCAGCAAGCCACAAGTATTGGAAAAATCCTGGCGCTCGCGCCCGGCATTGGTGAATTATTGCAACGCCGTTTTTAGTCAGGCCTTTGCGGAGTCAATTCCCCAAGAGCAAGTGGTATTAGCGGCTGCCCGAACTGAGGTAACTAATGAGGCCGCAGTCGCGCACTGGTCATTGTCAGGAAATATGGCTAAAAAAATGGCGTCCATTGCTTCGGGCATTCAAGAATTAGTAGCTAGTGAATACCAGGTCGTGGATAAAGCCAGTGGCAACGCAAGGCCGCTACGCTTTGGTGATGTGGCCGTGTTGTGCCGTTCTAACGATCGTCTTAGCGTATTAGCTAAAGCCTGTAACGATGCCGGTATTGCTGTGGGCTACAAGCGTTTTGGCTTGTTGGCAACACCTGAAGGAGCCTTGGCCATGGCCTGTCTGCGTCGTTTGGCCGATAAAAAAGATACCCTGGCCGCCGCAGAGATCCGTTCTTTGGTCACGGGTGAGTCAGCAGATGCCTGGTTGCCAGAACGTTTAGCCCTTGTTGCTTCAGAGGTGTCCAATAGCGAATGGGGTGAAGTCGGCACCAGTGAACTACCGGCTTTAAGTGCGCTTGCACAGGCGAGGAAAACACTAAATACATTAACGCCGGTGGAGGCAATGCAAGAAGCCTTGTCGAAAGGCGATGTAAGGGCGGTGGTCAACCAATGGGGCCCCAATGTGCAACGCAGTCGATCACGGCTTGCCAATCTAGACTGCCTGGTGACACTGGCCGGCGATTACGAGCAGCACTGTGAGGTGCGCAATCTGGCCGCTACGGTGCCTGGCCTGGTTATGTGGTTGAACCAGTTACATGCCGATGAGGAAGACTGGCAGGCCGTTGGTCAAGACGATGACACGGTAACCTTGGTAACGCACCACGGGGCCAAAGGGCTTGAGTGGCCAGTGGTATTGGCGGTTGATTTGGAAAAAGCGGTGCGGCCCAGGCTTTGGGGGCTGGCTGTGTTGCCAAGAGCAGAAGGCTTTGATGTCGCTGAACCCTTGGCTAACCGGAGTTTACGTTTTTGGCCTTATCCCTTCGGCCAACAAGCGGCAGGTATTGCCGTCAAAGATCGTATTGACGAAAGTGAGGTAGGGATAGAAGCATTACTTAAGGCAACCGAAGAAGAAAAACGTTTGCTGTATGTAAGTCTCACTCGCCCACGCGATCTACTAGTATTGCCTTTGAGCGTTAAGGGGCCCTATAAATCACTGGATACACTCGGCTCTGACTGGATGATACCCGACGGCGATAGCCTGACCCTGCCCGATGGTGCATCTATTCCAACGCAGTTTAAGTTGTACGAGTCTCTAGAGCCTGTAGACGGAGAAATTCCGCCCTATAGCCCACACTGGTTACCGCAATGGCCGCAAGCTACCGATATCCTGCCCCGTAAATTTAGCCCTTCATCGGCGGCACCACTAGAGAGCGCCAAAATGGGCCGGGTCATTGAACTGGGGGATCGTCTACCACTCGACAAAGTAGAAGATATGGCCTTACTCGGTTCGGCTCTACACGGTGTAATTGCTGCCTCCATCAATCACACCAAGCCCTTTTCACTCGAGCAGGCACAGTCGTTATTGGCAAGTTTCGGTGTTGATCAGCAGCTGTCAGCGGCTCATGCTCTAGAAGCTAGTCAGCGTTTTATTAATCACATCCATAAGCAGTTTGAAGTGACTCGTTGTCTGGTTGAATACCCCGTGACTACTATTAACGAATTAGGCCAGGAAGCCACAGGGTTTATTGATTTGATCATTGAGACAGCCGATGGCTGGATTATTATTGACCATAAATCATCGCCAGCACCGCGCAGTGAGTGGGAAACCAATGCATTGAAGTACTCCGGCCAATTAGCGATTTATCGTCGGGCCATCGAAAAGGCAACTGACAAACCCGTACTGGAGTGTTGGGTGCATTTTGCAGTGACGGGTGGAATGGTTGAAGTATGTTGATAGCTTTATCCGATGTTGAGCAGAGTGAATTTTGTCGTTCTGGAGCTGCAGCCAAAAAATTGGAGACTACGCATGCTTATGTTCTCAATGGCAACGACTTAACCTCGTGGTGCTGTTGCTGGGGGAATCGAGTTGCTTTACAGTTAGTTACATGCTGATTTTGGCTTATTTGGGTTGTATTCGATGACAGCCAAGACCGTAATAATTAAATAATTAAATATTAGGTAGCAGTAATGCATGCGTATACTTTTTTAAAAAAGGCTCTACCGTTAACCAGTTTTCGGCTTGATCCCATCTTGAGGATATTAAAATATTCTGAGACAGAATGGGTTGAATTTAAAGCCGATTTTATTCCTGAAGATAAATCTACAACTATAGATAAGAAAAAATTGAGATGGAATATAAGCAAGGCAGTATTCGCTTTGGGGAACTCTCAAGGCGGCGCTGTGATAATTGGTGTGAATGATAATGGTCAGCCTATCAATATTTTGAGAAATCACGAAGCTGACAAGGACAAGGTCTCTAGAAAAGTACGTGAGCAAATAGTCGCCCCTACTAACAGAAAGTGGCATGACGGAAAGGCGCAGTGGCATTCTTCTATTTATATGGAACAAAACGTCGAGTATATATGGTGTACATTGGGGGGTATCGATGTATTAGTACTCCTAATTAAACCACAAGAAGAAGCGCCCATTATTCTTACCAAAACAGAGGGAAGCAATAGTACACGTCATTTGCCTATGCGAAACCAAGGCGATATAGGCGAGAGTATTTTGCATTTGTACTCTGATGAAGTGTTAGGGCTTTTTGAGCGGCGAGACCTCAATAATTCAATAGCCTATTTTTCAGGATTTCTAGAAAAGTTGGAAACGCTCGAGCGTCGTGATATCGAGGTTATAATCCACGATAGGAATTCTGACTTTATAAAAAGACTTAGCCCGCAATTAACTTCATTTACGCCTCTCGACGCAACAATAAAAAAGTTGGGTGTTTCATCATATGATGAAACAGATTCGTCATGGCTTGGTGCATTGGCCGCGGACAAGAGGCATCTGAATAGCGATAAGACTTACGATGCGCTTGATCTAATGCTTAATTTAAAAAATATATTGCTATTAGGCGAGCCTGGCGCTGGAAAGACCACGTTGATGGCCCAGTCTGCACTTCAAGTGTCTAGCAAAAGAACGGAAAATTTTGAGCCTCTTGTTTTATCTGCAAACCTTGCTGAATATTCTGAGTTGGGACTAGAATATCTACTATCAAGCACCAGTCCTGGCCTCGAATGGCTAGATTTGGTTCCTATTATCAATAGCGAGCGAACCGTAGTATTTCTTGATAGTCTAAATGAGTGCCCAAGCAAGTATTATGAACATTGCTTGTTAAATATAGCACGATTAAAAACATTGATGCCTCAAGCTAAGTTTGTCATTTCCACGAGACCATCCCATATATTTGATGATGAAAGCTTTTCTGCTATAGAGATACAGAGTCTTACAGAAGATAAACAATTACATTTTTTGGAAAACTATCTAGAAAATAACTCTCAGAAAGCAATTGAGCTACAAAAAAAATTGGTCAAAGTTCACAGGTCATCCTTTGTCATGGGGAATCCTATTCTGCTGCGAATGATAATATGGCTGTTTAATGAAAATCAAGATATCCCTGGCGGGCTTGCGCAGCTATACAGCAGGTTTGTGATGAGTTGGTTTTATCGAGAAAAGCAGAAAATTTCAGACAGGGGTGAAGTCGTTAAATGGACATTTGAGGAGTTCCGAGAGATAGTTGCGGAGCTTGCTTTTAATCTTAGAAATCATGGCCGAACACTATGCTCTTTAAAGTTCGCAGAAGATAAGCTATCTCGACTTATGGATCGCAACGATTTCGCGAAATTTATGGCATTATTTGCTCAAGGGCTAGTGCTAGAGTTAGACGACGCAAGTGGAAATATTAAGTTCACTCACGAAACAATACTTGAATACTTTGCTGCTGAATATTTGGTTTCTTGCGATTCACTAAAATTAGTCACAAAAGATTCCACCAGAGGGTTGATGAAGTGGGATTATGTGATAGCGTTTGCCTATGAGCTAAATCCTCTTCCATCCTTAGAATTTGTTCGAACATCTTGGGCCGCGTCTCCTTTGATCGTAGCAGCATCATTACGTAATGATAGTGGCCTAGCGGAGCTGCCGTTACCTGCGCAAAACTTCTGGGAGACTGGAGTCCTTAAATTACTTCGAGGAGAGCCTACATCTCGCGAAGAAGAAGAAATTGGTTTCGCTGCCCGACTCCCTCCTAAATACCCACTGCCTAAGGGTTTAATCAATACGCTGAATTCTTCAAGCTTTTGGTATGCATTGGAATCTCATCCAATTGGACAGGCTCGGTTACAAAGTTTAGTGGGGAAAATTCAAGATGGCGGTGTCTGGTGTGAGCTTCTTCCAGTTTTAAATCATAAGATGTCATATTTCTCACGTTTCCTTAGCGATGTGCATATCGCTATTGCTAGTAGCCAAAAGCGTGAAATTGAGCAAGAGCAGCTAAACCTGGCTACAGTATACGAACTTTGTATGTTGCTAAGAGAGAAAAAGATAACACTCTCCACTTTTAGAGGCCTCTGGAGCGGTGCATTAAACCGTTCAACGACGTCAATAAAGACTGACATTCTTATGTTACTACGTACAAATGAAATTGATATCTCTCAAATCAATATGGGTGACCACGCCTCTGTGCTTAGAGAAATTGGGTATGATCAGCGACTTTCACCCAGAATACATAATAAACTGATTAGAGGAGGAATTATTGACTCTAGTGGGCTAAGTAGCGATAGGCTCGACAGAATATTTGAGCGCTCATCAATCATGAATTTAGTTCGATATACAAAGAACAAGGTCATCACTCGGAAATCACTAACGTCAAATCGACTGTCCATTTTAAGAAATAAAAAAATTGGCTCCGTACATGACTTAGATGAACTTTTGAAGGTCGGGCTTGTTAAAAAGATAGACTTTAATCCGGAATTCATTCTGTCCCTGACACGCGAAAAAAACAGGTCTAATAATGTAAGGTCTGGTGATCTCCAGAAAGGAATAGAATACGAACAACTATCTATTGAAATTCAAGAGCAGGAACAAGAAATAATATTTCAGAATATGTCTGACGAAGAAAAAGTCTTGGATAAGATCATATCTGACATGGAATCTCCAGAGAATCAGCGGCCTGGCAGCGGCTTTCACTCAGTTTTAATAAGTGCGGTGACGGGTGCCGATAACTGGCCTTCGCATGTTCGATCCAGGTTTTATGATGTAGCAAGTAAATTTATACGTGACCACGGAAGTAAGAAGAAGAAGAAGGAGTATTTAAGAGTTATCGAGGACTTTCTAAATTAGTTAAAATATTGTTGATAGGTTAACTCGAATGAATGATATATAGAACAACGCAAGTACCGATTTGTTGTTAAGGAAGTTACAGGTATCGGTAGGGCGATATATTACATCGTCGAAGGAAGGTATCGGCAGCTGCAATTGGCTTTAGCGAACTACCTTTCATAAATGGGAATAACTTACAATTCTCGGTTTTCAATGTACCTTGAATGTATGATCAAGTTTTGAGCGATGTAGCTCCAAAATAATCTGCTATAAAGTAAAACCAATGATGCCTTACGATAAATCAGACAATATGAGAGCAGTCAAAGTATCACAAGTTGGCGAGCGATATGTTACCAAAATGATTGCAGCAATGCTGAACGACGATTCAATTTTGATCGGCGAGATAGGCCATGACGCCGCCTTCGTCAATATAGCTGGTATAACAGATGATATATTGGTTGTTAACACTGACCGCTCAGGTATCAATATTGCTTACAAGCTGGGCCTATCTAACGCCGAATGTGTTGGCGATTTTGCTATTTCGCATGCAGTAAGTGATATCGTTGCCGCAGGTGGCACACCAAAATATTTAACTATTGCTTTGTTGTTGCCTGCTGATACAACCCTTGAGTTTGTTCGGGATCTTATAGTCGGCGCCAAAAAATCTGCCGAAAGATACGGTGCAATAATTATTGGCGGCGATACCAAGTCGAACGAAAGTTATGCCAGTGTTGTCACTGCCACGGGTTATTCAAGTAAAAATAGAATACTGCCCCGCAATCGCGTTAGACCTGGCGATTACTTTATGGTTACCGGTAATTTGGGCACAGCATTAACAGCAAAACTCTCTCATAAGTACGGCTGGATCCTGCCAAATCAGCAGCAGGAGATACTAAATGATGCATTGATTTACCAGCGCCCTCCGTTTAGTTTGGGACAAGCTATTAGTAAATCAGAATTAATGAACAGTTGCACAGATATTAGCGACGGGTTAGCCGGGGCGTTATATAACTTATGTGATGCGAGTGCAGTAGGCGCAATACTTATTGAATCAAACATACCTATAGAGCCTGATGTAAAAAAAATAATCGGCACATATGGTATTCGCTCTATCGAAATAGGCTTGGGTACGGGTGACTGGCAATATCTTTATGCTATATCGCCCGACCGAATCAATGAACTAGCCGAATTACTTGTTGCTCATAATGAGCAACTTTACATTATAGGCACCGCCACGGAAGATAAAGCTATCAACGTAGTGACTTTAGAAAAGGATATTCGAATGTTGAAACGATTAGAGCAGGACACATTTAGGGTTAGTCGACCAAAAACACACTATTTTTCATCTCTTGATAGCGATACTTCATGCCTGGGTGAATCAATAGAATCGATTGACGATGAGTCAATATATATGGTGAATTCTTTGGTTGCATCTTATGAATAGTATAATTAGATGCCGGACCGTTGGTGAAGCTTGGGTAGAATCAATAAAGTCCATACTAGAAGGTGGGCACAATCACCACGATGAAGATGTTGATATGCTTGAGATTCTGGGTTTGTCGGTTTCGGTAAGCCATCCTGAGCTCCGCGACTCAATTTTTGAGCGCTACGGCGACGGAGTGGTTATCGATAATATGCTGAAGAAATTTTCAAAGGGCTATGTAATGGATAATCGGCCATTTACATACAGTGGCCGCATATATGATTACAATGGTATAAATCAATTTTCATGGCTGCAACAACGTTTAATCAACAAACGTGAAACAAAGTCGGCAACAATAAGCCTATTATATCCTGCCGACAATGATCCAAATCAGCCATGTCTCACCACAGTCGACGCCAAAATTAGAAACGAAAAGCTTCATTTGCAGTTTTTCTTCCGAAGTCAGAATATTTTTGGACGTCAGTATGCAAATTTTCTAGCGCTTACCCATTTCCAAAAGAAGCTCGCAGACGCCTGTAATGTTGGGATAGGTTCACTATCAGGATTTATCGCCTCGGCACATATATATGCGTTCGATATTGAAGCAGCAAAACTGATAGCTGCTGGTGATGAATCAAAAATTGTAGACAAATACTACAGCCATGGTCCGTCCTCAGTCAGAACGGGATAAGTGTTAATGGACGATAAATATAGGATTTTCAAAAAAATAATAAGAGCGGCGTCTACTCAAGTGTTAGTGCATCAATTGTCGGCAAGAAATCGCTGGCATCTTATGCTTGACGTCTTGCGTGGTACAGCACCGTTTCGCGGAGGGCGAATTCGCGACTTTCCTCTCTCGGAACAGCGCGTCTCATCCGAATATTTAATTGAGCTACTGTCTCGCGATATTCGCACTGGTACCCCAAGAAAATATTCGGCTTCCGGCAACTATAGCTTATTTGACCAAATAACTGCGGTTATGTTACTTGAGATGGCAACCCGTTCAAGCCAGAAATATTTTGGCGACATCAAGGACGAAGACACGAAATACACAACAGCAATAATTGCACTTGCATTATTGGTGTTCGATGATGAAATTTGCCAGAAGAACGCGGCACTTCAAATGGGTGTTAGTTTGTTTGAGTGGGAGCGATTAAAAAACAAGAAATATGTGAAAAAGTTGTTTAATGACTCTGCCTCTCTTGCCGTCTTCGCTAATTATAAATTTGAAAGTACGAACTATCAAGAAAAGCGCCTTGAACTAATTGAGCACTTTAACGTAGATGCTAAAGTACTCGACATATATGACAGCTTCATTATAGATATAATTTATCTAAAAACGAGAAATGTTCAAAAATTTCTGGATAATTGTAAAACCCACTTTATGTTAAGAGGCGCGAGCTTTTGGTGTTCGCAAATAATGACTTATGCAAGAGATATTATTTGTGGATTTAGCCAATCTTCGCTTCACATTGTGATTGACTCTGACTCAGTTATTATAATCGCCGGTTCTGCTGTCCCTTCGCGTGACTGCTTGTTTGAAAAGCTATATGATGGAATTATTGACCAAACTAACGGGAGGTTGCTTAATAGAGACTTGATATTTGGACGTTACCCTCGGCTCAATAGCCTGTGGCGTCACTGTGAAATTACAGGTACGTCAATGTTGGCCGCATTACCCAATATTGGCCTGGATATCAATAGAGGAAAAAGCCTATTGTCAATGGTATTGGACGGCCAAGATTTAGAATCAAAACCTGAGTCGCGATGGAACAATAATAATACGCTTGAATTTAATTCTGGTGAACGCAGTGCTGAGTTAAGCGCGCCACAATGCTGGGGTGTCAACGGCGAGGCGGCTTTTACAGCGGCCGACTATAGAATTCCAAAATGGTATAACTCTCGATCAAAAGATGAAGAATATGGCAGTGCTGCCACCATATTTAGCTTGGCTGACCTTACCTTTAGGCACCAGTCGCTACTCGAATTTCAGTCATGGATAGAGAATGAGATCGAACGCCCTATATCCTTTAGTAACTATAGTAAAAATATTGCCAAAGAGTTGGGCTTAAAAGATAAGTTAACCTACTTGAAACTCGATGGAGATTCCGTTGGTAAGATCTTTTCGTCAACACCATTTATAGCTCGACCTAGATTAAGTCACTTACTTGAAGAGTCAATGATTCACGCTATTTTGAAGACAGCGTCTGATATTATTGAAGAGTTTGAGTTTGCAATAATTCCATTAAACGTATTGTATTTGGGCGGCGATGATCTTTTTCTAAGTTTTCCAACAGACCTGGAGGAATCGCTATTACCGCTATTAGATCGTCATTTAGGCCATCGGCTGAATGAGAAAAAATTTACATTTACGTTTTCGGCAACTCGATTGGAAAATACCAGCTACAGTGAAAAAGGTTTAGAGTTTGATGAATTGCAAATGATGGCGTCGCAGTTATTAAACCCGTTATTGAAGTCATCAAAGGCATATTACAAAGAGGGTGTCGAAATTTCTAAAAGTTATTCAGATTTGTTGGCGCCAACAAAACATGATTTTCCGATCACTACAGGTGATGTTGAGTACTATCGTGGTACAAACCTTAGAGGAGTAATTCAAGAGTTGTATGCTGGTTAACTATTTGTGTCTCATGCGTCGTGGTCTTCCGCGGCCCTAGCTGTATATCGTTGTAGATAGGCGCCATATTGATTTAACTGCGCAACGGTTAACTCCTTGCCTCGTAAATCGCTAGTGACGGGTATAACCAAATGGAAGTATTCGGCATCGAGTAGGCTTATTTCTGCAATCCAATGAATTGGCAGCACGCCATAGACGCTATCGCCGGCTCGTATATCGCCGAGCTCAATGTGTGATTTAATCACGCAGGGGGCTATCCCTTGTTCTTGCAGCCAAGCGATTGCCCCCGCGTGTCGAGTAACAAATATTCGCCTTTTTTGTGTTATTGATACTGCTGTTTTGGTCATTGGATTCATCATTTTCATCTAGGTTTGTTCTCTTCAACGCTGTAATGCTTGTCAGTTGTCAGTTGTCAGGCTAGGCAATACGTTTCAGCGATTTCTTGGCGGATCATATAGTCTTCACAGCATGTTGCTGAGATTAAAAACTTTTGACCAGTCTGATTTGCAATCAAGTCGCTTAACCTTAGTCAAAACAAGGTGTGGTGATGATGGATGTAAGGCGGTGGTTGGAGGAAAATAGTATCAATGGCAGTATGGACGTTATGGCGTCTGCGTATTCTGAGCTAATGCCAATGGCTGAATCCTGTGGCATCAATTGGGATCAGCTTAAACGTAGGTTGCCTAGTAGCGATCAACCATTGAGTGCCCGTGATTTGCCAGTATGCGTGGCGTCCGATCGTCATCGCTGTTTTTTTATCTGGCATGACAATATAAGCTCGACAGGAATACGGTTCCCTGTATTGGTATTCTTTACTCATCGAGCGGGTGGCTACAAGCAAATATTTAATGGCTTGAAATGGCTTATAGCGCAGTGTCGTGATAGTGCTCCGTTAAGCCGCGGCCCCTGTAGAAGGCCTACCGTAACAGACCGCTTAACGGCTAATACTGATGCTTGCAAAGATTGGCGCCCAGAAAATTTTAGGCGCTACCATCGGTTGTTTAATAGCCTTCCTCAAGAGCGTGGAAATCACCCCTACCTTGTTAAGAAACTTGGAATGCATGCCACTGATTTATGTCGGCGTATGGATATTCGTTCAGGAGCTGATCATCACGGCCACTTTATTTCAACGCCTTTGTACCGGCTGAAAGATCACACGCTGGGCTTGGTAGTGGGTTATCAACAGATCTACGATCGTGCCATATGGGGTAATGGTCAAAATCGTAAGTTTATTATGTCGGTAGAAGGTGCCAAGCGAGGCAGCTTCGCCTACGTACAGGGTCAGTCAAGCTCTGGTCGAGTTGGAATGACTGAAGGCATTGCAACAGCTTTAACCATTGGTCTGTATCGAACGCATCCCATATACGTCGCTTTAGGTGCTGGCAATCTCATGCTGGTAGCTAAACAACTGGATAATGTGGCGCTTGATATTTTTGCCGACAATGATTGCTGGAAACCTGGTATTGGCAATGTGGGGTTGAATTGCGCCTCGGCAGCTGCTTTGGCTCATGGCAACAGCCGCATTTACGCTCCAGTTTTTACGCCTGGTAACGAGGTCCATCAGCCGACTGATTTTAATGACTTACTTCAGCTGCAGGGTATTGATGTGTTGTCGGCACAGCTTTGTAATGAGCGTTCCCCCCCCATGAGCGCGCCTCTATTTATTGCAGCCTATGATATCGGGCAGGCCAAGGCATCTCGTCAAGCTTTGCAGTGTTTACGCGCTTTATCCAACAGTAAACAAAAATCTGTTTTTGAGTGCAGTTTACAGCAGCATTCAGTGTGGCAGTTGTTGAGGGATATGGAAGCTATTATTGATCCTGCGCAGGATCGGTTTCTATTATCAATGATAGACCCGCGGAGCAACGTAGTGCGAATGGGCTTGGCGCCATCGATTACGCCACCGACCTTGTTTTTTGTAGATTAGCCACTATGTCTACAATTATTTTAGATCGACGTAAGTTATCACTAAGCTACGAAGCGGACTGTCTGTTTGTACGGAGTGATGATATCGAGACCAAAACGATTCCACTATGCCAGATAAAGCGCATCATTTGTTTGCACGGAGTTAATATATCAACTCAGCTGTTAGGCCAGTTACGTTATCGGGGAATAGATTTTTCTGTTGTTAACTCGCGTTATCCCCAGCGGAGCTTAACCCTACCCAGTGATCCGTATAGAGGAGCACAGCGAAGAATTCAGCAATGTCTTACGCTTTCGAATGAGTATTATAGATTACTTCTGGCTCGTCGAGTTGTGGGCTCAAAATTGCACCAGCAGCACTTGGTTGGAGGGCGCTACAAACATGCAGTCCCCACCAAGCTGGTAGGGTTTACTGTCTATCAGCAGCGCTGTCGTCATGTTGAAAGTCTTGAAACTCTTCGGGGTCTAGAAGGGGCAGCTGCTGCGCAGGCGATGGCACTATATGTTCAACAGTTTCCACAGAAGTTTAATTTCAAGCGTCGGGTACGGCGCCCACCTACAGATCCCGTTAATGCGCTGTTGTCTCTTTGCTTTACTCTGCTTTATCGAGATGGGGCTAATGTACTACAAACACTAGGTCTAGACCCCTGGTTGGGGTTTTACCACGAGCCTCTGCAGGGCCGCTACTCTTTGGCTTGCGATTTAATGGAGCCCCTGCGACCCCATGTTGAGGCTTTTGTTCATCAGCTATTGGTAACAGAAAAAACAATTAATTTACGGCATTTCTGCGATGGTGCTCATGGGTGCTTTTTGGGAAAAGAAGGGCGTAAGCTGTTCTTTCCGCTTTATGAGGAAGCTGCTATCCCCTGGCGAAAACAATTACAGCGTTACGGGCGCTGGCTGATCGCAAAGATGGATCAATTATCTTCAGGGGAACCATTAGAGCAATGAAAACCTGTAATGTGTATATTTTGTCTTATGATATTGCTCGGGTAAATCGTCTGGTTCGGGTTCATCGGTGTGTGCGCCGTTATGGTCGTCACCTTCAGAACTCTGTTTATTGTCTTACTGCTACCCCGCCGCAATTACGTAAACTTTGTGATGAGTTATCACGGTTAATTCACGCTGGCGAGGACGATGTGCGAATTTATCCGCTCTTTAGTGGTAGGTCTATTTATTGGTTGGGACGACGGGCAGATGCTGACGGGATATTAGACTTGACTCTACCCCCAATTCATTATGTAAAATGCTCGTAGAGTCTCTGTTCAAGGAGTTTTTGTTGTACAAAAATCAAACAACTTTTAGAGGTAAAAACGATTGAAAATCTTGCCTTTTAACCTGTTGAAAAGTAAGCTGTTTTTTGTGAGGTGCAGTCCGGACCAACCCCCGCTCTAAAGGGGATTAAGACCCGCTTCGGCGTGCATCATTGCGATGACACGGGTCCGGACCAACCCCCGCTCTAAAGGGGATTAAGACGATGTTAGTCGAGCTCTCCGCACCCTGGCGCTCGTCCGGACCAACCCCCGCTCTAAAGGGGATTAAGACGTCACTACATATGATCCTTACCTGAGGACCTGAGTCCGGACCAACCCCCGCTCTAAAGGGGATTAAGACTTGGTTCGACCACTTGCTACGGGCGCACCACTGGTCCGGACCAACCCCCGCTCTAAAGGGGATTAAGACTGGTCCTACTGTACTCTAGAACTCGATGTTAGGTCCGGACCAACCCCCGCTCTAAAGGGGATTAAGACAATTGCGGCTTTCTGTACACTCAGTGATATAAGTCCGGACCAACCCCCGCTCTAAAGGGGATTAAGACCTGTCTGGCCATTGATTGTGTAAGTCTTCATAGTGTCCGGACCAACCCCCGCTCTAAAGGGGATTAAGACTCTGCTTACCTGCAGTATGCTCATCGTATATTGGTCCGGACCAACCCCCGCTCTAAAGGGGATTAAGACGGATTAACTCAGGTGGACAGTCAATCTCGTTGTGTCCGGACCAACCCCCGCTCTAAAGGGGATTAAGACCGTAAAACTTCATTCCACGTCATGTCCCCGCCCGTCCGGACCAACCCCCGCTCTAAAGGGGATTAAGACAACTTGGGACGAGCAGCTGGTAGCTTCAGGTCAAGTCCGGACCAACCCCCGCTCTAAAGGGGATTAAGACAGCTAAGATCTTCAGCTGTGCTTGGTGCTCAGGTCCGGACCAACCCCCGCTCTAAAGGGGATTAAGACCTCCTCGAACGCAGCGCTGTACTCGTTGATACCGTGTCCGGACCAACCCCCGCTCTAAAGGGGATTAAGACACCCTGGCGCTCCAGGTTGTGCACGAGGTAGGTCCGGACCAACCCCCGCTCTAAAGGGGATTAAGACTCTGCAGGAGTCTCTAATGGGGATTCTTCATCGGTCCGGACCAACCCCCGCTCTAAAGGGGATTAAGACGTTTCGATTGACTTCATAAATCCGTAGTATGCGTCCGGACCAACCCCCGCTCTAAAGGGGATTAAGACGCACACCACCGCCCGCCGCGACATCTCGCACATGTCCGGACCAACCCCCGCTCTAAAGGGGATTAAGACGTGGTTAGCCAAGGCAGTTTCGAGTGCCTCATGGGTCCGGACCAACCCCCGCTCTAAAGGGGATTAAGACGGACACCAGTTAAGGTGCTCCATAGTGCTCTCAGAGTCCGGACCGACCCCCGCTCTAAAGGGGATTAAGACGCTTCGACTGCACCTTTAACGGTATCGTCACTGGTCCGGACCGACCCCCGCTCTAAAGGGGATTAAGACCGTCCAGACTCCTCGAAGGCTGCGGAGTACTCGTGTCCGGACCGACCCCCGCTCTAAAAGGAGATTAAGATCTGGGTAGTGCTAAAGATGGGGAAAGGTCATCACCAAACATAGTTACTTACTGATGCTTTCTAAGGAAGCGACTGTATTCTTTGAAGTCTTTGGATGATGTTATGTCGTAAACTAGCTCTTCAGAGCTCTTTGTCTGACGAATTCTACTAATAGCCTCCTCTCCCTTTTGTGCTACGTTTTTTTGATTTATCAAGTGGCTACATATATCTAATAAATTACTTAAGTCAAAAAACCTGGCACCTTTGTTACTTTTCGTTTTCATTTCGGGCGGGAGTTCACTATATTTTAGACGCTTGATGAGTCCTATTTTTGCCCATTTAACTTCCTTATAAACAATAGACGGCCTATTTTTTACAACTAAATATTCAATTGCAGGCACTCTTACCTGTTTTTCTTCCAATCTTTTTAATGTATCCATTATCATTCGAGTAGATAGCCCTGTTCTACTTGCAATAGCGTCGTAAAAACAAGTAGGCCATTTTCCCCTATTGGTCCACCACATGAATATTTGAATTAGGACAGCCAATTCAGAGCCTGTAAACTGGAATACATCCAGATTCTCTAAGAATATTCTTGGAAGTGGCTCGAATTTTTCGTCATCAAAATCCTCCCCCCACTTATAAAGAGCATTTTTTACTTTCCTAGGCTGTTTGCTACCTGCCTCGTCAGCGAGCATTCCTATACTTTCAAAGAAATCCAACTCTTTGTCTTTTTTGTCTTTTTTGTCTTTAGTTTTTTCTTTTGTCTTCATACTACGTTTTCCTTCACCCTACACATAGAAGTTAGTTTGAGGAAAGTTTAGCTTAGTTTAGAAGTATAGGTCAATATAGGTAGTTTGAAATAATATGTACTTAAGGATGATGTATATAGGGTCTAGTTATACTGTTTATGCTATATAATTAACCATATGCTTCACTGATATATGAAGTAATACGTAGTAGGAAGGAGGTGTCGTTCTGCCAATATACACATTCACAAGGAAGGAGACGTATATGAACACTCACTACACAGCAAGCACACCTAATTCGCTATTCGCAAATGAAACGACACGAACAGCTCACGAGCTACCAGAGGCCAGTTTAAATGGCGTGATCTTCAGTAAACATGCAAAAGATCGAATGAAGCAACGTAGCATCAAACCGGAGTGGGTTAGCTTGCTGCTTGATTATGGCCATGAGCACTATCAAAAGAGCAAGCACACTTATTCTCTTTCATTGGATAAAGCAGGCATTAAAGAAATTAAAAGAAGTTACGGCAATACCATTGATCTATCAAAGTTACGCAGCTTGTACGTAATTTTGACTGAAGAGTCCGTCATCGTAACCTGTGCTTATCGCTAAGCCTGGTCAGAATTTAATATTGAGAATTACTGAGAAAAAGATATCTAAAGAAGATTTTAAATAATTAACACCAAAACATGACTTCTACAGGAATATTATGAACAAAACTATATCATTTGAATTACCTAAAAACCCTACTCGCATTTGGGATCTGGACGTACCTATTGTCGTCGACAAAGCAAACAACTTGATTACTGCATATATTACGGGTTCTATTACTGAACCCTCTGAATATAACGAGCTATGTTATTTACTACATAACGCAGATGAAGACACAACAGTAGTCTTACACATCAATACTCCCGGTGGAATTATTGACTCGGCATTTATGATAGCTGACGCTATTAATAAATCTAAAGCAAAAATTATAGGCAACTTATCCGGAACTGTTGCATCTGCAGGCACCTTGATTGCCATGGCTTGTGATGCACTAGAAGTTGCGTCCCATTTAACCTTTATGATTCACAACTACTCTGGCGGCATGGCAGGTAAAGGTCACGAGATGAAGGCGCGTCAACAATTCACAGATGACCATCTTAATGAGGCGTTCAAATCTTTTTACAAAGGCTTCCTAACAGAAGATGAGATGGATAGAGTCGTTGATGGTACTGACCTTTGGATGGATACTAAAGAAGTTAGTTATCGTTGGAATCAGCGGATTAAATATATAAGAACCTAACAACGAATGTATTTATTCTAATATTGAGCGGGTATGTGTTATACCGCTCAATAAAGCTCCTTCGACTTATTATAGCTGGCCTCATGCTTTAGCACGTAACCAAGCATAGAATATCAACTCTAGTTTCGCCATTTGGGAAAGCCTACTGTGAAAAAACAAGACGAAATGACATTAGAAGACTCATGGATAGATGAGCTTTATGAATGGGCTGACTCTAACAATATTCCAGATCTTCAATGCGTTGAATGCGATGAACTGGGTGATGATGGAAAGCGCATGTCTGAAGGCTTCTGGGTCGGCCTACCTAGAGATAGGGAAGTTCTAGTCAACCTCGAAGAGCTCGATTTAAGCTGGCATAACTGTTCAGAAATTCCCGAACAGATAAGGCACCTTAAAAAGCTAAAGAAGTTTAGTTTTTCTAAGAGTCGTGATGGTCTTGTACCACCTTTCTACAAAATCGCATATGGCCTTGATGCAATCAAAGAAATACCCGACTGGATTGCAGAGCTAGAAAACCTGGAAGAGCTTGATCTCTCTGACAACAATATCAAGTATGTACCTAAGGCAATCGGGAAGCTAAAGAACCTGAAGAAACTGTATTTGCACTACAACAAGATTATGTTCGTTGAAGATGAGTTGGGTTCTTTGGCTAAACTGGAAGTCTTATGGATTCAAAGGAATAAGCTCTCTATACGGAGTGATTGCATTGACATCTTAAAGAAACTAGCTCCCCTAGACGTTCAGTGCGAACAACCGAATAAGCTTTCAGAGTTAATGCATTATTTCGAGAAGAGTGAAAGTTTATGCTTTGAGCGCATTACAGAATCCCAAGCGAATAGTCTTGCCTTGCTGAGTGATGGCTTTGCTAAGTTGAGGCGCCTAGATAAATCAGCCAGCAAAGAAGTTCTCTGGGATGAATGGAATAAGCTATCTGACATTAAACATAAATTACATGGTTTAAAGAACCTCAGAGTACTATATTGCGATGGGCTCGAACGTACGAAATATGGCCCGATAAAATTGTGTCCAGAGGGTTTGGTTGTAAGTGTTGAAGTAGAGCCGGTACCTGAAAATGAGTCTGCATTTCTACTAGAAGATACACCAGTATTTCTGCTAAATGACGATGCATTTGAAGTGGTTATCGAACTGAAAGAGCATCATGGTAAAAGCCTAATAGAGAAAGTTGACTTTATGGGGTTGTGGAAGTAGCGTGAACGCGACAACTATGTTGAAAAACACCGAATGTGACAGTTCACAAACTAAAACGCTGTAAATTTATCTGATATTGATCTAAAAATGATCATGGAATCATAAATTTGCTAACATTTATATCGAGTTATTATTTTTTATACTTGGACTTAGTGTTTAAAATGTTGTTGTGTAATGGTCACTCTGACCAAAAGAGTAAGATGGTTTAGAAAAAGGGGGGAGTATATATTATGCTAAAAAATAAAAACGAGGACGTCTGGGTAGACCCTAAGACTGGCCTTATGTGGCAAGTAAAAATAGATAAAGAAAAGTTACTTTGGGTAGAAACAGGTAGATATGTTGAGCGATTAAACCAAATAAATTACGGAGGTTATAATGATTGGAGAGTACCAACTAGGCATGAATTAGAAACACTACAAACTAGAGAATGTCATAAAAGCAAAGATAGCTTTAATTCTGAATTTTTTATTAAAAAGCCACTTTTGCATTCAATGAATTATGGGTATCAGTCTTTTTGGACATCAAGCCAAGCGGATGAAAATGAAGATGGAGGGCCTCGTGCATTCCTTGTAAATTTTTTTTCCCCAAAGAGTACGAAACATTCAGGATATACTAGTTATCCTAAAAGTGTCAGATGTGTACGTCACTAATATGAAAGTTTCCATAATAAATATACACGTACAAAATACAATGGACAGAGTCAAATTAAGTGGAATGACGCATTAAGTCAATTAGTGGCTCCCCTTAAATTGATAACTTTTACTCTGAGAATTATAAAATTTTTTACGACGATTATGCTGGTTGCCCTGCCTTAGAAATAACTATTCCCCCTAACTGTAGTTCGCTCTAATACGACATTCACTGAATAGCTAGTGACCGCTTTAGGCTCTGAGCTTCGTTAGTAACTCAAAAGCTAATGTCAGCTATTGGCTAACTCATGACCTAAATGAGAAGTCAAAATCACCCTACCTAGTGATCAATTTGATACGAAAACTGACGTTCCAACAGATGAGTATATAGGTTTTTTGATGGTGGCTTTTTGTCAGTAAATTGTTCAGTCTGATTGTGAACAAAGGCCACCATTGTGGACACTTTAGTATGCGGTACTGCACTAAGAACAAAGAAGGGATTGTATGCTGAGGGAGCTCACATTGAGCCCTTAGGAAGACCCCATGATGGCGATGATTGTGTCGATAACATTTTATGCCTATGCCCAAACCATCATGTGATGTTTGATCGCGGCAGCTTTTCAATTGATGATAACTTCCATCTCTTGGGCGTGCTATCAGGAACGGTGACAATGCACGAAAAGCACAAGATAAATGCTGAAAATTTGGAATATCACAGAAGGAGTCATGGGTATTCGGTCTCATAGAAATAGCTCCTCAGTAAATTTAGTTAATCAAGTGCCGATACTACCTTCGGCAGTATCGGAATTGACAAAGGAGGCAGCGTGCACGTGCTCTGTTATAGAGATTGCCCCGAATAAAGGGGATTAAGACAAGCAAAGGAAGCCGCTGCTGGCCGTTGAGTGCGGCTATTGGCACAACTCAGACCTAAATTCCCCATTAGTGGCAAGGTTTTTCGGTTCCGTTATTGGAACGTTTGGGACCTCGACATGAAACATGTTCGCTGATTGGTTAATATCGTAGGTACACGACCCTTTATGGAATTGAGGAATAATCAACATGCAACATAGAAGAGGACCACAAATGTGGTACTAGCTCAGGCACAGGATATTTTCGCGTTAGGCCAGGAGAAGATATGAGCGACTGGGATTTTCTCTATGAAATGAATGAGCGTGGCTATAGTCCCGATGACATAGCAGATGCTGCCGCCTCTGGCTTAGCGCCTTGGCAATGGGATTCCTTGAGCATAGAGTGGATCGACTCTCTGTCTGAAGATGAGCCAGATGAGCCCTTTCAGAGTAGAGGGGGATTTCCCTTTAGTGTCCTAGAGCAAACACAGATCTTCCACGATCTAGTTGATTGCGCGCAACGCCACTTTGAAAACACAGGCAGGTACTTACAGGTCTGGGGTGAGCTAGGGGAGATCTACGCTGAGATCAAGTTCGGACTTCGCCGACATGAGACTCACAGAGCCGGCTCTGACGGCACAATTTCCGGCAAGCTAGTTGAAGTAAAAACCATTTCACCTGAGAAAGCCAGCGATCGTGTAGTCGTAAAGCGCCAAGGAGACTTTGAGCAGTTACTAATCGTTCGTATAGATCGAGATTTCGATTTCCAAAGCAAGCTCTTTGACAGAAGCGAGCTAGCGGGAGTTACTGGCAAGTTTCTTAGAGGGCGACTCAAGGATGACGCGAGCAATGCCTAATAAGTTGCTCAAATTCGGTCTGGCCCTTTAGGATCCCCATTAACAGCCAGCGTCACGCAGAATAAATTCTGAACTCTCATCAAGGGTGCGGTACTAAAGACGGAAAAGGTCAGTGCCTTTCGCTAAACAACTACCAATACCGGTAGTAACTTATTCAAAAATTACTGGTAAGGTACCACTCATATATCTGTCGTAGATTCATGACTCCGTAGGGCCCTCTGCTGGTCAGATGTATATTCACTCAATGCTAATCAACTTAGAGCTAATTGAGAGCTCAATATTAGGAATATCAGATTATGAGATGTAAACATTTAGTTCGTGCATGTCTTCTATTAACAGCCTTCCCCCTAGTATCACTAGCTGGCGACTACACAATGGCACCAGACGGTTCTTACGTCAGTGGAGATAGTTCCACAATGGCACCAGACGGTTCTTATGTTAGTGGAGATAGTTCCACAATGGCACCAGACGGTTCTTA
Organism: Motiliproteus sp.; assembly: GCA_036960175.1. Classification (GTDB taxonomy): domain Bacteria; phylum Pseudomonadota; class Gammaproteobacteria; order Pseudomonadales; family Balneatricaceae; genus Motiliproteus. Next base: position 76,205 of record JBALWH010000013.1, on the reverse strand, counting down.
TGTCAGTGGAGATAGTTCCACAATGGCACCAGATGGCTCTTATGTTAGTGGAGATAGTTCCACAATGGCACCAGACGGTTCTTACGTTAGTGGAGATAGTTCCACATTGGCTCCTGATGGCAGCTATATCGGGAATTAAACCAACCGACAAAGTTAATCAAGCAGCAACGTAGCCCTATTAACTTAGCGTTAGAGAGTTGCCGAGCCGCTGTATATCCTTTGTTCAGAAAAGAGGTGTTAGTTGAAGAAAAATCGTGTTCCAGTATCTACTATTAGAACGGGGTGTATTCCTTTTAATAAAACTCAAAAAGCGGCTAACGGATATAAGGTTGGCGAAAACCCTGTAAAAGAAAATGGCTTTTACGCCTTATCCTATATTGATGCATTGGATAAGCTTCGTGAAATGAAGAGTGCTGGCTGGCGAGACTATGGAGAGGGCAATAGTCAAAGCGCACATAGAGCCATAGGCTGGGTTTCCGAGTCGGATGCGTCCATTCTTTTGTCTGAGAACGATAAGGAACGTCGTGTTCAGATGTTTAAAGCAATAACAGATGTAGTTGAATAGAATTCTTACAAGTACTGTGATTACTATGCCTCTACAGTTCTTTAGTGGTGCGTCGATTTATTGGTTAGGGCGAAGGCCTGATGATGGGATATTGGACTTGACTCTACCCCCGATTCATTATGTAAAATGCTCGTAGAGTCTCTGTTCAAGGAGTTTTTGTTGTACAAAAATCAAACAACTTTTAGAGGTAAAAACGATTGAAAATCTTGCCTTTTAACCTGTTGAAAAGTAAGCTGTTTTTTGTGAGGTGCAGGTCCGGACCGACCCCCGCTCTAAAGGGGATTAAGACAGTTCAGCATCAGACAGCGCTAGCAACTGAGCGTCCGGACCGACCCCCGCTCTAAAGGGGATTAAGACTGGCAAAGGACTCCAAGATAGCGACCCCGTTACGTGTCCGGACCGACCCCCGCTCTAAAGGGGATTAAGACGTACGAGCCTCCATATCTGTCATACGAAAGAGGTCCGGACCGACCCCCGCTCTAAAGGGGATTAAGACGCTGAAGTTACCGTGGTTCTGGAACGCACCACCGTCCGGACCGACCCCCGCTCTAAAGGGGATTAAGACAGTGGCCATTGTAGGGATGTTTGAGTTTTTCATAGGTCCGGACCGACCCCCGCTCTAAAGGGGATTAAGACCTGCGAAGGTGAGAGATGCGAGCTTACGCTCGTCCGGACCTACCCCCGATTTAAAGAGGATTAAGACGTTCTTAGACATGTACTCTTCGATCCCGAAGTGTCCGGACCGACCCCCGCTCTAAAGGGGATTAAGACACGTCGATGTTTGTGAAATACCCGTGGTTCTCATAGTCCGGACCTACCCCTGCGATTTAAAGGGGATTAAAGCCTCAAGGTATCCCCTGCGGCTCGGTTAGGCGGCCGTAAATCGCTACGGCTGGCTACCGATGGCGGCTTTAAGTGGGAGGGAATAGCTAAAGGGAAGAACCTTACTTAATCTCAATAAAACTGATTTGTTCAGGCTCAAGTGAAAGGCCAAACAATTTTTGGCCCCGTTCGGTTTTACCGGTTGTGGTGATTAGGTAGGGTTTGGCGAGCGATTTTCCCAGATGCTGGGTAAGTATTTTATTGATCTGTGTTTTCCTTTGGTCTCTTGCGGATGAATCCATTCTACCGCTGCGTTCTATCGCTTCCTGGGGGCGTGTATCACTCCACTCGTTGGTGAGTTGAGTCAATATAGAGAGATACTCTTTTGCGCACTCCCGGTCTTCATCGTCATCGTCCTGGCGGGAATAGCCGGGTAAATTATCGCTGACCCTTTTGGCGAGCATGATTAAAAAAGCCATATTAGGAGGGCTTAATTCAACGATCTCATTATTGGCACTTATGCATAAGTGCTGCGCGTCAATAGCAAGAAGAGGGCGGTTATGTTTCGCTGTTTTCATGGCCGTTACAGTGGCTGCGAACCCTTTGTTGCCACTTAGTATCAGCTCGTTCATACCGCTGCGCAGAGGTAGAAAAGGAATATTGGCCAAACTGACTTCAATGTTACTGTTGGGACGGGGGTAAAAAAAGTCGGTCCCTATAAGGGCTTCATCAACCAGTACATGGGACAGGCTGTCTTGTGTGCGTCCAAATAAGGTGAGTATATAACCGGCAAAAAAACTCATGGTTTTTCGTCCGCCGGCAATAGACACGTGTAGGGCGCTGTTATCATCGGCGGTAATGTCGCGAATGAGCTCGGTAATGCAGTCGGCCAGGTATTGGCTGTCATCCTGACTACGAATATCATCTAATGGTTGGCCCTGGGGGTCCTGTATTATTTTGATGGATGACGCACTGAACGGAATAGGGGGCCAGTGGTAGTCCTCTGTCATTTGCTCCAAAACCGGTGGAGTGGTATCTAACAACATTTTCTTTGCGGCGGCAGCACCCGAACTAGTGGTAACAAGGATGATCTCGGTTGGGATGAACGGTGTGTCATCGCTCATCAGGCCGTATAGTGTTTCACTGACTACCTGCGGCGAGGTGCCTACCACCGACAGAAGCACGCGGCGTGAGTACGTACTTGGTTGTTGTTCAACTTCCTTGTTTGACATGTCCGGTACTCATCCAGTGCCTAATTGTTACGGGCAAGTTTTTCAATTCTGCTGCTGCCAAAATTGGTATGTTTAGGCTTTCCGCCCGACTGATATTGGTCTCTAGCGTATTTTTATTACCAAATCGTCGGGCGCTCAGCAGTAAACCCGTACCAAAGGTGCCAGAAGAATGTTGGGTAATACTATCCAATTTACTGAGTGTGTCGCTGTCGCTCTGATCTTTACGTCCAAAGGACTTGGTCTTGCACTCAATTATTAACATCCGGTTGTTATGCACTAGCAGGCAGTCAATTTCATTACGGATATCCAGTTTTGGCGCATGTTCATCGGTAATTTGGGCGCTACAGAGCACTTCTTCACAGCCTGCATTCGTTGCCATCAACCATGCATATTCCTCAAGCCATCCGCCAGATAAATAGATGCAGGCATCTTTGTTTTGGAAGCTGATATCGTAGGGTTCTTCGGAGTCCCAAAGGATGAGACGGCATTCTTCCATTTTTCTTAAGCATTTCTGAATCCGTTCATTGGGATGGTTCTCCATCTTCCTTTTTGCATTTTCCACTCTAAACACGTCGCCAGTTCTTCGGCCCTGATTTTTCAATACGGCATTGCCATTGGCGTCGTCGCGTATTAAATAGTTAAGAGAGCCAATGAAGTTTCCCAGCGATTTGTCCATGTTTGCTGCAAGCCAGGAGGTAAGGGGCCCACGAGCGGTTACTTTGCTAACCCAGTGCTGGTCTTTGGATTGTGCTTGACGGAGTCGCTTACCATTGGCTAACAGGTAAATCTCTGGGGTGAGTACTGACTCGGTGGTAATGGGGGCGGTTTGACTTGTGCTGGGCGCTAGCCATTGAATTTGGTTGTCGCCAGTATTGGTATATAAAATGTGGCTGGAAAATATTTGGCCAAATATAATCGCCATAGGTTTAGTGCCCCCGGTGGCGTTGTAAATACACTGCGCTTTGGGGTAACGGCTTGTAATATCTGCGTCCAGTTGTAGGGCAAAGTCTTCAATTTCGGCGATTTTTGTCGTGGGGAGCTTGTTTTTGACCTCGACCGTAATATTGGGGGCATATTGTTTGAGTATGTCGGTGAGAACATCGGTTTGAGACTGCATTTCTTCTGATGTTACCAGTATTGCAATATTCGGTTGCAGTTGCAGTAAAGGAATGATGTTGGGCTCAAGATGGGCGCTGATAATACAAATATGGATAGTCTGCATAATTAATTCCGTAGTTCCTATAGCGCTTTTGCTGCTGCATAAGTAGTGAGTTGGCTTGTTATTCTATTAGTTAATGGCGCTATTAATCGGCTGATCTGCTAACGCAGTAATCTATTCCCATAGATTTGTATTTAATAACCCTGTATCTTTTATGGCTTTACCATAGCACAATAGCGGTTAGCAGGGCTTTGAATTTTTGCTAAAAATAGTATGGCGTAATGTAGATAGTTTGATATAAAGTAGAAGCGTTACTGAGCTTAAAAGTTTTTGAGTTACACAAAATACCCATTATCAATAATAATTTGTGCTCATAAATTGTAATAATTATTGATGTATATGTGCCATAAAAAAACAAACCAGGAGATGGTCGTTGAGTTTGCCGCTAAAGGATGAAGCGTCACGTATTAGTTTAGCCGAATTACCGTCTTCTCTAGCCCTTGCTGTTTATTCTTTTCAGTTTAAATGTTTATCATCAGGCGACTTTCCTGAAGAGATCGGTGCTGCCTGGCGAGGCGCATTAGGACGGAACCTAAGGCGCATAGTGTGTACCACGCCAGACCTAGATTGCGCTGAGTGTTTGTTCCGTAAGCGCTGTGCTTACAGCCTATGCTTCGAACCGTCCTTGAGTGCTCGGGCTTCGGGAGCGTTAGCGAATCAAAATGCAGCGCCCCCTTTTGTGTTGTTTCTCCCCCATCAAGCGCGAAAGTTACGTACAGATGATGCATTCACGCTTGAGTTAACACTCATCGGTAAAAATGCACACCTGTTGCCGGCTATTGTGAGGGCGCTTGAGAATGTCAATGTTGGTATCACTAGCAAAGGAACGGCGCAGCTACAGTTGCAGCAAGTCGGCTTGTTAACAAAAGCCTCAATCGCTGATGTGCAGGTTATATGGCAAAAAGGACAATGGTTCGACTCCCCTCATTACACGCTTATGCAATGTCCTAGCTCTTTGTTTAGAACCAAAAGCATAGGCGTTAGATTTTTAAGCCCCGTGCGTATCAAGCATAAAGGGCAGATTATAAAAAAGGACCTTAGCGCAGAAATATTTATCGTTAACTTACTGCGACGACTGTCTGTTTTAAGTGAACTATGGATGCAACAGGAGTTGGCTTTGGACGGCAGTCAAGTTAAACACTTTACTAAGGGTGTTATCAATAAAAGCCAACAACTCCAATACTGGGCCGGCAGCCGTTATTCGGCAGCGCAGCAGCGTAAAATACCGATGAGTGGTTTGCTAGGTGAGCTGATCTTAGATACGCATAAAATCCACAATTTGCTGCCTCTTTTATGGTTAGGGCAGTGGTTGCATGTGGGTAAGGGCTGCAGTATTGGTCAGGGACGTTACGAGTTATTTAACCCGGAGAATCAGCCCTAGTGCAGGCCTTGGGTTTAATACTCTAAAAGAGGTAAGTATGTTAAAGAAAGTAGTTTGTCATATGCGTCTGGTTACACCGGCGTTTATCGGTTCTGGAGATGGGCAGTGCGCCGATACTCTGAGCCCTGCCTCCCTAAAAGGGGCTTTGCGATTTTGGTGGCGAGCCTGCAGATGGGATGCGCTGCTGGCTGAGTGTCAGGGGGATTCGTCGCTGGCATTAAAAACACTGCAGCAGCGGGAAGCCGACATGTTTGGTTCTGCCAATGCTAATAGCTCTCATCAAAGCCGGGTACTCATTAAACCGGTAATGCCTATAAGTAAAGGTAATTTTGACCTGAAACAGGTGGAAAATAAAAGGGGGTTTCAATATTTGGCTGGTTTGGGGCTGTATCATTTTAGAGATGGCTTTCTTCGTAAGGCCTTGAATCCTTTTGACTTTACGTTAACCCTTGTTTGTCGAGATTTGGATACAGAACAGGAGCGGCAGCTTGGTGAAGCCTTACTGGCGATGGGCTTACTGGGAGGAATAGGGAGCCGCGCCCGTAAAGGTTTTGGCTCATTGGCTTTGCAATCAATAGAAGGGCTTGATATAGCTGTGCCCAGCTCGCCTGCTGAACTTAGAGCAACCATTTCATCATTGGGGCCGTGGGTTAGTAAGGCATTACCACCCTATACCGCATTTTCGGCGGGCAGTCGTATCGATGTTGTGTCGCCATCGGCTAAAGACGCACTCAATACCTTGGATGATATTGGTCAAGAGCAAATGCTTTATCGCGGTTTTGGCCGTAATGGCAAGGTGCTTGATAAAGTAGCGGAAAGAAACTTCAAAGCCGATCACGACAATGTGCAGCGTGCGATTTCTGACGGCCGCATTGATGCGGCACCTGAACGCGCGGTGTTTGGCTTGCCGCACAACTATTTCTTTAGTAGTGGCGGGAAAATGGATATAAACCCTGAGGGTTACGAGCGCCGCAGCTCTCCATTGTTTATGCACTTACATGAATTTAAGTCGGGCGAGCACTGTGTGATATTAAGTTTATTGCCAGCTCAATTTTTGCCAGCGGGTACCGGCTTAGAGTTTAAGCCGGGTAGTGGTAGATCTTTCACGCTATCTGCGTCGAAAAGCGAGGTGGATTGGAATGTTTTACATCGGTTTATGGACCGGTTTGAGTCTCGGGAGACATTGACGAAATGAGTGACACCGTTTTTCAAATGACACTGGGGCCTGTTCAGGGCTTTGTGGCACAGGCTCGGCGAACCCGAGATTTTTGGGCAGGGTCTTTTTTGTTGTCGTGGTTATCCGGTGTGGCCATGACGGATGTAATTAATCAGGGCGGTGAAATTGATTTTCCGAGCCCCGATGGCGACTTTATGGCGGCGATTCGTGGCGAACTTGAGGATGTCTCGCTGGCACCTTTGCAAGGCTCAATTCCCAACCGTTTTAAGGCTATTCACGCTAAAGTTCCACTAGATTTTAATCCCGAGCAAGTCATAGAGTCGTTTAACGTTGCTTGGCAGACCTTGGCTCAATTGGTTTGGGATGAGCTTATGGTAGCCGTAATGGCTGACCAATCGAGCGAGCAGCAAGAAATAACTCGTCTTATCTGGCAGCGACAGGTTAATGGCTTTTGGGAGGTGAATTGGTGCCTCAGCGAGGCAGGGCAACCGAGTAAAGATTTGCTAAATCGACGTAAGAATTTTCGTGACCATCAATTGAGTAGTGAGCCAGGTGTTAAATGCATGATGATGGACGGCTTTCAGGAGCTTTCAGGTGCTAGCCGTCCCAACGCAAAAGCATTAACTGTTTTTTGGTCAGCAATGGGCCAACACATTACTTCCAGTGATTTACGCTCGGGAGAGCACCTGTGTGCACTGGCGGTTATCAAACGTGTCTTTGCACGTTTTTTTCATCAACTCGAACAGCCTATGCAAGGTTGGAATTTACGCGGCTGGGACCTGCCTACCACCGTGCCATCAACATCATATTTGGCCGCAGCGCATTGGATTGAGCAGGCGATTGTTAAAGCGAATAAAACGGAGATAGAAGACGCTTGGCAACAGTTTTTTTTAGTGGGTAAATCTTTGAGTGGTGGTTTGAATGAATATAATAGCCGTCTTAAATGTTTGACAGATATTGCCTCTGGCGAGGCCCGTAATTGGGTTGGCTTAGACGGTAATTTGTATTTTCCGCATTTGCTCGACAATGCCAATCTGTACCATGATCGAGAGACCGCTGAAGCGGTATCTCGTGCCCTTTCACAACTGCGTAAAGCGACCGGTCTTCCAGAGCCGTCGCCTTTTTATGCCGTGCTGATGATGGATGGTGATGGTTTAGGTGTGCAGATGGGTAGTCAATCTAAACAGCAGTCGATTAGTTCAGGCTTAAAGCGTTTTAATCGAGATGTGATTGATATAGTAGAGCAGCACAGCGGTTTTTTGGTATATGCCGGGGGCGATGATGTGCTGGCCATGTTACCGCTGGAGGATGCGTTGCACTGTGCGTCGGCTTTGCGTGATTGTTATGATGCGATTTTTGAAGAAGAAAATAGAAAACTGATTGATCCTGTTAAAACGTCTATTTCCGCGGCTGTATTATTTTCACATATCAAACAGCCGTTGACGACCACTCTACAGCGCGCTCATCAGCTCCTTGATAGTGTCGCTAAACAAGCCACAGGTCGTGATAGTTTGGCTGTAGAGGTTTGGAAACCGGGTGGGCGACATTTACAGTGGGCTATGCCTTGGTCTATTTGTGCGGATGCGGGGCAGCCCCCATTCTTAGCTACAATGGCGAAAGACTGGCAAGACCAGAAAAGTATATCGATGAGCCAGGGCTTTTTACAGCGAGCGATCGCTGTACTCGACCGTTTAATGACGCCAGATATTGACGAGGATATTTGCTACGCATTGCTGCAGGCGGAATATCGTCATTCGATGAAAAAGGACAGTGGGGGGGCGAGGCGTGTAGATGTTGAGTCTGAACAGGCCCTGTTGTCACGACTGTTACAGCAATCTCAGATCTATATCCGACAGCCGCTGGGTGACTGTGTTGTAGAGTCGGGGTATCAAACTGGTGGCTTAAAACTGTTGCGATTTCTCTCGCAAAAAGGAGTTTAAATGTGAGCGAGGTGATTGGGCAAGAGCTAGAACAAAAAACATTGATCGGTCGGTTTGGTGTTCATGATAGTTGGTTTTTTCGTGAATCGAGGGCTCATGACTCTATTGGTGTAAGCCAGTTGGCTAGTTTGTTTCCGCCGCCGGCGTCCACATTGGCGGGGGCGATCAAGACCTGGGTAGGGGATCAGTTAGGTATTAATTGGCAGGCTTTTTCAAAAGCGGATCAATCTTTACAGCAGGACACTGGTGAGCGGTTTTCTGCGTGTCAGGTGATAGGTGGTCATGGGCAGTTGGGCGCAATAAAACTGGCAGGCCCTTGGTTGTTATTACAAAATCAGCGCTATTTCCCCGCGCCAGCTTTATTACTTGGAATAATGAATAATCGTGCCCTGGCTAGCCTTTATCGGTTAGCGCCTGGGGAGCCTGTTCGGTGTGATCTCGGTCGGGTCCGTTTACCTGCACTGGTAGCGAGTGATGTTGAAGGTTGTAAAGAGCTGTCACAATTTTGGATTAGTGAGCGTGGTTTGAGTGAGCTACTGCAAGGCAATACACCAAGTCCGGGGCAGCTTATTAATTTGACCGACTGGATTGTTGAGGAGCCGCGCTTGGGAATAGCTCGCGATAATGAGCGGGCTACTGTACTGGAAGGTAAGCTTTACCAAACTCGTCATCTGCGTTTGGAAGACGGGCTGGCAGTTGAATGCGGTATCTCGGGTTTGCCGAATACCTTAAGTCAGCAACTGCAAGAGGGTAACCAATTGCTCAGGCTGGGTGGCGAGGGGCGACAGGCTGAGTTGTCTATTCACGGCGATACTTTACCGCTACCCGCATTGCCGAAGTTTTCGACCGGTGATGGCTTGGTATTGGTTTTTTTAACAGCGGCCTATTTTGATCGAGAGGGAGAGGCAACCTGGCTGCCTGACGGTTTTGAACCGATAATAAGTGGCAAAAATTGTCAGGTCTGGCGGGGTACAATTAACGGTGTCGAATTGGACATCGAATCTGCGGCGATGGGTAAAGCGTCTCGAGAAGGCGGCTGGGATCTTCAGTTAAATGAACCTAAGCCCGTTAGGAGTTTAGTGGCCGCGGGTAGTTGTTACTTTTGCCGGCCGGTTACGGTAAGTGTAAAGGATGCAGCAGAAGCCCTACATGGCTGCACAATCGGGGGCGAGCAGTCGTTAGGGCGTGGGCTCATTACTTGTGGTATCTGGAAAACAGATTAATAGTGAAATACTTAAGGATTTTGACATGTTAGCTAATACCAATGTACTGCTGGGCCTGGTTGCTCAGACACCTATTCATGCCGGTAGTGGTGAATCAGATACTATTATAGATTTACCTATTCAACGGGAGGCGCATACTGACTGGCCCTGTGTTTATGGGTCGGGCGTTAAAGGTGCTTTGCGTGCGCGAGCTGAATTGCAGCTGGGTAAAGATAATATCAGTATCGCTCAGGTATTTGGCCCTGACACTGATAAGGCTCATGAGCATGCAGGAGCCTTAATGGTGAGTGATGCTCGCCTATTATTGTTACCAGTACGCTCCTTAACCAGTCACTACCGTTTGGTAACATGCCCGGCTATTATCAATCGCTTGTTGAGAGATATTCGGCGTCTGGGTTTACCGTTTGACAATGATTTTACTGTACCTGTACCCCATTCGGCGCAGGCTCTGGTTAGTGATAAAAATAGAAATACAGCTGATTTATATCTTGAAGAATATCGTTTTGAAAAGCACTTGCAGCCATTATCCGCATTGTGCAATTTATTGGCTAAGGTAGCTGGAGAGGATTGTCTTGACGAGCTAGAACAATTGTTAACTCTTGTAGATGACGATTCTTTTCGTCATTTGTGTCGAGCGGCAACGCCGGTGCGTACGCATATCGCTATTGATAGTAATACCAAAACGGTTAAGCCAGGGGCGCTGTGGAATCAAGAAAACTTACCTCCCGAAACCGTGTTATATACCAGCCTGACGGCTACTCGATCGCGGGATAGCGCAGGCTTAGATAGCGCTAATGTCATGGCCTGCGTTGTTGATGAGCTATTTTCTAATCACTCTTATTTACAGCTGGGCGGTAATGAAACTGTCGGAATGGGGTGGTGCCACGTAGTGCCGTGGGGGCTATCTGCATGAAATATAAGAAAAAGAATAAGTCTCAGCCCGCTAGGCAGCTTGTTGATTCGCCCTCAGTGAACGAGCCTGCAGTGGCTAAGCAGTCATCTTTAACGCCACTTCAATTAATGGAGCAGCGACGCGCTGGTTTTGCTTTACAGCAGGTACAAGCTGCCATTGGTGATGGCCAATGTAAGGATGTCGAATTTAGATCTTATGCTCGTAGTTTGCCAGCTATGATCCAAAACAATGGCCTTGGTCAGGCCGTAGCATTTTATCTGTCTAAAGGTAGTAAAAATGTAGCCTATAAGCGCTTATATGATGTGTTGAGCGATTGGCTAACGTCTTCTGGTCAGCCTTACGCCGATTCACCGGATCTACTCGACGGCATTACCCAGCAGGATATGTATCAATACCGGCATGCCCAGGCAGAGGCGCAGGCTTTGTTGTCTTGGGTGAAGAAATTTGCTGAAGCGCTTTGTGAATCAGAGCCGGAGGATTAGCTGTGACTGGATTACCTCTATATAACATGGATCAACAATGGCCTTCTGAGCCATCAGACACTGGTCATCGTGGTCTTTGGTTTGATCGTTTTTTTAATCAATACAATAATCAATGGTTGGTAAAAGATGAAGCTAAAAAGATCTTTCTGTCTACATTGTCCAAAACGTCTTGTGGTGATAAAGGTACTTTAAACCGTGTCTGTGATCAACAGATGGCATTGACAAGTTCTTTAGCGGGTCAATACAGTGTCTATAAGAGTGATTGGCATTGGGTCTCCGGTATGGGGTTGGATCATCCAGTAGAAAACGGTTTTAGCTGGCACTCTACCCTAGGTACTCCTTATATTCCGGGTAGTGGGGTTAAAGGGCTGGTGCGTGCCTATATGGAACAGCAGGGCTGTGAAGGAACTGATTTACAGCGTTTTTTCGGCAGTGACCATAAACTGCCAGAGCAACAGCAACATGATCAGCAAGCCGGAGAATTCATGTTTTTTGATGCAATTCCGACTGATGTGATTGGTTTGTCAGTCGATGTGATGACGCCGCATATGGGTAAGTGGTATGAGCAAAGTGATGATGCGTCTGCTGTACCTGCTGACTGGCATAGCCCTGTACCGGTATGTTTTTTAACAGCCAAACAAGCCAACTTATTGTTTAGTATTTCACCCAGACCTGGGGTGAAAACTCAACCGGAAGATCTCGATAGACTTTTTGAGGCGTTAACTAATGCCCTTGATCTGCTTGGCGTAGGTGGTAAGACTGCAGTGGGCTATGGTTATATGCAAGAAGATGCGGCCGCAAATACTAAATTACAGCAGAGGCAGGAGGAAAAAATAAAGCAACAAGAAATAGATAAATTAAGCCCTGGTCAACGAGAGCTTTTGAATGCCGAGATGATGTTTGATGTCCCCGATCAATTAAAGCCCGGTAGTAGTTTGGGTGGGTTGATTAATGACTTTCTCAATACTGCGACCGATTGGCCGAGTGAAGATGCTGCGGCTGCGGCAGTTTTAGCAAAACGCTATTATGATTTAGTGGGGTGGGGGAAGAAGGATAAGAAAAAGCAGCGCAAAGAGAGAATTGCAATACTGAGTGAGCCTAAGTCTTAGGATAATAACCGCACCTAAGTCCCCCTTTTTTCGGCGCATATTTTCTGTACGCTGCAGCCTTATCTATTTCAAAAACTTTTGATTCTTACGAACCGAACAAAAATCAATATAGTTCTGCCTGTGAATTGGCAAAGTGCACCAATGACTGAAAGACAGACATTACTGCCTTGCTGATAGCAGATAGACAGTTTTACGCCCCTATATCTTGGGGGAAATGTAATTCTGCCGGCTAAATTATCCATAATTTGCGTTGTTAAATTGCTAATAGACCAATAAAGGAGTCAGGCATATGCCTATACCACTAATACCAGTCATCGCCGCCCTTACCGCGGGTGGTACGATTGTGCCTCACGCTGCTGGTGGACTAATTGTTACTAACGCAGCTGTCGGCTATGTCGCAGGTACGTATCTGAGTACTTCGGCAATTACTGGGCTAATTGCAACGACCTCTGCGCTATTAGGTGTTGGTGTTGGTGTTGGTGCGGGCGCAAGCGCAAGTGCAAGTGCAAGTGCCGCGGCATTGTATCTTTCTGAAACTACAGCAGCCATTGTCGGTAGTTCAGGGGTCTTTGGAACAACCATTGGCGCTAGCGGAATAAAAGGTGCCTTAATGTCTGCTGGGGCTATTTCTTCAACCCCAGTTTGGGTACCTATTGCTATTGGCAGTGCGGTTGTTACTCTGGCGATTAGTTGTGGCCTTCCGTTGCGCCGATTTTTAAAGTTGAGGAATAAGCTTAATCGAGCTCCAGAAGGCGAAGAAATGGCTTTCACTGAAGACGAGGCGAAAGCGATAGAGGTGTTTATTAAACGCCTAGTGCAAAAAGGGGTGAAATTGCGGAGTGAAACCTAACTAATTAGATTCACACCACATCGAACGCTACTACATTCCACTGGATTTTTCGACGATCTAGCCGTTGGCCGTAGCAGCAGTGTGGTGAATCTTGTTGCACGCCGCCAGGACAACGACCGGCGCAGTTCACTCTTCTAGAGATGAACACTCACATACCTTTATATTGCTAATATTCTAACACCTCATTGGTGAGCCATCACTGTTGAGCTTGGCGTTGCCACTACTATTATAAACAGTACCTCCATCACAAGGGTCCATGGCAGCGCGCACCGCAGGATCTATTGCGGAACAACCCGTTATTAGTAGTATAAACAGCAGAATTACAATTATCTTCACGTTAACTCCAATTTCTAATTTGTGGCTAATGATCTAAATAGAACAGCTAGGTAACCTTCCTTTAACCGAATTTGCATACTATCTGTGTACCTAAAATTTATGTATTTCAAAAACTTTTGATTCTTACGAACCGAACAAAAATCAATATAGTTCCGCCTGTGAATTAGATCCGCATTTTAACTCCGCAACAGCAGGTGTTAATGACTTTTCTAATCACTGAAAGGAAGCCCCAGGCCGTATTCTCTAGGTCTCAGCTACCTATATACAAAACTATATTGATTGGTAAAGCGGTTATGCAAAAACTAAAGGTATTAATTCTAGCGAAATCCTATAAAAATGGAGGCCGCTGTATTGCGGGAAAATTGGTGAATTTCACTGAGAATAATGCTGTTAGGGTCGGTGCCTGGGTGCGCCCCGTATCGAATGGCGGTGCGGGTAATAATGCCATGAAGGGTGAAATGTACAGGTATGAAGATGGTTCGGAAGTAGAGCTCCTGGATATTGTAGAAATGAGTGTGCTTAGCCATAGTCCTATGAGCGGCCAGCCTGAAAACTACGTGATTGATGAAAGTCAAAGATGGCGCAAATTGAGCAGGCTCGACGCTAGATGTATTGGAAGTATTACCGACAATGCGAATGATATTTGGAGTGAAACGGGTGTATCATCGAACGTTGTTACTCCCATGTATGAGAAAAGAGGTTTGGTGTCTCAGTCTTTGTACTTAATAAAGCCGACTTCACTAAAAGTTACATTGTCGAATAACTGTTATAACGGTAAGTATAAGCGTTCTATCAGAGCAGGTTTTAACTATCATGGTGAGCGCTACGAAAACATCTCCATTACTTGTCCTTCTATCTGTCGGGCTCTGACTAACAAATATCCAGTCGAGGGTGGAGCACCAATAACAATGACGCTAATGAAAGGCGATAACTACGTTTTTTGTATGAGCTTAGCCCCTCTATATACAGTAAGAAACCTTCATTATAAATTAGTGGCGTCTGTTTTTGATCATGACGGCTACCTTCAAAGGAGGTATGCATCATGAATATCTACACCATTGGTTTTACGCGAAAGAGTGCAGCAGTTTTTTTCGAGTTTATTAAATCTTCAAATATATCTATGCTGTTGGATGTCAGGTTGAATAATGTTTCGCAATTATCTGGTTTTGCAAAAAAAGATGATTTGAGGTTTTTTTTACAAGAGATCTGCGGGACAGAATATCTTCACGTTCCAGAGTTGGCGCCTACCAAGGATATATTGAATGCCTATAAAAAGGGGGATATCCCTTGGCGTGAATACGAGGATAAGTTTATGAACCTTATGTCTCAAAGAAACGTAGAGCGAATGGTCAATCCGTATTTGGTTGATGGGTCTTGTTTACTCTGCAGTGAACACGAACCACATCTATGTCACCGACGTTTAGTCGTTGATTATATTAATGAAAACACCCAATTAGACTTAAAGGTTAAACATCTATACTGATATGAATAAAGTAATAATTAGTTACCCAAAGGCATTTAATTGCTCAAGCAAATTTGGTCGGAAAGTCTCCTCTATATTGAAGCATATTGAAGACCTGGCTGTGTGCTATCCGCATGACAATAATTTGCTAATAGCATCTTATTTTTCTGAACATCGCCCAGAGGTGGAGTTGCTTGAATATACCGACAATGACATGAGTGATTTAACTCACGCGATTGTGTTTGATGACGGGGAAGAGTTTGCGAGTTTTATTGGTGTTTTAAAAGAAAAAAATATCAAAATCAGGGTAGTGAAAATCTCGATAACTCGTGTTGTTAATATCAAGAGGGACGAGCAGTTTATAGGGTTGGAAAGTACTAAGGGCTATGAGTACGTAGGTCGAGGCTCTTACTGGGGTAATCCATATTCTATGTATGAAGAGGGTGAGGATAGAGATGAGGTTATAAGAAAATATAAGTATGATTTTGACTATGAAAAATTCCCCAATAAAGAGAAATGTCAGGTTTATAGGCTTGCCGGTAAACGGCTAGGCTGTTTTTGTAAGCCCCAGGTTTGCCATGCCGACGTGCTCGCTGACTTTTTAAATGCCTGGGATGACGGAAAATAAATTATTTTTGGCAGGTGAAAGTGGCTTGACGAAATCGCCGGACATAGAGCTGAGTGAAAACGCGACATGTATGCCTAACCAATATGTACTCATATTTCACCAGGGTTTATGGTGACTCTCCCAAATTGGCCTTCCGTATCATTTGAGCTCAAGTTAATAAAAAGGCGCATACAATGACACTATCCGGGCGGCTAACTAGAAGCGTTAATCACACAATTACAGAGGTTTTAAAATTTGAACGAAGATCTACATAAGGTACCTCCTCATTCTATTGAGGCTGAGCAAGCGGTACTCGGCGGTATTATGCTAGAGCCGCAGCTATGGACGGATGTTGCTCGACGAATTACCAACGAAGATTTTTACATTCCCGCTCATAGATGCATTTATACCGCCCTTCAAAGCTGCGAGGCAGGTACCAAAGCTCTAGATATCATTTCTGTGGGAGATATTCTCAGCAGTGAAGGGTCGCTGGAAAATATCGGCGGACTGGAGTATCTCGGTGGGCTGGTAGCCAATACACCCAGCACCGCAAATATTGAGAGTTATGCCGATATAGTGCGAGATAAATCGGTTATACGCGGGTTAATAGCGGTAGGCCGGCAAACCCAGCAATCCGGCTTTGACACCGAAGGACGCGATGCCAAAGAACTATTGGCGCTGGCCGAACAGCGTTTGGGTGTCTTGTCTGAGGGCGGGTTGGTAGAGGGAGGCCCGGCACAATTTGACCCGATGCTTAAGTATGCAGTTGACGAGTTGGATCGCCGTTTACATAACGCAGGGGCTCTCACAGGGCTCAGTACCGGTTTTGATGACCTGGACGACATGACATCTGGCTTACAGAAGGGTGACCTGGTGATTGTGGCAGCCAGACCATCAATGGGGAAAACCGCCTTCGCCATGAACCTCATAGAACATGCGATTTTATCTCAGGACGGCCCGGTATTGGCCTTTAGCATGGAAATGCCAGCGCAGTCGCTAACCCTTAGAATGATTTCGTCTGTCGGGAATATTCTCTCTGATCGCATCAGAAAAGGGCCGTTGATGGAAGAAGACTGGTCGAAACTGAGCGTGGCAATGCATAAGCTCAAGGGCAGGCCGCTCTATATCGACGATACACCCGCACTGACACCACAGGAGTTGCGTGCTCGATGTAAATCTGTCGCGAGAAAGCACGGAAACCTAAAAATGATAATGATCGATTACCTGCAGTTGATGCAGGTGCCCTCAATGGCGGGAAACCGGGAGCAGGAAATTTCAATGATTTCACGCTCACTTAAAGCGATAGCCCGCGAGTTCGAATGTCCGGTTGTTGCACTATCACAGTTGAGTAGGGCGGTTGAAAAACGTAGCCCGCCTCGACCAATGAATTCTGACCTGCGCGATTCTGGCGGTATCGAGCAAGATGCCGATGTCATTATGTTTCTTTATCGCGAAGGTTATTACGTGAGCGATAAGCTTGAAGATGAACGGCTTGCCGAGGTTATTATAGGCAAGCAGCGAAACGGCCCGACGGGCTCGGTTAACCTGGACTTCATTGGAGAATATACGCGCTTTCAAAACAGGCCGAAGCCAGGTAACTACCAATAGCCTATGGGGTTGGCAAGAAGCGGCACAGCACGCCTTAAAAGTGGTTGAAGATAACAACCGTCGATATGGCTGCGAAAGCCAGAAACTCATTGGGTTCGATAAGGCCCTCAAATGCCTAAAACAGCCACTTGGATATATCGTCCAAATTTGACACAACAATTTGTTGAGCCTCGGGCTTCATCTGTACAACCTGAGTATCAATCCTCAGCGCCTGCAGTGCGTAATGAACAAGACAACCGCGCGTAGTGATAAAAAGACTGTTACGGCTCATGCCATAATCCTGAGCGACTACAGCTTGCTGCTCTTTACTTAGCCGGGAGTCTGGTTTGATCTTGATGGTCACCATCTTGTTCCATGCCTTGTCTTCATCCATTCCTTGAGGTGAAGCATCCATAATGTCGGGCTCGCCGCGAAAACGACTTAAGACAAAGTCGCGATAATCACCGTTCTTTTCGCACCATGCGCGTAAGTGCCAACGCAGACCGGTATGAACAAGAGTATGCGGCACAATAATTCTGCCTTCTCGGTCCGGGTTATGAACCGATACGTAATCGACATCTATGCGTTTCTGTTGGCGCGCAGCGGTAACAATGGCCCGAATGACCTCGGGCTTTACCGCTCTCACCGGTACCGATAACACCTCGGTATTGGCTATATTCAGCCCAAGGTCTTCAAAGGTGCTGCTCAGTTCATTGTTGCGGGCTAACAGGTGTAAATATTCGTCTGCTACGCCCTGGGTCACCTGAGGTTTAAAGTTCGCAATAGGTTTGTAACCCTTCAGGAATTTGTCGTATTCAATATTTCCTGGAGCCACATCTTTCAAGTAGTTGTTGATATCTTTGGATGCCTGCTGGCGCCCAATACCAAAGGTATCACATAGATGGTTGGTGGTAAGTCGGCCTTCCCACAGCGCGATAATTTCAATTAAGCGATAACGAAGTAATAGGTCCCAACGTACTGGCCATTCTGTTTTTTTCATCTATAGCACCTCATTCATTGGCTAGACGTGTTTGTATTAGCGACATGTACATGTAGCCATTATAGACACATAAACCTGGAGATACGATAATTGCTTTATCACTAATATCGACCTGGTGTTCGCGTCTGACTTGCCGTTTTACTGAATTTAGCTCGCGCCAGATAGCCTAATATTTTTTTGGAGTGAAAATGAAAATACTAATAGTGATACTGTTGCTAATTACCGTAACCACAGGCTGTTCTGCAATAGACCCTGCTGTACTCGCGGCTATGGATCCCTGTTATGGGGGTACGGTGTATAATAGTAGTGGCAACGTTAGAGTGAATAGCGATGGTTCATCAATGAGGTGCTAGCGTAGCTGCCCTGTATCCACAAGTCGCTAGTAGCAATATTCATTGATGGCTATAATCATTCGAATAATAATGTATACGGGCGACTAATGAAGAAGGTCTTTAAGACAATCTATGAATATGTCATAAACCCACCGGGTGATGATGATCTATCAAAATCTTGGCAGGTTTCTGCTCAGCAGTTACCGACGCTCTGGCTGCTAGGTAAGACCGGAGCGGGCAAGACGTCCATCGTCCAGAAAATTACAGGCCAGAGTGCCGCGGTAATTGGCAATGGGTTCATGCCCTGCACCAAAAATGCCAGTGCTTACGACTTTCCTGAAGATCTTCCTATTATGCGGTTCATGGATACCAGAGGTTTAGGCGAGCTGGAATACGATCCCGCGGATGATCTTGCTGCATTGGGCAAAGCCAGCCAAGCGTTGTTGGTAGTCTTGCGGCTCAGGGATAGTGAGCAGAGTGCGGTGCTGGATGCCCTTAAGCGTATACGTAAATCAGATGCACAAATTCGACGAGAGCATGTCATGGTGGTACACACCGCAGCCACTGAAATTACTGATGTGAATGACAGGCAGCGTGCAGTAGCCGCTAAGCAGGCCTTGGTAGAAAATATTTGGGGTAAGTCTCTTGGCTGTTGTGTGGTTGACTTCTTTGAAACAGAAATAGACGGTGCTTTGAATGACTATGGCAGTGATGCACTTGATGAAATGATTAGCGCTAGATTGCCGGAATTGTCGCTTTGGCTAAATAAAAGTGAGCATGAAAATGCCGAACAGACTAATTATGATCGCCTGAGCTCGGAGGTTCTGTGGTACGCCACTGCCGTCGCTAGCAGTGATGCGATTCCCGCAGTGGGTCTAGTCAGCGTGCCTGCCATTCAGGGCAAGATGCTGCATAGCCTTGCACAACAATACGGAATTGAATGGGATAGACGGAGCTTCGCTGAATTTACCGGCGCATTGGGCGCTAGCGCCGTACTTTCTTATGGGGTGAGCCTTGGCGTACGTCAGTTGGTAAAATTGATCCCAATCTATGGGCAGATAGCGGGCACCGCACTATCTGTTAGTGTCAGTTACGCCAGTACCTATGCAATAGGCAGAGCTGCCTGCAGTTATTTGTATCACAAAAAAACAAACACTCCTATGGCGGACAATGCTTTAAAAGGCATTTACAAAAAAGCAGCGAAGCAAGGGCGGGCTGCTAAAAAGGAAATGAATCAGGAGCAAGATTCATGATGTCTTTTTTAAGGCAGTTACTGTCCCACCGCGCTGGTCAGTATTATTTGTTCGTAACCTTGATGGTGGCAACCCCTCTTATTGTATTGGTGGGTATTGGTTATTATTATCTGGTCGTTAATGGCTGGCTTTTATGGTTTAGTTTGAGCTTGTTGGTGCTTTCTTTAGTGACGCTACTACTGCGCTATTTTCTATTGCGTGAGCAAACTCAACTAGAACAGCAAGCGGAAGACAATCAAGAATCGGTTCATCTACGGCCTATCCCTGATTGGTCCAGTTATGATTTAAAGGTATGGGAAGCATCTCTGGCCAATATTGCAAGATTAGAGCTGGCTACAGTTGACTGGGAAGGGTCGCCTGCTGCGATGCTCGATCAGCTGGCTTTTGTAGCCGGCAATTATCACCAGAATACCAGTAACGCGAAATATGCCTTTACCGTGCCAGAATTGTTATTGATGATGGAGGTATGCAGCCGAGAGTACAGAAGCCTTGTGCTAACGAATGTTCCTCTTTCCCAGAATATTAAAGTCTCAACCTTGATGGGCATATCGGACACCAGTACCAGAGTATATGGAGTCTATAAAAAGTTTTCACCCATTTTGGATATCGTCAGGGCAGTGCTAACAGCGGGTACCAGCGTGCCCGTCCAAATTGCCACGAAATTAGGTGCCGAGTTTGGCAAGGGCCTGACAGATCACATGCAGAAGAACCTGAAACAGCTTTTGTTTGAGCAGGTTTCGCAAGTAGCCATAGACTTATACAGTGGCAGGTTGAAGCTTTCTGATGACGAAATGTCACTATACAGGCAATCGTTGCCTCCGGTGGAGGAAGCACCGATCAGGCCTTTGGCGGTGATGGTGGTTGGTCAGGTTAATGCCGGTAAGTCATCTTTGGTCAACGCATTGAAAGAGCAGAGTGTCGCGGAGGTGGATGTATTGCCGGCGACTGCGGGTTTCCATCACTATCATCTAACTCTCATCGAGGGTTTGGATATTACCTTGATGGACTCGCCAGGCCTGGATGGTAATAAACGCCTTAGCAGTAACTTGCTCGAAGAGGCATCAAAAGCTGATTTATTGCTTTGGTTGAGTCAGGCCAACCAACCAGCGAAAGCGCTTGATAAAGACTTCATGAATGAATGGGACTCCTACTTTGATACGCACCTAAGTAGAAAAAAGCCGCCTGTGCTTTTAGTCACTACCCATAACGACATGCTTAAGCCACAACACAGTTGGCACCCGCCATACGATCTTACAGACACGGAGGATCGAAAGGCGCAATCGATCGTCGAAGCATATCGATACACGCAAGAAGCCCTGGGCTTGGAAGACGGTGTGCCTGTGGTACCTATTGCACTTAAATCCGGTGAGGCACCTTACAACATTGATGTCCTGCAAGATTTTTTGGTTAAACTCAGTGGCGAGGCAAGGGCTGCGCAATTAAACCGAGAACGTTTGGATGGGTCTGACGCAGCAACGGTAGTGACGAAAGCATTATTACAGACGGCAGGTTTAGCAAGTAAAGGCGTGATGTTGATTTTTCGATGACTTTGACGTGTCTCGGTTTTTATTGGTATGAGTCATCAACTGAGAGAAAATACAACTGGGAGAGACCCATTGTTTCCGAGGTTTACTAGACGCTAACTTCTTTTGATCCAGCGCATAGTCTCGCGAACCAATAACACCGACACTTAGATAGCACCGAATCGAAATCGG
Source organism: Motiliproteus sp. (assembly GCA_036960175.1). GTDB lineage: Bacteria > Pseudomonadota > Gammaproteobacteria > Pseudomonadales > Balneatricaceae > Motiliproteus. The sequence continues at coordinate 55,000 of JBALWH010000013.1, read as the reverse complement.
TGGAAAACAGGCGATTTTTTATGACTGGATTTTTAAATGGAGCGTATATCATGGGTATATTCGGTTTTGGTGAGAAGTCGGGATCTGGGAAAAAGGACTCAAAGAAATCACCCAATAAAACGAGTGGTCCAGTCGTGAAAAGTGGACCAACAGCTGGGAAAAATAGATCTCGAAATAGGGATGGTAGTTGGCGGAAAAAACGCAGCGACGCTAGTTAATTATCCAAATATTGATTAGGCATATGCTGGTAGCATTGTATAATACTGGTAAGTATCATCTACTGTCCGTCCTAATATTTACCTCCTGGGTTACTCTCGTATCAGCGTGCTCTTTTGGTGGCTATACCACAGCTAACAACATCCCGGTTGATTATTTTGATGCCTTCAGCGAGGGGAATTTGAGGTTAAGCTGTGGCATATCTTGCTCGGGGAGATGGGGCTGGGAAAGCCGCGAGCTACGTAACCTATACGACCGTCAAAGCTGGGAAGACCTAGTATTCCTTGTGGCCAAAGTGGGCCATGAGTTAGATCAGGGCTATTACTATCTTGGCCGAGCGGCAGAAGGTCTAGAGTATTATGCTTCGGCTGAGGTCTATTATCATCTGGCACTAACCGCAGAAGTAAAATGCGATACCCCGCTGTTTAATAATTGCAATGGGTTGGATATAGTTCAATCCACTGGTTTTGCAATGGACCGATTAAAGCAGTTACCCAACAATAACAATCGATGACAAAAGTTAGCTCTCTTGCATCTGAAAACTAGATTGATATGTCATCAATGAGGGGTATCTACACGGGTCGTTACATCATGATATTTCTATTACTCGGAATCTAGATAATAGCAGCTGCCTTCCAGAGCTCCTATACTGACAGCAACAACAGCAGCAGTTGCAATGACGAAAGGTGACGTTAGTGCCGCAGCTGTTGTGCCAAGCACGCCAGCTGTGCCTGCGATTATCCCTGTTGTACCTGCCGCCGCGGTCACACCTGCACCTACACCAACGGCATCGACGACTTCTGCAGTACTATCGGCAGTTAATGGTAGCGCAGGGTGAAATTTTTAATTTTCTGATGCAAGAGTTTGTTAGGCCGTAGTTCTTTTTCTGAGCCATAGCTTTCTATGAGTTACAATCCTATTCTGGTGGTTTTCTTCAAGATCAAAGATTTTTATGAATTGCTCCTTTTTCATCTCTATATTTCTAATGTTTGATTCTAGTTTTTTCACTCCCTGTGTATGACTTTCTGAGATAACGTATTCACGCCTTCCTGACTCTAACTCTACTAATTCATTCCTTAATGTTTTGATAGCCTCGTAGATTTCATCAAGGTCTTTTTGTAACGTATTTTTATTGAATCCTTCTTTCTTTAGCTCATACATTTTTCCTCTGTCTTCTTTGACCGTGCCTATTTGCCTTATTAGGTTATCAATTTGACGCTTTACTTCTGATATTTCAGAGTTGAATGTGTGTTGCTCCTGTTTTAGGTTGCCTATTCTGCTTTTCGCCGTCGTTACATCGTCAAAGGCTGAGTCCCTAGCGTATTTATATGAGTCAAGATCGCCGAAGCTTTGCCCAAAAAGAGAGTGTTTTGGTAATTTTTTACCCGAATTTCCAGATAACCATGGTGTTCTGTCGGACTTAGCGTACCAAGAGTCAATTTGGTCTTTACAATAATTCAGCTCTTCATATGCATTATTTTTTTCATCAAAAGCATCAGAAATCATACGACTCAATTCATTTTTACTTTCATAGAGTTCAGCCTTTTTTGAAAACAGGTCATCTTTTCTTTCGTATAAAACGCCTAATTCCTGTTTGTAGTATCTTGTTAATAAAGAAATTTTCTTCTCCTTTTTATTTTCTATAGTCTTATTACGAGTAATCTGCTGTTTCTTATTTTTAATCTGGCTGCCAAAATTACTATTGGCTTCAGACTCAATTTTGGATACAAGGGCCTTTCTCTCAGCATCGAGCTTCTTTGTTGAGTATCTCCTATCTGCCTGATTGTTATGCTCTAGTCGGCACTGACGCTCAAACTTTGGGAAATCGAGGTTAATACGAATATCACGAAAAAAGTTTTTGGTACGTTCAAACATCCGATTTACCCTGATAGCTAATTCAATGGAATCATACCTGAGTTTACTAGACGCCTTTAGGAGAGACAACGAAAGGCAGTCGGTGGCGCAAATTGTACTGCAAATGGGTAATTATGAAAAAACCTTAAAGCATCATTTTAATGTATTGGCCATATGAAAAAAGGAATGCGTGGCAGGGCTCTAATTAGCAGCTGCATCAATAACCTGCCTGAAAACACGACCTGTATGTGTAGCCAATCTAGACATATAAGGCGTATCACATAATATAGACATTGTTGTAGGGACGAACGCTATTAATTCGTAGATCTAAGCACTATAAATAACCTGGGTGATCGCGTAATCAAGCTTCTCAGCGCCTACCAGACGGGGCTCGGTACATTCAACATTGAATTGATCGAGGTCTACGAGATACACTAATTTTACATTTGCTACAAAGGATATAATTATGAGAGCTGCATTCCTTCAGAAAGAGTTTGAGCAAACCAATCTTGATAAAATGAATGACGAGGACAGGCTAGCTGCTACACAATTTATTGAAGCCATAAATCGCAGCCCAGCTGACAGTGAAATGGATATAAGCTGGCAGGAGCAGGGAGAAGGATACTATGCTCATTTGGTAGAAATTGATGACAGAAGAAAGCGTGACAAGCAGGATGCCTTAGAATATTGCCAAGATCTCATCCATGAGATTGAGACAAGAGACCCATCAAGCCCGCTTTGTAACTCCATGGATATGATTGAACCTCAGGTGCTGTCGGTAATGGCTGAAATCATAGATTCTTGATCGATATCATCGTTTGTCAGGCCATATCTAACCCATACTCGAATTTATTTGTCATTTACTGTATTGAAATAGTAATAAGGGACTATTAACTATGAATAAATATAATCAGATTATTGAAGATCAATCAGACATACGAGAGCTGGTTGTTGCTTCTGCAGTGGCGCCGATGGCAGATATAGATCCTTCCATCAACGATCTATTCGGGCCGCCCCCTTATGCCATGCGATTTGATGGCTTTGATTACGCCATTGTAGACGGTGATGGTAGTGTTTCACCGCTTCCACTTTTCACTCAGCTGGATGAAGACGACCGAGTAGATGGCCTAGGCGTACGCGTAACTATGGCTTCAATAACCTCATTTTTCGATGCGATTCAAAATTACTCGGTTCTACCTGACCTTGAGGTCTTAGAGCACCCTGTAGAAAAGGTGTTTTTTAGCCGGAATGAACTCTCACAGTGCGATTTAGTAAACGACGCTCTTTTTGAAGAGGAGCTAGTTACAGTCATATTCAAAGAAAAACTAGAGGAGATGCAAGACGATTATACTATGGATCAATTGTCAGAGATTATGGCTGTCATAGAGCCGCAATTAGACGACATCGTATCTAAGGGTATCGTGGCGGCACTGTATGCATTTGGGTCAGTTGAGGAAATTTTTGATAATTTTGAACTAATACAAAGTCTGTCTTACCTAAATATCATGAACACTATACCTGCCTTTTTAGACTCCGTTGCAGATGACCTTTTTGGAGAAGACGACGAAGACGAGAATGAAGATGACGAAGATACGTCAGCAAATATTTTTAGTATGTCAGGCGGTGAGCCTGAACATGGTCAAGTGGATCTTAATGACATATTAGCGTTGGATTTAGAGGAAAGGCTAGATAAGTATCCGTTGTGGGCTGCGATATTTCATGATGACAATGAGGAAGGCTACAAAATTGCTGTTGATACTGTCGATCGCTGGAAAGAAGATGTAAATACCCGTATCTGTGCTGGCGAAACATACGATATACCACCAATTGCAATCGCGGCACAGTTTGGAAGCGACTACCTTAAACTTCTAGTAGAAAATGGCGCCGACGTTAATGCCACTAACTCAGACGGCATGTCCGCAATAACCTTTGCCGCACAAGTAAATTCACCTGAGGCTTGTAAATATTTGGTGTCTCAAGGAGCAAAACTTAACACTGTACCCTCCGGGGAGGGAGGGTCGTCGCCGTTGATGCAGGCTTTAGAGAATGAGTCTGAGGAACTGCTGGAGCTATTTATTGACGCTGGAGCAGATATAGATTGGCAGAATAATCTTGGTTGGACTGTCCTTAAATCAGCGGTAAAGCGTGGGAATCAAATATTTTTAGATAGACTGCTAGCCGCAGGAGCGAAGACGGATATCTATGATTACGAAGGTTATGTCGCGCTACACAATGCATCCATAGATGCCAATATGGGAATATTGAAATCACTGATTAGCGCCGGTGCGGATGTTAACCTCCCTATTGAGGGCGGAGAAGAGAATGATGACAATGGGAGAACCGCTCTACATGAGGCCTGTATTAATGGGAATATAGCAGTTATAGAATGCCTGCTGAACAGCGGTGCAAAAGTACGAAGAGGCGGCCAAGGAATTGAAATTGACCCAGTATTACTTGCCATCGGCTCTACAACTGATCTCGAAGCAATTGAAATATTTGATCTGTTCGTAAAGCACGGGTGGCGACCCAACATTGTGAGTTTATATTGGTTAGCAAACCAGGCTGTTGAGACGATAAAAACCTTTTTGCCGAAAATGGCCGCCGAGCTTAAAGAAGATTATCCCAAAGAATTCTTTAAGGTTGTTTTATCCGCTCTAGCAAGTGAGGATGAAGATGGCGGCAATGAAAAGCGTATACTGCTAAAAGACAGCGGATTTGAATTTTCGGACGAGGAAATCGCTGCAACAGATTCGAAAGATCTGTTTGGTCTCTATGAACCAGATTTCTGGCCACTCCTTGAACTGTCGATATGCGGTGTTTGGGAAGGCTCGCCACTAGCGTGGAAACATGAAATTCCGGGGTGGAGTGTCTCTGAAGGCTTAAATGTAAATGATCCAGTTATGTCTTCGGTCCTGGCGGGACTTAATTGCAACCAGAAATTAGCCGTCTATATCGCCCTTGATGGGGGTAGTAAACTGATTAGAGAACATCTCGCAAGCGATACAGAAATTGATCCCAATTTTGTCATTGGAGAGGGGGATTATGACTTATTGATGATCGCAGCGGCAAATTCCAGAGCGGACATTGTAGATGATTTAATTACTATGGGGGCGAATCCGGCTTATTGCCGAGGGGATGGCGGCACTGCGCTAATGGATGCAGCTTGGAAAAATGATATTGATCTGGCTAAAAAATTATTGAATGCGGGCGCCAATATAAATGCCGCGGGAAATAATAACCGTACGGCCGTTTTGGTAGCGGTGCCACATGATGACTTCGAAATGCTTAGGTTTTTGGTCAGTCGTGGGGCAGATCTAAGCATTGTACTCGACAACGGCCAAGGAACTGTTTCCATGGCGTTAGACGCGAATGACCCCCTTGAAGTGGCGAAGGAACTCATCTCTCTGGGCGCAGATCCATTAGCGCTTAATAGTGAAGGATATTCTTCGCTGGCTGAACTGGCTGCCGAGCATGGTTCGTCGGGTTTTATAAGTCTAATGTCTGAATTGGGTGTGTTTACCCAGGCTGTCTCTATTGGCTCCTTAGAATCTCTGAGCTGGATGGATGATATGGATCTGTTTCCCAAGCTTGATACCGATCTACTAGAGGATTTACTAAAGATAGCCGACAAACGCGAAGATATCGATGATGACGACAAGGAGGAAATAGTAGCTCTGCTAGAAGTGGCATTAAAGGAGCGAAAAAAGGCCCAGAAAAAGACCGCTAAAAAAGCCTCAAAAAAATCCTCGGAAAAGTCTAAAAAAAAGACTGGAGTGAAGCCTCGCGAGAGCAGTTAATTGAACAATATCAGTCCCAGAACCCGTCCGTGTTGAATACATCAGACCTGGTTGAGCAATTGGCTGAAAAATTTAATACCAACCCCGCCAGTGTAAGGGGCGTCTTGATGGCCGCGGGAGTGTATATTACCAAATCAGGGACCAAACCATCAGGCGCGTCTAGGCCGAAACTACACAATGATTTCGGGATTAAGGATATGCCCTTGTCGTGGCGCCTAGAGAATGACCCCGTAACAAAACTGGTCTGGGGAACAGGTGTCGCTATCGTGATTTGTATTCTTATTCTCTTTTTTGAATGAGGGGCCTGTCCATATTTCCATTTGTGGAGAGATTTTATCACTAGCAGCAGAGCGTGACTTAGTGGTGAAATTCCTCTGGCTGTAATGGTTGCAGCCCATTGGATTGCCGATTAAACAAGTGGGTGCGAGACTGTAGCAATTTCTAAAACAACCATCGCCTCAAATCATTCATATTCGTGACCACAATCTGTTGTGCAACAGGGTTGTCCTGCAGGGCATTGTCTTTTGTATCCACCCTCAGCGCCCAAAGAGCATAATGGACCAGGCAGCCGCGGGTGGTGATGTTCAATTGATTGTCGGTCATACCGTAGTCTGCGGCCACAAGCGATTGTTGGGCCTCGGTTAACCGTCGGTCAGGCTTAAGATTAATGGTAACTTCTTGTTGCCAGGCTGTATCTGCATCTACCCCGTGCTCTGACATATCCATTATTTCTGGTGTACCCCTGAACCGGCTAAGTACAAAGTCTCGATAATCGCTGTTTTTCTCACACCAGGCGCGTACATGCCATCGCAGGCCCGTGTGCACAATGGTATGAGGCACGATCACCCGGCCTTCTCGATCGGGCGCATGCATTGATACGTAATCGACATCCAGTCGTTTTTGCTGTCTTGCTGCAGTGACTATCGCGCGAATAATTTCAGGTTTAACATCTCTTATGGGTACATTCAGTAGTTCGGTGTTTTCCATTCCCAGAGCGAGGTTTTTAAACGTTTTACCTAATTGATTATTGTTGGTGAGTAGTAGTAAATATTCTTCGGCTATGCCTTGGGTGAACTTGGGGCAAAAGGCCGGGGTAGGCTTGTAACCCTTTAAAGAGCCATCGTACTCCAGGTTGCCTGGGGCAAGCTCTTTAGTATATGCGCCAATGTCCTTCGATGCCTGCTGCCGGCCAATTCCAAAGGCGTTACAAAGATGCGTACTGCTTAGCCGACCTTCCCACAGCGCGATGATTTCGATTAAGCGGTACCTGAGTAACAGATCCCAACTAATTGGCGTTTCTTCATCCTGAGTCATGCCGCATTACCCTCAATCTACATGTGCTTGAATACTGTACCTGTGTATATGGACATTATAGATATAAAAGTACGGGGGCGTATTATGGATTTCATAGCAGATAGATTCGAGGTGGCTCATGGCTAAACAATGGAGTTACAAAAAACTGGAAGCACTGGGTCGGCAGCGCCTGTCGCCTAACTTTTATATGCGAGAGTTCCTGCACTCAGAAATAGCCCAGCTAGAAGGGCTCACTAATGCACCCGACAATCCGTCACTGGCCATTGAAGCCGGATCTCAGTTATGTGAGAAGGTATTAGAGCCTATTCATGCAGTATGGGGCAAAGTTTCGATTAGATCGGGATATAGATCCCCCGAGGTTAATGCCGTTGGACAAAGCAAGCGCTGGAACTGCGCTAGTAACGAGTCTAATTACGGCGCACACATATGGGATGCATTGACTGCAGAAGGCCTTATGGGTGCCACGGCCTGCATTGTGATTCCTGCTTACCAAGACTATTTTGAACGCACCGGTGACTGGGCATCATTAGCCTGGTGGATACACCATCATATTCCTGAATACAACGAAATGTGCTTTTTTAGAGAACAGTGCGCATTCAATATTCGATGGCGAGAAGGGGATGCCAGTCAAACCATTAGAAGTTTTGTCGTAAACCCGGATACCGGTGACAAGTCGTCATTAATTAGCGGTGGTGACGTTCAAGAATATTACAGCGGCATGTCGCCACAGCAGCGATATGCCAAGGCACAAGAACTGATCTTGGTTTAGTCAAATCGCAAGGTTACAAAAGGTGGTCTAGTATGAATAAGATATTTGCTATAGCGTTTTACATTTTTATCTTCTATATATTAACGGTAATGCAGAAAGGATGCGTAGCGGGGCTCTGATTAGCCCAGCGTCAATAACCTGCCTGAAAACACGACCTGTATATGTAGCCAATATAGACATGTATAGGTTATCGATTAATATGGGCACTGTCGAAGGGAAGCGCAACCCGTATTGAAAAATACCGGAGTTCAGGGATGAACACTATTACCTCGCCGATTTAAGCATCAACTTGCAGGGCGATTAAAAAATACTGCTAAAGCGATGTCATTGGCCTTACTCCGCTATGACTATCGATCCTATAGATGGAGTGAGAAGGACATTACCAATGAATGAACTCGAAAGACTTATCAAGCAACGCAGCAACGCACTGGGTTTCACCCGCTCGCAGTTAGTCACCCAGCTTGGTTATAAAAGCATTTCAGGAGGCCTGCGAAAGCTCGATACCTTTGGGGCAACGCTCAAAGCGCCAGCAGGTTTTGAGTTACTTGTACAACAAACCCTGGATATACCGGATGTGGACTATCACGCAGCTATAACTGCAGTAGAGACCAAACAGACTATGGAATGGCGCGAACAATTCAGGCCCAAAATTCAATTCACATTATTGCAGAGGCCATCGCCCCTGTTCCTTGTGGGTCTTGTTCCGGGTTTGTTTGGTTTTAGCGTGCCGGTTGAACTGAGTGCAATGGCTAAACAGGGTGAAATTGAAAAGGTGGTGGATCTCTATCAGGCTTATGTCGACAGTAAGTCAGTCTATCCCCATTGTGGATTCAGCTATTATAGAAACTGCGGTCAGTGTTGGGAGTTTGACGAACATGCCCAGCTGGTGTCTGAGACAAACGAAGATGCCCATCCCGCACAAGCCTGGTTGAGAGTATAAAAAGGAGTTACAACGATGAAAGTGATATTTTTTCACGGCAAGGAAAGCGGCCCCTGGGGTTCCAAAATTCGTTATCTGGCTCAGATAGCCAAAGAACACGGCTGCAGAGTAGAGAGTGATGACTATGCCGGCATCAATAATCCGGACGATCGCGTTGCCAAGTTTCTTAAGAGCTACAGTGAAGATGGCCCTGTAGTGCTAGTAGGCTCTAGCATGGGCGGTTATGTCGCGACCGTTGCCTCGGCCGCGGTTAAACCTAGAGGGCTGTTTCTCATGGCACCGGCATTCTATATGCCCGGGTACGATGTACAGCATATCCAGCTACCTGATTGCCCACTGTCTATCGTCCACGGCTGGCATGATGATATCGTACCGCCAGAAAACTCGCTGCGTTTTGCCGAAGAGCATAATGCCAGTTTGCATCTGCTGGATAGCGACCACAGGTTGAATAGTCAGCTTGCGGAAATAGGGGGGTTGTTTGGCTTGTTTCTTAAAGGCCTGACAAGCTAAACCTAATACCATTCCGGCTTTACCGAGGTTGCGCTATAGGTGCTTTCATAGGAAGGGCTCCCATATTGAAAAATACCGGAATGCAGGCATGAGCAAGATTAACTCACGGATTTAGGCATAACATACGGGGCACTAAAAATCAGCAGCAGCGTTGTCATCGGCTAAGGACATCTTCCACACAGTTCTTTGGCTTAGGTAAACGTTTGGATCTAATAATATGATATATATGAGTTGACAGATATCATATATGGGTTAATATGATCCCCTCGTTACATAAACCGATACGAAGAAGGGTTCAAGAATGGCTGTTTGTAAAGACTTAACTTTTGCTGAAGTTAGTGAAGATCTTGATTGTTTTTACGTGGCATTGGAAGAAATATTGTCTGCGAAAGCGGGAAGGGATGATGACCTGAAATGTCTTTATGATTTCGCGGTTGGTGGAGTAGGCCTTCCGGTTGGGGATTTGATTCCGCAAGCTGGCATATTTTGGACTTTAAGTCTTTTTGCAGAAGATATGGGTGGAAGCTTAAGGAAATCAAAGTTTAGCCAAGTGAGTAAGTTGCTTAATCTCTACCAGGCCCGCGTAGATCTTGATGGAGATAATGGGTGCGCAGAATCTCCTGCCGATACATTAACTGTGCAGCAAGTGGCACTGCTGGGTTGCCTGGATGAAAGATCAGTGCGAAATGCCATCAGTAATGGAGACATTCAAACTGTTAGGGACGGCAGTGCAACTGCAATTCCAAACCAAGAGGCAAGAAGGTGGTTGTTAGGTCGTCGAGGTTTTAAGGCGACAAAGTGGCCTGATGAAACAGTCATACCGTTAGAGTGGGCGAAAACATTTCCAGAGCTTACATTGGCGCTGGTAGAGAGAAGAAAGGAATTATCCGGTTCAGAAAACATCTCAGACCTCGTAGCTTGGTGTGATAAATCGCAAGTTTCTACTGGTGATATTGAGGTATTAGAGTCTGGAGAATTTCCTTGGCCATTATCGAAATGCCATGACCTCGCTCTTACCTACGAAGTGCCGGAGATGTTGATGACGCATGCAATCATGCGAGTGTTCTTTCCCGAACAGTACCAATTGATGAGCCGGTAGCTAAATTCGTATTAATGGTAAATTGAATATCTGGAGAATTAAAATGAATAAATTAGAGTTTGATAGCAATGATGAGTTGGTTGTGTTGCCAGCGGGTTTAAGCCAAATTGAGGCGAAACCGAATGTCAACTGCAGCAAGATGTTAGCTGATATCTTGACGGGTGATACCACTCAGATAAAACTCGCCTTAAGATGGCATAACAGTAATCGTGCTCCTAGAACAGACAGGTTACACGGTAAGCTTAATGAAGCTGAAAAATATGTCAGGGAATACTTACAGTTTCTTGGTAATGAGGGGTGGATTGGCTTGGCGCCCCAATGTTCCACACCTTGATCTCTTTACGTTTTGATACCCCAGCGGCCGGTGGGGATGAATAACAGCCGCAGCATTCGCTAGAAACTCCGTTCCTGCTGGTTTTCCAGTCTGGAGTGTCATAAGCGGTACGATTGAATCCCAGAAGCGAATTGGGGCTGCTGGGAAGAAATTACCCGGTCTAGTGAGAGTGTTGACACTGGGAAAGACTAGGCATAAATACGTTACTGGCTTGTCGGGGTTTTTTAAATAACCTGCCTGAAAACACTACCTGTATATGTAGTCATTATCGACATGTAGGCACAATCGACTAAAATACACCCTCATGTTAATGCAATGCGAGGTAGTTGTTATGGCCACTCCCCAGTACTCAATTAACCAATTTGAAGCTACACGTCACTTTCAGCACCGAGAGTCACAGCGAGGTGTACGGCATCGTGATCTTGACTTAATCCTCAATTATGGAGAAGAGGTCGATGAGGGCTTTGTTATGTCGCGCAATGCCATAAAACAAGCACGTAAAGATTTAGCCAAGTTGGGTGATCATCAAACTATTCAGCGGCTGGACCATATTAAAGACCTGGCCGTTATTGAACAGAATGGTTCATTGGTCACCATATACCGTGCCGACAGCAAACGTATTGGCTTGTTGCGCAAGGGTAAGCGCCTGAGTTATTCAAAGACCGTGATTCATTAAATCCAGGCGAGGCCTATTGTGAGCGATAAACCCAAATTACAGTTAGTGCAGCCAGGCGAAGGTGATGCATCACCATCTAGTCGTTCAGATATGGATGTCACCAGCCAAATTATCAAACTGCGTGGCAAACGCCTAGTTAGCCCTAAAACGGTAGACAGGGTAGGTAGACAGCTCTTAAAAGATGGATTTAGCGAAGAGCAAGCGAATCACATCCTGGAAGAGTCCTGGCAGGAGGAAGACCACCGCTGGGCGGTGTGGGCTTTGCTGGCACTGCTTATTTTTGGTAGTTAGCAGCAATATTTTGCTATTAATCTTGTTTATTTATCAAATACATCAATCAATGTCATTGACAATATTAAATGTAGGTATATTATCTATAGCAAAATAGATAACCAGGCAGGTGTTCGGTGTTAGAGCAAAGCAAATTAAGCAATTGGGTTAACTGGGAAGGCAATATTACTGAATTAGCCGATATAGCGGCCGATCTGGATATTAACCTAGAGCCTTATTCGACCCGCCTGATACGTGATTATGCCCAACGTGACATCCTCACCCGGCCCATACGCCAGGGCAAGGAAGCGGTATACGGCTACCGCCAGTTAGTGGAGCTATTGGCCGCCAGGGCTCTGGTAAAAGATGGCTGGCCGCTGCGCAAAATAGCCACGTATACGGCCAATATGAGTCATGGCGAGCTAGAGCACCTTATACCGGGTCAGGAGGGCGATAACGACGCCTTGTCTATCATACGCAGGCTCAAGGGCGAACAAGGTGGTGGTGAGCCCGCTAGAAGCGAATTGCCGTCATTTTCCAGATGCATGCCAAGGGATTCGTTTGAGGAACTTGAGTCACGTATTGAGCCTCCTGAAAACGTGAATTTTTCGAGCAACGCCCGCAGTCAGCTCTCGCCCGATCTTTTGGGGAGTGCGATGGAAGCAGAAAGAACAGGACAGAATTTCGGAGCAGGCAGCCGCCTTCGGGAGCTGGAAATAGAACCAGGCATACGCATGCTGGTTGATGAGCAGAAGCTGGAGGGTCTAGGCCCCGAAGATGCCGCACGCCTAAGCCGGGAAATAGGGCGGCAATTACGTCGTTTGATTAAGTAAGCAGGAGAATACCGTGGAAAATATCACTGTCAGTATCGTACCGCAAAAAGCGGGACTCATAAGTAATAGCAATAACGTCGTTAACGCGCTGGTTCGCATTGAAGCGCCCGATATGCCAACAACGCCCGTGGAGAGGGCCCCGTTAAACCTGGCATTAGTACTGGACAGGTCTGGCTCAATGAACGGCCAGCCCATGATGGAGGCCGTACGCTGTGCCCGTTATGTGGTAGACCATCTACAACAGCAAGATCGCTGCGCCATCGTAATCTACGACAATGAGGTCGAGGTTATAGTGCCATCACAGCATGTAAGCGATAAAAAGGTGTTTCACAGAGCCCTGGAGCGGGTAGAAAGCCGAGGTATGACGGCACTGCATGATGGTTGGCTGGCAGGTGCTGAACAAACGGCACTGCATCCCTCGGTAGATGCACTATCACGGGTGATGTTGATATCCGATGGCGGTGCCAATGCAGGGCTGACCGATCCGCAGGCCATAGCCGAACATTGTCGTGAGTTAGCCAGTGCTGGTGTTACGACATCGACATACGGCCTGGGCCAGCATTTTAACGAAGACCTAATGGCGACTATGGCCAGTGCAGGCAATGGTAATGCTTATTATGGTGAGTCGGCCGAAGACTTGATCGATCCTTTTCGTGAAGAGTTTGATCTGCTATCTAACCTGTTTGCCACCAATATAGAGCTGCAGCTGGAGGCCCCGGCAGAAATACAACTCAAAGTCCTTAACGGATATAAAAAGCTGGATAATGGCGCCTATCAAATACCCAGCCTGGCATACGGCGGTGAAGTATGGGCCATGATTGAAATGCAGGTACCGCGTGGTTATTTTGACGGGTTGATGTCAGTGAGTGTCAAAGCCACAGGGCAGGCCGGTGTTCAAATGGCTGGCAGCGCCACACTCGCCGATCTACCCATACTCGCTGCAGCCGACTACGACGCATTGCAACCCAATGCATTGGCCACGGCGCGCAAACAGGAAGTGATGGTTGCAGACTACCAGCGCCGAGCCAGAGAGGCGTCTTTAAAGGGTGATTGGGCCGCAGTCGATATTCTGATTGAAGAAGCCACAGAACTCGCCGAAGACAATGAATGGCTAGGCGATTCTCTGAACTCCCTACGACGTTACAGCCTCAACCGAGATGGCGCACGTTTTAGCAAGGAAGCGATGTACTCGTCCAGTAAACTTAGCTCGCGAGTTGCCGATAAGTATGAAGAACGGGCCTCGTACTGTCGAACGATGGAAGACAGCAAACCGGCTTTTTTACGGCGTAAAATGGAGCAGGGTAAACGCGCTTAAAATGGAGAGCGGGCCGTTGCGTTTGCAGCGGCCCGTATTTGATGCGTTACTCAGCTAGATCTTGTAAAAACTAACCACATTACCATAACCTAACTGCTCTTCGGCCTGTTGCCTGGCGTCGGTTGCGGTGCGAGCCGATACAAAGACTGTACGCCCGTTTTGATCCATTGCTTTGTAGGTTTCCAGTTGTTTGTCCATGCTCAAACTCCTGATTTGAGCTTTTTCAGTCGTTCAGAGATCGATATTACATTCGAGCCCGTGAATCTTGGTCTCTCGGGAGCATGTGTGTCTAGGTTCAGCTTCTTGCGCAACCTGGCTCTCGCGCACTCAAGCGCCTCGAGTACGCGTGGCTCTACTATCGGTTCGCGTGCTTTTGCATATGCTTCCCAGAACTCCACTTCGTTCTGCAGAGTTTGAATATCGGTACAAGTCTTTGTCATGAACTATTTTTTCGGTGTAAACAATGAGTAGGGATTGTAGATAGTGAGGGTATTGCAAGATATAGCTGAACACGCCAATCGTTTACCCGATAGCGCCAATGTTATGGTTGGTTAGTCTAGACTGAAGTGCGGTAGCTGCCAGATATGTGACGGGTTTAGCTTTACGTGGTGCGGCTGGCGCTACAGGCCTAGATATTGGCGCAACGGGGAGAGCAGTGTCTCTATGTCGATATTAATATGCATATATTGATTGGTCGTGGGACTCACTAGATCCCAAGGAGAGGTCAGGGGTGCGAAATCCGGACTTGTCTTGATGTTTGAATGTAGAGTTTTGGTACTTTCTAGCCCTCCAAATATAATGAAATGAACGTTGAGGTAATTGATGAGCAGAATTAGAGATATTGAGTTGCCGGATGAGGTTATTGAGGTTTTTCGCGACATGGTACTGGCGGCCAACGATAGTGAAATTATGGCTCATGCTAAAGTCGATAAGGGCCTTGTACAGGGTATGAGGCTTGTAAAATCAAATGCCCCTAAGCTTCGAGAGCGTTTCGCAGAGCGGGTTTGTGTGAAGAAAGCAACAATGCCGACAGAGACTGTTCAGTTTCTTTCCCGTGTTAACCCCATCAGTATATTCGGGGATTTGTCTGAAGATACCATTCGAAACAATATTGATCCGCTGTGCTCAGTGTTGGGGCGAGGCGAGGTTCTAGCGTCGCTACTGTTGGGTGCTGAGAACTATCAAAAAATAGCGGTTGAGGTAATCGAAGGTGACCTAGTGCTAAACGAAGTACCCGTTAAGCAAGCGAAAACGTTTGCCTCGGGTGTCTGGTGCAACTATGCGCCGTTTTTAGATCTACTTCACCGCTTTACCAACGAAGGAGAATCAGGCTTTGACGCGACTGGAGAGAACTCTGTAGTAAAGAAAGCGACCGTCAACGATTCTCAAGTAAAAGCGCAAAATGAGAAAATCCGAAATCTGGAGGCGCAGCTGAAAGACCTCCGCATTGATATCAAAAAACACAAGAAAGAGGCTGTTCGGGCCGATGAGCTAGCACCCAAACTGGCTCGGTCTGAGCGTCAATGTGAAGAGCTGAAGCAGAATATTAAGGACCTAGAGGGGCGTCTTCTAGATTCAAGCAGTAAATACGTATCGCTAGAAACCGAGATTGCCTCAAAGGTGGATGAGGAAGTTCATTCCAAGCTCCATAATTGGATCGCTGGCCCCGTGAGTGTTGGGAATGAAGTCGCTAGGGGTCTAAATGGTATCGCAGATACGGCTCGCTCCCTGATTGATCACCAGCAACAGCGTGATCGAAATTCCGGCAACCGCAAGGAACTTAGGGATCGGATTGAGGAGCTGACTGGTTTACGAGATCAAATGCAAGATCTGTCTGTTGAATCTATTAACCCGCTGCCTCAACTTGCGGCTATAGCTGAAGAGCTGGATAGAGAAATATGCCGCATAGAGAGTGCCCTTGGTTCAAAACAGAAAGACTCGATATTTGTCAGAGGATTTATGGAGCGTATTGGCCAGGCAGAGACTCCGGAAGATATCTTTAAACTGAAGAAGCTTTTAGGGCAGTTGACGCAAAATGCCATTGTTACGCATACAGAAGCCCGTACCTTGTTCGAATGTTGTGACCGTCGCATAAGCCTCGCCTACGATAAATATACTCCGGAAGTCACCGAGAAGCTGGTTCCCATTGATCCGTTTTACCGGCTTAAGCGAAGTATCGCAAAGAACAACGAGCTGATATGGCTTCTGGATGGCCATAATATCCTGTTTTCTCTGCCAGATGTTTTTGGAACCTTTGGTGCAGATGGCAAACCCACAGATACCTCACGGCGCGCACTGGAGCAGGTTCTTATTGATCTGGTGAAAGACAGCTCAAATGTACAGGTTCAGCTGGTTTTTGATAGCAGCGATCATTCAGAATACTACCCAGCAGACAACGTAAAAGTAGTGTACTCAGGCGGAGAGGGTGATCATAGGGCGGATAGAGAAATCTGTAGTCACCTGGAATATTGCTGCTACATTTCTCCTGATACCCCAACAATGCTTACTTCAGACGATCGTGACTTACGGGATAACGCAGAGCGCTTAGGTGCAGATTTAATGTGGATGGATGAGTTCTTTGCTCTGGCGCGCTCGGTAATATGATTTGGTTGTAAATGGCTTACACCTCCCCATTATTTTTGTATCAATATATGCAGCGTGGCGCAATGAGGTCGGCTCACCCTAAATACTCCGTCCTGAGCGTGTATAGAAGCACCGCGTCATGCTCTCAACATGTGTGGATAGTTTACATGTATATGTAGCCAATATAGACAGGTGTGGGCGTTAGCGGTGAAAATACAGTTCATTCGGGTCTCATTCTCACGCAGAGAGGGCATAACCAGAGTTTTCCTCCGCAAAGACGTGTTATTTTCCTGATTTGTAGGCAGACCGAGAAGACAATTGTTTTCGATCAGTAAACAGTGTGCTTAAGGAGCTAAAGAACAATAAATTCATAGAGTTAGATGCTGCAATCAGTTAAATTGGTGCGTCGCGCTGAAGAGCTATACCGAAGCAATAACGGTAAGTTTGATTGCGGCAGCAATTAGAATATAAGGTAAAAAGGTGTATATAAATTGACCAGCAATGCGTTCCAGGCTCAGCACTGGTCTTTACAAGCAATATGCCACCGCTTGCTGCTAGGCGAGGGTTCGAGTCATGGCTGAGTTTTCGTACAACAGCGACCTCAACGGTGGCTCGCTCATGGTCCGTGAGAGCCGTCTCATCGCTGACCTGTTGTTAAAAAGAGTCTCAGATGACGAATGGGAGCAGGAGATCCAAGGCAACAACCTGCTGCAAAAGCGCAGTCCAGCTACCGCCAAACGCAATAGCCGAGCTATACGTTCACGGCTGGAGCTCTTAGAACCCGAGTTTTGGCGGGCCCTAAGATATGGCGATGACGAACTCGCAACGCAGGTGGCCTTTGTGTGCGGCGTCAGCCAGAGTGAGAATTAAATAATCGAATATCAATCAATAGGATAGAAAAGCAAATGGATGTCACAATGATGGAACAGAAAGCTCTACGGCACTTACAGCGGATGACCAACAACCCGAAGGCACAATTTCACGAGGGGCAGTTAGAGGCGATTATTGAACTAGTTAACAATAACCGCCAGATGCTAGTCGTCCAGAAAACAGGCTGGGGTAAAAGTGCGGTGTATTTTATTGCTACAAAGTTACTTAGAGACCAAAACAAAGGGCCGTCAATAATCATTTCTCCGCTTATTGCCCTCATGCGAAACCAAATTCAAAGTGCGGATCGTCTTGGTCTGCAAGTGGTAACTATTAATTCATCGTTGTCGAAAGAAGAAAGAGCAGCAAACGAAAGCAGAATTATTAACAGTCAGGTTGACGCGATTATTATTGCGCCTGAGCAGCTGGCTAATGAATACCTTGTACAAAATGTATTAGGTAGCGTGCTTTCCAGTGTATCTTTATTTGTAGTCGATGAAGCTCACTGTATATCCGACTGGGGCCACGATTTTAGACCGGATTACCGCCGCATAGTGCGTATATTGCAAGCAACGCCAAAGAACTTGCCTGTTTTGGCTACCACTGCAACGGCCAATAACCGGGTTGTTAATGATATACAGAGCCAGCTAGGCGAACATATTCTTATAAGCCGTGGGGGGCTAACCCGTGAGGCCTTGCATTTACAATGCGTGCCATTAATGCCAAAACCAAAACGTCTGGCATGGTTAGTGGAGGCCTTAAAGCATATTGATGGTACTGGCATTATTTATGCAAAAACCGTCAGAGATTGTGAGCTTGTTGCAGACTGGTTAGTACAAAATAATATCAATGCACAAGCCTACTCCGGCGCCAGTGAGTCAGATGATCGTATTGAGCTAGAAAAAGCACTATTGAATAACCAGGTCAAAGCACTGGTGGCTACATCAGCACTAGGTATGGGTTTCGATAAACCCGACCTCAGTTTTGTTATTCATTTTCAGGCACCTGGCAATGTCGTGGAATACTATCAGCAGGTAGGTCGTGCTGGGCGCGGCATTGACGAGGCTTATGGTATCTTGATGCAGGGTGAAGAGGATGAACGCATCCAAAGTTTCTTTATAGATCGGGCATTCCCCACGCAACAAGAAGTGGACGACTTGTTACAGGCCATCACCAATCAGGACGGAATGAAGAAAGCATCCATGGAGAAATATACCAACCTATCTTCAGGCAACATCGAAAAGGCACTGAAATTCTTGTCTACTGAAGATCCATCTCCTTTGCTCAAAGACGGCCCGCTCTATTATCGCACCGCGATAGACTACCAATTGCCCACTGAACGGATAGAACGCTTAAGTGCAATTAAAACCGGTGAATGGGAGCAGCTACAAGAGTATAGCCGGCATGGGGAATGCTTAATGCGTTTTTTGGCAGAATCTTTAGACGACCCTTTAGCAGAGGACTGCGGTAAATGTGCCAACTGCGACCTTTCATCAACCCTCAATATTAACCTGTCTCGTGAGCTCATTATTAAAGCAGCAGACTTTTTGAAGTATCGCTACGTTAAGATCAAACCTCGTAAGCTTTTCGGTGGGTCCGGCGCATTAGCCTCAGAAGCGTTTTCCACCTACAGGCTGCCTTACAAAGATGCAAGATTGCAAGCAGAAGAGGGCCTGGCTCTATCGCGCTGGAAAGACGGAGTGTGGGGTGATTTGGTCGCAGACGGTAAAGCTGCTGACCATTTCAGCGATGACCTCATTGCGCCCATGGTACAGATGATCCAAAGTATGCCTATTGAACAGCAACCAAGCTGGCTAACTTATGTGCCATCGCCCAGACACCCCACCTTGGTTAAAAACTTTGCCCATAAGCTGGCAGCTGCGCTAGGTATTGGCTGTTCAGATGCCGTCTCTGTAGCGCAAAGAAAGGCACCACAAAAGGCCATGGAAAACAGCTTTCGTCGCAGTGAAAATCTCGACGGTGCCTTTGCGGTAGATCCTACTCAAGTTAACGCCGCCCCGGTATTTTTGTTAGACGACGCAATAGACTCGGGTTGGACATTTACAGTAGTTACGGCGCTTTTAAAACGAGCCAATGCCGGTATGGTATACCCCATTGCTCTTACTTCAACCAGCAATCAAGGTTAATACATGAACACTGATAATGTATTGCAGGCCATTTTATTACTTTGTAGTTTTTTCAATAAAAACGAAAGCAGAAATATAAAGCCGTTAACGCCTACAGAATATTCACGTCTGGCGGTTTGGCTGCATCAAAATCAGTTCACACCTGCCGATTTCCTCACCAAAGAAGAAGAGATACTAAGTAAGTGGCACGATCCCAAAAATAAGATAACTCAAGAGCGGCTAAGCGGTTTGTTACAGCGCGCTGCCAGTATGGGCTTCGCGCTAGAAAAATGGCAGCAACAAAATGTATGGATATTAAGCCGAGCTAGCCAGGAATACCCTAAAGTACTCAAAGAAAAGTTAGGTGATACCCGTTCACCCTTGCTGTATTGCATTGGTAACAAAGAACTTTTAGCTACCCCGGGCATTGGTTTTGTCGGGTCACGAGACACCAACAAAGATGATGAATCGTTTACTCAGGCATTGGCGCAGCAGGCAGTCGAGCAAGGCTTTACAGTAGTCTCTGGTGGCGCAAAAGGTGTCGATCAAACCTCAATGCTTGCCGCTTTAGAGGCGGGTGGCTCAGCCATCGGTATTCTGGCCGATTCACTGCTTAAATCAGCCACCAAGGCCCAATATAGAAAAGCCCTGCAAGAAGACCGTTTATTGCTCATCACGCCTTATTACCCCGAGGCGAGCTTTAATACGGGTAATGCGATGGGGCGCAACAAATATATTTACTCATTATCGACAGGCGTTATAGTTGCCAAGTCTGCTGAAAAGGGCGGTACATGGGAGGGCGCTACCGAAAATCTCAAAAAGCAATGGGTGCCGTTATGGGTGCGAGATATAGACGTTGCTGGAAACAAAAAACTGATAGAGCTGGGCGGCCAAGCGCTATCAGAGTCTAAGGTTGATTTTAACGAGCTGCAATCTGCCGATTTCTTTGCTTCTTCAGTAAGTAAACAGGCAAAAGAAGATATCCAGCCCGCTCTACAAATGGGTGATTTTTTTTCCGAACCAGAAGATACAGTCGTTGAAGTAAAGACCGCTCCCCAAAAGCAAGTAGCCGCCAAAGTAGATCTCAGTATGTTCCTTGAGCTGTTCTACCAACAACTGCAGCAAGAAAAAGACGAAATCCATACGCCTAAGACATTGGCCGCAAAGCACCCAGAGCTGACGGAAGCCATTATTAAGCAATGGCTAAACGCATTAGATGAGAAAGGCTTGGTCAAGCGCCAAGGTAAAAAGCTCGCCTATACCCTCACCGAACAGCAATCAGTGTAAAGCAATACAGAGCAAGCACAATGAATACAGCCTACCTAAAAGCCTATGCCCCCAAAGCCCGCCGCGATTTTATAGCAGCTGTCTCCAAGCAGGCACAAAATTACGGTGTTACCGCAAACGTCATTCATTCCGTAGAAGTCACCGGCCAATGGCACGCCATTCCCTACAAACCTGACTTCAAGAATTAGGAAACTTAGTGAGAGAGTAGAGCGCCTGGGTTTCGAACAAACTATGGAGCAAGTCGCCTATTCATGGTTTAACCGCATTATTGCCATCCGTTTCATGGAATTACACGATTATTTAGGTCGCGGTCGCAGGGTGCTATCACACCCAGAGCATCCCACCGGTTATCAAATACTGGATGACGCCGCACAGATACGGCTTAATTGTGGATTATCTCGCTGAGTTTTATCGCGGTCAGAAAAACTACTTCGGGTTTAATAAAGCTATTGTATCCCCACGGTAAATATGAAAAAGAGGATGTTCGTGAGTGTTTGGAGTATGCCTTACAGGTACGTCGCCGGGTTAAAGAGCAGCTAAAGAAAATTGGTGGCATGGAGTTTTACGATGTGCATTTCAGTTACATCGACAACGACTCACTGGAAGAGCACTTTGTCTCCGTAAAAGAGCAGGGTGGCGGTGGCCTTATTCCAGAGGGCCTCAGTAAGCCCGGTGTTTTGCATACCATAGGTTTAAGCAACAAAGGCATGCCAGGGCTGTATAGGTTAGAGCTTCAAGTGACTAAAGGCTCCGGCAAGCTAGCGACATCAGGTTTATGGAATTCAAGTGCTGCAAAGGAACAAGTAAAAATTGCCTTCGATTTTTTCAAGGCTAATGCATCGCGCATAAGTGCTGGTACCAAGGTTGGAGAACACGATTTCCATATCCACGCAATAGAACTTCAAAATTCAGGCCCACTCACCCATTTGGCCTTGGCCAGTTTGGTAGCCTTTGCGTCTGGTCTGCTCGGTAAGCCGGTACAGAGCCAAATGGTGGTGTTGGGTGACATGAGCCTGGGTGGAAGCGTAACACCTGTACAAAGCATAGCGGAGTGTCTACAGGTAGCGTTTGATGCAGGCGCTAAGAAAGTCGCCTTACCTATGACAAGTGCAGCAGATATTCCTTCTATCCCGGCAGAATTGTTCACCAAGTTTCAGGTCAGTTTTTATGCGGATCCAGTAGATGCGGTGTTTAAAGCGCTGGGTGTAGATTGATAGCGTAAGCTGTTCATGAGTATCTGTCATGCAGGCAAAGTACTGCAGTGATTCGCTTGGTCTTGGTGGGTATAACCTGCTTGAAAACATTACATGTATATGTAGCCAATATAGACATGTGCTCTCTGGTTGATAATATGGTCGCAAGGTTGCAGTTATTCCAACGGGAAAACGGCAATACGAGACAAGCAGTAAATCAACCAGTAGAAAAAGGAAGTGCACCATGGACTATCAACTAGAAACCTACAAAGCAATGGATCAGAACGGTAAAACCGTTTTGGTCTCTGCGAGAACGGAAACTGATGCCAAGCAGCAAGCAAGTGAAGAGCTGGGCCACGGTAATGTAATTAGCTTCGAAGAGGTATGTACTGTACCCACAGGTGACAACGAATAGTTGTTAATACCGAAGGGGCCGGGTTCTTTCGGTATATTTCCAGGGTGATAGCTTAAAGCCGCAAGTCTCCCAGGCAATGTTACCGTCAAGAGGGTGATAAGAAGGCTAAACCCTCCAGCCTCATTCGTTTTTACTACCCATATGGGTAGTAAAAGTATAACTCTTGTATTTTATTTGATCTAAACAACCTAACTTACTGAATTAAAAAACATTTTTATTGGTCTTCGTCTCTATTTTATGTAGTATTAAACGCAACAAAAAGAAGCCGATTGTTAACGGTAGCAGGAAGCGATAAAAGCAATGGATTGCAGGACGGAACTCGACGTATAGGATTGTGCCGTAATGAGCTTCGAGATGTGGCTTATTAGGACGAGTAAGTCTTCTAATAAGACTAAGAAGGATTCACCAGCGAAGGAAGCTCGCATTGCCATTGGGGTTGATTGCGCCCGTGTTTGTCGTATGCACCTTGTCGTTGGGTGTGTTCTATGAATTCATCAAACAGCTGCTCATTTTGTGAAATAGCCAGTCAAACCACACACAGTCATATTCTCCTGAAGAATCAGTATGGGCTCGTCATTCGTGACGGATTCCCTGTAACTCCAGGTCATACTCTTATCATTCCTAAACGGCACATGGGCAGTTTCTTTGAACCTAGTGATGAAGAGCGTCAGTCACTGCTTGATCAAGTAAAGATCAATATGTATCCATGACTGTTGTTTGTAGAATTATAAGCTTATTTTTTAGTAAGAGAGTAATCCAGTGAAAAATAGATATATAGAATACCTAAACTCGCTTCACAATTTTCGCTCAAGTGGTGCAAATGCGCTAGCGGAGTCACAATCAACAAATGAATATTTTAATTCAATTAACGTTAAACTCGGAATATTTGATGAGATTGTTCGTCTTATTAATTCTGAAACTGAATCTGTAATTATCTTAACGGGTCATGCTGGTGATGGTAAATCGACTTTAGCAATAGATATATATAAACACTTCAAGAAAATAAGTGTCGGTTCTGCTTTAGAAAGTCCTTTAAATGAGTTTGAACTGATAACAGAGGGAAATTTAAGTATTGTCAAGGATATGAGTGAGCTTTCTGCTGAGGATCGCTTAACGAGATTCGAAAAATCAATGTCCGAGCCCGGGAATTGGTTGATAGTGAGTAATACCGGGCCTTTATTATCAACGCTCAGTGATTATAAGGGGGCAGGCAATGCTCGTTCAGACATACTTCGAGTTCTAGATGAGCCTCTTGATAAAATAATTACTGATAGTAATAAGTTGAAGGACTATGAAAAGGATGTTTATGTAATAAATTTGACTAGGTTAGATAACGCCGCTGTAGGCGCTAGTCTTATTACAAGGCTGGTATCTCATGCTGGTTGGGAAGTTTGTAAATCATGTGACAAAGCTGATAGCTGCCCGATAAAAACAAATAGAGATCAGCTATATGGTTCATTAGAAACTGTTGAGAAGCGTATTCGATGGGTATATCAGCGAACCAATGCATATGAAAAACGATTAACTATGAGGCAGATGATTGCACAATTATCCTTGTCAATAACTGGTGGTTATGATTGCGAAGATGTAAATGGTTCAGATGATAAAATATTGTTTAGCGATATATTTTTTGGGTATACGAATGGTAGATTGGAGGATAAGTTAACCCGTCTCCAGGGAATTGAGCTGATGGTGAAAAGTCAGTATGGCGCATCAATAGGTCTAAAGTATGAGTCACCATTTTGCTCTGAACAAAACGATTTGATTAATGGACTGCAAGAGAACATAAAATATATTGCGAAGAGATTTCAAGTAAAAGGTTTTGAGCGGGAGGGCATAAGGTGGAGATCTGGGTTAAGACGGATTCTGTATTTATTTTGCCCTATAGAAGACCGTTGTTATCAGGATTTTCATCAACTATTCCTTAAATCGGACAATACAATAGATTTCGATTTCTGGGCAGAAAATCGTGGTTTTTCATATAGTAGAAGTCAAAAGAAGAAATTAAAAAATAAGTGTTTATCGGTTCTTCTTGAGTACTATACAGGTTTTAATTCTGGACAGTTTGAAAAAGATGGAGTGATGTATTTGACCTTAAAAAGGGAGGATAAGCTCTTAGCTCAATCAGCTCAGCTAGTGTTATTTAGAAAAAACTTTGACGATTTTGACATTGACTATGATGCTGGCGAAAGATGCCCGGTAATAAAATATAAAGATATTTCAATGCACATGCCCTTGCCAGTAATTGATTATATGTTTTCTAGTTATAGGGGTGAAATTGGTGGTCGGTTATCACCAGTTTACCATGCGAAATTAGATAGATTTAGAACTCAAATCCTCCATCTTGATGAGGGTAAAGATGGAGAGGATGATGTTTCTATTATTCGAAGCGGTATAGACGGCGAGGTGCAATTGTATGACTTGGAGTTATCTAACAATAAGAGAAGTATCGAAAAAACTTAAGGGGGTTTTCAGTGGATCTGTTGGAAAGTAAAACAAGTGGTACATTCCCATTTAGTGGTGGCATTGATTCCGAAAATAAGGATGCCAAAAATATAAATGTTGCCAATAAGATATACGGTCGGCGTTTATATAAAGATCAAACTTCAGTAGAGTACCTGTCGGAAATGCTGTTGGTTTTTATTTCAAGTAAAAGCTCTGATCAGGAGGAAAAGTCTAACCCATACTCTTTTATTCTTCCTGAGCATGGCAGTAAATACTCGTATCATCCTGCTTCAGGTTTGGCCGTCAAACTATTCTCATTCTTTCCGAATTCAAAGCTGGGTACTCGGCACGAAGTTCATCGAAAAACCTATATTGAAATTCTTGAAAAGCTAAAATCTACTGTAAGGACGGGAACTAATTCTGAGAAAGATGATTTAGTTAGGTTGTTACAGAGCGTCTTGAGTGGTTTTGTTGGTGTTGGAAATAATAGAACCTGGGTAACACAGTCTTTTTTGCCAGCTGCTGAGAAACTTATTTCATGCGAAATAAATTGGAAGCATACAGCGGCAGAAGCGAGTGGAGTGGCTGATTGGGAGTCATCTCTAAAATACTTCGAAACAAATAGACATAATTTTATGGCTAGAGGGGGTGAGCTTATTTTCCTACAACTTGCCAACCTTTTTAAAAACTATCAGGATCTATCTAGCAATGGAGACGTAAAGATTTATGAAGATAGAGTAGTCGATTCCCAAGAGGTGACGAAAGTTCAAAGTGAGGTTGAGTCTGGGTTGGGAGAAATAATTAACGCGTCATACAATAAAATAAATGTGCTGAGCAAATATATTGAAAATGTCCTCGATGATTATGAGCTAAAGGGTTTTGAGAGTAATGGTGGGGGCAAGGTAGGGAACGCCACTTTAGGCTGGATCCATAAAGACTCTTGGAAAGAAGCGTTATTATTGGCGTACGAAATAAAGAATATAACTACAGCTGTAGTGAGTGATCTAGAAAAACTACAATTACTACAGCATCTTTTGTCACTGCATACGCTTCGATCTATGTGTTTTCAATCAGCTCGTTTGGACGACAGTGCTGTAAAAATAAACGGCTTTTCTGGCAATTATGTTTGGGTATTAGCTGATCCCCGGGATGGCGCGGACAGTTTAATGCGTAAGATGGCAACACGAAATTTTGACCAAATTGAGAACCTTCTTTATCGAGTTCTAAGGGGGGTATTTATCAATGAGGGGGGTGAAAAATTTACTCAGGCAGAGAACCATGGTTTTAAAATTTTTAGAAAGTTGTCAAAAGAGATAGGCCTTGTAATACCTCCTAAAGGCCAAGAGCAAAGATTCGTACTGTCCTCTGATACACTAAGGCTTTTGGTTGTTGCTCTTCTGTCGCCTGGAGAACGAATCACAATGGATGATTTTTATGAAAGAGTGTTTTCTCATTTTGGCATTGTGATGGGAGGGGGACAGTTAGGCCAGGCTTTTGAGTGGATGGGAGGGGCAGAAGAGCGTGAATATGAGTCTTATTATAAATGTGATTGGATTGAAGATTTATTGAAGCGAAGTGGCTTGCTTATTGAACTTTCAGATGCGGTTTCAATTGTTATAAATCCAAATGAGTAGTGGCATGTCAATGAATAAAAACATTTATCTTAACACCTTGGTTGAATATATTTTTCTCCAGTGGAAGTCTGCATATGATCGCGATAATGATTTTTTCGAATCAAGAATTATTGTGCATAGCCTCCCTCCTGAACAGGCATTAAAGTTATTTTTAATGCTGGATAAGCGAGTTTTATCTGAGGTCGGTGGAGCACCACATAAAAACTATTTTAGAGTTTCCACAGGTTTGTACGAAGCATGGGTGTCTGATGACTCTAGTGTTTTGAGTGACTTTTCCGAGAAGGAAGAGATTGATCTCGACACTGTAAACAGTTGGATCGATACAGAGGATCAGTTGACTTGGTATCGTAATAGAACTTGCAAGCAAGAGGGTGTAGCTTCGCTCTTCGTTCTTCTTGTTGGTTTGGAGTATGCGACTGATCAGGGCGGCTTATCTGATTTTTATATCGTTACGCCTGAAACTATTTGGCGTGATATGGATAAAGGTTTTAATCTATGGGTTACAAGCCTATTGAAAGGGCTAGGCGTTTCTGCACCAGATTCGCAGATTGATAGTCTAGATGATCTTCTTCAGAAGGTCATGAGCGTGAAGGCACTGACATTACAGCAAGTCAGTAATTACATTTCTGATGTCTTTGGCGATTCGGGTGGTGTTACTTCGGTCTCAGATGTATGTGAGGCCTTGCTAAATAGTTTCGGCTTGTTGGATCTTCCATATTTTGATTTTGAATTTCCTGAAGGAATATTAGTTAAAAAAAATATGAGGTTGTTTTTTGAGGCTGAAAGGTTTCTTTCTCATTCTCGCTACAAAACAAATTCACAGAGGAATAAGGATAAAGATAAGGTCGAACTAGCAGTCCTAAATGGCGAGTTGTCTATTCCTTTGTCTAAAGAAGGTAAGCCAGGGTTTGATGCTTCTGAAGAATATTGTAAATGCCTTATTGATTTCATAGAAAATGCTAGTGTTAGTAGTCGAGACAAATTGTTACTTGTCGATCTATTTCCCCTAATGAATATTTTGGGTACGGTGCCGAAGAGTGAAGGGGTAAAATCTAAAAAAACTCCGCTTTTATCGGGTTCAAGTAGTGAGGTTTTTATTGCTGCCTTATGGCGTTCTTTGGTGGAGTATTTATCTTCGGCTGGACGTTTTAATGTAGAAAAAACGACAAAAATGACCATTGAAATAACGCACTTCGAGCATGATTTAGTTGATGGTGATGAAAGTCATGAAGGAGAAAGTAGTGAGTTTGTAGCTAGAGAATTAATTAAGGGCGTGCTTGGAGGGATTGAAGAAAGACTAGGTTCCGTTGATGTTAGGTTTCCCGTTGATCGTGAACAGATGAGAGAGGACTGGAGGGCTTGGGAAAGAGATATTAGTTTATGTTTTGTGGCGGAATTTGACGTATTAAGTTGTTCTGTTTCGCGAAAACGACCAGCTCTCACATTTGATATTATTTTTTCTTCTGATGAGCCCGAGGACCTACTTTATAAATCTACTTGGAAGTGGGCTCTTCCAAGCAATCATCCGGAAAGAGTTAGATTGCTGGGAGCAAGAAATTTGTCAGAAAAGTTGAAATCTTTAAGTCAAAATGATTATGGAGTATTACCTTTTTTCAAGATACCAGATGAGTTTTTAACTGCTTTATATTATGCCGCTGATGACGATGAAGCTAATCGTCTCTTGTCTCAAGTGTTGATAGAGCTGGAAGTTGTAAATCTAGTTGGAGGTATAGGGGAGGTTGATGCTGGATTGCAAGCAGGTATTCATACACTTTCTGACTCTTATAAAGAGTGGTTGAATTCTTTTTTAAGTGATGGTTTTTATAGTAGTTCGAAATCATACCTTGCAAATGTGATTGAGAGTTATCAAAAACTTGCAGAGGACGTATTAAGTGAAGAGAAATTAGGATCCCAGACGGTTCTACGTCGCTTGTATAAGTCCTATTTGATATCTGGTAAAAGTGTAGATTCAAATCAAAGCTATCTAGATCGGGCTGTAGTATGGGGACTTTCTCCTGCTTTTTTGGAGATGGAGAGTGCGCGCATAAAGTTTTTAATTGATGGCTTTCCTGAGATCGTTGCTCATTATTTTGTTGATGAGAAAAATTCTAATTTGTTTGATCGTCTTTTAGAGTTATCTACCATATCAAGACCTATATCAATCTTGTGTATGGATGACACTAATCAAATGACTGCTGAGACCAAAGATTTTGGATATTTATCCTATATCGGCATGACTCCTCAAGATAGTGGGTCCGTAGCAGTTCAAACTCTTTTAAGGGAGGATGTTGAAGAGGAAGTTAGTGAGCTGATTCGAAGCACTGAAGAGCAAAGTATCGTATCTACAGTGCTAGAAGATTACTACAGTATGGCTGCTCATTCTCATGACGGAATTAGTATTCTTGCTGTGAATGTTAAAAGTTTAAATGTGATTCTTGCTGGCCTTGATGCCTTTCTAGTTAAAATTCTTAACAAGAATAACGGATCTACAGACCCTTTCAGTGTTTCTTTAAATGTTTTTTCTACATCCTCATCGCCTAAAGCAATGGAGGTTAGTCTAGATCTATGGAAAAATGATATCCAAGAGAGGTTTAATGATGTTCGTTTTAGACGCTTGGATCTCAAGGTGGCTCATCGTTATGTTGCAAAAGGTGGGCTTCTAGATGTTTTGAAACGGGACGAGAGTGTTTATGATTTGGCATTCCTGTTCAGTTTCTTAAGTTCTTCAATTAAGGGAAGTATTATCTCTACTGATGAATTCTCGTTTGATTTTCATGGAGATGCGGGCTCACAATTTCCTATTTCTGAATATCCACGCCCTATTAGAGATGAAGATCGGTTTAAGCGATTTTCTATACTGAGTAATCGTCGTCTTCGTATACAGACTCGTCATGCTGATATGTCAGCAAGGTTAAGAACAAGTAGCGACTCATCAAAAGATCACCTGGTAATTGGTCATGTTGATTATCAGCCCTGGAAGGAGGTTGTTGATGAACTTCATAATAGCGGCAATTGGGTAGCTTCGATTGATCCATTTATAGATAAAAAGCTACTTTTAGAGTCTGATGATAAGGACCGAAGAAAAGTAGTTAGTTTTTCTACCGGATTAGGTGCATTTGGAGAACTTAATTTAACCGTTTCGTCCTCTTTTAATTCGTCTTCACGCTTGATAGAGAAACTGAAGTCAAATATTAAACAGCTTTTACCTCATGCTGATGCTGAGACAACAATAAAAATTTCAAATGCTGTTGCTAATCACGAAAATGATTTAATTGGGTTTTCAAGTATTAAATCAATAATGGGACAGGATAGTAGGAATAGGGAGATTGTTGGCTTTACGTTGATCGATTTTATGTACAATTCTCCAGGTGGCCTGTTCAAAAAAATTATTCCATTGGATTCACATAGGCATTGGTTTACTTTAGGCTTGCACGATATTTCATATAGGCCTGATTTACTTATGCTTGAACTTGTAGATCGTGGTGATAATACTGTGCCTCTTATTAAGGCCGAAATACTAGAATGTAAATTTGCTAAACAAAGTGAGTCACATATAGATAAGGCGATTAACCAAGTTACCGAAGGTATTAAGTATTTAGGCGCGCTGTTCAGACCTAGTGATTCTACTTCTGTTGGAGATGGCTTTGATCGACGGTATTGGTGGGGGCAATTGCAGCGATCTTTAGTATCTCGATCTAGTGTAAATTTGAATGATCAACAGTTACGCAAGTTAGAGAATACATTGGCAAAATTATCTGAGGGTTATTACGAGATAGAGTGGAGGGGTACTGTTTTCACTTTCTGGACTGATGTCGAGCTTTCAGAGCCTAAGGTTTCTTGGATTCCTGTATCGAATAGTGTTGCTGCTGATCAGTCAAGTAAGCTAATGCATGTTGAATTGGGCTTTGATGGACTATCACAGATGTTGAGCTCAAAGGGGCAGTTCGAAAACTATAATGTGGAACCTCCCGTAATAATTCAAGCGCCTGTTAATGGTTATTTTAATGATGTGGAAGGTTCAGGGTCACATTTTTTGGCTAATACATCTAATGATGTTCAAGCAGATACTCTTGAATCTGAAACTTCAGTAGCTTATGTAGAGACAAAGATTGAAACAGGCCTTGATGTTTTAGATCAGAATAATATTGTCATTATTGAACCATTGGGCACTCCAAATATATCGGAAGATACACATCATGAGATGGTTAAAGACGAGATTGAAAATACTAAGGTGATGAAAGGAAATAGTGAACCCATTAGTGATTTGGAAAATATTCAATCAGTATTGCCTGCAAGTGAGATGATTCCAGAAAAAATATTATTAGGCACGCGCATAAATAATGAGCCTGTATTCTGGTATTACGGGCATGACAAACTACCTAACAGGCATATGGTTATTTTTGGGTCTTCAGGTTCAGGGAAGACCTATGGGATTCAATGCTTATTATCTGAGTTAGCCAAGTCGAAGATCCACAGTTTTGTAATAGATTATACTGATGGTTTTCTTCCTACACATACGGAAACTGGATTCAAATCCATGGCTTCACCTAGAGACCATTTCATAAGAAATGGTGGTCTAGCTATCAGTCCCTTTAGAAGACAAACTCAAATATTAGATCCGTCGATGCCGGTAATTGAAGAAAGTTCATATGACGTCGCCACTCGAATACAGAGTATATTCTCCTCTATATATTCATTAGGGGAGCAGCAGAAGGCGGCTTTAGTTCGTGTTATCAGTTTTGGTTTGGATTCATACGAGAAATATACATTTGATCAACTAGTAAATGATCTTCGTGATGATAGTAGTTACGGTGAAACAGTCGCAAATAAAATTGAGCCTTTTGTAAGAGCGAATGCTTTCGTTGATAATGAAAATGTCAGCTGGAAAGATTTAATTTCATCACCTGATGTTGGTGTGGATGTGATTCAATTAAAAGGTTATGCAAGTGATATACAAAAGATTATCACTGAATTCGCATTGTGGGATATTTGGGATTTCTCTCAAAATGAAGGAACAAAAAATAACCCAATGCCAATAGTTTTAGATGAAATTCAAAATCTAGATCATTCTAGTGACTCGCCTATTGATAAAATGCTGAGAGAAGGAAGAAAGTTTGGTTTAGGTATGCTATTGGCAACACAAACAGTGAGTCAGTTTAACTCGGAAGAAAAAGATCGTTTGTTTCAAGCTGGCCATAAACTATTCTTTAAACCCGCGTCAACTGAAATTGAGAGTTATGCGAAGATTTTGTCAAATGCTACTGGTGAGAATCGGAAATCTTGGGTTGAGCGGTTGTCTAAATTGGAAAAAGGTCAATGTTGGTCTTTGGGTTCCAATGTTAAATCTAATGGTAAGTTTATCGAAGAGGCTATTCTGGTTAATGTATCTTCTTTAGAGAGTCGTATGGATAATTCAAATGAAAGCTAGTCAGCTGAACATAAATTTTTCGCAGTCTTTCGTCTTTGAATATAAATATGGAGCGGCTTTGATAAGGCTTGCGGAATCAGAGATCTCAATGGATAAAAATGAGATATCTGCTGTGACGGGAATACCCACCGGTGATTCGTCTGGCAAGGTTGAACCGATTATCCATTACCTTACCGGGGCTGGAGTAATTTCATCAGAAAAAAAATCCGGAAGGTGGACGATTTCACTAACTGAGCTAGGTGTTGTCATTCTTGACTCAGACCCTAGTCTTAGTGAGGACGTCAGTCATCTTCTTATTCATCTTATGTTGTGTCGATCTTATAAGGACGGCGATAGTATAGTTTCAATCGTTGAGCCATGGGGTGTCCTTTTTTCAGGCTCTTCAAATCGTTTAGATAGCTTCTTTTCACTGAATGATTTCATGCTTCTTCTTTCTGAAAGTATCAATGTAAAATCTCGACTTGATAGGATATGTAGTACTTTTTTATCAACTTATTTTAATGAATCTAGCTTATCCTCTACGGGTGCGCTTTTGGGTGAGTTTGATGCTAAGCGGCCTGATGGAAAATCAATATCAAGGTCTCCTTTAAGTAATGATAAGGTGTTTTTCCCGCTTTATGCTTATTATCTTATAAAAGTTTGGGAGGATTTTGGTTTTTCTGAACAGTGTGATTTTCAAGAGATTGTTTCTGAGACGGGGTTAAATTCGATTTTTTTATGGGCGCCAAATGTTTGGGATAAGTTGGTTCAGTGGATGCAGGAAAAAGGCTATTTGAGTTCTGATATGCAGACAGGAGGCCTGTTAGTGATAAAAACTGTGTCTTCGAAGATGCTTGTAAAAAATATATATGATGAATTAGTCTAGGATTGAAAATGAAGTTATCAGAAGTTGTAAAGTTTAACGATAGTAATTTCTTTGATGGTGCCGTTCAAGTAAATTGGATAGATAGTCGTCCCGAAATGGCTTTGCATGCAGCTGAGTCATATGTTTTCCATGGTCCTCAATATCACGGCGTCTCCAAATCCTCAGATAGTGAGTATGATTCTCAATATGTATTAAAAGATTCAGCTTCGTTTTTGGCTGAGTTTATACAGAAAATTGAAGTTGGTGACAAAGACCTGGATGTAAATCCTTATTCTCTAGTAATAGCTGGCTATGGTTCTGGTAAGTCCCATCTTGCTTTGACGCTTGCCCAGTTATTCACCGCTCCTTTATCACCAACTAGTAATGCCATACTCTCCGGGTTAAGTAAGGTTGATAGTCAAATTGGCGAATATGTGTCAAGCTATTTTTCCCGCTCAGTTAAGCCTGCATTAGTGATAACACTTGATGGTATGAGTGGCTTTCATTTGGGAAATGCAATTAGCAGTGAGATCTTTAGAAAGATTGGTGCTCTAGATTTAGATTTAGAGCCGCTAAGATTGTTGTCTCCCAGGTTTCAAATAGCTGAAGAGTTTGTGTTAAGAAATTTTGAAATTAGAAAATCTGAATTTACAAAATTATTCACAATTAAGAATGTTGATCAAATTATATCTGCATTGCGTGAAAGGGATGAGGATATATATAGTGATGTTGACTCTATTTATCTTAATGCCAATGGGTCACCCATACCGGTAGAGGGCCAAGAGTCAATACAAGACCTCATTGAGTCTGTTATTTCATGCTATTGCGGAGACGATGGTCCATTTTCTCATATGGTAATTCTTTTTGATGAGTTTGGTAGGTACTTAGAGTATGCAGCTGAAAAGCCCTCGTTGGCTGGCGACTCTGTTTTGCAGCAACTGTTCCAGGGCGTTCAAGATAATAAGTCTAAAGTTAGATTTGTTGGATTTATTCAGTATGAGCTAAAGGCGTACTTAAAGCGCTTTAGTGGTATTGGCCTTCGTCAAATTCAGCGTTATGTTACTCGATACGACGCAGCAGATAAGATATATCTTTCCTCTAATTTGGAAACAATCATTGCGAATATGATGGAAAGGGATTCCTCTAAATTCGAAGAATATAAGCGTAATAAATTCGATAAAGCTGAGGTATTACAGCTCCATAATCGCCTTGCAAGCGCTTTACCTGGGTTCTCTGATTTTTCTGTCTGGGGAGATCTTCAGCAGTTTTCCAATGTTATCGTAGAAGGTTGTTGGCCATTACACCCCTTAACTGTTTGGTTTCTAACCCGACAGAAAGATATTGTTCAGTCACGATCTGCGCTTACTTTTATAAAAGAGTCTGTGGATTCTGAGTCTTTAACTGATGTTAAAGAGGGGTTTCAGATACCAGTTTCGAATTTTGCAAAAAATTATATGCTACCTGAGCTATTATCAGCTGAAAGACAAATCAATGGATCTATCTTTGAAACACTCAACTCACTATTAGAGAGGTTTGAATCGTCTTTGAGTAATGTTGAGACAAATGTTTTAGTTTCTATTGCTCTTTTAGATAAATTAAGAGCTGTGTTCCGTTCAAAAGAACAAGTTGACCTCCTTGTCAGTGATGCATGTTATAGCGGTAGTGAATTGATTGCAAAGTCTGTTTCTCGGTTGGAAGAATTGGGGGCATTAGAGTGGAATGATGATTTATTTAAGTATGAACTTTTATCTGATGGGGCAAGTCGTGCTCAATTTAATCTGTGGATGAAACATAATGTGTCACAGTTTAATAAGTCGGATATGTCTGACTTGTTTATAAAGCGTGCAGTTACGGATTTAAGCGTTGAGCCACTTCTAACTGACTTCGGTGTTCTTAATGATATTTCTACTTCCGATTGGAGGTTTGATCCTTTATTGGCTCATGCAAATAATTTCAAGACTGTGATCAGTAGGGCTTTTGATGAGTGGGCTATTGAGATCGATCCTTTTGGCTCGAAAGGAAGATTGATATATCTTTATTTGAATGATGAGGATGATGTCTCTTCTGTATTAGAGGGTGTTGATAAAGTTATTGCTGCTTCTATGAAATTTTTAACAATAAAAAAAGCACCAATATGGGTTGTTGTTATTAATGATTTGCATGGAAATATTGGTAAAAATATTGTTAGTCTTGAGGTGATTGAGAGTGTAACTAGTGGTGCTGATTTCGAAAAATTTAGGCGTTTTATAGTTCCTGAAAAGGATAGTTGTCGTTATAAGGTTAAAGACGCCTTTTCTACAGCGTTGAAAGAAAAAACCTATATATTCTCAGGCTGTACTCAGATTAAACCTCTGGATAGAATGAAAAAGATTGGTGGTGCTATATTCTCTGAGGTTTACCCTTCTGTTGTTCCTTTCAATTTTGATGGGTTTTCTAATGCGAGGGGAGGTGGCAGTGCTGACTGTATTACGATAACTAGAGCTTTAATTTCCCGCCAATTAAACTTCCCCTGGGTACAAGGACAAATTAAAAAGCTCCAAAATAGGATCGATAGTTTATTGATCAAGAGCTGGAATGTATTTGACAAAAAGGGACGTATCTCTTTAGCTCAGTCTACTGTACTTAAAGATGTATTTACATATTTTGAGACTTTACATAAAGATGACCCTGGTCGTACTTTAGGTGATACATACAAGAATCTCATTTCACCACCATACGGATTTAACTCCGCATCAGCTTCAGTGTTTCTCGGATTACTTATTTCATCTGATACTCCTGATAGGCGTTTGTTGTATAGCGGCGCAGCAATAGCATCCCCAGATTGGCTAAATTTAGCGTATCCTCAGAAGGCAGGGCGGAAAGAGTTTAAGGTTGAGGTTCTTGCTGAGACAACCATTCGCTTTTTGGCTGAAGATGCTTCAAGTAGATGGAGGTCTTTTCTTGACCTTTGGGAGGGAACATATTCAAAGGAGAAATTAGTAGAGCTTCACAATGAGGCCTTAGTATTACAACGTGACGATATTATTCCAGAATCCTTGGAGGGCCGACTTTCTTACTTAATGGATAAATCGGTTATTGCTAAGTCCGAAATAGATAGCCTTGATAAGTTTTTCGAAAAATTAGAGAGATCTGTGATGACTGTTGAGCGTGAAGGTCGAATGGGGTCGTCTGTTAGATTGCTTTCAGATATCCTGAAAAAGGAGGGTGTAATGAATTCTGAGGGTGGGTGGGGTGATAGTCATTTTTCAGAGTTGTCTGATTTAAAATCTTTAGTTATTACTCTAGTTAAGGCTAATTTTGATAGTTGGGTTGTCACACAAACTTGTAATTCTATGGAAACTTTAGAAGAATTTAGAAGAAAGCTGGAGTGGAATGTATCCACTTTAAATTCGGCTAATTTGAACAAATTTAGTAAAACCCTCAGAGATACCGGCATTAGGTCTATTGCTCAGATACAAGTGCGCTGGGAGTTTCGGCAATTGATCATAGATTCTGAGGCGTTTTGTGATTTTCCCATACAAGATTTCATTCATTCAATACAAGAAATCAGATCAAAAATAAGTTCCGGGAAGCTTTACTCTGAAAAAATACTATCTTTAAAGGGTAAAATTGATGGTAAAGAGTGTAATCAGCGTATTAGTAATATCTCTAAGAGGATTGATGAATTATCAAAGGTTTTGGAATTACAACAATCTAAGCTTTCTTCCATATATGAGCCAGTTGAAGGGCTCTTAGGTATAGAGGAACGGCTTGTGTTATTGCGTGATATCAGGCCTATTTTTATAAATACACGTGACTTGAGCGATATCGATGAATGTTATGCTCAATTATTAGAAATAAAGCGTATTACCTTCTCTTGGGTAAGTAAGGATTTATCCCCACAAAAAATTGAAGTGTTGTCCGTCTCCTCCCGTGAAAAAGAGCTATCTGAATATGGTGCTTTTCTTGAGGTTAATGATTACGAATCGCTTTGGGATGCGGCTGCTCTTTGGGGGTCTATCCTCCAGTCTCGTTTACATGTGTTGCTAAAAATGTCTTCAGAGTTCATTGAAGCAAATGTTTTTGATTCGTCAATTTTAACTGGCATGTCTGATAATGAACTAAATTCAATCAAAGGATCAATTGAGTCGGAATTTCCACTTTATTTATCTGAGAAAGACCTTGAACAGATGGGTTTCTTTGTTGATCAGTTGACAGATATTCTTGACGAAAGAAACGAGGAAAAAAGGTTTTCTGATTTTTCTTGTTGGTTTCAGAAGTTTTCTAACTTGGATGATCTTCAAACCTTATCCAAAGAGAAGTGTTCTTCGTTGGTAAGTTATTATGAGAGTCCTCTTGTATCGTTGAAGTCTGAGGAGCTTGAAGAAGTTGAAGTATTAGTTGGAAAATTAAAAGCGAGAATTGACTCGCTTAGCACTGATGATATTGTTTCTCGTATAAAAGCGATGCCATTTACTTTTCAAAAGAAAATATATGATAAGTTAAGTAAAATTATTACTTCTAACAAAGATTTAGTTTAAAAAACAGCTTTGTTTTCTAGTGGTAGCGGGGTGAATTTTCCTGTGTAATCAAAAAAGTCCACATCCTGATCCCGCATTTTTATTTTAATTCTCTCAATTAGAAGAGGTGTGTCTGACTCCCAATTCTTGTAGCCCATCAGGCTCACTTTTCCTGAAGTCATATGTGCTTTTATCAACTGTATTTCTTCTAAGTCACCATAGAGCTGTATCGCGCAGCCGACGTATATTCTCAGTTCAGTAGGCAGCTCGCCTAGCAAGTCTTTATGAAATATATAGCTGTGCCCCACATTCATTTCGCCACTTTTTAGATTGTCATATGCCTCATTGCAGGCTTTTTCTATCAGCGCTGGATTGCCCACGGCATATAATGCGTCGGTTGCCTTTTCTATTGCTTGGTTATACGATTCATAAAAGGCTTTAATATCCCTTTTGAGGCTTTCTGGCATTTGTGCTTGGGGTTTTCGTTTTTCAAAAAGCCCCAGCGCAAAATAGACTAAAAGGTCTTCTTGTCGATTGGATTGTGCCTCCTTAAATAGCACATCGCCAAAGTACTCTATTAAGGCGTTATGGGCTTTAGCATGTGAGCCAGTTATACGACGTATTTGTTCTGAAAATTCAAATTCACTATTGGCTGGTATGCGGCCTATTTCAAGGGTTGTATTCCAATAATCGGTAAAGAGTTCAAGATGTTTCTCGATAAGGTCTTTTTTGACTGAGGCAGGTCTAGCCTTAATGGTACGCTGAGTTTTCTGTATCCAGTCTCGTTTGATATGCTGTCGTTCTAGAAGAAAGTTTTGCTCTTCGATTTTGTCTTTAAAGAGAACAAAGATTCCTTGCCCGACAGCGATGGCTGTATCGTTGAGGGTTGTTTCCAAGAATGAACGAAATTCTGATTGTGCGTAGTACTTTTGAAAGGTCTTACGGCTAGTGATTACGCCGTCTTTATAGGGCGAAAATTGACTAATAACACTATCTCCGGCAATCATTACCGAGGCGATTAATAGCTTGTCGCTGTAATCCCAGGCTCGTTTAAGTGTTTCAACTCGTTCATCTCTGCCTTCAATGACGTTCAGTACAAAGCCAAGGTTGACGATATCGCTATTGACGAGTAGCCCCTCTGGGTAGTGGGTGGGATCCCAGCCGGAGGCGTCAAGGCCGTGAGCTTCTAGCTCGCGTAGGTCGTCGCCTTTACCACAGCCATAGTCCAGTACGCTGTAGTCCCCACTTAGGTAGTTATGCCTTGCTAAAAGTTGCATTGGCTGTGAAAGTTGATTGCGGTCGATCGCTGTTTTGTGGCGGTGGATACCGCCGTCAATTTCTAGTGGACTAGCCGGGGAAGTTAGCGCTCTATCGGCTTTTGGTTGCAGACGACCGTTATCATCCAAATAGTATCCTTTGTTTGATATTAACCTGCTCCAGTTATTACGGAAGCCGATAGATCTAGGATTATCGTAAAGGCCTATGGCCTCTCCTTCTGTGGTGATTTCTCTAAATGAGCTATGGAGTGGATAACTATCCTCGACAAATGTTTCTTTGCGGTGGAGTATTGGAGGGTTATCTGATTTTGCATAATCGGCTTTGCGCACCGCTAGTTTGGCTAGGTCAACAGTGAAGCTATGCTTTAACGCTGGATAACTGACTTCTTCAAAGCCAGGGTAGGACAGAAATGAAACTTTGAAATCTCGTTTGTAGAACTTGATGATATTCCAGTCGTCTTCAGAGATTTTCAGGGCTTCGGCGACCTTGAACACAATATTTGCCAGTGAGGTTGGTACAGAGCTAATGGCGCTTTCGTGCACATACACTGAGTCGGGCAGCTGTTTACCCGTTTCAATTTGTTTAACTAGTGATTTAAACTTGGGATAATCCATGGAAGATAGAATATTTTCGCGTTGGTAGTGTCAAGCTAATCATTATGGCATTATGGCATTATGACTTGAAATGTCTAGAAATCAACACCTTAGACTTTCTTGTGTTAGCATCGATAGTGGTGAATTATTGTTTATTTGAATAGGTGTACATACGTGATATATCTAGATACTTCGGCATCCTATCCTGTTCTGCCCGAGGTTAAGGAAGCCTTAGTTCGTGCTTTTGATGCTTCTTATGCTAATTCCGCAGCAAGTCATCTTTTGGCTGATCAAGCAAATAGAGATATTGAGGCTGTGCGGCTACTGCTTGCTGATCAGATAGGGGCTTATCCGAGCGAAATTATTTTTACTAGCGGAGCTACCGAGTCAAATAATACGGCATTTAAAAGCCTGCTGATGGGAGGAGGCCTTTCCCCTGAGAAGAATCACATCATAACAACCGAGATTGAGCATAAATGTATTTTTTCAATTTGTGATTACCTCGGCCGTCAAGGCTTTGAGATAACGTATTTAAAGCCGAATAAGGCTGGCTTGATCGATTCGGCGATGGTTGATTCAGCTCTCCGGGAAAAAACCGCGCTTGTTTCTGTTATGCATGTGAACAACGAACTAGGTACTGTTAATCCTATCGGCGAAATTGGAGCTCTTTGTAGTGATAGAAACGTATTATTTCATAGTGATGCCGCACAAAGCTTTGGGAAAACGTTTATTGACGTGGACCAATGCAACGTCGACCTGCTTTCTTTCACCGCACATAAAATTGGCGGCCCTAAAGGGATTGGTGCGCTCTATATCAGGGATCTTCGGCGGTTGAGACTTGAGCCCGTTATACACGGGGCGGGTCAAGAAGAGGGCCTGCGGGGCGGTACAGTTGCCTCCCCGTTGATTATTGGTTTCGGGGTGGCTGCCAGATGCTTTCCAAATCATTACAAGATATTTGAGAGCATTGGTGCTAAAGCCTATTTGCTACAGCAGTTAACGGATAAGGGAGTAAATTATAGGGTCAATGGCGGCGGTTCAGCATTGCCTAGTTGTGTTTCCTTAACCCTTTTGGATACCGACGTGGGGCAATTAATAAGATCAAATGAGAAGACTATCTGTTTGGCGCAAGGCTCGGCCTGTTCGTCGAAAGAGATTGAGGCATCGCATGTGCTTACTGCACTAGGCTTGTCTAGAGAACAGGCGGATAAAACACTGCGGGTTAGCTTCCCTTTAGATATAACTTTTGAGCAGCTAGACCAGCTAGTGACGGCCATTATGGATGCAGCGGTAAAGCCGCAAGCATAATTTACTTGTAGCAAGTAACACAGGCGCCACCGCCTTCAACCTCGTCATAGATATCATCTAAGTCGGTAAATTCACAAACACCGTCATCATTATCTAGGAGAGCGTTTCTTCTTTTTTTCTTTTTAAATCGAGCCACTTGTTTTTCATGGTTTTCAATAATTCTAATTTTTTCTTCTGGTGCCTCGAGAGTACTTAGGGGTTGACCTTGACCCATCCAGTAAAACTTTTCTCCAACAGTGGTATTTCCTTCGCCTTTTTCAAAGGTTTTAGCTTCTTCAAACAGGTCCGGGTGTTTTTCCATAAGTCTAAGCCATTCAATCTTCTTTTGGTAAAAGCAAAACGTACAGCCGGACCGTGATCGCCATTGATAGTAAGCGGGGAGTTCAAGTCCATTGCGTTGTAGGATGTTTTCGATGTCACTTTTAACAATACCGTCTTCTTTAAAGGGGAATATTGACTCGATAGGCTTTTCAATAGTCATAAAACCGGTGCGGTCAGCTTCATCTGCCCTAATGCCTACGTAATTCTTGACTGTGTAACCATCAGCAATAAAGCTATCTACCCATCGCTCGAATGGTAAAAGTTTGAGTTGTACAGTGCACCATCGGTCCCTTTGAGAAGGCAAAAAATTCCCATTTTCCTTTAGAAGGTGTGAGAAAGTTCGCTCACCGCGCCCCTCAATGTTATTGAGTGAGCGTTCATTTAGTCGGTTAATGTGGCCTAGTTTTTCTTCTAACTGATCGATAAATTCATTTGTCTCTGGGAGTTCGTAGCCGGTATCTGTAAAGAAATACTCAACGTCCAATTCAGGCCTCGTCTCTTTAACATACAGAGCTAGCGCACTACTATCTTTCCCGCCGGATAGGCCGAGAACATGCTTAACTTTTTTAGTCATTTTATGCTTCCTCTCTGTCCATGAGTGATGAAAGAAGATGACTTAATGCAGCTACCTTCTTCTCTTTTGAGACTGCCTTGACATTAGACTCAATGAGCTTAATCGTTGATTTTACCTCTTTATCATTTTCTAGGTCACTCATAATGAAACTCTCGTATCCAATGTAGTTTCCCTTCTTATCAGTGCTTATCAATGCTAGTGGTTTTGATGCTGATTCATTGCCTTCACTTATTCGTTCAAATGATTCAATGCGTCTAAATTGAGTGCATAAGTTCTCTAGTTCATCTAATCCGTTTCGTATATTGACATCAGTCCAGTTTTTTTCTGATGCTCCGATAGCAAGATTGATCACCTTTTCAATGCCATCTTTTTGATCTATTACGTCAATTATTCGTTTTGCTAGCTCACTAATGTTAGGTCTTTGTTTGTTTCTAGAGACCTTTTTACACCGGGTCTTTAGGTCTTGGTCTAAGTTGGCTGATAGATTATTTGTGATTATTTTTTCAAATGCAGATAATAGGAGACCATGCTGCCCCTCGAGCTCAGAAAGTACAGATTTCAACGATTTACTGAGTTTTTTGTCGATACCTTTATCATTAATATTAAGGTTAAATATCAGGGGGAGTTCTTCAAGTATTAGGTTGTAAGGGTCGTTGGCCTTAATAACTTTGTTTCTAAATGTACGTGCTTGCGTACTTAAATTTTTTGTATTCGCGCCACCTGAAAAACTGTCCCCGCTAGTTTTTTTAACCCAGGCAGGGAGTGTGTGTACGATTTTGACGATATGCTTTGCAATACCCAATATTGAATCATTAGTTTTAGTATCGCCAATCGTTGCTTTTGCTAAGGTATCAAGCAAGTGTGTTTGGATGTCTGAAATATGAAAGTATCTAACGCCAGCTTCTGCTGGGTGTTTATATACCTTCTCTACTAGCACTTCATCTAGCTCTGGTATAAAAAGGAATTGCTTAGTCGAATCTTGGTCGTAAAATGCGACTTGCCCATCCATGGCTTTTAATAAAGCCATCCCATATACGCGGCAGAGTCCAGCGGTGAGGCCAAAGGGTGGTGCCATCCATCTAGTGTACAGCTGGGCTAATGTAACTATCTCGTTGCTAGACTTTATAAAGTCAATTCCGTCTCGCATTAATTCGTATATGTCTGGGTTGCCATCCCGATTTTTCTTACTCCATTTACTAGGAAATAAGTATCCTTCAGTTGTCTTTTGGTGCCATCCTTTACTTTTTATACATGATAAATAAATGGCTTTTTCAGGCGGAAATAAATTTTCATCAAACCCTAAGTCCTTAGTTTCGCCGTTTTTAAGCATGGCAAACATTAGTTTCCTTATAGCAGTGTTTGCGCTGCCAGAAGGCTTTGATCTATTAACTAGTTCATTTTGTACTATGGGAGATGAACAATAGATTTCATCTGCAATTTGAGACGCATGGACGGATAGAGGGCGTGCCTTAAGTGCTTTTCCTTGATGATGCCAGTCTGCTGTTTTAAATGCGCCGATTAGTGCGTTATCTAAATTCTTGGTGGCAAGCACTATACGATTGTTGATTTCTCTTTTTGCTATTAGGTCGTGTTGTATCTTCTCATCGCCTTTCAGGATTTGTTGTAGGGCAATTAACTCAATAGCGGCTGATTTTAGGCTTTCTAATGATTTGGGCGAGCTGATAGCAATATGGGGGGTTTTTTCCGATAATTTACGTATATTATTGTCAATGGGTGTGGTCGATAGAATGAAGCTCAAAAACTTATCACCCGTCAGTGGAGGGTTCTTAGCTTGCTCGAGTTGAGATGGGTCTATTTTTTTTACGAGTTGAATGTTTGCCCAGCGCATAGTACCGGTTTTATGGTAATGGGCAGTTGCCAAAATATTCTGACTGTTTTCACAGATTTCTGTCCAATTCACACCATGGCTTATAGATTCAATGCGTTCAACCACTCTGCTGTTAATGTCGATATCACTGCCTTGGAAGACAAATAGGGCATCGTAATTCTGACGGTATATTATGATACTCCATTGCTTTAGATCATCTATAGATTGTTTTATGTCATCTGTTGCCCCCCGGGCTTTAAAATAATCGATGATGAACTCTTCTTTGGCATGAAGATGATGGTGAAATCCAAATATGGTCAGTAAGGCAATAACTTTTGTTATTGATACATGGATCTCTTTTCCTTTTTGTTCTGCTCGATGTATGGCATCACAACCTTCAAGCCAGGCTTTACTGTCGTGTGAGGTGGTAATGAGGTGGTGCAAATTATGGTGTAAATAATCCCACAATTGCTCAGGCTGATAGAGCTCTAAGCTTGGTTTTGAATTCGTATAATTCGTTAATAAAAAATCTCTAAAGCCCAATGGTTCTTGAGAAGCCAAAAACCCAAAAATACTGCGCTCATTTTGTGAAAATCGACGTCTTGATATAGGGCCCAGTAATAAGCTGACTATTGGATCAAGTGGAAGTGTGTTTTCCAATGCGGCTGAGTTTCTGTTCTTTTGCGGGAATGATTTTAATGCCTGCCCAACTAATTCTTTATGCCTATTTATAATTTGATTAGATAATTTAGAGTCGATTTTAATAGATTCACCCACTAATATGAGTGATTCATCAATTGACGGGTTGTAGCTTAGATCTCTATATCGGCCTTGTATCTTTCCCCATTCTTTTTGTGCAGAAGCATCTTTATTTCTTGCGTAATCAGTAAATGCTTGATGTAAAAATCCTATTAATATAACGGGTGATTCTGATTGCTGAACAATATCTGCTAATGATTGAAACAAGTGCAGGTCTTTATTTTCTTTAGAGAGGTAGTCTAGCGCCTTACCCATTTCATCTAGCAGAAGTACGATGCCGTCATATTGTTCGCTAGGCGCTGAAATGACGAGCATTATCTTTTTTAGACATTCGTCATCTGTCAATAAATTGAGCTTCTTTGAATCTATTCTTTTTCCTAGGTTTTTATAGATGCTTGCTAGAATGGCGTGTGCGGGCGATTCTAGACCACAAACGTGCTTAATGACTATCCATCCCTTTTTTACCTGAAAGCGTCTCGAAAAGTCATTTAGACTATTGTGATCCTTCGTTAGTTTGTTTTGCGCATATTTTCTTTCCTTTGGGTTTTCTGAAAGTAAATACGAAAGATATAGAGCAATAGTCGATTTACCTGAGCCATATGGCCCGGTTAATGTATAAGCCCTTTGTGCGCTGCCAGAGTATTCACGGCTTAGTGTCTCTAGGGTGCTAATTGTTGTTCCATGAACGATATAGTCATCAATAAACTGCTTGTAGTCTGATGAGTCTGAGTCAATTCTTGTAGAGCTTTTGTAGCGAGGATTGATTTTAATAGGTAGTTCAGTCATGTTGATGACCCCCGGCATAAATTGCATCTAAAAAATTATTTGAATTTTTTATGGATTTTTTTTCGATTTTAATTTGCCGTAAACCCAGTGAATCGACCCATGTTACGCCACTATTTTTGTAGGTTTGTGCTTCGTCCAGCTTTTGCCCTAAACCGCTTTCAGATAGCCTAAATATACGGCCAGGAGAGCAAGGTTTAGTTAATAACGCATCAAAACTAATGGTGTTAATATTCGATCCTTCTGTTTCTGCTTCTATAAATTTTATTGATGCATAGATAAAGAC
This sequence comes from Motiliproteus sp., assembly GCA_036960175.1. Lineage (GTDB taxonomy): Bacteria > Pseudomonadota > Gammaproteobacteria > Pseudomonadales > Balneatricaceae > Motiliproteus. The sequence continues at coordinate 10,022 of JBALWH010000013.1, read as the reverse complement.
TTCAATCGGTAAGTCGGGCCTTTCACCTAGGTCACTTACATAAAATCCTCCACCATTGTCTTGTAATAGATTTAATTCGGAGAGAGGTGATGAGAAGTAATCTTCATTGATTGAGTCTTTAATAGTAGATTTTTTCTGCTTATGGCAGTAGGTGTTTAAAAAACAGTCGAGGTCTTTCTTGACTGTTGTCTCATTAGGGACACTTCCCTTAACTAATCGCTGCACGTCCTCATAGCAATCATCTAGGAGCTTTGATTTTTCGAAATGTTGAACATTCGAGTAATTAAAGAAATAGCGATAGGCTGTGAGGAAGTCAAAGTTAAAATTCAACCAGAAGTGAAGTAACCATACGGACTCAGTTTGTTCTAAATAGGGGTCTTTACCCACTATACCGCTGCTACCAAATAGGTAGGCACCTTTATCTGTAACTGTTTCACCGTCAGATTCTATTACGCCGCTGCATTCGGCCCAGTACCGAATGCCGTTAACCATGTTTTTACCCACGCCGAGCTCAACAATAGCCTCTCGTGTGCTATTCTCGTTCGATGCGAGTAATTTCTTGTTATTATTCAAGTGGTTAATGGCTTTATGTAGCCATCCATACCTTAGCGGGAAGGTGTCATGACCTGTAAACTTAGCTTTCATTGAAATTTATGGCTCCTGGAGAAATCGTCCAGGAATCATGATAATGCTATTTAGGTAGTTGTTAAAGGATTATCTTTAGTTAATGCTGTATTTTTATACAGTTAATTTTAGTCGCGTAGATACTTGTTTAACCTTTTGATATATAAAGGTTATTTGTTTTTTTACGGTTTTTTTCTCCCTGCTTGGCTATATTAACGCTCATTGGTTAGATAGAACATATTAGGGACCGACCACGTCTAATTGTCCAATAATAACCGCTGGCCCGTACGAGCTTTCGATTCTTGATAATACTTTGCCGGATGAGATGCATGGTTATTAACGAGTGGTGACGATGAGGGACAAGTAGCCATCAGAAATTATGATAAATCGGTGTGGTCAATATGAATGACAACTTTTGCACAGCAAGGCGTTACTAGAGCTTTGTAGTACGGCGCAGATCGATTTATAAAGAAACGAATTTTCTCTTGCATTCAAAGATGCTCAGAAAGAGATCAGGCTTTGATTGGCGGTTTGGGGTGGGTCAAATGGTCCCTACAGACTTTATCCATATTCTAGTCTATCTTAGTTCTATAGCTTAAATTAGGCCGCTAGATCTAGAGGATGAATATGACTATTTTTTTAGTAGTACTACTATGCATTGGTTTAATAGGGTATTTAGCTCAGACAACTGGGCTTTGTATGGTAAGGGGAGTCAACGAAGCTGTAACAGGTAAGCCATTATTCTTGCTGGCCATTTTGTTTAGTGGAGTGTTTTCTTGGGTATCAGTACTATCAGCTCAGTTACTTGATCTGCCTATCCCTTTTGCCTCTTATGAGGTCGGTTTGTGGGCTGTTTTTGGTGGCTTTTTGTTTGGCTTAGGTGCTGCACTTAATAATGGGTGCGGTGTCTCGACTATTAGTAAGTTAGCCCGGGGTCAGCTAGGTATGCTGGCGACGGTTTCTGGTTGGCTGTTGGGATGGTTATTGTTGACCTTGTGGGCGCCTGAAAGACGAGCGCTGGAAATCGCCATTCCTGAGGAGATACACTACGGTATCCTGGTTGTTCTCTCTATTCTTATTATGATTGGGCTAGTGTTTTTAAGTCCCTCTAATCGAAAGATATGGCTAGGCATGTTAACCATCGGCCTACTGGCGGGCTTCGCTTTTTTGTACGAACCAAAATGGACTCCTAGCGGGCTGCTTAAGGATATTAGCTATTCAACCTGGAACGGTGATCACGCAATTTGGCCAAGTACAGAACGCTTTCTTATTATCATTGCGCTTATAGCCGGCATGATTATTGCCGCGGTGAGAACCCGCTCGTTTGTATTCAATATACCCCGATGGCACGTGTTTGTGATGCATCTATTTGCAGGTGTTTTAATGGGTATAGGAGCGGCTATTGCTAGTGGGGGCAACGATTCACAATTATTACTGGCTTTACCTGCGTTGTCTCCAGCGGGGCTAGTTACCGTATTGGCGATGTTGGGTGGTATCTATGCCGGTCGAAAGATCAATATGTTATAGCGGGGTGGCTATATTGAAGGTGATTAACCTATGTGTTTAGTTAGTCGGTATGATTAGGATTTGAAGTTAGTTTTCAAACGTATATAACTTATAACGAGATGGATTGTGGAAGTAAGAGCAAACTATGGATGGGGTTCGAGCGTCGAGGCGTTTGTTGATGCCGACAAGCGTAATATAAGGCAGCAATTGGCAAACGCCGTGCGCGAGCCCTCGCAAGCGCAAATTGACTCTTGGGATAATTCTCTTAAATGGCTGCAGAGCGAATACAGGCTTTGCCTTACCAGTCATGCATCGAATACATCCGACAGCACTATTCTTGAATATGAATTACCCCGAGATTTCCGTCGGCCAGATGTTGTTTTTCTGAATAATGGGGCTGTGTTGGTTATAGAAGTAAAAGGTCGGATTGGATCGGCGCAGGCGGCTTTAGACCAGGTTAACGCCTATGCGCGCGATCTTAGGTCGTACCATGCTGCTTGTGCAGAGGCAGAGGTAATCCCGGTATTGGTTCCCACCGATGGCCCTAGCGTACCGCTCCGTGTTGATGATGTGTGGGTTACCGCCCCAAAGAGCCTGGCATTGCTTGTTTCTATGCTCGACAAGAAGCCGAATAGGCCTATAAGCTTGGAGTCCTTTCTGCAGCAAGATGCATATAGCCCATTACCGACTATTGTCCAGGCTGCTAGGGCGCTGTTTCATAAAGAGGAATTGCCAGCAATAAAGCGCGCTAGGGCATCAACTGAGCCAGCCTTGGCTGCAATTTCCCGTATTGCTCACGAGGCAGCGCAAACAAAATCACGCCATCTAGTATTGCTTAGCGGCGTACCTGGTGCCGGCAAGACGCTGGTTGGTCTTCAATTAGTACACGCAGGTTGGCTAGAGGATTTGTCCGTAGAGCGCGAAAACGGCACCTATGCTTCCCCGGCTGTTTACTTGTCTGGTAATGGGCCGCTGGTTGAGGTGCTGCAAGACGCATTAAAGAGTGATGGCAAGGGTGGGAAGATCTTTGTTCAGGGGATCAAAAAGTATGTCGATTATTACGCCCGGCGTAAAGACGCCGTACCTCCCGAGCACTTAATCGTCTTCGATGAGGCTCAGCGGGCCCACGATGCCGATAGGGTGGCTACCGTGCATAGAACGGACGTTTCGAAATCTGAACCACAACACATGCTGGAATTTTGTGAGCGGGTACCACAGTGGTCAGTCTTTGTTGCTCTGGTAGGCACCGGCCAAGCCATTCATGTGGGAGAGGAGATAGGCGTGCCCTTATGGCGTGATGCGCTAGCAAGCTCTGATACCTTCAAAGATTGGACGATTCACGCGCCGGCCCATTTATCCTCAGATTTCGCTGGCTTAGATAACCCAAAGTCATGGAGCGATGCGCTTAATCTCGATACTGAAATTCGGTTTCATTTAACGCCCTTAGTGCATGATTTTGTTGAGGGGCTATTAGAGTCATCTTCAGATACTGAGGTTAAAGCGTTATCGGATTCGATTTGGAATGATGGACATCGTTTTTTAGTCACCCGTTCGCTTGAAGAAGCCAAGAAATATCTTCGTGAGCGCTATGAAGACGCGCCCCAAGCAAAATTTGGCCAGCTTGCGTCTTCAAAAGACAAATGGCTTGAAAGCTATGGCATGGATAACTCCTTTCAAACAACAAAACGCCTAAAACTTGGACCCTGGTATAACCGTGACCCGAGCGATCCGCTCTCGTGCTGTCAGTTAGAGACAGTCGCAACAGAATTTTCATCTCAAGGACTAGAACTGGACTTTGCATTAGTGGGCTGGGGTTCTGACTTGCTATGGGAAAACGATGCATGGTCTATGGCCTACTCACGCGGGACGCGCGGTAAGGTCTATGATCTTCTGCAGCTCAGGAAGAATGTATATCGGGTGTTACTGACCAGAGGCCGTGATGGAACGATGGTGTATGTGCCAGAGGATCGGCGCTATGACAGTACATATTCTAAGTTATTGAATGTTGGCTTTCGGGAGCTATAGTTTGTAGCGGTTAATCTACATACGACGGATGTTGACGCGCTAGCCCTTGTGGTTTGGTAGTTGAGTAAGTTAAAAACGAATGTGGAGCCAAGATAGGTGGAATAGCTGTGAGATAGATAAGTTCTGATATTTCAATCGTAAAAATAACAGTGTTGGAGTACAAAAGACGATGAATGAAGCAAAAGGATTATTTTCGGTTCTACGTGAAGACCTGCCGGAGGACTATGCGAATTTTTTAGAGAAATGGGATGCCTTTAAAAAATTATATAGCTCGATAATTAGTGAATATGACCCAAAAGACCCTGTTTGGGCAGGGTTTTCGAAGGACCGGATAAGTGAGAAGTACAGCAGAATATCCCTTCTAGATGCACGCATTGAGAAAAATAGCTGGTCCTGGGGCCTTATTACTAAGGAAAAGGCGCCCTCAGCGATCAACAGGCTTGGATCGTTGATAAATGGCCCTATATTCACATGTGCAGGGTATGAGTGGCCGATGTGTGAACGAGGATACCCGAGAGTCCCCATACTCCAAATTGACTTAGATCTCGTTTGTAAAAAGACCACAGTAGATCTTGGGGGAGGGTTGCTACAGTGGTTTGAATCTTCAAATGAGCTAGGTTTTTTTCGTACAATACCCCAGGCCCTGGTTAACGTTGAATCGTTATTGCCAATACCTGACTTCCCTGAAAAATCTGATCTGCAGCAGGAGTTAATCGATCCAGAATGGATTGATGAAGGCGATGATGTGAGTTACTTCATGCCTTGTCAAATTACGGGATACCGCAAGAAGAAATTTAAAATAGCCGAAATGCAACTAGAATGGTTTTACGAAAACTATGTCCCTGAGGCACATAGACTCAATACGGCCTTTGAGGAAAAACTGGAGGAGATATATGAGGCCTCTAAGAAGCTATATAAGAAATACCCGGTAGGGCAGACTTGTCTATTTGGCACATTTCATCCCATACAAGAAGAACCTGAAGATTTTCCCACTCCACTGCTATGCTTGGAGCAGGAATTCGGGCTTCAGTTCGGAGATGGTGGTAATGCTCAGGTTTTTTGCGAGCATAAGGAAGGAGTATTAGATTATTTCTATATGCAGAGTTGTTACTAGCGCTTATGGGCTGGCACGCTGAGATTAGGAAGAATAGTATATAGTTGATGGATTGTTAATCTGATTTAATTTGGATAAATGGAACTTAAAAAATGGATCAAGAAGGCATTGTTGATATAACGGATGAGAAAATATGGTTTGGAGGGCCGCACAATGACCAGGCACTGGAGAAGCAGTTGGGGGAGGAGTAGCTGATTATGAAAACCCAGTACATTCTGATTGACTACGAAAACGTAGCGGTAAAGTCGTTAGACCTATTGCAGGGTGAAAATTTTCACGTGCGAGTTTTTCTCGGTCCCAAAAACAACAAATTGTCTTCTGATTTGGTGTTAGCGATGCATGCCCTGGGAAGTAGAGGGCAATACATCAAGCTGGACTCAGGCGGCGCCAATGCCTTGGATTTTCACATTGCTTATTATTTGGGAAGGCTAGCGGCAACAGAGCCTATGGCTTTCTTTCACGTTATTTCAAAAGATACTGGCTATGATCCACTCATTTCACATCTAAAAAATCAGAAGATATTGTGTGTACGTTCCACTTCGATTGCTGATATGCCTTGTTTTGCTTCTGTGGTGCAATCGGATTCAAAACCTGCCACTAAACCAGTGCCTGGGCCTGCGGCCAAGCAAACAACCAAGCTTAAGGCAGATACGTTGGTAGATAAGGTTGTAGAAAATTTAGCCAAACGCGCCGCGGGGCTACCGCGCAGTGAAAAAACCCTAAAGGGCGTTCTTAGGAACATGTTCGGCGCAGTCTATTCGGAAAAGGAAATAGATGCGGTATATACCCGTTTGGTAAAGAAGGGTTTCGTCAAAGATGAAGGGCCGCGTCTAGAGTATGTGCTGGTCTAGTCCGGGCTCTATTTTGCTCTTTGGGATTAGTACTTGGACTCGGAGTGAAATTGCTTGTCACTAGTAATATAGTGACGATCTACGAATTCATCGACTTTTTGTTCGCGCTTCAAAATATAGCGGGTTGTTGCGTTAGAAATAGCTCTTTCGATTACAACCTGACGAGCTTCGGAGTCAAATACAATTACTTGATAGTCCATTTATAGTTGACCCGTACGTGATTTATGCCAATAAGAGTTATTACCCGTTAGAATCTCGGCTTGGCATCGAGCTAAGACCGCTTCTTTAGTTGGTGAGCAGTGATCTGCGAAGATACTCAATCTCGATCTCCTCCTTCTCGCAAAAATGTCCGTCTGCATGCGCTATCTCCTCCGCGAGACGAACTATGTCGCTGCACATCTCTTTATAGTTGCAGTCTTTATTGAGTTTGGTAAGCTTCTTGAGTTCAACGCAAAGATCTTTATAGCGAAATGCATCAAGATTTGTTTTGAATCGTTCTGTCCTGGATTCGATAAATGTGTCGCAATATCCCCATTCATTGACAAAGTATTGATCAATGCGAGCAGATTCTTCGTCTGAATATTTTCCGTCAGCATGAGCGACCTTAAGTGATATTGACAGCATGAGGTCGACTAGATTGTCAGCCAGGATGTCTAATGGGGAATTTATATATTTGGGTATTACGTCGACCATTCCGGATTTACTCCTGCGGAATAGCTCTCTAAATCCAAGGAATACGCCACCAGTGGCGACACCGGCGCCAACTACCCAGCCTATCGGTGTAACTGCAGCCGAAATCCCCAGCGTGGCCAGGAGGCCTCCCCCAAAGAAGGTTGATGCAACTGTAGAGCTGCCGGCAACGGCAGCGCCCGTAGCCCCCTATCCAAGGGCATCGAGTACCTGAGATAGATTCTTTGACGCTCTCAGAAAGGTGAATGCGTCTTCACCTATTTTCAGTTTTTCTTTGAATTTGAACTCGTCCGCCACGATGACAGATCGTTTTTGCGAATAGAATTCCTCTAGCTCGTCGGTCAGGGGCATAATTAAATCTTCGCCGCCTTCAATGGGTCAAACATAGTGTTTAGCCTCCGAGTTGATTTTCCTGGTTATATGCCATTTTTGGCCCTAATCTCTAATAGTTTGTGAAAGCAATCCTTGATTTCCTGAACGACTACCTTGAAATCTTGTAGTGTCATTTTTGTACTGCCGTCATAACCTTGTCTAAACCAAGGGGCTACATTTAGTTCTACTCTATCTAGGTGCGGTATGTAGGACCAAACTCCATGTATATAGTAGTTTCGTCGGTGCCTCATTTGATTAGCGTTTTTACACCATTTTTCCAATTCACTTAATCTTTTTGCGCTCTTCAATAGGTTATTTAGATGTACTATCTTATAGAGTTTTTCAATTTTCTTTACACAATTAGCTTTTGCCAATGACTGAAAACTATCCTCTCTAGAAGAGTCTTCTAGAAAAACAATACAGGAACCAACATTGCCCTCTAAAAGATTAAAGGTGTTCATGTACTCAACCAGCAGTGAATTGAACTGATCTATTGGGTCATACTTCTCTTTCATGGCATATCACCGTATCTTCTTTCGCCTAGGGCCTATGTAGCTCAGGTTACTTATCTCATATTGCCGAAATGTGTTGCTTTGCGCCGATGTCAATATCGTATAGTTTTCTCATTCAATGCTGCCGCCTCAAAGAAAAAACGGGCGATTTTTTTGCCTACATTGCCCATGGTTGGGGGCGCAATAGCGGACGTGGTGTTCATCACTGTAGGGATTAGCCGGTAGGTCAGCCCCGAGGACGCAAACTACAAACTGCTTGTGCGGGTTAGGACGACTCATCGCTTGGCGCCGTGTTGAAATCGAAACCATACAAATCAGTTGTCCACGATGGCCCGCATGCCATACCACCATAGGTAAACTCAATTGCGAGTAAATTGTTGCCGTATCCAGCTCTCTTTAGATACTCAATTGCGTTTTCGAATGTTATTGAATTGTAACCCAAATTCTTTGTTCGCTCATTGAAGTCATCAGAGCAATATGCAAAATCGCTAAAACTAAAACCATACATGAACGCCAAATGTGGGCATGGATCTACTGAGTTGTCTTCAGTATCAACATTAGATTTACCACAGATAGGGCAATGCACTTGAGGAGGGGGCCATCCAAATGGTTGTTCGACGGATGCATACTGAGGCTCAGATTGTTTGCTCAATGGTGACTCCTAATTGGCGCTTTAGCGTCCATCGCCTGGTCTTGTTATGTTTTAACTGACTTAATATCACCAACAGACCATACACATGGATAACAATAAACTTCTGATTTATACCAGTTCTGGTTAGTTTTAAAAGATGCTTTATGAATTGATGAAACTTCATACCCTTGAAGATTTTCGATATAAGCTTGTCGACCATCATCATCTCTATCTTTTTCTAGTACATCAACCAATGCACAAAATATCCTTATTGTTTCATTATCATCAATTTTAGATAGTTTTTTAATATCACTTTCATAAGCAGTACGTGTATCACGCATTTTGAATTCTATTGCCACCCTATAAGAGTTCTTAACAGTTAAAACTAGATCAGTCGGGCCACCATTACCTAAATCTTTTTCTCGACACCATTTGACTTTATTAGTGCCAAAAATTTCATGAGATTTTCTCATTATTTCTTTTCCACATTCATAGGCAAAGGCAAGCTCTGGCATATGAAATATTCCTTCATTCGCTAGCTCAGAAAGAATATCGTCTTCATTCTTAGCTACCTCGCATATTGTCTTTGCTAATACATCAATATTCATTCTTCGCCCTTATGAGACATAAGTCCTTGCTCGGCACCAGCTCAACGAAGCCGTTGCAGCAACCTGTTACGCCTTTTCATCGAACACGATTTGTTTGGTTTTTGGATCATATTCTTTGTATGTGAAATAGCCACAGTCAGCTGAAGGGTGCACAATAAATCTTGCTGAGGTTCAGCTAAAACGGTAAGTCATCGTAGTCGACAACTTCGCTACTGCCGCGTGGAGTGCCATTGGCCCCGGAAAAGTCTGTAGTAGGTCCGCCACTGTTTGGGGTCGTAGTGGGTTCTTTATCCTGAGAACTGAGCATCTGCATTTCACTAGCCACGATCTCTGTGGTATAGCGATCCTGTCCGTCTTTTCCCTGCCACTTGGTTGTGCGCAGTGCGCCTTCGATATAAACCTTGCCGCCTTTGCTAAGATACTGACCGGCGATCTCGGCCAAACGGTTAAAAAATACTACGCGGTGCCATTCTGTGCGTTCTTGCATTTGGCCGGTGCTTTTGTCTTTCCAGCTCTCGCTGGTAGCCACACTGACATTCGTGACACTACCGCCACCAAGCATAGTTTTAGTTTCTGGGTTTTGACCACAATTACCGATCAGGATGACCTTGTTAATTCCTCGTGCCATAATTCAACTCCTTTTGTTATTGGCAAACTTGTCTCTATTAGTTGAATCGACCTGGTGTCTGCGACAACTTGCAGTAACCGACCGATTCACTTTTGTCTAATTTTACTTGCTTGTCTCGTCCCTGCGTGCAGGTTTAATATGATTGAGCCTTATGCTCAACAATAACCACCATAGCAGCAGGGTGGTTGAATTGGCAGCCTCTTCCTCTATTTATTCAAGTGGCCAAAAACCTATAAGCAGTTCTGGACCGACAAGCAGCTGCAAACCGAGTGCGATTTGCTCCTCAGGATGTCGAGATAACTGGCCGCAGCTTACCAAACAAAGGTATCCCCAGCTGTTTGATATGATCACAGATATTGTCGTTGAATAGCAGGGTGTTTATATTGCTTGCCCTGCGCTTTGAGTGTTGCTCAACAATGCGCATGGCTTCGAGCTTGTTTTGCGCAAGAGGTATGACATCG
>JBALWH010000012.1:0-103542 GCA_036960175.1 Motiliproteus sp. | reverse complement strand
CCCATTATGATCAGATCGACGCCTAGTTCCTTAGATTTATTGAGGATAGTTTCGGCCGGGTGCTGTTCCACTACGTCGATTGAAGCAATTTTTTCGCGCACGCTTTTTTCGGTGGGCACCAACACGTCCCAGAAATAATCCTGACGATGCTGGAGCAACTCCTTGGCATGGTCGATGCGGTGGTTGATAAATTCGTCGCGGGCCTTTGCATTCATTACGTAAGTTTGCAAAGTAATGCGTGCGTCACTGGAGAGCTTTTCAACGACGTGCAACACGTGCACTTTAGCACCGGTCTGTTTTGCCAGATACGCCGCGTATTTGAACGCGTAGGAGGCATTCTTGGACAGATCGGTACAGTACAGGATTTGTTTGATTTCTGGCAGCATGGGTGCTGTTCCTCCGGCTGCGCTCGACTAGCGTTCGCGAAGGTGAACGCTAGTCGAGCGGTTAACAGATTGTTAAATTACAGCTATATCTAGTCGAACTTCAGTGGGTTCATTCGACACGTCAGTTCGCCAATAACCTGGGCAGAAACAGTGTGATCTCTGGCACGAAGGCGATGATGAACACGCCGACTACCGAAATTGCTGCAAACGGCAAGGCTTTGGCGGTGATGTCTTCCAACGGTGTATCCGAGATTCCCGATGCCACAAACAGGTTTTCGCCCAAGGGTGGCGTAGCAAATCCAATCGACAGACAGCAGATCAATACGACACCGAAGTGAATCGGATCGATGCCCAGACTGTAGGTGACCGGCAACAATACTGGGGTAAGGATCATGATCGCAGCGAGGGTCTCCATAAACATACCCACAAATAGTAGGAACGCGATGATCATGGTCCAGATCAGGTAAACGTTATCAGTCAGGCTAAGCATGGACGTGGCGATGGAGTCGGGGATTTCATTCTCCACCAGCACCCGTCCGAAAACAGTGGCGGTAAACAGAATCAACAGCACGCGCCCTGACAGCCAAGTGGTTGTCTCAAGCGAGTGAACAAGATCTTTCCACTTTAGTTCTTTATGGATAAACCAGCCCACCATCAGGGTGTAGAAGATAGCCACAATGGCCGATTCCGTGGGGGTGAAAAAGCCCGTATAGATGCCTCCCAGGATGACCAGCGGTGCCAGCACTGACCAGAACCCTTTTCTGAAGACTTCGCCGATATGACCGATTGACCAGCCGTCGGTGGAGCCCATGTAGCCGGCTTTTTTACAACGGAAGTAGTTCATGACTAACAGGCTAATCGAGATCACTAGCGCGGGCATAAACCCGGCGATAAATAGCGTTGAGATCGATACCGTCTGGAAGCTGCCGTATTTCTCGATCGCTTCGGGCGGCACGGTCAGACCAATGGCGGATATACCGAAAATTACCATCGGGATCGACGGTGGAATGATAATCCCCAGGCCGCCGGAAGAGGCTGTGATTGCCGCTGCATAGCTGCGGTCGTAACCGCGCTTGACCATAGCCGGGATCATCAGCATACCTACAGCTGCTGTGGTGGCCGGTCCCGAACCGGAGATCGCACCGAAAAACATACAGGCCAATACCGTAGCGGCGGACATACCGCCGGTAAAGGGGCCAGCAAAGCTTTCGGCTATGTTGACTAGCCGTTTGGATATGCCAGCGGCTTCCATTAGCGCCCCGGCTAGAATAAAGGCGGGCAGTGCCATCAGCGGGAACGATCCTACCGAAGTAAAGGCGATCTGCACCAGTTTAATGGGGTTCTCTTCCAGATATATGAAGGAGAGCAGTGCCGAGACCCCCAGTGATACGGTGATGGGCGCGCCCAGCACAAGCAGCAAGAAAAAGGTTCCGAAAAGAACAAGAACAATCGTGGTTTCAGCCATGAGTCGATTCCAGGTTATGACGCTTCATTTTTGTTTTTTTTGGCGTCGTTATCGTTTCCGCTGACTTCTATCAACTCGTCAAGCTCTAATGCCTCGGGGTCACGCACGTCGATCCCTTTGACAAACTTGTAGTAATTGACCTGAATGATCCGAAGGGTCATCAGGCTGAACGCAATGGGCAGAATCAGGTAGATGTATTTCATCGGCACGCCCAAGGTCTGAGATTTCCAGAACAGGTTCATGCGGTTGAAGATAAAATCATAAGCTAGGTAGACGAAGTAGCAGTTGAAAGCGATCCAGATCAGGTCGGCCATGGCCTCCATGGATATCGCTACTTTCTCGGGCAGCCATTTGAAGTGGAAGGTTACACGGTTGTGGGCCGACAACTTAGCGGCGTAGCTGGCTCCGAAAAAAACGAACCAAACAAACATGTAAACCGCCAGCTCTTCGGACCAAGAGAGTGATTGCTGGAACACTTCCCTAGACACGATTTGAGCAAACAGCAACAGTACGAAGAGAGCTAACAGTGTTCGGCAGATATAGCTCTCGAGGTTGTCGATAATCTTGAGGAAAAGCCCAGTTTTGGTCATGATCAATGCTCCCGTGAATACTCTAAAAGATGCACCCTGCTATAGAGTAGTCACGCTAGGTGACTAGGTCTAATTACAGCGCAGGGTGCAGGATTTAGCTGGAACGATAATTGGGTTGAGCAATTATCCTAGGATGGTTGTTATACGCCATCCCGTCCGAGGGAGCGGAGGACTGCATTAAGCTTTTCCTTGCCGCCGATGCTGTCGATGTACTTGGGCCATACCTGAGAGGTAGCCTTGTCCATCCACTCTTTTTCACCGTTGGCAGGATCAGAAATCTCCATTCCGCGGCTTACTAACTCCTTCTTGATGTTGTCTTCCTGCTCTATCAGCCAAGTCTGACTGTGCTGGGTGGCGGCTTTGCCGGCTTCCAGAATCGCGTTTTGTACGGCTGGCTTCTGGTCTTGGAATACCGATTCGGAAACGATTAGTGGCTCGATCGAGAACAGGTAGCGGACGTTAGTCACATACTTCTGAACTTCGTCGAACTTCATCGCGTAAACGGTGATATACGGATTGTCCTGACCATCAACCACACGCTGTTGCAGGGCAGTAAAGGTCTCGGACCAAGCCATTGGCGTCGGGTTGATGCCCCAGGCCTTATAGGTATCGATCATGATTTCGTTTTTGGGAACACGAACTACGACGCCATCGAGGTCTTCCAGCGTCTTGATCGGACGCTTGGAGTTGGTCAGTACCCGGAAACCGGAGTAGGCCCAGCCGATGATACGGACATTGGCATCGCGCAGGGTGTTAGCAACCAGTTCCTTACCTACGTCGCCTTGGGTCAGCTTGACCGCATCGTCGAGGCTTTGGATCATATAGGGCAGAGTCAGTACCCCGACGCTAGGAGAGAAGGGCGTAACGTTGTTGATCGCCAGGATGGAGAAATCCAGGGTGCCGATCGAAGCATCGTTGACGGTATCCTGCTCGCTGCCAAGCTGGCCGTTGAGGAACAGTTTGGCTCTGTGCTTACCGCCGGTCCGCGTAGAAAATTCTTCAACGAACTTTTTACCCAGTTCGTGCTGGGTGCCTCCGGCACCATCGCCTACAGCAACTTTGAAGGTTTTTGCCTGAGCTATCACACTAGTGCCAGCGGTGAGCGCCAAGGCGACTGATAGAGAAAGTACTTTAGCGATCTTATTCTTATGGTACATAAGTAGCTCCGTTATAGGGTCCTTTCGCGTGGGGATGCGTGGACTTTTTGTTGTTTTGACAGCCATCTAGTCTTGAAGTGCATGGCTTAATGGCTGTGCCAGCCATCCCCTCTTTTGTAGTTTCTTGAGAAACCTACGATCAAATATTTGACCGTGATTCATCCTAACCTCTGAGGAATAGTTTTTTAGAACCACTTCAACCGCGCGCTTGGTACCAGGCTGGTCATATTTTAGGACCAGCACGATTGAATCGATCTAGAGTGATGCCTTCGCGCAGAGGAATCAACAGTTAACCTATTGTTTTGGCTATACATGATCGCTGATTGATCTGCCCCAGCCCATGATGAACATTTCCCTATACGATAGGTTGTGATTCAACATTTTCTGGACTGAGTATAGCCAAGAGTGAGCAATTCAAACTATTGGCTCCTAGGGAGCAGGCACTTGCCGATATTTAGCAGTGATAGGGGTGATGAATTTGGCAGTGATTACGCAGAAAAAGGTTCTACCCGATTCGCTCTAAGGCGCGTGCTTTGAGAATTTTACAATGTTACTTAAATAAGCAGCGGGCTCGTACAACAATCGGATTAAGTTGCGGCTACGTGCAACCTATCCGTATTAGTCATGCCTTTAGAGGCAACAACAGCCTGCGCCATCCTCTTAACGTTGGCTGCGTTTTTCGATGTAGTCTCCGCCAGGCGCCACTAGTTTCTCTTCTTATTCTTTCTTATTAAAAGAGATTGACTCTTCGCTAATAACCCTATAAATTATGCCCCAGCTAGAAAGAAAGCCATATTTAAGATCCTCATTTCGCCGTATTATTCGTAATTCTTCGTTCTGTAGTTTCTAAGTTTTAGTCTATTTCCACGCTAATTATGCCTTTTGAAGGCAAACTTATTTTTTAATCTCAGGATATTATTATGTCTAATACAGTAAGCGGTACCGTTAAGTGGTTCAACGAATCTAAAGGCTTCGGTTTCATCGAGCAAGAGTCTGGCCCAGACGTTTTCGCACATTTCAGCGCTATCGTTAGCTCTGGCTTCAAAACTTTGGCAGAAGGCCAGCGCGTTGAGTTCACCGTAACTCAAGGCCAGAAAGGTCCTCAAGCTGAGAACATCACAGCTGTTTAAATAACAGTTATGCTATAGCTTCTATTCTTTAAGCTGTAGCTAAATAAAAAAGGGCATGCCTTCGCGGGCATGCCCTTTTTTTGTGTTTGAACAAGATGAGCCTTCGCGATGAACCAGATGGGTATGCGACGGCCTATGGAGTCAGCGGGTTGCAGTATGGATACTGCTCTTTAGCCACCGATAGCCGATTCCGGCTGCGATCATATTGGCAGTTGCCGCTGCGATAAATAGCCCGTTTAACCCCCATAGATATTGCCCCAGTAGCGCCAATGGTAAATACAGGATTAAGACTCTTGAGGTGGATAGCAGGGTCGCGGGCAGGGGTTTTGCCAGGCCGTTAAAGGCGGCGTTAATGGACATCACCAAGCCATATCCACCATAGCTTAAGGGTACGATGCTGAGATAGGCCACCGTCACTGCTTGTACGCTTGCTGAGTCATTAAATTGTGCCGCTATGGGCGCTGCCAGTAGCCATAACAACAGTGCGATCAACAATCCCCAGGCAAAGTTGAATTGCGTAATAGTCTTCAGGGATTGGTTAATCCGCTCGAATTTCTGTGCTGCCATATTCTGGCCGAAGAAAGGCCCGACGATGCTGGACAGGGCATAAAAGCACACCAGCGCCAATATTTCGATACGACTGGCGATGCCGAACCCCGCCACGGCACTGGTGCCATGTTCGGCCACTAGTTTTACGATCACGCCGGTAGCCAGGGGAATAATGACATTGGTTGCCGTGGCTGGCAGGCCCACGTGCAGGATCTTTTTCCATGATTGCCCTAGTAGTGTCAGAGACGCCAGCGGGTTCGTCAGCATCCGCACTTTGCGGGCCATATAGAGGGCTGCGAACAGCGTGCAATAGCGCACTATGATGGTCGCCAGCGCGGCTCCCGTTAGTTCCAGTCGTGGTGCACCAAGCAGGCCGAAAATCAGGATGGGGTCCAGGGCTATATTGGCCAGTGACGAACTGATCATGATATAGCTTTGCACTTTACTCATGCCGTTGGCCCTGATGGCCGCCATACAGACCATCGGGGTTATCAGCCCTGGCAGGCCCAGATACCATATCTCCATATACTGTCGAATCAGGGGCAGTAGTTCGTCATCGGCGCCCAGTAAGCTGAATAGCGGTTCGATGGTCAGCAAGCCGACAGCGGCAAATATCAATGACAGAATTAGACACAGGCTGCTGGCATCGGTGGTTAGTCGTTTTGTCAGGTTTTGATCTGCCACACCTATGGCCTGAGAAACGGCAGTGGAGGTGCCAGCACCGAGACCGATGGCGATACTGCTCATCACCATCACCACTGGAAAGGTAAAGGTGATAGCGGCCAGGGGTTTTTCACCCAGCTGTGCGATAAAAAAGGTATCTGCCGCATTAAAAGACATCAGTGCCAATATCGCCCACACCATCGGTAGGGTGGCGGCCAGCAGCTGTTTAGGAACCGCGCCTTCGGTGAACAGGATCTGATGTCTTTTTGATGTCATGGGGTCAATAGGTAAGTGATGGGGTTAGCGCTGGATTGCCCAGCAGAAAAGGAATTTTAGCGTAATTATTGGGTAGGTCTGCAATTAGGCGAATTATTTACCATCTTAATTAGGATAAATCAGGGTGTTAGGAGTATTTTGGTGCCTGGAAATTCGTTGGAACACCTGTTTGAGAACAAGGTTAATTAAGCCGTTTGGACTAAAAGTGGCTAGCACTGAACTTTCGCCATTTCTTCACATCGAAGCTTCTTGAAATTGATCCACGAATAACTAAAATCAGCGTCTTGGAATTTATAAAGTCTTGGGGATAATAATTTAGCAATCATGAACACATTGACACAATTTCAAACCCTTAAGAGCTGGTTAGAGACACAAATTATCGGCCAGCAGCAGTTGGTTGAACGCCTGCTTATTGCCTTGTTGGCTGATGGCCATTTATTGGTGGAAGGGGCACCGGGACTGGCGAAAACAAAAGCCATCAAAACCTTGTCTCAGGGTGTTGAAGGGGACTTTCATCGTATCCAGTTTACCCCGGATTTATTACCAGCCGACGTCACTGGCAGCGATATCTATCGTCCCGAAGAAGGTACTTTCCAGTTTCAGCCGGGACCGATCTTCCATAATCTGGTATTGGCCGATGAGATTAACCGGGCGCCAGCGAAAGTGCAGTCGGCGCTGTTGGAGGCCATGGGCGAGCGGCAGATCAGTGTTGGTCGTAAGACGTACCAATTGCCAGAGCTGTTTCTGGTGATGGCGACTCAGAACCCTATTGAGCAGGAAGGTACTTATCCGTTACCGGAAGCCCAATTAGACCGTTTTCTGATGCAGGTACTGGTGGATTACCCTGATCAGCAGGCGGAACTAGCGATCTTGAAGCTGGCTCGGCGAGAAGCCGGCAGCAGTGCAGTAGAAGAAGCACCGGTGACCCTGAGTCAGCCATTGTTGATGGCCGCTCGCAATGAAGTGTTACAGCTGCATATGGCCGAACCGGTAGAGCAATATATTGTTCAAATTACCATGGCGACACGCCTACCTCAGCGCTATTCCCCTGAATTAGCCAGCTGGATTGAATACGGTGCCAGCCCAAGGGCCAGTATCGCCCTGGATCGCTGTGCCCGCGCTCATGCATGGTTACAGGGGCGCGATTACGTTAGCCCTGATGATGTGCAAGCGGTCGCCTGTGATGTGCTGCGCCATCGACTGATTCTGAGCTTTGAAGCGGAAGCCAATGGTTTAGATCCGCAAACGGTCATTCTGAAACTGCTAGAGCTGGTGCCAGTCGCTTGATGTCTACAGGATTAATTAAGTGGCCAAGCGCCATTATTGTGTTGAGCTGTCTCCCGTGACTCAGAGTATTAGTTTTCAGCAGATAGATGAGTATCAGGTGGAAGGGGCGTTTACCAACCTTAGCCAGCTCGTCAGCCTGCATCGGTTTTGTGCTGATTTTCGCTTAGGCCGGCGACAGCTTGGCGCTGCCTCTCAGGCAGGAGAGTGGAAAACCCGTAGCCGTGGTCGTGGTATCGATTTTGAAGAGGTACGCCTGTACCAACCCGGAGACGACATCCGCTCTATCGATTGGCGCGTTACTGCACGCAGTCAACAGACCCATACAAGGGTTTATCGGGAAGAGCGCGAGCGTCCGGTTATTCTGGCGGCAGACATGCGCTCGTCGATGTTCTTCGGCAGTCAGCATTGTTTTAAATCGGTACAGAGTGCCGCCCTGATCAGCAGTCTGGCCTGGGGTGCCCTGGCCAACCGTGATCGTGTTGGCGGCTTGGTCTTCGGTGATCAGGAGCATCGCGATATCCGCCCCAAGCGCAGCAAGCACAATGTCCTAGAGTTGATTCGTCAGTTAGACCAATACAGCCATTTACTCAGCAGCCCCTGTGATCCGATCTCTGAACAGGAGGGGCCATCTCATTCCCGTTCTATGGCCAGCATGTTGGAAAAACTGCAGCATGTCTGCAAACCTGGCACAGCGGTCTGTATCAGCAGTGACTTCCATGATTTCGACGATCACTGTCGCAAAAGATTGTTCCAGCTGGCTCGTCATACGGAAGTCACGCTGTTTATGATCAGTGACCCTCTGGAGCAGCAGATAGCCGCCCGTGGCCGCTTTTGGGTGACCGATGGCGTGCACCGCCAGCAGTTGTCGGCGGCCAGTCATCATGGTGAGGCCCTGCGCCAGCGTGTTCAGACATTAGCGCAGATCTGTGCTCCCCTGGGCATCCCCTTGCATCCTATTAGTACGTCAGATCATCTGCTACGAGAACTGCGCAACCTTTATGGCCAACAGCGGAAACCTGTCGCCGCAAAAAGGGGAGGGGCCGGGTCATGACGGCTATCTCAGCGCTTTCCGCTTCCGGGCCAGCATCTATGCCCGCTATGCCAAAAACCGGCACTGGCATGCCAATGGACCCACTGACACAGTTACGGGATTTACATCTGCCTGAGCCAATCGGCTGGTGGCCTCCGGCACCGGGATGGTGGTTGTCGGCGCTATTGCTGTTGGTGTCCTTATGTTGCGCGCTTTATTACCTGTGGCGCGTTCGACGTAACAATCGCTACCGTCGTCTGGCCATTGCCGAGCTGGAGCAGTATTGCCTGGAATTTGGCCGCACTGAAGATTCGCTACAACTTCTGCAGCAGCTATCGCAGTTATTACGGCGGGCAGCGTTGGTGGCTTTTCCCCGTCATCAGGTGGCCGGGCTTAGCGGCGCTGATTGGGTGCAGTTTCTGGCTGATAGCAGTGACCAGACGCAATTTGTCCAACAGTATGAGGCTCTTTTTTCTACCGCTCTGTACCAGCCCGACCCTCAGTATGATGTGGATGAGATCAAACAGCTTTGCAAACGATGGTTACGAAAACACAAGTATTCGACTTGGTTGAAGAACCAGCATAGTGACTCGAAGAGTCCAAGTGTCATTAAGGATAATATCGCGCAGGAGGCTCATCATGCTCAGTCTTGATTGGCCCTGGCTGCTGCTGTTTTTGCCTTTGCCCTGGTCTGTTAATCGTTTTTACCCAGCCGTCGCCAAACAGGAATCAGCCCTCAAAGTACCTTTTTTTCAGGCGCTCAGTGGTGCAGGTGGTTCCCAAGCGCGAACCCAATCTGGGCGAAAATTACCCCCTGCGATACTGTGGCTGATCTGGTTGCTGCTACTGGTAGCGGCGGCGCGTCCGTTATGGGTCGGCGAGCCTGTGCCTTTGGCGTCAAGTGGTCGTGATCTGATGCTGGCAGTGGATATATCCGGCAGTATGAAAGCCGAAGATATGCAGCTTGAGGGTGACATGGTTAACCGTTTGGTTGCTGTAAAGAGCGTATTGGGAGACTTTGCCGAGCGCCGCAAAGGTGACCGCCTGGGACTGATTCTGTTTGGCACACAGGCTTATCTGCAAACCCCGCTGACTTTTGATCATAAGACCTTGCAGCAATTACTGAACGAAGCTCAGATCGGTTTTGCTGGCGAGAAAACGGCCATCGGTGATGCCATCGGCATGAGTATCAAGCGCCTGAAAGAGCGGCCGCAGCAGAGCCGGGTGTTGATCCTGCTGACTGACGGTGCCAATACCGCCGGTAAAGTAGAGCCGCTGGAGGCAGCAAAAATTGCGGCCCAAGAGAGCGTGCGTATCTATACCCTGGGGTTTGGCGCAGATGAGATGCTGGTGCGAAGCCTGTTCGGGTCCAGGCGGGTTAATCCATCGGCAGATCTCGATGAGGATAGTCTGAAAGCTATTGCCGAGAGCACCGGGGGTCGTTATTTTCGGGCTAGGGATGTTGAAGAGCTGCAGGCGATTTATCAGGAACTGGATCGACTCGAGCCCGCGCCTCAGGCCGATGAGGTGATTCGGCCGCAGCAGTCGCTGTTTCACTGGCCTCTGGCGTTGGCGATGCTACTGAGCATGTTTTGGGCTCTGCTGCTGGTGCTGCCGCCGTCGCTGTTGTTATCGCGGTCTCCAGGGCGCAAGAAATCTCAGCCTTCGGCCGGGGAGAAAACCTAGTGGACCAGTTTCACTTTCTCCGTCCGGGATGGTTATTGCTGTTGCTTGCGCTGCTGCCGTTGGCTTGGCAGCTGTGGCGCATCCACAGTAACGGCAATAGCTGGCAACAGCTGATACAGCCGCAGCTGTTATCACACTTATTGGACAGCCAGCCGACAGCGGCTTCTCGGTGGCCATTATTGGCGCTGTTTTTCGCCTGGATGCTGGCAACTTTGGCCTTGGCTGGCCCCAGCTGGGAAAAACTGCCGCAACCTATTTATCAAAAACAAGATGCTCAGGTTCTGATTCTTGATCTGTCACCGTCCATGCTAGCGCAGGATCACAAACCCAGTCGTCTGGTGCATGCCCGTCATCGTCTGATTGACCTGCTGAAAGCCCGTACTGAGGGACTGACCGGGTTGGTTGTTTACGCTGGCGATGCCCATGTGTTGGCACCGCTGAGCAGTGATCGGGAAACATTACTGGCACTGGTGCCCAGCCTTGCACCTGGGCTTATGCCAGTGCGGGGAAGCCGCAGTGAAGAGGCGGTTGCCGCCGCCGTGCGGCTGTTTAAGGATGCCGGTCATAGCCGTGGGCGTCTGCTACTGATAACCGATGGTATCGAAGCCAGCGCCCGTGAAAGCATTCGACAGCAACTGTCAGGCAGTCGTTATTCTCTGTCGATACTGGGGGTTGGTACCTCGGAGGGGGCTCCGGTGCCTCTGCGGGATGGCAGTTTTGCTAAGGATGCTAAGGGAGGCATTTACCTGGCCCGCTTGGACGCTTCAGTGCTGCGACAACTGGCGGCCGATACCGGTGGAGTTTATAGCGATCTCAGTTTTGGCGGAGAAGATGTGCGGCGTTTGCTGGAAGCCCCATCATTGACGGAGCAGCTATTGCCTGATGCGACCGAAACCACTGAGCTCAAAAGGCATTTTGATCTATGGGACGATGCCGGGGCCTGGTTGCTGTTGTTGTTGCTACCCATCGCTGCGTTCGCCCATAGGCGCGGCTGGCTGTTGCTGGTTTTTCTGGTGCCAATGCTGAACCCAGAGCCCGCCTATGCTTTTGAATGGCAGGATCTGTGGCGCAATAAAAACCAGCAGGCGGCGGAAGCCTTTGAGCAGCAAGATTATAAGAATGCAGGCGCCTTGTTTAAATCTCCAGCCTGGAAAGGCAGTGCTCAATACCGCAGCGGTAACTTTGAAGCGGCGGCGGAGAATTTTTCCGGCAGCGATAAAGCCGATGATTGGTATAACCGCGGTAATGCCTTGGCGCGCAGCGGCAAACTGCCAGAGGCGGTGGAGGCTTTTAATCGGGCTTTGCAGCTAGCTCCAAACATGGACGATGCCCAGTTTAATAAGCAGCTGGTGGAAGACTTACTGAAACAGCAGCAACAGCAGCAACAGCAGGACGGGCAAGACGGCCAGGAAGGTCAACAGGGCGAAAAAGGCGAACAGGGGCAGCAGTCTTCTGACAGCCAGCAGAGCTCTGACAGTGCATCTGATTCGGACAGTTCATCTGATTCGAACAGCAAGGAGGACGCTGCCGAGCAGGGAGAGCAGAATTCTGCTGATAGACAAGCCAGTGATTCATCTTCGGATTCACCCGAATCGACCTCTGAATCACCCGCTCAACCGGACCCTGAACAGGATTCAAAAGCGCAATCTGAGCCGCAATCTGACGCCAGTAAAGAAGAGAATCCACCTCCTTCTGAGCCATCACAAGGCGGCGGCAATAGTGCAGCGGATGATGCTGATCAGGACGCTGAAGCGACGTCGGTTAGGGAAGAGTTAACCGACGAAGAAAAGCAGCAACAGCAGGCGCTGGAGCAGTGGTTACGGCAATTGCCGGATGATCCCAGCGGCTTATTGCGACGTAAATTTGAATATCAGTATCGCCAGAAACTAAAAGCTTACCAGCGGGGCGAATGGCAACCTCCTGAGGAGGTACGCTGGTGACGGTCATAACCCTTGATGTGAATACAGGCAACAGACTCCGATGAAATACGCAGGTTACGCCAAGATTTTTCTGATTGTCACGATGCTGGCGCTGGCGCTGGTCAGTCCCGCACAGGCGGAGACGTTGACTGCCTTTGTTGATCGTAACAAGGTCGCTATCGATGAGACTTTGCAGCTGAGTGTGCGTATTGATTCACAGGCCTTTTTCGGTAAGCCTGAATTTTCTTTG
This sequence comes from Motiliproteus sp., assembly GCA_036960175.1. Taxonomy (GTDB): domain Bacteria; phylum Pseudomonadota; class Gammaproteobacteria; order Pseudomonadales; family Balneatricaceae; genus Motiliproteus. The sequence goes on along the minus strand of JBALWH010000012.1, from coordinate 91,154 downwards.
CTAGAACAGGATTTTGATATTTTGGGCACTAGCCAGAGCCGGCAGTTGCGCTCAATTAACGGGAAATCTGAATCCTCCACCCAATGGGAGCTGCACCTGGCGCCAAAGCGAGAAGGGCAGTTGAAGATTCCGTCTTTTGAATTTAAAGGGGCCAGGAGTCAGGAAATTGATATTAGGGTCAGTGCCGTACCCCAAGCTACTGCTGGCAATGATCGAGACTATTATCTGGAAATGGAGGTAGATAAACACCGAGCCTATGTACAGGAACAGTTGCTGGTGCGTATTCGCCTGAACAGCTCTATTGCTCTGACCGGGCTGCAAGGAACGCCGCTGACGTTGGATAATGCTAAAGTCATTAAGATCGATGAGAAGCAATATGATCGCTTAGTTCAGGGGCGTCGCTTCGGAGTCTATGAAGTTAGCTATGTGGTGTTCCCGCAAAAAAGTGGAACATTAACCATACCGGAACAGCTTTTCAGCGCCCATAAAAGTGTCGGACGAAGCGCCTTTGGCCGTTCCAGCGGACCGAAAGTACGTCTTATCGCTGCGGCGCAAAGTATAGAAGTGCTGTCCCCTCCGTCAAATATTCCTGCTAACCAATGGCTACCACTGTCCAGTTTGGAATTGTCCCAGAGCTGGGGGCAGGGGCAGCCGCAGTTCCGCGTCGGTGAGCCTATCACCCGAACCTTGAAGCTAAAGACCCAAGGCGTCGAAGCGGCGTTTATTGCCCCCACGAAAATGATCAATGTCCCTGGTATTCGGGTCTATCCGGAACAGCCGGAGGTCGAAGAGTTGCTGACAGAATCGGGCTATGAAGTGACCCGCACTGAACGCTTCGGGTTGGTACCCAGTCAAGCGGGAGCGCTGCAATTACCGGCCATTCAGTTACGTTGGTGGGATACCACTGCCAAGCGGGAGCGCCTGGCGGAGCTGCCGGCTGAGGTTATTCAGGTACTCCCAGCGCGCGGGGGCTCGCAACCAACAGCGACTGCGCCAACGATCCCCGTGGTCGCAGCACCAAAGGTTGAACCGTTAAAAGAACAAGTGGCACTGGCATCTGACTCAACGGGTAACTGGTTACTTTGGTCCAACCTGATATGGGCTGCCGTCTGTGCGCTGCTGGCGTTGTTGTGGTGGCGTGCTAAACGACATGCTGCGGTGGTTGATCCAGACCAAAACAGCCCCAGTATGACCGCAAGCTCTAATGGTGGGACTCAGGAGCCTTTGGCATTTAAGGCGCTCGAACAGGCTTGTGCTTCTGCTGACCTGCTGGCGATACGCGTGGCCCTGCTGCGCTGGCTGCATAGTCGCTTTGTCTCCGGCAACGCTGTTACTCCTGTGACGCTGGAACAGCTAATTCTGGAAACGGTCGATCCAACGCTCAAGGAGCTGCTGCGACAGCTTGATAAGTCGATTTACGGGGGGGCTGCTTCAGAGGCTTATCCTGCTAAGCAGTTATTACAACAGATTCGTCTGTTGCGAAAATCCGTTGCCTCTAGTACCCAGCAGCAGTCTAATCCGCTGCCCGGCTTATATGTGGGCTAAACAGGAGCCGGTCGACTTAACACTAATCTACTGCGGAAAAGTCGCCTTTGGCCACATTTTCACGATTCACCTCGTTAAGTAGCTAGCTATTCGCCTCGGGGAATCGAAAAGTCTGCCTCAAATCGCCTTTCCCTCGCTACGATCGGCCAAGCCCGACAAGCTCCTAGTCTCTAGATAGTACCTGTATGGCTAAACCTGCAGACGGACGATTCGTTAATTCAGATAACGCCAGTTTGCCGTTATAGCCCTGTATCCATAGGGTTGGTGGCGAAGACTCGGTGGTTATGTCATTTGATATGACCGTCATTAAGACCTTGTTGGTCGATCAAGTTGTTTAAAATGGACTAATAATTAAAGGGTGTGAGGATATCAGCAGGCATTGCGAGGCAGCTGACTATGGTCGACCCGACTGGCGTAACTATTCAAAATACGATTGATACTATTAATGAAACCCACGATCCGTCACTGACTAGTTGGGTGGAATCGGCAAACCATGCTGATACTGATTTCCCGATTCAGAACCTTCCCTTTGCCTGCGCTCGACCTCGGGGCTCTAGTGAGGCCTTTCGGGGAGTCGTGGCCATTGGTGATCAGGCCGTAGATCTGGCGGCATTGGCTGCCGCTGGCTATTATTCTGGGCCGGTGCAGCAAGGGTTGGAAGCCTGCATTAGGCCGGGCCTGAATGCCTTTATGGCGCTAGGCAAAGAGATCTGGTCGGCATTACGCCTGGCTCTGTTTCAGGCCTTGCGCACCGGATCGAAGCATCAACAGCTGCTTGCGGGCTGCTTGCTCGATCAAGCGGACATTGAGTTTCGCTTGCCCTGCGATATTGGTGATTACACCGATTTTTATTGCTCTATTCACCATGCCACGTCGGTCGGATCGCTGTTTCGTCCGGATAATCCTCTGCTTCCTAACTATAAGTGGCTTCCCATTGGCTACCATGGCCGCTGTTCGTCCATTGGCGTATCTGGTCAGAGTTTCCATCGCCCGCTGGGGCAGGTGAAAGTGCCGGATGCCGAGGCTCCTGCATTGAAACCCTGTGCCAGGCTGGACTATGAACTGGAAGTGGGGATCTTTATCGGCCCGGAAAATCCCCTCGGTTCTAGTCTGACCATGGCGCAGGCAGAGGATCATATATTTGGGCTTTGCCTGCTCAATGACTGGTCAGCCCGTGATGTTCAGGCCTGGGAATATCAACCTTTGGGACCTTTTCTGGCGAAGAGTTTTGCCTCGACCATCTCTCCCTGGATAGTAACCACAGAGGCCTTGGCGCCCTATCGAGTGGCCTGGAATCGGGACAAAGATGATCCGCAGCCCTTGGCCTATCTGGACTCTGTATTAAACCGCCGTGCTGGCGGTGTCGATATGCAGCTGCAGGTGTTGATCGAAACTCAGCAGATGCGGGAGCGAGGAGAGCAGCCTGCCGCCGTATCGCAAACCAATTTTCGCCATTGTTACTGGTCGGTGGCGCAGATGGTGGCCCATCACAGCATCGGTGGCTGTAATCTGCAGCCGGGAGACCTGCTGGGCAGCGGCACTCAGTCCGGGCCAACGCCCGCAGAGGCGGGTTCGCTGTTGGAATTGTCTCAGGGTGGGCGCCAGCAGATAACGCTCGATAATGGCGAGCAGCGCAGTTTCCTGGCGGATGGTGATGCGGTGATCCTGCGTGGCTGGTGTCAAAAAGACGGTGCCGCCCGCATCGGTTTTGGGGAGTGCCGCGGGCTGGTATTGCCGGCGCTAAGCTAATCAGTGATTGCTAAGGAGAACAGCATGATTCTCTATGATTACTATCGCTCATCGGCGTCTTATCGGGTGCGAATTGCCCTGAACCTGAAGCGGCTGGAGTATCAGCAGGTCAGTGTCAATCTGTTGCAGATGGAGCATCGCTCCGCCGCCTACTTGCAGCGAAACCCGCAAGGCCTAGTGCCGGTGCTGGAAGATGATCATGGCTTATTAAGCCAGTCTCTGGCGATCTGTGAATATCTGGATGAGGCATATCCCGGCCCCAAGTTATTGCCAGAGAGCGCCAGCGGGCGTGCTCGGGTGCGTTGTCTGGCGCAGATAATCGCCTGTGAAATTCATCCAATGAATAATCTGCGGGCGCTGAAGTATCTTCAGGGTGAATTAAATATTTCCGATGATCAGAAAGCTCAGTGGTATCAGCATTGGGTTGCTGAAGGTTTTGCGGCGTTGGAACAAAAACTGTCTCAGGACCCTGAAACAGGGAAGTTCTGCCAAGGTGATCAACCCGGTCTGGTGGATCTCTGCCTGGTGCCGCAGATGTTTAACGCCCGACGTTTTAACTGCGAGTTAGCGGCTTATCCAACCCTTGTGCGCATCGACTCGGCCTGTCAGCAATTGCAAGCTTTTGCCGCTGCTCATCCAGATCGTCAGGCGGATTCCACAGCCTAAACGTTGTCTAAATGCGGTCCCGATGGTGAGGTTGATTGAGATCCAGCAACGGTCCCATTGGCACAATTCCGGTGGGGTTGATCATGTCGTGACTGCGATAGTAATGATCCTTGATATGCTTCATGTTTACTGTGTCAGCCACCCCGGGCCATTGGTACAGCTCACGGGTATAGGCCCATAGGTTGGGGTAGTCTTTGAGTTGTTTGAGGTTACATTTGAAGTGACCGTGATACACCGCATCGAAGCGGATCAGGGTGGTAAACAGACGCCAGTCTGCCTCGGTGATTCTTTCTCCGGTCAGATAGCGATTGTTTTGCAGTTTTAACTCCAGGTATTCCAAGGCTTCAAACAAAGCCTCCACTTCATGGTTGTAGACCTCTTGCTCGGTGCTGAATCCCACCTTGTAGACACCGTTATTGATGCGGTCATAAACCTGCTGGTTGATGTTGCCGATCTCTTCGCGTAGCTCCTGCGGATAATAGTCAGCGGCGGTGGCGCCCAGATGATCAAAGGCTGTGTTAAGCATACGGATGATTTCCGCCGACTCATTATTGACGATGCAATTTTGGTGTTTGTCCCAGAGCAGCGGTACCGTTACCCGGCCCGTGTAATCGGCCTGCTGGCGGGTGTAGATCTGGTGCAGGTAATCCGCGCCGTTGACCGAATCCGCTTTGCCCTGGGGCGTGTCGCTGAAGCTCCAGCCCTGTTCAGCCATCAGTGGATCAACAATGGAGACACTGATCATATCCTGCAGACCTTTCAGGGCGCGAAAAATAAGGGTCCGGTGGGCCCAGGGGCAGGCGAGTGAAACGTACAGGTGGTAACGTCCGGGCTCGGCTTTAAAGCCGCCTTCACCGCTGGGACCCGCGGTACCATCAGGGGTGATCCAGTGGCGAAACTGACTCTCGCTGCGTTTAAACGCACCTTTGTTGGAATCAGTGTCGTACCAGCGATCGGCCCATTTTCCCGCAACTAGTAATCCCATTATCTGTACCTCTTTAATAAATGTTCGGAGTCTTCTCTACCGCTTAAGATCAAATAACAGTGCTTCAACGCAACTATCATTGAGTATCTCAATTTGGATGTGGCTTTCGTCAGTGATAGCTGCGCCGTCTCCTGCTTGAAGGGGGATGCCGTTGACCATGATTTCGCCTGCCACTAATTGCAGATATCCCTGCCGCTGTTGCTTGAAGCTATAGCTCTGTTCGCTGCGAGTCTTGAGTTTGTATAGATAGGCATCCTGGTGAATAGGTAACGAGTCATCGTGACCATCCGGTGATACCAGCAGACTAAGACCCTCAGTGTGGGAAAAGTCCTGTTGTTGGTAGCTTGGGGTCAGGCCCTTTTGATTCGGCTGTATCCAGATCTGCAACAGTTGTAGAGGTTGGGTCGCGGAAGGATTCATCTCGCTGTGCACAATGCCGCTGCCAGCACTCATGGTCTGTACCATGCCCGCCCGCAGAATATTGCTGTTCCCCATGCTGTCCTGATGCTCTATCTCGCCAGCGATGATATAGCTGATGATTTCCATATCCCGGTGGGGGTGTAAGGGAAACCCAGTGGCAGGGGCGATCCAGTCATCATTAATGACGCGCAGTGATGAAAAGCCCATAAAGTTGGGGTCGTAGTAGTCGGCGAAGGAAAAGCTGTGCTGGCTTTGTAACCAGCCCATGCTGCTGCCACCACGTTCTTGGCTGTGTCTTACGTTGATCATTGCTGCTACTCCCTGGGTCATCGCTGTATCGATAACGCTCTAAGTAACTAGCTTATTTCCGATCAAGTAGAATGAAAATAACAAATAAGTGCATCTATAGTTCGAATAAATAGAACTTAATGCCTTATATGATTTCGCAGATAAGATACTGGGTGTGTTTTCCGTTGATGGTGAGGCGCACTTCGTCATCCAGCTGCTGCCCAGACAAGGCCTGTCCCAAAGGTGCCGTCGGGCTGATGATGGTGATGTCTCGACCTTGCCATTGAAGTTTCAGACCGCCAGCCTGAGGACCTAGAAAAAACCAGCGTTTTTTTTCATCCTCGTCTTCTAGCATCACCAGAGCGCCAATTTGGATGTGGTCGGGATCGTTTTGAGACTGTGCGCCAGCTAGTGGCAGCAACTGCCGAAAATCGACAATCGACTGCTGCAGCTCCTGGGCCCGTTGCGACAAGCCATGGGCTAGATAGGCCGCTTCCAAACCCCGAGTATCATATTTGTTCTCAGCCTTGCTTTCACTGTGGGTGGCAAGCTCATGAGCTTGCTGCGAGGCGTGCAGGGCGCCGTCCAGCTCCAGTTGCAGCTGCTCGAGAATTAAGTGGATCAGTTCGGCTTTGTTCACGGATGGTGGTTCGCTATTAGCTGGGTGGAGGCTCAGACTAGTTAATAATCACCTCTGGGTAAATACAGTCCTATTTTTTCTCTGTCAATGATACACATCTCCTATACTTATTATCCAACTCCTGATTTGCAGGCTAGAACTGCACTTTCGGGCGATGCAGGACGGTTTGGCTAGGGAACCTGTGGACAAGTTTCCTAGTGTCACTATCCAAAAATCGTTGCTTTAATTTTTTAGGGAAAGTAATCATGTCGGAAGATTTCAAAGAAAGTGCCCTGCGTTATCACACCCATCCAACTCCCGGTAAATTAGCGATTCAGCCTACCAAGCCACTTGCTAATAAACGGGATCTGTCCCGTGCCTATTCACCGGGTGTGGCTTATGCCTGTGAGGCCATAGTCGAGGATGAGAACGAAGCTGCGCGGATGACAGCGCGAGGTAACCTGGTTGGTGTGATTACCAACGGTACAGCGGTTCTTGGCCTGGGTAATATCGGTCCTTTGGCGTCCAAGCCGGTGATGGAAGGCAAGGCGGTTCTATTCAAGAAATTCGCCAATATCGATGTGTTTGATATTGAAATCAATGAGCATGATGTCGATAAGCTGGTGGATATTATCGCCGCCCTGGAGCCCACTTTTGGCGGTATCAATCTGGAAGATATCAAGGCGCCGGAGTGCTTTCTGGTTGAAGCGGCCCTGCGCAAGCGCATGAAAATACCGGTATTTCACGACGATCAGCACGGTACTGCGATCGTAGCCGCTGCTGCGGTTTATAACGGCCTACGGGTCGTAGACAAAAAGATTGAAGATATTAAATTAGTGGTATCTGGTAGTGGTGCGGCCAGTATCGCCTGTGTCGATCTGTTGGTCAGTATGGGTCTGCAAAAGAAACACGTTACGCTGATCGACCGTTCCGGTGTGGTTTATGAAGGCCGCGAGGCGGGCATGAATCCCTGGAAGCAAAAGTATGCCCGCGAGACCAAGCTGCGCACCCTGGATGATGCCATGGACGGAGCGGACCTGTTTTTGGGATTGTCAGGACCGGGCGTGCTGAAACCCGAAATGGTGGTCAAAATGGCACCGAATCCGTTGATTCTGGCGATGGCTAATCCGACGCCGGAAATCATGCCAGAGCTGGCGAAAGCGGTGCGTCCCGATGCCATCCTGGCAACGGGTCGGTCAGATTATCCGAACCAGGTTAATAACGTTCTTTGCTTCCCCTTTATCTTCCGTGGTGCTCTGGACTGTGGAGCCAGCACCATCAACGAAGAGATGAAACAGGCCTGTGTGAAGGCCATTGCCGATCTGGCCATGAAAGAAGCGACTGATGTGGTTGCCGCGGCTTATGCTGGTGAGAACCTGACCTTTGGTGCCGACTACCTGATACCTAAGCCTTTTGACCCGCGCCTGATCGAAGAGGTACCTGTAGCCGTGGTTAAAGCCGCCATGGACAGTGGTGTTGCGACACGTCCGATCAAAGACCTCAAAGCCTATCGCAAGAGTTTGCATGAGTTTGTGAACCGTGCCGGTCTGTTTATGCAACCTATGATCGAAGCAGCCAAGCAAGGTCCCAAACGTCGCCTGGTTTATGCTGAAGGTGAAAATGATGATGTATTGATGGCGATGCAGGCCATTGTCGACGAGGCCGTTGCAACGCCGATCTTGATTGGACGTACCAGCGTGGTTGAAGAAAAGATGGATCGCCTGGGTCTGCGCTTTGCTATCGGTAAAGATGTCACGGTCTTCGACCCTAACGATTGTGACCACCATGACAAATACTGGCAGCATTACCATGAGTTGGTCGGCCGTAAAGGCATTACTGTCGAAGCGGCCAAGTCGGAGATGCGCAACAACGCCTCGGCACTGGCAGCGGTGATGGTTTCCATGGGTGAAGCCCACGGCATGATCTGCGGCAAAGTAAATCGCTTTGAAAGCCATTTCCAGAAGATCTATGAAGTCTTGGGTACTGGTGGTGATCAGCATATGTCGACGGTCTGTGCACTACTGTTGCCAACGGGCCCATTGTTTATCGCTGATGCTTTCCTTAATGTGGATCCGACCACGGAAGAGCTGGTTTCTATTACTGAATCCAGCATGGATTTTGTCCGTTACTTCGGCATTGAACCTAAGGTGGCGCTGCTGTCACATTCTAACTTTGGATCTTCACGTAAGGGTTCTGCACGCAAGATGCGCGATGCTGCTGCTATCTTGCGTGAAAAGACACCGGGTGTTGAGATCGAAGGTGAAATGCACTCTTACACCGCACTGGATGAAGAGCTGCGTAAGCGTATCCTGCCTGGATCCAATCTAACCGGCAGCGCTAACCTGCTGATTATGCCAAACCTGGATTCTGCCAACATCGCGTTGGGTCTTATTCGTTCATTGACCGATGCTTTGCTGGTAGGTCCCTTCGTCAATGGTCTGTCCAAACCTGCTCATATTGTTATTCCGTCGGTCTCTGCCCGCGGCATCTTCAACATGAGTGCCTTGACTGCTGCCCACGTGGAGCGCTACTGCGAGGATAACGTCTGTCCGATCTGATGATGGGGTAGCTGTTTAACGACAGCCTATGACACGTAGATAAGGGCCGCTGGCATTGAGTCAGCGGCCTTTTTTGTTTTTGAAAATCCATAAACTCTCATGAGGATTTTATTCAAGTGCAATCCTGATTAGATTTTTGGCTGCTATTTTTGGTCGCTGCTAATAACCCCAATATTGGGATTCGCTTTCTTCTGATTTTCAAACCACCATTACCGGACATTCTGCTAGGCTGGTCACTTTATGGGAAACACTGCCCAGAAAATAGCTCTTCGCATCACTTAGTCCCCTGCTGCCCAATACGATCAAATTGATGCCGTGGTCTTGACTGAATTTCACGATCGTTCGTGCTGGACTACCGCCCATATAAAAGGAGCGTACTTTTTCAACCCCCTGATCCTTAGCATATTGCTTGCTTCGCTCCGCGATTTCCTTGGCAAGCTCCTGCAGAGGTTCAGTCGTCGATCCGGTCAGCTCCGGGTTGACCATACTAACCGAGGCGCTCCACATACGGTGTTCGCTATAAACGGATAAAATATACAGCTCAGCATTGAAGGATTTTTGTAATTCGAGCGCTTGCTTCAACGCCTGGAATGCACCTTCTGAGCCATCAACGGGGACCAGTATTTTTTCATACACAGCCGTGGTATCTCCAGCTATTTGTTAAATGCAACATCGCGCAGAAACAGCGCAATCTGTGGGAAAAAAATCATCAGTACGGCCACCATCAACAGCATAAACACGAATGGTGGTGTGCCTTTCACGACTTCTAGATACGGTCGTTTGAACACGGCAACTGCTGTGAAAATATCACAGCCAAAAGGCGGTGTTGCCGAACCAATAGCTGCCTGCAGAGTGATCAGTGTGCCGACCAAGATCGGATCCAGTCCGGTACTTTTTACCACTGGCGAAAAAATCGGTACTAAGATCAGGATCACCACGATCGGGTCTACAAACATGCAACCTACGAAGAAAGCGATAGAAATGGTGAACAGGACGCCTGTCGGCCCCATCTGATCGATGCCGATCTCCCCCAGCAACTGTTGCGGGATTTGTGCAAAAGAAAGCACCCAGGCAAATGCAGCACCTGCACCGACCAGGATAAACACCACAGCGGTGACCATCCCCGTTGATTGGGCAATGTTGTAGAAATCCTTGATTTGCATCGAGCGGAATATCACGGCTTCAAGGAACAGGGCGTAGAGCACACTGACAGCGGCTGCTTCAGTGGGGCTGAATATTCCTCCGAAGATACCGCCGATAATCAGTACCGGGAAACCCAGGGGCCAGAGCGCACGCTTAATGGCTATACCACGTTCTTTCCAGGTGGCAGCCGGTTCTGTAGGTACGCCATTTCTTATGGCGTAGATCATGCTGTAAATGGAAAACAGAACAAGGATCAGCAAACCTGGGCCGATACCCGCGATAAATAGTTCTGGTATGGAAGCCTTGGCCACCACACCATAGATGATCATGCCGATACTTGGCGGGATCAAAAAGGCAATATCACTTGAGTTCACAATTAGGGCGAGTATAAATGAATCCTTATATCCCCCTTTCAACATGCGCGGCCTCAAAGGAGTACCGACAGCAACAACCGTGGCCTGAGTGGAGCCTGATACCGCACCGAACAGCGCACAGGCACAAGCTGTACTTACTGCAAGCCCACCCTTTATGTGACGTATAAAAACCATGACCATATCGATCAAGCGTTCTGCGGAGTGCCCACGGGTCATGATATCTGCAGCAAGTATGAACATCGGCACGGCGATCAGGGACGCCGGACGGATACCGCCGAGCATCTGCTGCACCATGAATTCAACTTTATCGACAGAGCCAAACAGTTCAATAACACCAATGAAGGCACCCGCAATCAGCGGAATCATCATCGGGAATCCAAGCAGCAACAGCACAACCATTGCCGAAAACATGGTAAGTGCCATGACTAGACTTCCACCTCGCGCGCATCTGCTTCATGCAAGTTGGTAGACAGGTAAATTTCCTTTTCCTGGAAGTTTTTCACCAGTGTCAGGATATATTGAACACCGGTGATAAAAAAACCCACCGGTACCCAGAGGTAAGTGGTCCAGACCGGGATACCGAGCGCGGGGTAAATCCTACCTCTTGCCTGCAGGCTGAAGATATACTCCACCGAATACCAGGCTAGTAGCAGCATGAAAGCACCCGTCACGGCAGTGATGATGATCATCAAAAACTTCCGCAGTTTGTCCGGCAAATGATCGTAGATGGCTGACATGCGAATATGTCGACCGCGCCTAGCGGCATAGCCTATACCGGCAAAAGTCACCAGCAGTATGAATATACTGTTGAGTTCCTCAGCGAAAATGATGGAGTGATTAAAGACAAACCGGCTGATGACATTGGCTATGGTATTGATCGCCATTAAAATGACACCGACTGCCATGATAATCCCTTCAAATTTGGCGATAATGTTGTCAACCCAATCAAGAAATCCTGTTACGCCGGAACGGCTGCTTTTCTCGCTCATTGTGCTCATCCCCTGGTAAACAATTGGTTAGTTTCGGGCAATGCCCCCTTTGTTTGCAAAAGAACCGGGATTCCAGATGCAGAATCCCGGTAAATACAACTGAGAAGGGATAGAGACCGGCCGTTACGCGTGCGTGGCCCCAAGTAACCGAACAATTACTGGCTAGCGGCGGTCAGGTCTCGTTTCATTTGCTCAATAATTTTTCTACCGCGCTCACCGGCCTTGGCAATGAACTTATCTTCAACGGCCTTAGCACGAGTTTTAAATACAGCGCGTTCTGCATCAGTTAGACGGACAATTTTTGCTTTGGGATTAGTTTCCTTGATTTTTTTCAAACCGTTTTCATCCATTTTAATTGCTTCATTCAAGATATAGTCATGAGCAACGGCTGCTGCATCTTGAATCAACTTCTTGTCCTTGGCGCTCAAGTCATCGTAAAAGTCGGCATTCGCCATAACCGCAGTGGTGTATTGAGCGTGTCCAGTGTAAGTGAGAACAGGCGTCAGATCATCTAGACCATAGGCCTCGATCCAGATTGCAGGATTTTCCTGTCCGTCCACCATGTTGGTTTTCAGTGCCCCTATCAATTCACCCCAGGCCATGGCAATCGGTGAAGCACCAAATGCTTTGTAGGTTTCCAGCAGCAGTGGAGAGGTCATGGTGCGGATTTTTATACCTTTCAGTTGGGCGGGATTGCGAAACTCTTTCCGGGTGGTAACAACCTGCTCACCTTCAGGAAAGACGGACAGCAGTTCAAGGCCATGTTCACGGTAAATACCATGGAACATTTCATTGATCGCCTTACCTTCCTTAAAAAATTTATGCACCACCTGCGGGTCGGTTGGCAGCATATAGGGTACCAGGAACGCTTCCGCTTCTGGAATCATGGCGCCGGTAAATCCGGGTGATTGGTCGATGAACTGAAGCAAACCGGCTTGGGCCTGTTCCATTGCATCAGAAGACTCACCAAGTGATCCAACCGGATATATTTTAATGGTATGACCGGAGTTCTTTTCGATCTCCTCCTTGAATTTGGTGGCATACATGCCTTGCGGATCGGTCAGACCTTCTTCCATAGCATAACGCCAATCAGCAGCCTGCGCGGAAAATGCCAGCGTCATACCTGCAATCAGACTTAAGGTCTTAAACGTTTTTTTCATGTTTTTACCCTTATTAATTACTCTTTACTGATGCCAAGAATGGATATATAGAGACGGTTTTTATAGTTATTCCACCTCTCGATCAAATTCAATACAACCCGAAGCAAGCTTTGGTTCATTTTAATGTAACCCAGGCTATCTTCCACTACCCAGCGAGCATCATACCGGTAAAGGGCTTTATTGTTTGGTTAAGGACTTTTCTGTATGCCCGCAGAGCGCTCATTTTCAGAGCAGGTGCTTGATTGTGTGCACCGCAACAAAGCATGTGAATGTTTTCTCTACCCCTGTTGTTTCATGTATTGCGTTGATTTGTATGTATTTTGTTCCGATGGCACGGCAGTTGCTATAACCCAATCATAACCTAGGCCAATGAAGGCCGCGCGAAACTAACAGTTATTCGGACAACGGCGTCCACCCCTTACTTGCTACGGCGGGTTTGAGGTGGACGCTTTTTTTTTGCCTTGTCATGGCGGCAAGCCAATGAATATCAGAATTTTTAATCTTGAATGAGGTAAGCCTATGTCTTATTTAGTACCGACTGAATTTGTAACAAAAATGGTGGATGCCGGTGAATCCAAAGTTCACATGTCAACCCGGGATACCCTGATCAGGTCCTATATGGCTGGGGCAATTCTGGCGCTGGCTGCGGTCTTTGCCGTTACCATCGCCGTTAAGACCGGCGTCTTTTTGATCGGCGCCATCCTATTCCCGGTTGGCTTCTGCATGCTCTATCTGATGGGCTTCGATCTGTTAACCGGCGTCTTTGTGCTGACGCCATTAGCACTGTTGGACAAGCGTCCCGGTGTGACTGTAAAGGGTGTTCTCAGAAACTGGGGGCTGGTGTTTTTAGGTAACTTTGGTGGAGCGCTGACAGTTGCCATCATGATGGCGTTCGTTTTCACCTACGGTTTTAGTATTGAACCGGGTGCGGTGGGTCAGAAACTTGCCAGTATCGGTGAAGCGCGTACCTTGGGATATGCTGAATACGGCTTGGCTGGATGGTTCACTATCTTTGTGCGTGGCATGCTTTGTAACTGGATGGTATCCATGGGTGTGGTCGGCGCGATGATCTCAACCTCGGTTAGCGGTAAAGTCATCGCCATGTGGATGCCTATCATGGTGTTCTTCTTCATGGGCTTCGAGCACTCTGTTGTAAATATGTTCCTGTTCCCATCGGCGATGATCATGGGTGGCGATTTCTCTGTGATGGATTACTTTATGTGGAATGAGATCCCCACTGCTCTGGGTAACTTGGTGGGCGGCCTGGCATTCACTGGACTGACCTTGTACACCACCCATATCAGGACTGTTAAGAAACCTGCTATTGCGACTAGCACTACTGCAAGTGCGATCGCTTAACGATTAGCCTTCCCGATTAACAGTCAGGATAAAAGCCTCGGCCATTTCATGTGGCTGAGGTTTTTGGTGCAGATATGAGCAGTCGATTAACCGTTTCCATCGGACAATATTCTGATAAAGGTCGCAAAGCGATAAATCAGGATTTTCATGGCTGTTATATCCCGAATGAACCGCAACTGAGTTTGAAAGGTATCGCTGTTGCGATGGCCGATGGGATAAGCAGCAGTGAGGTGAGTCATATCGCCAGTGAAACGGCGGTTAAAACCTTTTTAGACGACTACTTTTGTACGTCAGAGGCCTGGTCGGTTAAAAACTCGGTCAACCGGGTATTGACGGCCACCAGCTCCTGGCTTTACTCACAATCCCAAAACAGTCCCCATCATTACGATCAAGACAAAGGCTATGTCTGCACCTTAAGCGGCATGGTTATCAAGGCCACAACGGCACATGTTTTTCATGTCGGTGACACGCGTATTTATAAGCTTCATGACAACGCCCTGGAGCAATTAACCAATGATCATCGACTCTGGGTTTCTCAAGATAAAAGCTATCTGAGTCGAGCCTTAGGTGTTGCGGCCCATACCCAGTTTGATTATCAAACCCTGGCGCTAAAAGCCGGTGATATTTTTATCCTGGCAACGGATGGTGTTTATGAATATACCGATGCTCAGCTCATCATCAGCATCATCAAGGACAACATTAATAATCTCGATGTAGCGGCTAAAAGTATTGTTAGCCAGGCCTACGATCAGGGTAGTGAGGATAATTTAAGCATTCAGATTGTCCGTATTGACGGTTTGCCGCAACATGATTCAAGCCAATTGCAACAACAGGTCGATGAACTTGCGCTGCCTCCCGTATTAGACGCACGGGCAAATTTTGATGGCTATACCATCCTTCGTGAAATTCACGCCACCAGTCGCAGCCACGTCTATCTTGCCGTGGATCAAGAGACCAAGGCCCAGGTCATACTGAAAACGCCATCCATCGATTTGAGTGGCGATCCAGCCTATCTCGAGCGCTTCTTGATGGAAGAGTGGGTTGCCCGGCGCGTAAACAGTGCTCATGTTCTGAAGGCCGGCTTACAGACACGCAAACGCAACTATCTCTACACCGTGACCGAGTTCGTCGACGGCCAAACCCTTAAGCAGTGGTTGATAGATAATCCAAGGCCGGATGTGGAAACAGTGCGCTGCATCGTCGAGCAGATAGCTAAAGGTTTAGGGGCGCTCCATCGTATGGATATCCTGCATCAGGATATCAAACCTGACAACATCATGATCGATCACACCGGCACCGTTAAAATTATCGATTTTGGTGCCGCCAGAGTGGCCGGTATTGTTGAAGCATCAATATCCCTTGAACAGGAACAGATACTTGGGACGGCGCTATACACTGCGCCCGAATATTTCCTGGGGGAGGTCGGCACATCGGGATCAGATCTCTATGCGCTGGGAGTCCTGACCTATCACATGCTGTCAGGGACATTCCCCTATGGCACTGAGGTATCAAAATCCAGAACGGCGGCGGCACAGCTGAAATTAACCTACAGCTCCGTGCTGGATGACGAGCGGGAGATTCCCGCCTGGATCGATGAAACCCTGAAGAAATCCGTTCATCCGAATCCTTATAAACGCTATCAAGAGTTGTCCGAATTTATCTTCGATCTGCGTCATCCGAATAAAGCGTTTTTGCATAAGACACGGCCACCGCTAATCGAGCGTAACCCTGTTCTGTTTTGGAAAGGCATTGCCGCCATTCTGTTCGGGATTATCATTTTATTAGTGACGCAATGATTGGGGTTTTATGAGTGAGGTAATGACTGAAAGTCTATCCACATTGGTGATCCAGCCGCAATAAATAGCCCTGAATTATCAGTTTGTCGAGGGCCCCGAAGGCCCCGTTTATTGGGTTTAATCAAGTTTGTAAATTAGCCATAAAGGAAGCCACTATGATCAGTAATCGTGAGCAAGTAACCGAGATGATACTGTCCGCCAAAGTTGCCAAGGGTATTAAATGGGGCGAAGTTGCTAGCGCCATCGGTCTTTCCAAAGAGTGGACCACGGCGGCCTGTTTAGGGCAGATGACGTTCAACAAGGACCAGGCGGGAGTAGTCGGCGAACTATTTGAGCTGTCCGATGAAGCCGTCGCCTGGCTGCAAGTCGCACCCTACAAAGGCTCGTTGCCGACGGCTGTACCGACAGACCCACTGATCTACCGTTGGTATGAGCTGGTGAATGTCTACGGCAGTACCATCAAAGAGCTGATTCATGAAGAGTTCGGTGATGGCATCATGAGTGCCATCGACTTTTCCATGGATATCCAGCGTCAAGAAGATGATAAGGGCGACCGCGTCAACGTGGTGCTGTCAGGAAAGTTTCTGCCCTATAAAACCTACTGAGCATTTAGGTCCGGGGGTGCCCTGTTCAGGGCGCCCTCAGCAACCTTGATCCCAGGTGATATCGACATGGGCTTTGGCTGCTGCTTCTAAGAGTTCGAGCAGTGGCAGGGCGCGTTTATCAAGACTCACCGGCGGATCTGTATCATCCTCGTTCTGTGTGTCGGCGGCATCTGGCGAGGCATCCGCCGGAGCACCTTTTAGAGTGCCTTTTAGATTATTTTTTAGATTAAGCAGAGCCTCGGCAACGTCATCGGCCAGAATGGCGCCAGGGATATTTTGATTCTGCTGCATCAATCGCAACAGAGTTTTAGCCGCATCACCGAACATAGTGATATTGGCGTAGGCTTGGGTCTTGAAGGTGATCAGCATAGTGAACTCAGCAGGGCTTGCGTGGGTTGATCTTAATTTGGGATCTCTAGTGGCTAATCATTTGCCCAAAATCTTCTGAAAGCAAATCAATAGTCTAAAACCTGAGGGGATATTGCCTGTATCGAATGGGGTTTCCCTGTCGATTCTGAGGTATTATCTGCGCTGATAACCGCAGCGGTGACTGGTTGACCGCGCAGAATTAGCAATTGCACTGGAGAATGGTCGTTACTGTGAGCACGGGTAAATTGGTTAAAATTAAAGGACAAGCTATTGCAGCGGGTAAGCATCCATTGATTTGTGCCCCTTTGGTGGCAACTAATACAGAGGACCTTGTTGCAGAGGCATCCCGGCTCGTAGCCAAGGGGCCGGATCTGATTGAATGGCGGGTGGATTTCTTTAATCAGATCGCTAACAGCGCTAGTGTTATTGCCACAGCCAAACAGATAAAAGCGACGATTGGCGACATCCCCTTATTATTTACCCGACGTGCCGAACATGAAGGCGGTGAGCCTATTGAGCCAGCCGAAGAACAGGTCGTGGCCATGTATGCTGAAGTTCTGGCCAGCGGTTGTGTCGATCTGATCGACTATGAACTCAGCCATCAGCCGGTTTTGGTTAAACGCCTAGTTGAACTGGCTAAACAGTACCAGACGCCGATTATCCTCTCCTACCATAATTTCCAACAGACGCCTTCCATCGATGAAATCGTTGAACGGCTGCTGGCCGCTGAAGCCGCGGGTGCCGATGTCGCCAAAGTGGCGGTGATGCCTAACAGCAAGAAAGATGTGCTGACATTGCTGACCGCTACCGAAGAGGCATCTAATCGTTTGAGTATTCCGCTGATCACCATGTCCATGGGTAGCTTTGGCGCCCTGAGTCGCTTGATTGGCGGTGCCTTTGGTTCCGCAGTGACATTTGCTGTCGGTGAAACCAGCTCCGCACCGGGGCAGATGGCTATCAAAGACGTGGCAGCAGTGGTGGAAATTCTGCACCGCAAAGTGGAAGACTAGGCTGGGCCTGCATGGCTAAGCCCAATCCCAAAGGTCCTCAGACCACTGTCGATATTTCCTGCGCCAAGTGCCGGACTGCATTGCTGAAATATCGCAAGGGCGGTAAAGGCGCGCTGGTCAAATGCTTTAAAGAACGAATCAGCGCGGACTATACCGAGCACCTTGGCTTATGCCCCCAATGCGGAGGTTGCTTTGCCCGAGATACCTTGGTGCGTGGTACCCCGGCATTGAAAATCATCTCAGGAAAAGTCGTGGTGCGTTGATTACGCTCTAGCAGATTTTCCTGCTCTCGGACAGTCCGCTAGTCCACCAGTATCTGCCCAGCCCCCCAACCCGATAGCTGCCGTGACGTTGGCGAGCCACTGACGGCAATGGTGCCACTGCCTAACAGATGAGCTGATAGTTGTTCAGCGCAGGATGAGTAGATAGATCCAGAGCCCTGCAGACTAAGCTGGCAGTTTTGTGATACTAGATTCTGGCCGTCGATCGTACCGCTGCCCATCAGCTCGGTTTTCAGTACGGTGCTTTCGCCAGAAACCTTCAGATTACCGCTGCCGGTGACCCTCAGTTGCAGGCTTTGCTCCTTAATATTCGAGATGTTCAACTGACCTCCGGCCAGCATAAATGCTTGTTTCAACGTCTGCGAGCTGACCTCTATCTGTATGGGCAGTCTCGTTGAGAAATTGTCCTTGGCACTAATGATTAATACCCCATCAATCACTTCGGTATTAATGATGTCCAGCAGATTGGCATCGGCACTTACGAGCAGGCTACGGGTGTCGCTGGGCTGATAGTGAATAACCGCAGGGATCTCTATACGGATGGCGTCGAAGGCTGACACAGTGCGTTGTTCGCTGGCTGCGGTGCCATTCCCCTGATGTGATGATCGGGCGTTATAGACCATCGCGGGTGCCGACTGCTGATAAGTGCTTATCGATGATTGAAATTGCTGCATGCTATGGGGTGAGTGAGGGTGATTGGCAAGGGCGCTGGTTGAGACCATAGCCAAGGCCAGTATGAGTAGAGTACGCATGGGTACCTCCGGTTTTTGTTAGTTCAAACGCAAACAGCTCCCAGCAAGGAACATGACTGGAAGATGAATCTACTTAGGTGAGTAACGCCTAACGGATGCAGGGTTCTATAGAAAGGCTATGTATGAGTTAACTGTTGCGGCCAGCACTGTACTAACCTAGCGGGTTCTGACCCCAAAGCGGACGCTTGATCAATGACCGTTTATGACAAGTGTTGCAGCCCTGCTGCCATTCGATTCATGTCTCCATATTCGACAGCGATTATAAAAATATCATCGATATCAGGCGTTATTGAGAGTACTCAGCAAGGGTCGTATCCGTCTTCCTTGGCTCTAAAGAAGTGCTCCAGCTGGCACGAAAGTTTTTTGCTCAGAACGTCCAACGCAACCTGTTCTTGGTTCTGTTTATTCAAATCCCCACTAAAGCCTTCGTAGGCCGCAGCCAATTGCTTCCGATGGGCAGCAATTTCGATGGATATGGACTCTTTACAGGCAGTATCGGCCCTAAGGGCTGATTTCTTTGTGAATTTGGTTCGTAAAAACACGAAGTATGGTTCGGTAACATCTGATCGTATCGTTGTTTTATGCTGTGGTACTTTGAAGTTACAAGCTTCACCGTCTGCCAAACGCACGATAACTACAAGAGGTATTCACATGCTTAAGGATACGAAAGATCTCAGACAATCCCCTCCACGGGTAGTTTCTGCGCCCCGGTCAACTCTGCCAACAATGTTCTTTCAGCTCTCGAAAATTCATTAGTAGTTCCCCTTGTTGATCGATTTAGGTCGCGTTAATTAATAGGGATTTATTCGACCACGATAACAGAACAATTTATTAAATAGACAAGGCATTTCCATGATATATAACCCGGTTCCTTGGCCCAATGGGGCGAAATGTGCTGTTTCAATAACATTTGATATGGATGCAGATAGTTTTTTGCATTTACACCGGCCAAACGATAGCTACAAAAGGATATCTACTCTTTCTGCTTTGAAATATGGTCCGAATATCGGTGTTCGACGTATATTGGATACCTTTCGTGATCTTGATTTGAAGCAGACATTTTTTATACCCGCATGGTGTATTGAAAAATATCCAACAGCTGTAGAAGGCATTATTAAAGACGGTCATGAAATTGGTCATCATGGCTATATTCATGAACATCCCAATGAGATCTCTGCTGAGGAAGAGGCAAGTAGCCTTCTTCGTGGGATTGATATTATAGAAAGGTTCACTGGAAAGCGGCCGCGGGGTTTTAGGGCACCGTTGTACAATTTTTCAGATCGAACCACTGACCTGTTAATCGAATATGATTTTATCTATGACGCTTCCCTAATGGGTGACGATGTTCCATATGTATTGAAGACAAATGAAGGTGAAATCATTGAGCTTCCAACCCATTGGGCGGTTGATGATTGGCCGCCTTATGTGCATATGAGTGATATCAACTATTCGATGCCAATTCGGTCTCCTCAGGAGGCAATATCTGTATTTCGTTCCGAGTTTGAAGCTATGTATGAACATGGGGGATTGTTGATCGCTGTCTGGCATCCCTTTGTTACTGGGCGGCTGGCTCGCTGGCATGAAACATCCAAGTTTATCGAAGAGATGCGGAATAAAGGAGATGTTTGGTTTGCGACTATGGAAGAAATTGCTCTGCATATTAAAAAAGTAACGTCTACCGGTGAATTTAAACCGAATGTCCATGATATGCCATATTACGATGGGCCTGTAAGTTTGGTTCCTTAGTATAAAACGCGCGGAGCGTTGGTGAGATGTTTTGAGTGGGTTAATCACATTGTTTAGGTTCACTTTGAATATATATAAATTCGTTTTGAATATAAATAATTTTTGAATATAAATAAGTTTTTAATATAAATAAGTTCGTTTTATCTATAAAAACAATAAGGATTAAAAAATGAAATGGTCAGTTGTTCGTTCTGCTAAGAAAGTCCTTCTTGCTACCGGTGGTGTGCTGGCATTGTCAGTTGCTGGTAGCGCTTTTGCTGAATCTCAAACATTTAAGGTTGCTGCGGTATTCCCGGGAAATATTACCGACAAATCTTTCAATCAAGCGGGCTATGAAGGTGTAGTCAGAGCAAAGAAAGAGCTTGGTATCGAGTTGGCGTATAGCGAAAAGGTTGCTCAACCTGATCAGGCTGAGGCCTTATCCGACTATGCAAGACGAGGTTATCAGGTCGTCATCGGACATGGAGGTGAGTTTCAAGAAGCCGCCAAGCGTGTCGCTCGCCGGTACCCCGATACGATGTTTGTCGTGACCAACGGAGTTAAAGCCAGAGAGAATATCGCCACTCTAGGTTTTGACAATAAGCAGCTTGGTTACGTAATGGGCTATATCGGCGGCAAGATGAGTAAGAGCGGTAAGGGTGGCTATATCGGTGCTCAAAAGATCAAATTTGCGACTGAACTTGGCGGTGGTTTTGAAGCCGGTTTCATGGCGGCCAGGCCTGACGGCAAGGTCTATACCGCTTGGACCAACAACTGGGACGACATATCCAAAGGCAAGGAGGCCGCGCTAAACCTGATTAGCCATGGTGTGGATATGATTTTCCCCACCATGGATAACGCTGTTATCGGTAGCTTGCAGGCTGCGCGCCAGAATGAAGGCGTGTACGGTTTTGGGATCTATTATGACGCTATTCAGGATTGGCCAAATACCGTGCTCCAGTCCGCTATCTTGGATATGCGTAGCGCCATGGTCGAAGTGATTCGGCTAGCTAAGGCCGACCAGCTGGAAGGCAAATCCTATACGTTCGATCTGAGTCAGCCTGAGATCGCCAGAATCGGTACCTATAGCGAGGTCGTTCCTGAGTCTGTTCGGTTGGATGTTGACAGTGCGATTCGCCAATTCGATTGACTTTCGATCCTCCCGACCATATCTGCTCCTCCCCATCTTCGTTGGTGAGGAACCCTAAATAATAAAAATATTTTTAGGAGACTACTATGAATTTAGTCGCCATCGAAGACGTGAGTAAATATTTTGGTGATTTCTGCGCTCTCAAAGATGTATCGCTGCATGTAGAAAAAGGCACTATCCATGCCATCCTCGGCGAAAATGGGGCCGGGAAAACCACACTCATGAATATCATCTACGGGCTTTACCAGCCGGAAGAAGGCCAGGTCCGTTTTGATGGTAGAGAGGTTTTTATTGATTCTCCACGCGCTGCGATTGAACTAGGAATCGGCATGATCCATCAGCATTTTATGCTAGTGGATACCTTGAGTGTTACGGAGAACGTTATCCTGGGCTTGGAGGGTGACGGGCTTAAGCTGAACCTGGAGCAGCATCAGGAAAAACTTGCGGCTTTGAGCAAGTCTCTAGGGTTTGACGTCAACCCAACGGAGTTGATCTGGAAGCTCCCGATGGGAATGCAGCAGCGGGTAGAGATTATGAAAGCTCTCTACCGCAATGCCAAGCTGCTCATTCTTGATGAACCCACCAGCATTTTGACACCCGAAGAAGTGGATGGCTTTCTTGAATTCCTAAGAAACCTACGTTCCAGTGGCTGCACGGTCATCATTATTACCCATAAGCTTAGAGAGATTATGGAGGTTGCCGACCGAGTAACGGTATTAAGGCACGGTCGGGTTACTGCAGAAACCGAGCTTAAGGATACCACCGCCCAAGAATTGGCTCAGTTGATGGTAGGAAGGGATGTGTTTCTTAGCACCACGCCTAATACTGACCGGCCTTGCGTAGGAAAAACTATTGGATTGCAGGCAAAAAACCTCAGTGCAACAAATACGCTGGGAGTTCAAGCTCTTAAGAATGTCTCAATTGAAGTTCGTCAGGGGGAAATTCTTGGTGTTGCTGGGGTCGATGGAAATGGCCAGGCAGAACTGGCGGAAGTCTTAACTGGGCTAAGAAAATTAGACGCTGGTCAGGTGTCCATAAATGGCGAAGATATTACTACTGCATCGGTTGATGAGCGTCGCCACAAATACGGCATAAGTTACGTACCAGAGGATCGGCACCATGTTGGTCTCGTTCTGGACTATTCCGTAACAGATAATTTTATGTTGCGAGATTTTGAAAAAAAACCATTTTCAAAACATAAAATAGTCGATCGAAATTTTCTTAACTCGCATTCAGAGTCGTATATTCATGATTTTGATATCCGGCTGCATTCGCCTACGCAGAAGGTGAGATTCCTCTCCGGGGGGAATCAGCAAAAGATAATTGTTGCTCGTGAAGTCCATAATAAGCCGGACGTTCTGATTGTCATGCAGCCCTGCAAAGGGCTAGATATCGGAGCTATTGATTTTGTTCAAAAGACAATCGAAAAGGAACGGAATCGGGGCGTGGCCGTTTTATACATATCGACAGAGCTAGAGCATATTTTAGGTATCTGCGATCGTATTGCAGTTATGTGCCAAGGAAGTGTGACTGGTGTTTTGAGCAACTCGGAAGCGACTCCGGAAAAACTTGGTATTTTGATGGCCGGTGCGGGGAGTGATTTAACATGTTAAAAGCTATTCAGTATTTTTATACGTTAAGAAGTGTCTGGGCGGTCCTATTGGCGCTTGTCGTTGGTGCGTTATTTATAAGCTTAGCGGGATCAAACCCTGTTGATGCCTATTACGCGCTTTTTGAAGGTGCCTTTTTCGACTACCACGGTTTTTCCAGTACCTTAGTAAAAATGTCTCCAATTCTGCTCGCAGGATTAGCGGTGGTTCTTCCGCTTAGAGCGGGGCTTTTCAATATTGGAGCTGAAGGTCAGATCTATCTAGGGGCGTTATTTGCAACGATAGTATCTCTTTATCTACCGGAAATGCCGGCCTGGCTCCATGTCATAGCCGCGATTGTCGCTGGAATGATAGGCGGTGCGTTGTGGGCATTGATTCCGGCTATTCTGAAGGCGTATTACGGGATTAATGAAGTCATCGTTACCCTGCTGATGAACTATGTCGGCATAAACATCGTTAGCTTCTTCGTGGGAGGGCCAATGATGGAAGAGGGAGCCCCTTACCCATACTCAGAAGAGATTCGCGAGGAGCTTTGGTTGCCGATTCTGATGCCGGGCACCGATGCTCATATAGGTGCTTTGATCGGGTTAGTACTGGCAGTGGTGATGTATCTCGTTTTTAAGTTCACAACAACCGGGTTTTCTCTCAATACCGTGGGCATCAATAACAAGGCAGCCCAATACGCCGGAATTCAGGTGCGCAGGCATATTCTAGTGGCCATGATGTGTGGCGGAGCGTTGGCAGGATTGGCTGGCGCCATTGAAGTGCTGGGGTTGAAGTACCGTCTCTTCCATCTGTTTAGCGACGGTTATGGTTACGATGGAATTATTGTGGCATTTCTTGCCGGCCTGCAGCCGATACTGGTACCTATTTCTGCGTTGTTTCTGAGTGGGTTAGAAGCGGGCTCTCATATTATGCAAAGGGCTGTCGGTGTTGATTCGACTGTGGTCGAAGCCATTAGAGGACTGGTGGTTATCTTTGTCGCTGCTGGCCTTGCGTTCAGGTTTGATCGTACCTATTGGAACAATGTTCTGGAGCTACGGAAAAAGATGAAGGCCGCGTATCACGATCAGGCTTTTGATGATGAGGAAGAAGATTCGATGGTGCAGCTGAAGCAGGAGGTCAAATAAGATGTTTATTATTACAGACCCAACATTTCTATTTACTTGTCTGGTTCTCTCAACCCCTTTGGTATTTGCTTCTTTAGGCGGAATCTTAGCCGAGCGGGCAGGCGTTTATAATATTGGCCTCGAAGGGATGATGATGGCAGGGGCCTTCGGCTCGGCCGTTGGCGCTTACCTCACAGGGAGCGCAATTGGAGGATTAATCGGAGGGGTGATGTTTGCGGCAACCGGTGGCTTTATTTTGGCTGTTTTGGCGGTATCGCTGGGTATTAACCAGATGGTTGCTGGCATTGCCATCAACATGTTTTTCATTGGCTTGACTGCATTTCTGGCGCGCCTAGTGTTTGGTATGGATGCCACCACTATGACCCTGCCAGGGTTCTCTCCGGTAGAGATTCCTTTGTTGTCCGACTTGCCTGTGTTGGGAAAGGCCCTGTTCTCCCATGATCCGTTAACTTATTTGATGTTGCTTTGTGTTCCGTTGGTTTACTGGATCCTGTTTAGAACACACTGGGGGCTGAATATTCGCTCTGTGGGTGAAAATCCCAGAGCGGCTGATACAGCAGGTGTCTCGGTAACCCGGGTTCGTTACCTGTGTGTTGTATTCAGCGGAGTGCTGGCGGGTCTCGGTGGCTGTTATCTTGTTCTATCACAAGTGTTTGTGTTTACCGAACATATGACGGCTGGTAAGGGCTTTATCGCCCTGGCGGCGCTGATATTGGGGCGCTGGAATCCTGTCGGGGCTTTGTTAGCTTGCCTGTTCTTTGGGTTCGCTGATGCGCTACAACTGCGTCTACAGTTCTCTAATCCGGATGTGCCTTACCAACTGTTTGTTATGTTGCCGTACGTAGCCTCTATCGTAGCCTTGGTTGGATTTGCAGGAAAAGTGAAGCCGCCTGCTGCTATCGGGTTGCACTTCGTGAGGGGAGGAAAGTAATAATTTTCATATTCTTTATGAATCCATGATCCATTAAGAAGTATGTATCGGTCGTCTCTTTTTTACCTCTAGCAGAAGATATTTTCTGCCTTGCCGGGACGGTTGTCCCGGCTTTTTTCTTTTTGTGAACCAAGCATGGATGGCGCATAGCGCCGTGCTTGTTGGACTTCATCCCATTGACTAGACACGCCTGACATTACGATAGAGGATCAGGAGGCTCTATGTCGTCGTTATACCGCCGAGTCCAACGCAGGCACTATTCAGCCGCTCATCTAGCGTGGTGGCGGATGACGTGGTGGCGAAGGCTTATCGCTCCGGCACCAACGTCCCAGCGAACCAATACAGAGAACAATCAACAGCCGCTGAAAAAGCGGATTATAATCATCCCACCTGGGGGAATGGGTTTCGGGCTGCCCCGTTCGATGGCTGCAGGTTATGGTGAGCCCAGGTGGGGCAGGGAGTAGAATATCGCCGCGTGATCTGATCGCCCCGGTGAGCGTTACCCAGCTTCCAAATTATCAAGCAGCGAGTTTCATCAGGGCCATGGCTAAAAGCCAGTAAACAGGCCGAATGTAGACCTGCAAACCGACCACCCTACAGATTCAGTTTAGTCCTTGTGGTGCCAGGGGGGAGTCCAAGTAGTTGCTGTATAAGAGAGCAACGCATTACTCTATATAGTGTTCTCCTAAAATTTCTCTAAACGAACCGTCTTCTCGCATCGAATCTAGCCCTTGGTTTATTTTGTCAATAAACTCTATTGTTTTGCTGCTTTTCAAACAGAATATTCTGTCGGCCGCCACCATTAGAGGGGCGTTGGCGTTGTAATTAAGTTGATCAAGATGCTTGTTCATGTCTGGAAGAAAGCCAAGAATAGCGTCGACACGCCCTCTTTGTAATATTTTAAATGTGTCGCTGGTGCTGTTTAGGTATTCGATGTGGATTCCTTTCCTAATTGCGGGTGCATAAAGTTCGTTGAACCCCCGAACGCCGACAACTCTCTGGTCTTTTAATGCTGACAACTCAATTATAGGGGTCCCTTTGAGTGTGAAAATATATGATTTGAATTGGCCGATTGGTGAGGTTGCCACAAGGTTTTCTTTTCCTAATGACCTGTACTGCTGTTCTACAGGTCCGTAGGTGCAATCAACTATTCCACGCTTCAGGCTTAGCTTCGCTCTTTTAGCGGGGTAGAAACTTTCTTTATAGGTTATTCCTGTGCGGTCTGCTGCTTCGCGGGTAAGTTGTTGATATACGCCATTTCCCTCTTCGGTTACCAGCCCCCCAAAATCCAGCGCTGCGATATGAACTTCGTCTGCAAATAAAGGCATAGACAAGCTCAATAGTATGAATGGTGTTGCTCTAATAAACACTATATGAGCACCTCAGGTGTATGCATTCCTAATGATCAAGAGTCATTCAATAGGATAGGTTAAGTCTAGCTCAACGCGAATTCAACTCTCAAGTGCGACACCCTCCTATGCCGTCCTCGTTGAGGTCTGTTGGTGCTTTCTAGTAGATTGTTTGTTGTTGGTTTTGTCGAGGGGGAATAGTTTGGCGTGTAATTAGATATGCTCAGGGGCGATTGGTACGACTGATAGGGATTCTATTTTTCGTCGCGTGGCTTGTTGTTGCATAAATTAAAAAGCCTCCGAGAAAACTTTGTTTCTCGGAGGCTTTTATATTGGTCCATATGACATGGGTTTTTTGCGATAGAATCAGCTATGCATCACATGTCAGACCATTGGTATTAGTGCTCAATTAGTCCTTATGTAGGCGGCATCATATCATTTCTAATTATCTCATCCGTAGTCATCTCACCTTGGTTGCAAGCGTCATATATTTTTAGTCGCCGTACAAAGTTGATGATCGCTAGAATTACTACAAGTGAAAATGGTACAGCCGCTATCATCGCTCCAGTTTGTAATGACGCTAGTACCGTCTTTCCGCCTGCCAGCAGAAGAACAGAGGCGACGAGCGCAATCATGGCAGAAAGTGCGATTCTATATTTGTACCCCTTATTGCTAGAAGCGGGGCCTTCTTCATCTTCGTGCAGCATTGAAGAAAGTGAATAAGTCCCTCCATCAAGAGACGTGATATAGAAAGTAGCTATTAGAATGATTGCAATGGCTGAAAGAATTGGAGCAACCCAGTCATAGCTGAATTTTTCGATTGTCATGAATAGGCCTGCGGCAGGGTTGGACTGAGTAGCTTCCGTGATACCCCCAACAAGTATATCTGTCGCGATTGCCGTTCCTCCATTAATGACTACCCAAACCATTACAATAATAGATGGTCCAACAATTCCTCCGATGAGAAACTCACTCAGGGTTCTACCTCGTGAAACTTTCGCAATAAAGGCGGCAACAAATGGTGCAAAACTAAACGCACCCCAGCACCAGATAAAGGTTGTCCAAACCCCCATCCAGCTATCGCTCCATGAATCTACGCCGTCAATAAATGAGTATGAGTCTGTCCACATGCCCATAGCAAACAGCGAGGACAGGTATTCTCCAGATGTTTCAAGGAACAGGGATAGGATATATACGGTAGGGCCAAGAATTAAGAATGCGGAGAGTAAGGCAATACTTAACCAGCTATTGGTTTCACTAATAAGCCTCATCCCTTTGTTTAGCCCTGAGCGTTGAGAAAGGATTGTGATCAGGGCGATACCTACCATGAATGCTATCTGGAATGTTACTGAAATATCTGTTCCAAACGCAAAGTTTAAACCTGTATTAAACTGTAGTGCGGCGAATCCGAATGACGTAGCTAGTCCGAGAACGGTAGTGATTACCGCGATTACTTCAATAGCTATTCCTACTGGTTTCCAGAATTTTTTTGGAAACATGTCGATTATAGCGCTGTGAAAATTGAGTGGTTTTTTTAAATTGTGGATTGAAAATGCAAGCACTAGCGCGACAACGCAGTAAATTGCCCAAGCGTGAATTCCCCAGTGAAAGTATGACCATGAGATGCTACTGGAAATTGCCTCAGCAGACTTTGGTTCTGCAAATTTTGAATCACCAAATAACAAGACTGGCTCTGCTATGCCCCAAAATATAAGGCCTACTCCCTCGCCGCACGCGATTAGCATTGAGTACCAAGCGAAGTTGCTGTACTCCGGCTTAGCGTTGTCTCCTCCCAGTCTGATTTTTCCGTATTTACTGAATACAACCCAAATGCAAAACAACAGAGCGCTTGTCGCAAGAAGAGAAAAATACCATGACATATAGGCGGTAATGCCCGTTCGAATACTACTGATGTAGTTTGCTGATGATTCTGGAAATAGGAATACCAGAATAATAGCCATGCTGAGAAGCCCGAAGCTAACAAAGGTTATTGCTTTTGTTATATCAGGACGCTTGTCATTCGTGCTTATTGAGGAGCTAAGCATTATGTTACCTATTAAAATGGGTTGTTATTTTTGTAAAACCACGGGGCCTGTGGACAGGTCATAGTGGTTACGAAGAACTGCAGGGCAGTGAAGGGCGTACTTATTCGTTTGGAACGGGTAATCACATCCATATGGGTAAGGTAGCACAAGCGTTTTGTTCGGTGTAATATCAAGTTATCGAACTATACATCGCAAATTTACGAAGTAATTATTATGCATGATGCCGATATCTCGCTCTTGAAGGTGTTCATAGCCGTTGTTCAAAGTGGTAGCTTCAGTGGTGCTCAGGCCATCCTCAACATAAGTCCCTCGACCATCAGTGAACATATGTCCAGGCTGGAGACTCGCCTTGGAATGCGGTTGTGCCATCGGGGAAGGGCGGGGTTTAGGCTCACTAGTCAAGGTCAGTCTATCTATGATTCGGCTCAACGCCTTATGTCCGCTATTGAATTGTTCAAGCACGAAGCAGGGGCGTTAAAGAACAGGCTTAGCGGAGAGTTCAGGTTGGGGTTGATCGGAAATACAATTACGGACCTTTCATCCCCCGTTAGGGCGGCTTTAGAGGCATTTTCTTCTAGGGATGGGGATGTTTCGTTACGCGTGGATATAGGGTCCCCTATTGAACTGGAGCAACAGCTCTTAGATGGTCGGCTTCATTTGGTTATTGGAACTTTTCCGTTGAAGGTAGCGGGCATTGACTATCATCTTCTCTATGAGGAAAGTGAAGGTCTATATTGCGGGAAGAATCATCCTCTATTTGTGAAAAACGATGTTGGGATTGATGAGATTAAAGAACATAAAATCGCTGGTAGAGGTTATATGAAAGCAAAGGATGTTGCTTTATTAAACTCTTACAAGGCCTCTGCAACTGTAGACAACGTAGAAGCCCAGGCCCTCCTCATTCATACAGGAAAATATATAGGTTTACTGCCAAATCATTATGCAGATTTGTGGGTGAAAAAAGGAGAAATGCGGAGGATTTTGCCAGAAGAAATCGCTCCCAGCTCACCCTTTGAATATGCGGTAAGGCAGAGCAAGTCTATAAGCTATGTGGTTAAAGTGTTCATTGAAGACTTGAACACTTTTGCTTGCCGGTTCAATGGATCTACACCAAGCAATGAGATTTAGTTTAGGTTAGTAAATTTGCTCTTCGTGAGAGAGGGCGTATAGAACTAAATTGAGTTGCGGGAGATGGGCGAGGGGCCAAAATCCGCATTGTAGATGTCGGCTTCCAGAGCTGGAGAGATAAATATCTATTCGACTTTTTCTTGGCCATAGGTGTCTGTAGTGTCGATATAGCCGAAATACCTACCTTCTGAATAGGATCTGCAGTGGCACCCTGCTAGAAATGGAGGATGGCACTGTGGTTGCCAAACATTCCATGAAAATGTTTCATAATGTGGCGCAGTGATAGTGTCGGTACCGGTGACCGCAAAGTAGATAGAACAGCCGTAGCCAGGCGACAAAATATCAACAAATTAAGGAGCAATTAAGAAGTTTAAATTACCCTTTATCCATAGATTTAGGCGTTCTGACTGGAGACCTAAATTGCCCCTATCCAAGCTGCCATCATTTAGGAACAAGGTATCCAAACGGCATACAATTATTAACAACAGCCCGATAATTCCTCTCAATATAAGAAAAAGTCCTACGGAAAATTAGCAATTCATCGCCTACCTTGACCTCAGTGGTAAAGAGCTTGGAATTATGGACCGTCAATAGCGATTCCTTTACCGACCCTTCACAGATCGACTAGAGCACGATTTCGAGACATTTAAAAAGCGGTGTAGCTATAAACAAATGCCTCAACTGTGCGAGGAGGCATCTATGGCCAACAGTAAATCCAACACAGAGAATCTTGAGGACCAACTTCGAAGTATCAGCAAACGCCTCGACGCCATTGAAAATGTCGTCCACACCCCTACCTTTAATGAAGAAGAAGATGATTCCTCCTCACCGGAAGCCTGCGGCCTTCCCGATGTCCCCTTAAGAGAGCTTGAAGCAGGCATCGATCCGGGCCGCGAGAGCCTGATCCGGGCGATCGAAAAAAAGTGGGTAAACGGCTCTGAGCTTAAATATTTTTTCTTCGAAAGCGGTGCTTGGGGTGGCAGCAACAGCCAGCAAAAAGTCGTTTCCGATGCCTTTGATGAATGGAAAGAAGTTGGGTTAGGTCTCAACTTTAAAGAGGTTGATAGCCCCGATGATGCCGATATTCGAATCGGATTTAAACGCGGGGACGGTTCCTGGTCTTACGTTGGCCGAGATATCTGGACCCGCCCCGCAAACGAGCGCACCATGAATTTTGGCTGGCTATTACGGGGCCAGAACGGGCGAGATACCGCCCTTCACGAGATCGGTCACACTTTGGGTTTCCAGCACGAACAGCAGAACCCTTTCGCCGGTATCGAATGGGACGAGGATGCAGTCTATCGCTACTTTATGGGGCCGCCCAACAACTGGTCACGGCAGAAAACCCATCACAACGTGCTTCGCACCCTTGACCCAAATTCGGTAGAGGGTTCCGAATGGGATCCTAACTCAATTATGCAATACGGAATCCGTCCGGGACTGATTCTAAGCCCCGCAGAATTCAGAAGCGGCCTCAATCCAGAGTCCGGCCTGTCCGAAACAGATATGGCTAGAGTACGTTTGTTCTACCCAGAGATGGAGTCTCGCCACAAAAAACTTAAACGGTTTGTAGCCGAACGACTCAACCTGGCACCTGCTCAACAATCTAATTTCGTAATAAAACCAACTGCCACCAAACGCTACCAGATTCAGACTTTCGGATCTTCAGACACGCTCATGGTTTTGTTTGAAGACAATCAAGGGACCTTGGAGCATATGGCTGCTGATGATGACAGTGGCTGGGGACATAACGCCAGACTGGAGGTACGGCTGGTTAAAGATCGGCAATATGTGTTGCGGATTCGTCTCTACTTCAGCGAAGAGAGTGGCGAGTTTGCCGTGATGATGTGGTAAGCCGGGATAAAACTTCCCTCTGCAGCCGTTAGCAACCTACAATTGTGGTAACAATCTGATCTGGTTCTTCAAGATTGAGCGCCCTCAGTTTCAATTGCTGGATCGACTAGGTCCCCGCCGATCCAGCATCATGGATATTGGTCTGTTGTTTCCGCCAATTCAACACCCGCTTCGCGCAAAACCTTCTCCACCACACCACCCTGTTTCAAAGATATACTGGAGAAAGTCTTTTCCCGAGAACTAGATGATTATGAACATGAAAACCGTATGCGCCATAACAGTGGCTACTGGGTTTGGGTACGTACTGTTGGAAAGGTTGTTGTGTAGGTCAAGTAATCTGGCCACGGTTTTGTACTCATTCCAACACTACTTTTCTGCAACATTTGGGGCCACTCTACCGTTATTGCGATTCGGCCTAATCTGGCTGTAACTCCTCTCCCCCAGTATAGGCAAGCAGTGAGATGCCTCTGGTAACTGCACCGTTTCGGATGACAGCCATGGTGGGGGGGGGTGACCATAACGATCGTTACTCGCAGCTTCGAGGGGGTCGTGGCTCTCACTCTTCGTAACTAGATATGTGCTCGCCCGCAGCCAGCACTAGGTTGCCACCCTTCAATTAAGCTACCCTTAGGTACATACACTCCGTACAGGGAGTTGTGGACTAGAGACGCGTTCTGGGAATTGTTGGCTCGGCTCTAGCGGGGCAGCGTGTACACTATGAAGGATCTGATCAATATCATCATTAAAGGCTTGGCCGCTTATGTGCCTGTCTTCATATCGATTGTCAGTGCGCCGAAACAAACCATTCTCACCCTGATTAACGACGACACGGAGGCTCTCAACAAGGCCTTAATCTTTTGTGGTTTTACAATCGCTATTGGCTTGGCGCTTCAGGCACCTCTGGTGTCACCTGACCAGAATTTTCTGACCGTTGCAGGTTCTTTGTTGGCCTTAAAAATCGTTGCGTTAATCTCCTTTTCGGGATTGGTTGTGGGGATATTCAGGCTGCTGGGTGGGACGGGAAATTACCAAACAACACTCTGTGCCTGTCTGTATATCGTTAGCCCAGTTTATTTATTCCTCCTGGTAACACAGGTAGTCAACATAGGTATCCTGGCGACCCACGACCCCGTATTAGCTTTGAAGTGGCGCACAGGCCAAGGGTTTGATGACGAACTGTTTCAACATTTTATCGATACCTCCCCTGGGCTATTTTTGGGATTTCTATTGGTGTGGTTATCACAAGTGCTGATTAGTACTGTGTGGTTTTTGATTTGCTGGGGCACCTATCGGACGATTCACAACGTATCTTGGATTCGCTCATCCGTCGCCTACGTGCTTACAACCGCGTTGTGGTATATCTACTGGATATTGACGGTGCTCATCACGAAGGGTTTACACAGCGGGTTGCTGTCGCCGATAGGGTGATCTTCGGAGGAGAGGTTGCCTCGCGTATCCTGGTCCGAGAACGGGCGTGTACTAGCTGAGATATTCACGAACAGGCTGCTTTCTCTGACACGGCACCTGATTTTCTGTGCCATCAAAAGTCGGGGCACTGTTCGTCTGTATTGTAGATGAAAGCGCCCGAGTGAAGCCCTAGTGGCTACAGCTGAGCGTTTCTGCATTTCTGTGGTCGCTTGTTGCGACATTCCGGTCATTGATACCAAAACTATCACTGCGCCACATTATGAAACATTTTCATGGAATTATTGGCAGCCTCAATGTCATTCACTATTTCTAGCAGGGGCCACTGCAGATCCTATTCAGAAGGTAGGTATTTCGGCTATATCGACAGAGCAGACGTCAGCCTACGGTCTCAAAAACTTCAGCTACTGGCCCCATTGCCTGAACCCTCTTGGTTTTACTTCAAGGCTAGCGTTTAACCTCGAAGGGAGGAGGCCATACATTGGGGGCTAAAAGAGTCATGATCAACTATTAACCCCAACCTACTCTATTTGACCCAAAGCCGACCATGCCGCCTGAACATCTATTAACCAAAATCACCGGTAATATAACCGCGTGTACGGTCATCCTTAGGCTCGGTAAAAATCTGCTCGGTATTACCGTGCTCTACCAACTCACCCATCAAAAAGAAGGCGGTCTTGTCGGCAATGCGTCGTGCTTGTGCCATGGAGTGGGTCACAATAACTACGGTGAACTTCTGACGCAGGTCATCCATCAACTCTTCGATGCGTGCAGTGGCAATGGGGTCAAGGGCCGAAGTAGGCTCGTCCATCAAAATAATATCCGGTTTCATAGCAATGGTGCGAGCAATGCACAATCGCTGTTGCTGACCACCGGACAGCCCTAGGGCGCTGGTATTTAAGCGATCCTTTACTTCATCCCAAAGTGCGGCACTACGCAGGGCTTCTTCAACAATGTCATTGAGCACTTTCTTGTCCGTGATGCCTTGAGCGCGCTGACCATATGCGACATTATCGTAAATGCTCATAGGGAAAGGGTTGGCTTTCTGAAATACCATGCCCACTTTCATGCGTAATTTACGCACATCTATATTTTCGTAAATATCTTCCCCTTCCAGCTCTACCTTGCCATAAATTTTAACGCCGGCAATGAGATCGTTCATGCGGTTAAGCGTACGCAGCAGGGTGGATTTACCGCAACCTGAGGGGCCGATGAATGCGGTGACTTGCTTGTGCGGCACTGTAAGCGAGACGTCTTTTAGTGCGTGATTATCACCGTAGTAAAGATTCAGGCTTTCAACTTCAAATGTATTCATAATATTTACCAGAAATTCTATGGCGCAAGGCTCAATAGTTAGCGCTTATTAAAGCGCGCCGTAATTAAACGCGTCAGCAGGTTGATGGACAGCACCAGTACAATTAGTACGGTGGCAGAGGCAAAAGCCATATCCCAATCACGCTGGGTATAGAGTTCGGTGGTGAGCATATACAGGTGCACTGTGAGGGTACGGGCCGAGTCAAATACCGACTCGGGAATGCGGGCGACCATGCCGGCGGTCAAAAACACCGGTGCTGACTCACCAATAATACGACCGGTAGACAGAATGATTGAGGCCACGATACCGGGCATGGCACTGGGTAAAATCACTTTAGTGATCGTGTACAAACGCGAGGCACCCAAACCGTAGGAGGCTTCACGATACGCCAGTGGCACTGCCATGATGGCCTCTTCGGTGGTACGAATAATCACCGGCAAGATCAAAATGGCCAGGGTTAAGGCACCGGACAAGAGCGAGAAACCCATCCCCATAACCGTCACGAAAAAAGTCATGCCGAACAGGCCGTAAATAATCGACGGGATACCCGCCAGCGACGCGGTACAAAAACGTACCAGCTGTACAAGCTTGCTGCCAGGTTTCGCATATTCGGTTAAATAAATTGCGGTCATAATAGCGATGGGTGCAGCAATGGCCAGTGATAACAAGACCATATAAACGGTAGCCACTATCATTGACCAGATGCCGGAGCTGTCGTCAATACGGCTGTAGTTATCGGTAATAAATGACCAACTCACGTGGTTAATACCGTTACTTATAATATAAAACAGAATCCACACCAGAAAGCCCATGGTGAACACTGCGGAGGCCCAAATCAGCCCCTGTAAAACGTTATCTTTTAGGTTGCGCGAATTACGAAGGTTACGAGACATATTGCCCCCTTACTTACTTGTCTGGCGATTAAGGTACATAAGCGTTGCGTTAAGCAGCATGATAAACACCAACAGCACCACGCCGGTGGCATAGAGTGCGCTGGAGTGAATGCCGGTGGCGTATGACATTTCCAGAGCAATATTGGCGGTCATGGAGCGAGCCGAATCCAGCACCCCTTCAGGCATGGCGGGGGCGTTACCCATCACCATAATAATGGCCATTGTTTCGCCCACGGCGCGCGCGATGCCGAGGATCACGCCGGTTAAAATACCCGAGCGAGCCGCAGGCAACTGTACAAAGAAAGTGGTGTATACCTTAGATGCCCCCAGTGCCAGCGAGCCTTCTTTATACTGGTTAGGCACAGCGCGCAAAGAGGTTTCAGACACCGTAATCACGGTCGGTAAAATCATGATGGCCAGCACAATACTGGCAGCCAAAATGGTGGAGCCGGAAGGCACACCGAACACCTGCTCGATGAGCGGCACAATCACCACCAAGCCAAAGAAGCCGTACACCACCGAAGGGATGCCCGCCAGTAGCTCCACGGCGGGACGCATAATCTTTACCACCAGAGGCGGGGCAACTTCGGCCAGAAAAATCGCCGCCATAATGCCCACCGGCACACCGGTAATCACGGCAAGGGATGTGGACAAGAGGGACGCTACGATCATAGGCAGAATGCCGTAGAGCGCCGGAGGCAACCAATCAGTACCGGCAACCAAACCACCAATACCAGAAAACTCTATCGCGGGGGCCGCTTCTTTAAACACAAAGAAGCCAATCAAGCCCAGAGACAAGACGCCAATAAACGCACTTAACATGAACAGACCCTGGAACAGGATCTCGGTTAGCTCACGGCGGCGGGAAACAATACCCCCTTGGCGGGATAAGCTGCTGCCAGAAGTACGCTTAAAAGCTTGCGGAACATTTGTCATAAACATACACCAAACCGCACCCTATCGGAGTGCGGTGGTTAATTCCATTGAGGGATCTTATTTAATGTTAATTATGCAGGTGTTACTTAACCGGAACATAGCCTTTGCGCGCCACAATGGCCTGACCTTCATCTGAGAGGATCCAGTTCATGTATGCCATTGCGGCCGCCGGGGCATCATCGCGATACAGCAGGGTAAAGGGACGAGCAATGGGGTATTCACCAGTCTGAATGGTTGCCACACTGGGAGCAACATCATTGATGGACAGGGCCTGTACCGACTCATCTACGGTGCCCAGTGAGATATAACCAATGGCATACACATTGTGGGCAACGGTGGTTTTTACCATGCCATTACCGTTGGCTACCTGCGCCCGAGGATAGATAGCAGACACCTTGATGCCGTTAATCTTGCGGGTTAGGCCCAAGGTACTCTCAAAGCCGGCACGGGTACCGGAGGCTGAATCACGAGTAATCACGACTATGGGCGACTTGGCACCCCCTACGTCAGCCCAGTTAGTGATCTCACCGCGATAGATGTCAGCAACCTGCTCTACAGAGAGGTTGCTGACGCCATTAGCGGGGTTTACGGCCACTGCGATGGCATCTCGTGCCATCGCTACGGTGTGGACGTTCTCTTTAATCTCATCGTCTTGCACGATGCGAGAGGCCATACCGAGCATGGACACGCCCTCATTTGCCGCACGAATACCGGCTGAGGAGCCTGGGCCCTGCACTTCAACAAAGTTACCCGTCTTGACGGTGTAGGTTTCAGCCAGTACTTCCATCAGGCTGGACATTGAGTTGGAGCCAGTCACTGTAATGGTTTCATTCGCCATCACGGTACTGGTTACAGTCAGGGATACTAGCGCCACTGCGCCTGCAAATAGTTTTTTCATGATCTGTCATCTCTTGTTGATGGAGCCATACCGCGCACTGAATTGCCGCGGTGCCCGATACGCCTACGGTGACGAGAATGCGGGGTTGTGCCGTCAGAAATTGTTCGGTGTTGGCCTCACTGTTTGAAATCTATTCATACGTCTATTGTCCTTCCTGATTGTTAAGAAAAAATAAAGATTGGATAAAGGGCAGTTTTTTAAGATGTCCCCAGCAAGACCATTCGGTGCCTGGATTAGTTGACTACAGATCGCCGGTAATGGCGTTTGCCGATAGAGAGCCTCTGAGTAGCCCCTGTGTATTGTCTGCGGCCAGCTGATCACTACAGCTCAGATGAGCTTTAGGCGTGAGGGATTGTCCTCTGCTGTTGTAAAGAGAGGATTAAGAAAAAGAGAAGAGACGGTAAAAATTCAGAAATGACAAAGCGGGGTAGCTGTTTTAGCCAGAAAGAGGGAACAGGACCCTAAAGGTTGAGCCTCTGCCCGGTTGGCTATCGAGAGAAACAGAGCCTCCATGTTGTTCTGCAATATTTTTGACGATCGATAACCCCAGGCCGGTGCCGCCCAGTTCTCGTGAACGCGCTTTATCTACACGATAGAAGCGCTCAAAAATTCGCTGTTGATATTGGGGGCTGATACCGACACCGGTATCTTTAACCGTTAGCTGGGCGTTCCCTTGATCTTTCGATAGACATACACAAATAACACCACCGCAGGGCGTGTATTTAATGGCGTTATCCACCAGATTGTCGATCAGCTGACTAATTGCTTGCATGTCACCATCAATCATAATTTTACCGTTGGGTAACTCCAGCTTTAGCGTCAGTTGCTTTTCCTGGCAAACAGCCTTGGTGGCAGAGACTGACCGCCTGGCGACGGCCGAAAGATCAACGGACTGAAAATGCGGTTCATTCTGATCAGATTCCAGTCTAGAAATGGTCATCAGGTCAGTAACAAGCGAGGACAGACGAAGGCTTTGGGCGTGAATCTTTTCGGTAAATCGGTGCCGAGTCTCCAACTCCATGCCTGCATCGTCAAGTATGGTTTCTGTCAGGCCTCGAATTGCCGTGATCGGTGTCTTTAATTCATGAGACGCATTGGCAACAAAATCGCGCCTTATACGCGCCAGATGATCCAGCTCAGAGATATCATGCAGTACAATCACCGCACCTATTGACTCACTATCGTCATCTAAAAGTACTGCAGCATAAATATCAACAACCAAGTCATCCGCTTCAGATGAGTGTCGCATTTGTGTTTTAACGAAATCTCGACTTTCGATGACTTGTTCCAACGCATTGTTTATTTCTGGAACTCGCACCTCTTCCCAAATCGGCTTATTGATACAGGTTGTCATCGATAGTTTGAGCAGATTGGCTGCGGCCTGGTTTATATGGATGATCTTCTGTTGCGGATCGACACCAATCACGCCTTCTACCATACCGGCGAATATCTTGGCCAATCGGTTGCGGTCGGTAGTAATCTCGGCCATTCGTTGTGCAGAACTCCTGGCCATGCGGTTAAACGCTTCGGCCAACTTGCCTATCTCATCGCGCTGCTGAACAGTGATACGTCGATTGTAATCGCCCTGAGAGATCGCCTCCGCGATCTCTGTCATCTTAGTGAGCGGATCGGAAAATCGTTTGGCAAAGTAGAACCCCAGCATCAGTGCTGCGACAGCGGCAACACCGGCACCAAACAAAACAATCAGGTGCAGTTGCGTCAATTGGTTATCGATGATACTCATAGGCAGTGAAACACGAACAAAACCAATGGCTTGCTGGTTCTCGGTGACTTTCAATGCCCGATAAATCATCTGCTGCTTTAAGGTCTGGCTAAAACGTGAAGTGGTGGCGGAATCATTCACTCTCGCATCAATGATCTCTGGTCGCTGGCCATGATTATCCATGTTCTGTGGCAACTCCCGCGAGTCGGCAACCACAGTACCATCGCTAGCGATTACGGTTAGGCGGCTTTGAGTATTTTTACCAAGCTGGACTATCGTTTGTTGCAGCGAACTACTGCGTGGGTCTTGCAGTGATTCTTTACCTGGTTGGGCTGAAGGCTCCCGTAGTGAATGTTTAGCGATTTCTGCCAAAAGCTCTGAGCGTACTGCCAGAAAATGATGGATTTCCTTCATACCATTCTCAGTGACTTGGCGGCTTACCAAGACGCCCACGATAAGCATGGAGATAAGAATAATTGCGGCATAGCCTGCAAAGAGCCGCCAGAAAAACTGAGAGCGAAGCATAATACTGTTAGATATTCCTTATTATCGAGCTAAACCACCTACATTGCCGTCGAACACTGACAGCCAAAACTCAATTCAAGTCTTTAAAGCGATAACCAACACCGCGTATGGTCTCGACAAAATATTGGTCGTCACCGATTTTTTTGCGAATGGCCCGAATATGCACATCAACATTTCGGTCTACCACCACCGCATCGTTTCCAAACGTATGATTTAACAGTTGTTCGCGAGAAAATACTCGGCCGGGGTGGCTGGCTAGATAGTGTAAAAGTCGAAATTCGGTGGCGGTAAGCTTAATTTCGTTATCACTTAATAAGACTTTATACTTGCTGGCATCGATCACCAATCCGTCAACAACAATATATTCTTTCTGTGTCAGCGGTTCACTAGTAGCAGCGCGCCGTAATACCGCTTTTATCCTGGAAACCAACTCTTTGGGGCTGAAAGGTTTGGCTACATAGTCGTCAGCCCCAATACCAAGGCCCAGTACCACATCGCTTTCTTCACCTTTAGCGGTGACCATAATAATGGGGATATGCTGAGTGCGACTGTTGCTTTTAAGGTGACGACAGATGTCTAACCCATCCATACCAGGAAGCATAAGATCTAAAAGAACTAAGTCGGGCATTTTTTGTTGAATCAGATCAAGGCCCTTGGCTCCGTCGAGAGACGTCGTCACCTCAAAGCCTTCTCGCTTTAGGTTGTAGCTCAACACCTCAAGAATATCGGGTTCATCTTCAACAACAACTATTTTCTTGTGGGACATAGGATTTGCGTGTTGCTACTCATTGGAAAAGACAAGCCTACCATGCCTTTGTTAAGAATAGATTAAGATGAAATTTAGCGTTACAGACACAGCCTATAGAAAGGGTGACGGTCAAAAAAATAATCCTTTTTGCTGGCCCCTTTATGATGTTAAGAATCAGGGTGAAAACGGAATTGCAGTCGCTGCCTGAGCGATCACCTTAGTAGCCTTTATTCGAGACAAAAATCCCTAGCTCCTGGAACACTTTTTCCAATTCTTTGCGTTGCTTCGCATCCTGATAAGAGGCCACCACCTTGTAGCGATAATCTGGCAGTCGAAACCAGTCGAGCTGCAGCTGCGGTGAGCGGATTTTTACCATCTTGATATAGGCCTGTGCCCGGTAGGGGCGGTCAAAGCGGATCAGCTCTAGTTTGCCAACGCTACTATAGGGAATTGGGGCGCTAGCTCTAGCGATAGTCGTTGGTGATTGTCGTGGTGTGGCTCGGAATGGTTGCAATTTGGGCCTGTTGTTTTTGCCCTTGGTGACATATTCATAATGTCTGAGGATATAGCGACTATACCAGGCAGCGCCCTCCGGGATCGATTTCGCATCGACCTTGATACGCCCCGGACCATAGTTATAGGCCGCTAAAGCCAGGTGAACTTCTCCTTGGTAGCGTTTTAACAGCTCTTTCAGATAGCGGCTGCCTGCATCGATATTGGTACAGGGGTCGTACAGTTTAGATTTCTTCCAGATCCCTAGATGTTTGGCCGTTCCCGGCCATAGTATCTGCATCAGACCCACGGCGTTGGCGTGAGATACGGCTCGGGGATTAAAATCGCTTTCGCCCCTGGCCACCGCCAGTAGCAATGCTTTGGGAATACCGTAATCCGTGGATGCCTTGCTGAAGCAGTGGCTGTAGGGAAAGCTGATACCCGAACGTGGCGTTGGACTGTTCTGCAATGCCAGCGTCCAGTCACTGTCCAGA
Source organism: Motiliproteus sp. (assembly GCA_036960175.1). Taxonomy (GTDB): domain Bacteria; phylum Pseudomonadota; class Gammaproteobacteria; order Pseudomonadales; family Balneatricaceae; genus Motiliproteus. Next base: position 50,115 of record JBALWH010000012.1, on the reverse strand, counting down.
CTGCCAATGCTTTGTAGTTTTGCCATTGCGGGTGCAGACAGGCACAAAGCCAGTGCGGCGACCAGAACGCAGAGCCTTGGACTAAACGGTTGGTGCCATGTACAGGCGCTAATCATAAGGTTTTCGCTGTCAGTTTAAGACCGGTTTTGGCACCGATCTCACTGAGGCCTGCTTCCAAATCTTCCATGTTCAGGTAGCTCATCTGTACCAGGTAACGCCCGGGGCCTTGGCGTTTTATTCTAAGATCCCGGCCTGTCTGTTTGCTCAGTTGCCGGGAAAACCCCTTGGCTGACAACTCGCTTCTGAATCCATCCCATACCGTATGCCAAGCCTGATTATCATCAACAGCAGAGCCATCATCAGGTACTTGGCTGCGGTCTTGGCTGGAGTCGGGGAGGCTCAGTTGCTGCGGTTGTAAATTCAACGGATCAGTGTCTAGCGACGGCAGAGCCTTGGTTTTATCAAGCATGGCTAAGGTGGGCGTGTTCTCCTCGTCAGAGGGACTGGTCATCGGTTTGGCGCTTTTCCGAGAGGGTGCCAGAGTTGCCGTTGGGAATACGCTTTGCGCTGTTGCTTGGTTTTGTTGGTCAGTCACAGCGGCAAGGGCGTTGTTGAGCCGTTCGTTGCTAGCGGCAATTTCATCAATCGTCGCTGCTAATGCTAATTCAGTGTTTTTTACCTTAGCGAGGGTTTCGGGGTTGGCGTTGGTAGGGGGGATTTCTACAGCCGTGCTTTTCGCCCCTGAATCCGTTCCAGAGGTGGCAGCGGGTTTAATGGCCTCTTGAATTTGCTGCTGTAGTTTATCTTTCGAATGCGCAATGGCCTGGCGGATATCAGCCTGGGCTAGATCTCCCTCTGCGGCCTTCTTAACGACTTCCGGTGATTCTGCCAGTACAAAAAGTGCCGCGCCCACGATGACTGAGCCGCTAAGAAATCCAAGTAGACGTAACATAGGGGATGCTCCTGTTAGTAGGTCGCCATTTCGCCAGTGTCTGGGTAATGGTTCCTGTGGGTCGGGCGTTGAGGATCGTTATGCGCTGGACGTATAACCTGGGCTTGCCAGATAAAGTCGTCATCAGCGCGGCTAAGGCGTCGTAACTCAGACAGCCAGGTAGCCGCCTTGGGGCCACTTAGACTTCGGCCTTTCTGCTGGAGGCATTGTCCGGGTAAACGGGTGATATGTTGGCGCAGTTGCTGAGCCATGTGGCCGGGTTTTATTGCCAGCGCATAGAAGGTGGAGGGCATGTTACCAGTGCGTAGGGCGGTGCTTTTACCGCGACCGTGTTTGGGTGGGAAACGCAGCGTATCGGTACCTGCACGACGATCAACAAACCTCACCAGGCCACGGCAACTATCGGGTGCCAGGCGCAGCAGGGTGCCGTCACTGTCCTCGCGAATTAGAAATGCCTGGTAGCCGCTGGGCACTTCCATCTCTAACGCAAAACAATCGTCGACCTGCTGTTGCGGGCCTGCTGCTTGGTAGCGTTCGCCCTGTCTCCAGGGATTGCGTCCACGACAAAACTGTTGGCGTTTAGGTACGACTACGCGGGTAAATAGCGTTGAAGTATTGGCGCGGGTGGTAGCACCAACGAAGGGTTTCTTGCTGCTTTTTTCGACAACAGGTATGACCTCTAGGGTGGTGCTGGGCGGTGATTTCTTAGGGACGCTGGTTTTTACCAGCCGGGTGTCGGCGGTTGTTTTGAGCCGTTGTGCTAAAGGCGCCAGTCGAATATAGGTCTTGGCGGTTAGACCGGCCTGGGTACTGCCGTCGGGCGCTTTGGCACTGATCCAGAGCTGATTAAGATCGTTATCGATGGGCTGCAATTCAGCGTCTATCAGTAACTGCGCCTGCTTGGGTTTGTGGGTAAGAGTGGCTTCCTTGAATTGTGCCATGTAGTGGCCGAGCAACTTAAAATTGGCGGCGATAAAGGGGTCTTGATGAGTATTGGGAATATAGAGTCGAACCGGCTCGTCCTGTTGTTTTAACAGCTTGCAGCTGAGCTGGTGGGCAAGCTCTCGGGCTATAACATCGCCTTGATGGGGTTCGAAGGGCAGTACCCGTTGCCCCCGTAATGTTTGATCGGAACTGACGGTTTGCAAAGCCTTTTTTTGCTGGTTGTTTATGCGTCCTTGCCAGTTTTTTCCAAAACCGTTGACCCACATCTGGTCGTGCATATCCAGGGCGCGCACAGACACACTTAGCTGTTGATTGGCATCAAGCTGAGATTCGATAGCGATCAGGTAATCGATGGCTTGGGTTTGGTTACATTGCAGCGCCGTGGCACTGTTGGCTTCGGCATTGGCCTGCCATACCAGATTGCTCTCGGGCAGACTCACCAGTGTGCTGTTAATTTGATCACGAAGGGTGGCGGTCAGCTGATCCATATCTGTGGCTAGCTGTTGTCCGTTCATCTTAACCACCTTCAGGCGCTGGCCCTTGAAGCGCGGGTGCTGGCTGATCTGCTGTTGTAGATAGGGTGTCAGCTCTTGCGACATCCAGTTATCCAGGGAGTTGGTTCTGAACGGCTGTGGTAATAGCATCTGTTGCTGGCAGCCGCTTAGCAGTACAGACAGGGTCAGCAGCAATATAAGCGTTAGTAAGCGGCTGTTGTGGCGAGCTGAATGCAGCATTGCAGCGGTCATGGTTAACTTCCTTCTCGTTGCACTTGGGCCTGGTTGGTGATCACTAGGGTGCCGTGGCTGTAGTTATTCATCAGTTGGCTGATTTGGCTGCGAACATCAGGGGGCAGGACCACTCCCCAGGTCAGATCATCGGGGTTATAAATAGAACGTTGCAGCTGTAGTTCTCTGACCAGCTCTTTGGGTACCGTGGTATTGGCCATTTCATAGAACGACTTGGGCTTGGGACTGTCGTTGAGTTGATAGCGTTGTTGGGCCGACTTGAGCTGCCAAGCCTGGCGACGGGTCATGGCAAACAGCTGTACCCGGTCCTGACGCAGCAACTTCAGTAAGGCACCGTCGGAATCAAAGCGCAGGCTGAACCCTTGCTGCTGATTTTTTGGTGGTGTCGTGGCGGCTTTGGCAATGTGCTGTGGGGTGGCAGTGGCGGCTTGAGTATCAACGGTTTGCTGCTCAGGAGCTTTCGATTGTGGCAACGGCGTTGGTAACGATGGTGGCAAGGCCTTTGGCTTGGAGGCTGGTGGCATCTTGGCCTGGCTATCCGCCGCCGGTTTGATAACGGCATTGCCGATCACGGGTAGCTCGGGTTCTGGGGATTGCTCCGCTATTTCTGTTTTTTGTATAGGCTTAGGCACAGCTGATAGCTCTGCCAGTTTGAATTCCAGTGCCTGGAGTTCATCTTGCTGCTCATTGAGAATGCGAGTTTCAATACGAACTCGGCGGCGCAGGCTGCTAAGCGTTTGTTTGCCTTCCCACAGGTCGCTGTTGATCTGATGAAGCCGTTGGCTTTGCTTTTCAATGCGCTGGTTTACATCAACGAGATAATCTTTCGTTGCCTGCAGCCGCGTGAATTCCTCTGTGACACTGTCTTGTAGCTTCAGCTGTAATTGCAGATGTTGTTTGGCTTCTAGCTGCATCTGTTGGATACGCTGGGCTTCCAGGTTTGACTGTTGTTGCAGCTCCAGCAAGCGTTTGCTGAGATGTTGAATATCCTTTTGCAGGGTAAGAACGGTTTCCAGTTGTGGGCGGTTGTCGACCGGTGCCAGGGGAATGCTCTGAACAATCGCGAAGATAGCCATCATGCAAAAACCGAGGATGGCCATAAAACTCATGACATCGGTTTGCAGCTCTTCATGACTAGAGTCACGAATGCTCCCGGCACTAATTAGTGCCCATCGGTTCGCTTTCATGATAAATACCTCCGGTTTGGGTTTCCCCGTTATCACCGGTCAGTTGTTTGAGTTGTGACTCGATGGCGACCAATTGGTCGATAACTGCGCTGTCCTGATCATCTGCAGCGCGGCTGTAAAATTGACGTAGCTGGTTACCGACCACACAGGTTTTGGTAACCCGCATCAGATAACCGCCAACGCCACCGAAAATAGTAGTGGAGAGGGCAATCAAAATGCCGCCATCCACCAGCCTTCTGAGTAGATTGAAGGCGCCTTCAGCGGCCGTGGTTTCCGGTTCGCCCAAGGCGTGGATCAAGGCGCTGCGCATACCGATGGCGGTCCAGATCACGCCAATGCCGAAGAACAGACCCGTCCATAGATCACAGAGACTATCGAGCTGGGCAACATCAGATACCGAATGCTGCTGCTCGATCCGTTTGCGTAAACGCTTCAGAGTGATAGCAAACAGCATCAGGGTAAGGGTGAAGGGCAACAGTGAAAGCCCGAGATTGTGGTAGGTCCAGTTCATGATCTGCTGAAACTCAGGAACCTTGATCAGGGTAAAACCCAGCAGTCCCATCATATTCAGTCCATAGAGCATAAACAGCCCGCCACACAGGGCACTCAATGCCCCCCATAGAAAGCCCTGTACAAATCTTCGGGTATCCACTGCTGATCTCCCTTCGAAAACGTCGATATTGGTGATGGCCTGTTACTGGTCGGCTTGGCAAGCGCTGCAGGTTGCTTCAAGCACCAGTTCGGTTTCCTGGAACAAACGATCTGCGCGCTGGTAGCTCAAGCGGTCACTGCTGACCTGCAGCAGGCCCAGTTCCTTATCCACCAGTTCCTGTTCCATTTTGCGCATCAGCTCCGGTTTGTTAGGGCAGGTAGAGGCACAGTTGTTGTAGTCTCCCTTCATGGAAATAAATTTGAGATTGAAATAGCGGTTGTAGCGATCTTGAGCCTGAACCTTGCTCAGCAGTCCCTGCTGGTTGCTCCATACCAATAAGTTGCTGAATACCTGACGGTTTTCCGGCTTCGGATCGCCTTTGGCGATATCCAGAAGTTGCGTGAAGTAATCGTCATAGCGGTAGCTACAAACACCGCTGAGATCGGTTTTCGCTGCCGCCACTGCGGTTTCCAGGTCGGGTCCGCCGGGTACCGTACAGGCTTGAGATTGCGTGGGTAGCGCCTTACAAGCGCTTAGCCCGATCAGTGCGCTTATCAGTAATGCCGCTTTCAGAACATTTCCTGAAAGACCAATATGGTTGAGTTTAAACATGACCGTTCTCCTGATTGTCATTGACGGCAGTGACTACATTTCTAAGGGGCTTGAATAACCCTGAGGGGTCGAGGCCAGAGGGGGTGCGGCCAATGGCATATCCTCTTCGGCAGCACCGAACAGAATCGATTTCACGCCAGCAACCACATCCTGCATCTCGGGGGTAATTACCCCGAAAGATTGATTGAGCCTGCCCATCAGTGTTGCCCGGGCAATCTCTTGGCGAGTGCGGGTGATCAGGTCAGAGGTTTCTTCCATATCCAGGTAGATATCCGAAGCTATCACCGCCAAGGAGGCGTTCTGCTTGGCGTTACTGCCATTGGTGGAAACCAGGTCGTAATATTGGCTGAAGCGGTCGCTAAGGCGCATGCCGGAGCGTCCACGCATACTGGGCTTGCTGGAAGTTGGTTGCTCACTGGCGGTTCCTAGCAAGGTTTCTTGTAGGTCCCAGGGCGTCATCTTTTGGCCCAGTTCTCGACGCAGTCTTTTTTGCAGACTGTTGCGGGTGCTATCGACGGCTTTTTCCATTTCCGGCAGGTTCTTTTCCATGACCTCCAACATTTCCAGATAAGTGTCGCTGAGTTGTTTCTGCAACTGCGCACAGCCGGGGTCTTCCTCCGCACCTTCGCATTTGCTTTGCACAAAGAGTTCGCTTTGCTGGTCCATACGACCGATCAACTCTTGCAGCCCTGACTCCATATTTTTAGCCACGTCACCGGTATAACGGATATCTTCCAGCACCGTGGTGGGAAACAGCTTCAGTTGCGGTGAGCTTGCGGCGTTGAGCGTCGGGTTAAAGCAGAGTAAGGATAAGGTGGTCAGTATTAGCCAGCCTTTAGTCATTAAACGGGGACCTTGAGGGCTGAGAGGTCGAGATTTCATTTCTGTATCTCCTTGGCATCCGATGAGGTAGAAGCCTGTTATCAAAAAGTCCTTTTATCCTGATCCTGATTACCTGAATCAATACTGAACGAGTTCTGATTTTGTAAAAATTTGCATGGGCAGGCAGGGCAGAAGAGCAATCTGAAAGGCCAGTCTGATGAGACGGGTGTTTGTTTTCCGGTACAAAGGGTACTCAAGTGTTATTTAAATTTGCCTTGTTTATCGATAATTTAAGGAACCTCTTATGAATTTATATTGCGATAAAATAGACGACAAAAATGAACGATCTCCAGATTAAAAACCAGTTCGGAGCTGAAACCGGATCAAGTCCAGGTCGACTGTTGTTAGTGCTAGGTTGGAAGGGATTAGTCTGTTTAGTGGCAGTATTGTTGCTTTGTCTCGCCGCCGTTGCGCCGGTCTTCGCCCATGGCGTAGCAGCAGCTGATGCCCAGTTTTTGCAGCAAAGCAGTGGCCAGCAGCTGTTACCTTTTGTCTATCTGGGAGCCAAGCATATGGTCACCGGATACGATCACCTGCTGTTTTTGTTGGGGGTGGTTTTTTTCCTCTACCGCATGAAAGAGGTGAGTATTTATGTGACTCTTTTTGCTGTGGGTCACAGTACGACCCTGCTTTACGGGGTGCTAAGCGGCACCCAGTTTAACCCTTATATTATCGATGCCATTATTGGTTTGTCAGTGGCCTACAAGGCCTTGGATAACCTAGGTGCATTCAGACGTTGGTTTGGCGTGCAGCCCAATATTAAAGCGGCGGTGCTGCTATTCGGTTTTTTTCACGGTTTTGGCCTGGCCACCAAGCTGCAGGGTTTCAGTTTGTCCGCAGACGGCTTAGTGGCGAATATTCTGGCCTTTAATGTCGGCGTCGAGCTAGGTCAGCTGCTGGCGCTGGCTGCCATCCTGATCCTGATAAATTTCTGGCGCCATAACGATGGCTTTGCCCGTCAGGCGGTTACTGCCAACGTTTTGCTGATGTCCGCCGGCTTTATGTTGATCGGTTTTCAGCTGACTGGTTATTTTACGAATATCTGAGGATCCCTAGATGCATGGTATTTCTGATTCAAACATAGCGGGGCTTCCTTCACCGGTTAATCTGGTTAAAGCCACACTGACCGCCTTGCTGCTGGCCGGGGCGCTATTGGTGACGGCTGTTTTGCCCGCTGAATATGGCATCGATCCCACTGGCATCGGTGCCAGAGTGGGCTTGCTTGTACTGAATCAGTCCGCTGCAGTTGAATTGGAAACTGGGGCAGGCCTCGTTAGCGACAGTTCCGGTAGCGGAGTCTCTAGTCCCGTTTGGAAAACCACCGCTAGCTTCCGTAGTGACAGCAAAACCGTAACCCTGCAGCCCAATCAGGGGGTGGAGCTTAAAGCGGTGATGAATGCCGGAGAGAAACTGGTGTTTAGCTGGCAGGTTGAAAGCGGCAGCGTCAGTTTTGATATGCATGGCGAGAAGGTTAATGCCGGCAAGGAATTTACCAGCTATTGGCAGGGTGAAAACCAATCCAGTGCCAGCGGCGAGTTTGAGGCCCCTTTTGAGGGTACGCACGGCTGGTATTGGCAGAACAAGGGGACTAAACCGGTGACGATTAGTTTGGTGACTAGTGGCTTTTATCGGGCGCTGTATATGCCGTGAATATAGCCCTCGGGTGTCAATCTACGGACAAATAAAAAGGGCTCCTAAGAAGCCCTTTTTATAATAATAATCTTGAAACAAAGTGCTGTATCAGGAGTTGGATTTTGATCTCTTTCTGCGAACTAGCGCTAGTCCAACAATGCCAAGACCTAAAAGTAATAGCGTACCGGGCTCAGGTACGGAGGTCGTTCCCCCCCACTGCACGTTATCGAAGCCAATTATATCGCCACTGGTGGAGGCTGTTAGGGATGCTTTAACAAACTGTGTTGTTGAATCAACAATGCCAAAAAAATTATCTGTGCCACGTGATTGGTTAGGAAAAACGTACGATGAAATGGCGCCGGTATCGGTTAGCAAGGTTAGTGTTGACTGACCAACCGTTGCAAAGTCTCCAAGCCATAATCCGAAAGCATAAACGCTACCTTCATCAAAAGTAAAATCCCACTGATTTCCTGAGCCTCCAGTTGCGCGAAGGCAGCTTCCTGACAGGCAATATGTTGAAGAATTATCATCAACGATATTGCCCGCCGAAGAATTAGCGGTGACATTGAGCCCGGTGGCGGGTGAGCCATCAACTGAGCCGTTGTACATTAAGCTGGAAAAAGACGTACTTAGACCATCAAACTCATCGATGGATAAGTTCGAAATGCCCCCTGCAGCCGTCTGGAATGAAGCTTCATCAGTATAAAATGTAGGGGTTGCAAAAACAGGCGTGGCTGTTATTGCACAGAGAAAGGCTAATCCTTTGAGGAAGCGGAACGACATAAAATAGAACATCCTGATTGATTTTTAAGCATTAAGTGATAATTAGTCAAAATTGACAATTTCTCATCTTTAGCATTATCCATGCCATTTAAGCGGGTAATTTAGTATTTTCTTATATTTCAGTATGTTATTAATATTGTTTAGGTTGTATTAATCCCACGGTTAAATGAGTTGTAAATAATCCTGACGCTTTTTTGATATATCAGATATCTACAACCCCAATTAAATATGGTTTAACGCCCTCTCTGCCCGTAACCGCTCTACCATCAAATCAATAAACGCTCGGGCTTTAGCCGACGCATGGTGTCCTTCCCTATGCACGATATGGACGGGTTTTGGTGGCGGGGCATAGTCTTCCAAAATAATTTTTAGCTCACCGGACTGTAGCTGCGGTGCTACCTGGTAGGACAGTAACCGGGTAATGCCGAAGCCCTCAGTCGCGGCGGCGATGGCGGCATCGTTGGTGGATACCGTCAGTCGTGGTTGGATGCGCTGAGCCCGGGTACCGTTTTTGCTTTCAAAGCGCCAGTCGATGGCGTTGTTGCCAGCCTGGGAGGCGATGATGCTATGTTGTAGCAGGTCTTCTGGGGTTTTCGGCTCGCCGTAGCGGCGCAGATACTCTGGCGAGGCGCAGACCAGCAGTCTGACTGATCCTACCCGCACAGCTCTCATACTCGAATCTGGCAGTTCGCCGATACGTACGCCTATATCGATTCCTTCCTCCAGCATGTTCACGACCCGATCCAGAAACACCGCTTCTACACTGGTCTCAGGATACTGCTGCAGATAATCAACGATTCCTGGCATCACAAACATGCGTCCAAACAGTACCGGCGCCGTCACCACCAGATGGCCACGTGGGATGGCGTTGATGCCGGCGGCGGCTTCATCAGCTGCTTCTACTTCCAGCAGAATACGGAGGGCATCTTCCAGGTAGCGTTTGCCTGCTTCAGTGGTACGCACGTAGCGGGTAGTGCGGTTCAGCAGTTTGACGCCCAGTTTGTCTTCAAGGGCAGCCACCGCTCGGGTAACGGCGGGTGGTGACATATGCAATCGTCGTGCGGCTGAGGCAAACCCTTCGGTTTCGGCGACGGCCACATAGACGCTCATAAGGTGGAAACGATCCATTGATAATTCCTCTGAGTGGAATTATCAATTGTGAAATACAAGGATTCTTGTTTCAAGAGGAATTTGGCATTCTGTTTACATCGCTGAGGAAACAGCCCAGTGAAGGACTTTAAAAACAGCAAACACAATTTTCAGGAGCAATACCATGAGCCGCATTAACGTTGTTAACTACGAAACTGCCAACGCTGAACAGAAAGAGCTATTTGATGCCATTCAAGGGCAACTAGGCATGGTGCCTAACTTTCTTAAGATCTTCGCCAACTCTCCGGCATCACTGAGAGCTTTTCTCGGTCTGCACGGTATTGCCGGTGAAGGTAGCCTGGATGCGCAAACCCGCGAGCGTATTGCTCTGGCCTTGGCGCAACAAAATTCCTGTGAATATTGTCTGTCTGCCCATACTGCCATTGGCGCTAAAGCCGGTCTTGATAAGGCAGAGATCAGCGCCAACCGCGCCGGTACCAGTCGTGATGCCAAGGCGGCGGCAGCGGTGAAATTTGCAAAGTCGCTGGCTGAACATAGCGGTGAAGTGACGAACGGCGAACTGCTTGAGGTGCGTAATGCTGGCTATAGCGAAGCTGAGGTTGTCGAGATCATTACCCATGTGGGAATGAATATCCTCACCAATATTCTCGGTAAGGCCAGTCGGGTTGAGATCGACTTTCCGAAAGTGGATGCTCGATTAGCGTCTTAATCGTTGCTGCAGGGAAGGCTGTCGGGGTGTTAACACACTATCTTTAACAGGCTAGTCATACCTGCCTGACCGCTTCCCCGGATTTTTCCTGATCACAGACCAGACGTTCAATAAAACTGACAGAGGGCCGCACCATGGGACACAGATTTGCAGAGATTGCTTTTACCGAATCGGTTCAGGAAGTGCAGCAGGCCCTCGGTAGTCGGGAAGGATACGCCTCCATGTCGGGGGGGGAGGATTACAACCATAAACTCAGTGGTGCCGAAGCCGCCTTTATTCTAGAGCGAGATAGCTTCTATATGGCCAGTGTCGGTGAGACCGGCTGGCCCTATATTCAGCATCGCGGCGGACCTGCGGGTTTTGTGCGAATACTGGATGAGCAGACCATCGGTTTTGCCGACTTTAGCGGCAACCGTCAATACGTCAGTACCGGTAATTTCCGCAAGGATGATCGGGTGGCTCTGTTCTTTATGGACTACGCCAATAAACGCCGTCTGAAGATGCTGGGCCGAGTAGAGCAGGTTCAGGTGGATGATTATGAGCGCATGGCAGAGCTGGAACTGGATGATTATCGCGCCCGGGTGGAGCGAGGTTTTATTATCAAAATTGAAGGTTTTGACTGGAATTGCCCCCAGCACATTACCCCGCGTTATAGCGAAGGTCAGGTGCAGCAGTTAGTGACCCCTCTGACCGATGAAATCCAACAGCTGAAAGCCAGTCTGGCCGATTCAACCAAGACTATCCCTCGCACCGAAAAAACCATGGAGCTTGGCGACGGATCTTTATCTTTGCAGATCTCGGGTATTCGCCAGCTTACACCCCGAGTGCGGGCCTATGAGTTGCGCCATCCAGAGGGCGGAGAGCTACCGTCATTCACCGCCGGAGCGCACGTGCAGATACCGGTGCAGTTAGAGGATGGCAAAACGGTGTATCGCCATTACTCCATCTGCTCCAACCCTAAACGTCGGGATATGTATGAAATTGCAGTGCTGTTGGACGATGAGGGGCAAGGGGGTTCCCGTGCCGTACACAGTGGTTTTGAAATTGGTTTGACGCTGCATTGTCAGCCACCGGAAAACTACTTTGGTTTGCATGACGATGATCGTCCTGCAGTGCTGATCGCTGGCGGTATCGGTATTACACCGATCAAAGCGATGGCGCAGACGCTGAAGTGCCGTGGCACCGATATGCAGCTGCATTATGCCGGTCGTGATGGCGGAGAGATGGCTTTTCTGGATCGCCTGCAACGGGAGTTTGGCGAGCAGATTAATTGCTATCGTTCACAACAGGATGAGCGCATGGACCTTGCCCATATTTTGTCCAGCGCGGCCAGTGATAGCCTGATCTATATCTGTGGCCCCGAGCGCTTGATTGCAGGCGTGGTCAGTACCGCCGAAAGCCTGGGTATCGACCTTGAAAGAATCCGCTCAGAGCGTTTTTCTGCGGCACCAGAGGCCGGCAGTCAGGCTATCGACGTGGAGTTAAGCCGCTCCGGAATACAGATTGAGGTTGCGGCGGATCAGTCGATTCTTGATGCCATGCTGGAACAGGGAGTAGCGGCGAGCTTTGGTTGCCGCACCGGTAATTGTAAGTCCTGCGTGTTGAAAGTGGTTGAAGGAGAGGTGGATCATCGCGATACCGCTTTGTCAGCTGAGGAAAGAACCCAACAACGACTGATGACGCCCTGTGTATCCCGCGCCATCGGTAAAAAATTAGTCCTTGATATTTAAGCCTGACTTAAGAGGTCAATAGTATGAGTAATCTCACAGAATCGCGCCCTCCCTGTCCCCCTTTTAGCCGGGAGACGGCCATTGAAAAGATACGTCTGGCCGAAGACGGCTGGAATAGCCGCGACCCCGGGCGGGTGGCCCTAGCCTATACGGTTGATAGCCAGTGGCGTAATCGTTCGGAGTTCGTCAAAGGGCGTGAGCAGATCACTGAATTGCTTAGCAGTAAATGGGCCCGCGAACAGGAGTACCGGCTGATAAAAGAACTCTGGGCCTTCACGGATAATCGCATTGCCGTGCGCTTCGCTTACGAATGGTGTGATCATAAAAATCGATGGTTTCGTGCCTATGGCAATGAAAACTGGGAGTTTGATGACAGTGGTCTGATGCGACAGCGCCACGCCAGTATCAATGATCTGCCTATCAGTGAGCAGGAGCGCAAATTTCACTGGCCCCAGGGGCGTCGGCCTGATGATCATCCCGGGTTAACTGAGTTGGGTTTATAAACAGGGTCTGTAACGCTTAGATTTAGTTAGTTATGAGTGGCAGCTGGGCTGGGGGTTAACGGCAGTTGATCTAACAGTTGCCGCTGCCTTTTTTTGCTCAGTCGGGAGAGGGCTTGGCGGTAAGAGCCAAGCAGCCAATCCTGTAGCCAGGATTCAGGTATGGCTGCAACATCGATAATAGTAATCCAATGAAATCGGGCCATATAGCGGGCGGGTTGAATCGGGTAGGGCGTGTTTTCCTGGTCGGTAAGCTCCCAGAATCTTTCAGCATCAACTCGCAGGCTAAAGCGGCCTCGCTGGGGGTCGCTGGTTTTGTAATAGGCGAATGTTTGTTTATCCACTTTGAAGCGAAAAATATTGCCAGGAGTACCTATTTCGGCGGTAGTTACCGCCGGTAGCGAGCAGCAATAGTCACTCAGTTGTGTCAGTTCCATCAGCGCTCGCAGGCCTGGCTGCGCAGGTAGTGTTGCAGGCTGCGTTGTGGGTCTTCGGGATAGAAAGCGTCGTCGAGTGTTAAGACCTGAATACGATCGAGTCGAAACATCCGGTAATCATTACGTAACTCGCACCAGGCCACGAGCGTCCAGGTCTGTCCCCAGTACACCAGTCCTAGCGGCCAGATGGTGCGATTGGACGTAGCACCGTCTTCTCGTTGGTATTCGATACTGAGTAGCTGTCGGTTTTTGATTGCCTGACGAATCTGATCACTGTGTTGGGTGCGGTTTTCCCGATGGAAATCAGGTACCAGCAACCACTCCGGTTGTTGGGTATGACGCTGATGCAGACGCTCTGGTAACACCGCCCGAATTTTATGTAACGCGCTATCCGCTGCATGCCCGAGAGCATCATCACTCCAGCCCTGCACCATACGGACGCCTAATAGCAGCGCTTCCAGTTCATCTTCACTGAACATCAGCGGTGGCACACTAAAGCCCGGCCGCAAGCGATAACCGACACCGGCTTCCGATTCGATCGGCATGCCTGAAAGCGATAGTGCCTGCATATCACGGTAGATGGTTCGTTCTGACACCTCCAGCCGCTGTGCCAACTCCTGCGCCGTGATCACCTGGCGGCGACTACGTAGCAGGGTTAGCAATTGAAACAGGCGCTCCGCTTTTCTCATCAATACCTCTTTGCCCCGAGTACGATCAAGGCCATTTCAACAGCCTGGTTCAGGCCGCCGCGACCTGATCACCAAGCACTTCTGCGGCGGTCAACATATGGCGCATAACCACCGTGTCCATATCAGCCAGTTCCCCCAAGGCTTGTCCGGCAGGATCGGTCATAAAAGCCTCGCCAGCAGCGGTGGCAGTTGCCAGGTCCCGCCAATAGACGATGTCAAACCACTGCTCGCTTTCATCCTGACTCAGGGAGCGATAGATAAAACCGGGCTGGCGATTGAGGAAACTATGCACCCCCTCATGGGTCGCAGCAAGTTGTTGTTCGGTAACGCCGGATTTCAGTTGGTAAGTCACCAGTTCGACCACAGACTGTCTCATAATAGTTCTCCAAATAGGTGCGGAATGGGTTGTTTTATTCGTTAACGAGAACAAGGATAACGACCCCCTACTGACAACGTGCTGTCAGTAGGCTTTTAAAATAGGCTATTTAAAATAGGAGTTTTTAGCTGTGGGAGGTCGTCAGATTGGCCTGTTGCACGCCAAAGGAGGTCGCTGAAGACTGGCTATGAAGCGGCAGTGCGGTGTAGATATTGCTCCAGTCTGGCCAGACTATCGGCATTAAAGGCTAGCCCCAGTTTCGAGCGACGCCACAGAATGTCTTCAGCGCTGATGGCCCATTCCTGTTCGATCAGATAGTCCACTTCTCGCTGGTACAGTTGGCTACCGAAGTGCTGGCCGAGATCCTCGTATTCTTTACATCCACCCACAAAATGATCGGTAAGGGTGCCATAGCTATTTAACCAGCGCCCTAGCAATTCCCTGTCGAGCCAGGGGTAGCGGGATTGGAAACCGGATAGCAAAACATTTGCATCGCTGAAATCGCCGCCCGGAAGCGCTGTTAGTTGGGTCTGGCAGCTAGCCATGGCGGGGAAAAATTGCTGCAGTTGATCCAGGGCCTGCTGCGCCAATATTCGATAGGTGGTGAGCTTGCCACCAAAAATTGACAGCAGCGGTGCTTCGTTGTCATTGCCCTGCAGTTCCAGATGAAAGTCCCGGGTTGTGGCCTGAGGGCTGTGCTGATCGTCATCGATCAATGGCCGCACGCCGGAAAAGGACCAGACAATATCGCTAGTGTTGATGGCGTGTTTGAAATACTGGTTGCAGACGCTGATCAGGTAATTCTGCTCTTCAGCAGATATCTGGGCATCGCTCGGATCGCCCTGATAATCCACATCGGTGGTGCCGATCAGTGAATACTGTTGCTGAAAAGGGATAACAAAAACGATGCGCTTATCTGCGTTTTGCAGGATATAAGCCTGAGGTTGGTCGTGAATGCGCGGCACCACAATATGACTACCCTTTACCAGCCGCATCTGCTTTGGTGAAGGCATGGGCAGCGCTGCATGGTAAAAGTCGCTGACCCAGGGGCCAGTAGCATTTACCAGTACCTTGCACTGTAGTGTTTCTTGAGTGCCGTTGAGAGTGTTTTCTATGGACACCTGCCAGTGCTGATCCTGACGTATCGCTTTGGTACAGCGGCAACGGGTTCTAATAGTGGCAGTGCTGTTGCGCGCCGCCATGGCGTTGAGAATAACCAGTCGCGCATCATCCACCCAGGCATCGGAATATTCAAAACCGCAGCGAAGCTCAGGCTGTAATGGATCTTGCTGGTTAAAGGATATCGGGATGCTCTTTGGCTGGTTGTTGTTGCGGCTGAGATGATCATAGAGGAACAGCCCCGCGCGAATCATCCAAGCGGGGCGAAAGTGGGGTTGATGGGGCAGGCGGAACCTTAATGGGTGGATGATATGGGGGGCGATCCGTAGCAGTATTTCTCGTTCTGTTAGCGCTTTGCGCACCAGGCTGAACTGGTAGTGTTCCAAATAACGCAGGCCTCCGTGAATCAGTTTGCTGCTACTGCAGGAGGTAGCAGACGCCAGATCATTCATCTCGCAGAGCATTACCTTCAGGCCACGGGCTGCCGCATCGGCCGCAATACCGGTGCCATTAATGCCGCCGCCGATAATAAGCAAATCAACGTTGGCTGTGTTGTTATCCTGTGGTTTGTCAGGCACCGGACTTGTTCCCTTAATTCATATCCCTGTTCTGAAAATATAGTGCAGAAAACCGTCTTGCTGACATCTCATCTATAATTTCCAGAAATATAAAATCTCCAACAGTAGAGAGACTTATGGCTACCTACCTACTTGCTATCGATCAGGGCACCACCAGCTCACGGGCGATGATCTTCGATGATCAAAGTCGTGTCTGCGGCAGTAGCCAGCAGGAATTTGAGCAACACTTTCCGCAGTCTGGCTGGGTAGAGCATGAGCCTCAGGACATTCTCGATACCACCCTGGATAGTTGTCGTAACGCCATTGTCGCAGCCGGTTTGGGCGCTGATCAGATTGCGGCTATCGGCATCACCAACCAACGTGAAACCACGCTGGTATGGGATAGGATCACAGGCAAACCCATCCATCGAGCTATCGTCTGGCAGGATAGGCGCACTGCGAATGACTGCCAGAAATTAAGGAATGGGGGTTGGGAAGAATCGATCACGGCTAAGACCGGACTGTTGCTTGATCCTTATTTCTCCGCCACAAAATTGTGCTGGATTCTCGATAACGTTGAGGGGGCTAGAGCACGGGCAGGGCGGGGCGAACTGGCCTTTGGGACCGTCGATAGCTTCCTGCTCTGGCATCTCACCCATGGCAAAGTGCATCGCACCGATGCCACTAATGCATCCCGAACCTTATTGTTTAACATTCACACCCAGCAGTGGGATGAAGAGTTGCTGCGGCTGTTTGATATTCCTGCGTCGCTGTTACCCGAGGTGATGGACAGCAGCGCCTTCTTTGGTCACTGTTCTGCTGAGTGGTTAGGGGCTGAGATTCCCATATTGGGCATTGCCGGAGATCAGCAGGCCGCCTTAATCGGGCAGGGTTGTTTTAAACCGGGCATGGTGAAAAGCACCTACGGCACCGGTTGTTTTATGATGTTGAACACCGGCGAACAGGCGCTTAGCTCCAGCTGCCGTTTGCTCACTACCGTGGCTTATCGACTTAAGGGCGAAACTTGCTACGCTCTGGAAGGCAGTATTTTTATGGCCGGAGCGACCATCCAATGGCTCCGCGATGGCCTTAAATTGATTGAAAATTCAGAGCAAAGTGAGGCTCTGGCCGAGCAGGTTCCGGTAAATCATGGCGTCTATATGGTCCCGGCTTTTACCGGAATGGGCGCACCCTATTGGGATCCCGAAGCGAGAGGGGCCATTATTGGATTAACGCGGGATAGCAGCGTTAAAGAGATCACCAGTGCAGCCCTGCAATCCGTTGGCTATCAGACCTTGGATCTTTTGCGGGCAATGGAGAAAGATGGATGCCAGATACGGGAGTTAAGGGTAGATGGCGGCATGGTGGCTAATGACTGGCTGGTGCAGTTTTTAGCCGATATTCTGCAGATCCCCGTCGATCGCCCGGAAATTTCTGAAACCACAGCCCTGGGGGCGGCTTATCTGGCGGGCCTGCAACTGGGGTGTTTTTCTTCTTTGGACGACCTGCAGCAGCACTGGCGTCGGCAGCAACGGTTTAAACCGCAAATGGATACACATATGCGCCAACAGCTTTGTCTGGGTTGGCAGCAGGCGGTATCCCGGGTGGTCGATAGATAACGGCTTATTGTTAACGCTAGGGCTCTTTAGGTAGATCCCTAGATAGGTCTCTTAGATAGGTCTCTTAGATAGGTCTCTTAGATAGAACCGCGAGACATCAGTACGATGCCCAGCACAATCAGGGTGGCACCCGTGCCATCACTCCAGCTCATGGGTTCTTTAAATATGACCCAGCTGCTTAGAGGGACCAGTACAAAGGACAGAGCCATAAAGGGATAGGCTGTCGACAGCGGAACGGTGCGCAGGATATGAATCCACAAGAAGGTCGAGATCATATAGAGAGTCAGAGCGAACAGCAGAGTCCCCAAGGTAACATGATCCGACAGCAGACTCTGGGCGCTAAAATCATCCACACTGCGTAGCCCCACCACCTTAAACAGGATCTGACCGGATGCGATTATGATGACACAGAGGATAATCAAAAATAGTTGGCTTGCATTTATCACGCTTTCTCAACCTCCAATCTAGTTGTTTCGAGCCGGTCTGTTCTGTCTGACAAAGACGACGGATCATTGCAATGAACACCAGCTTCATCTTTTATCGCTGAGGCTCTGCTCGCAGTTGCTTCATCTTATCTGTGATTTTATTGGCCTGGGCTGAATCCCCCTGTCCCCGGTATATCTGTGCCAATAAATTCCAGCTTCCCAGTGCCCTGGGGGCTAGAGCAACGGCCTGCTCCAGATGCTCGATTGCTTCATCGTTACGTCCTGTTTGTTGCAGCACTAGTGCCATATTGTGGTGGGTTGCCGGGTCTTCTTTTGCCGCAAGGCTGGCGGTATAGGCTTTCAGAGCGAGTTCGAGGTTATTAGTTTTGCTATGACTGTAACCTAGCCAATGCTGAACGGTAGCTCGATAATTACGGCGGGGGTCATCCCCATGGGGTTGTAGCAGCCTGATGGCCGCCTGGTAATCCCCACGATTAAATTGCGTCATGGCGGCGAAGGTAGTGGCGCGAACCGCACTTTCGCTGCTTAGAGCACGTTTTAATTCAGCGAGAATGTTTGCCGCAGCTGGGTTGTTGTATATCAGCCGGCGGAATCTCATCAGCGGCAGATGAGGGGAGAGGTAGTGGTATTCCTGTTTGGCTATCAGCGCTTGATACTGCGCTGTTCGACGCAGATAAACCATGGAGTGATCATCCCAGTAAACTAGCGCCCAATTGGGATGGTTGAGGACCGCGGCATCCTGGCGGAATCCGGTGATTGCAATCAGCGCTATATCAAACCCCCAACGATCGCTCAATGGGGTCAGGCCACGCAGATCAGGCGGCATTTCGACGTGTGCTTTGAATACGTCGGACGACACATTGCCGCGGGTATCAATCGACATGCTGCGGCGTGGGTGGTCCCGCCAGGCGATATAGCCGCCCCAGTTAAAGGGGTTGAAAAGTCGGCCGTCAAGTTGCTGCTGATCTAGAAATGTTAGTGCGCCTTCGGGAACATGCTCCAATTTCACGCCTATGCCGAATCGTCCCTGATCGGCCGGATCTTTTAGCATTAACCAGACCGTAGCTCCTATCAGTACAGGCCCAATTGCAGCCCAGATCCATGGGGATAGCGGTCTGATTGTTGAATCCTTGCGCTGCAGAAATGGTTGCAAGGCATGGATAACAGCGGGAATGGCGACCAGTACCAGGGGATAGAAAAAGCGGTTGGAAAACAGGAAGGCTGCGATAAAGGGAGCCATATATACGGTGGCAAACCAGTGTTCGGTTGATGGCCATTGACGCTGCCAGAGGGCTCGCAGCCAGGTGGTTGCGACCAAGCTACAGGCGATCAGAACCGTGATAATTTCAACGGAATGATCGCTCCAATTAGTGGGGCGCAATTCAGCGATGGAATCTCTGAGTGCGGCGCTGTCTAGCACTGATGAACCGTAGGTCAGTTGATCCAAACCGTTTGGATTTATAGTAATGGCTAATCCCGAAGCCAGGGCCGCCAAGCTGAGGTATATGAAGGCGCGGCCCGCCCATTTTGCGTCGAAGCTGCGACTGACCCAGAGGCCATAGCCTATGATCAGATAAAGCGCTGCATAATTATGCACTACCAGTATCACGCTGGAGTGGAGATTAGCCCAGGCTAAATGGATCAGCGGCAGCCACACTAAAGGCCCTGTTTGCCCCTTTGTCAGCCTCTGACCTACCCAGAACACCAGTGACAGAAACAGAAACATGACGATATCGGGACGTAGCACATAGCGCTCGCGAATCAGCATCGCCACTGCCCAAACCACAACAATGACAGCCAACACCTGAATACCTTCTGGCTTCAGAGAGCGGGCCATGATCATAAACGCCGAGGCGACAATGAGCGCTTTGAATATCACCAGTGCACTGTAACCAAAGCTGTTAAATAGCACGGATGACAGTGCCGAGAATAACCAGGAACTGAAGAAAAAACTCCCCGGCTCGGCGGTGTAGACGTAGGGCTCGTCGATAGGCATCGAACCCAGGTCGATCATCAGGTTGCCGAGGGCCAGATGGGTCCAGGCGTCGGTATCTCGAATCGGTGTCAGTGCACTGAGTAGTACTAGTCCGAAAAGGCCCCAACTCCACCAGGACGGGCTATGTGCCGGCGATGTTAGGGGACGGATCGGGGCATTATTCACGGCCATTATGCTGGTGTTAGTGCGGGGTCGGAACCGATGCGGATGTTCACCCCATAGATTAAATTGAAATCAACGGAAGGCAGCTTTGTTGGCCACCAGCGCGCATTGGGGCGGTCAAAATAGTAGTTTAATAATGCGGTTAGATTTGAGATAGCGTTGATATGTTCGCGGGCCATCCAATAATCATAAGCAATGCCAGCGGCTTCGGCATTGCGGCGCGGTCCCAGGGTTCTGCCTAGACGCCATAGCAGGCCCGGATCGCAGGGTAGGACAATCGACAAGACTCCACCGGGGCGCAGTACTCGTACCCATTCTCGCAGCACTTGGTGGGGATCGCTAAGGTGCTCTAGCACGTGGCAGGCAATCAATCGGTCAACAGAATCGTCCTTATAGGACAGGGCTGTGGCATCTTCTTTGGCGATTTCAACACGCGCTTTGTGTTGTTCCGGAATGTCGATCTGCTCTAGAAAATGGGTGGATAAATCAGTCATCTGATAACGATCAAAGCGGTGGCGCAGGCTATTAAGGTGTTGTCCTGTTCCTGCACCGACCTCGACCACGGTAGGGAAATAGTGATCGGGGCCAAAGTCTCGCTCAATCAGCTGGTGGGATTGCGATAGCACCCAGCCCGAGAGTCCCTGGCGGTAGTTAAGATTCTCGTACTGAGCAACCCATTTTGCTTGATAGGCTTCAAAGTCAGGGTCAGCCTTCATGCGCAATTATCTCGACCATGTTTACTCTGCGTTGGCGCTGAGGCGGTATCAGGGGGCTGGTTTTCCGGCGATGAACCCTTAGGTGCTATTGAGCCTGCTTCCGGTGCGGTTATCAATAAACGTTGTAGTGGTATCGTCGGCAGGTTAGCAATGTCGTAGGACAGAAACTGCAAAAACAGCTGAAAGCCGAGAATGGTCGGCAGTGCGGCCAGCATGACGGTGCCCGTTGACGCAGTCAGCCCGGTACTCATCGACAGACACCAGTGGTAGCCCCCAAACAACAGGCCGAACATTAGCCCGAAGGTGCCGAAGAGCAGATGCAATGAGGCGATCGAGAAGTCGCGCAGGAAATAGAAGTGGATAATACGACGAATAGTGGCCTTCAGGTGTTTGCCTAAAAACTCCAGTGCCGTTCTTCGGATAGACAGGCCGCTGGTTTCTTCGCCATAGTTGGCGTGCATGGGGACATCGACCACCACTGCGCGAATATCGCCCAGCTGGATTAGCATGTCTGATTCAAAGAAGTAACGCGGACTGATACGTGACTGGTCCAGCATCATCAGCGCTTGGCGGTGAATAGCGGTAAAGCCGTTGGTTGGGTCAAATAGTCTCCAGTAGCCACTGGACATTTTGGTTATAAAACCGAGTGCCGCATTACCGAAGATCCGCACCCCGGGCATATTTCCTATGGTGGCCCGCGACCAGAAACGATTGCCTTTGGTGTAGTCCGCATCACCCCGCAAAATCGGCTGAATAAGAGTAGCGATTAATGCGGGATCCATCTGACCATCGCCATCCAGTTTCACTATCAGGTCGGCACCCTCAGCCAATGCTTGGCGATATCCACTCAATACCGCACCACCAACCCCGAGATTTTGGGAGTGGTATATAACTTCTATGCGCTGATCATCAAGCTGTGAGGCGGCCCAGTCTCCACTCTGCTCAGGGCAGGCATCATCCACCAGATAGATTCTGTCGACCTCGGGGCCAATACGTTGCACAACATCGACGATGAATTGACGCACTCGATAGCAAGGCACAACGACAGCCGTTTTCATGCGGTATTCGCTCCGTTATTCATGGATCCAGAAACTTTCCCTATTTCAGGTAAAGCCGCTCTAGACTGCCAAGGCCGACCCAGCACATGCGTGTATGTGCTGGAATATACCCTTCAGGCCGCCAGGTAGAAGCTACCGTTGCAAACTAATTTTATTCGTTAAAACAGTCTGTTGAGGGTGCCTGTCTCGAATGGCCCTACTTACGACTAAGTCGTTTTTTACGCTTATTTAGACTCGGCACGACCGGTAAATTTACGCTCTTCCACGTTCACTCTAATTCTTTCGCCGGTTGAAATATGTTCTGGCACTTGCACCGTTAAACCGGTTGTAAGTACCGCAGGTTTGGTTCTCGCCGTCGCTGAACCGCCTTTAAGAGAAGGATCGGTCTCGACGATTTCAAGTTCAACGGTACCAGGCAGGTCAAGTGCAACCGGGGCATCATTAACGATAACGACCTGCATACCTTGGGTATCAGCAGTAATAAACAATAATTCATCCGCAATGGCGTCTTTGTTTAGGCTGTATGAGGAATAATCTTCGCTGTCCATGAAGACGTATTCATCGCCATCGGAGTATGAAAACGTTACCGAGCGTCGGAGTAAATCAGCAAGGGTTAACATATCTGAATCTTTAAAAGTTTCATCTATCTTGCCGTTGGTCGCGACATTGTACAAACGCATACGATAGATGCTGCCACCTGCACGTCCTTGTGGAACCGAACGCTCGATGTCACGAACAATATAGGCTTCGCCGTTAATTTCAACCGCTGTGTTCTTTTTTATATCACTGGCTTTTGGCATCGTATTTGGCTCTGGGATGATAAAGGGTAAGGGGGATTATAATCAGGTATTTAATCTATTGATAATAGTAAACAGGGAGCTTTGGCAGAACGAGTACAGAGTTCTACAGAAGAAATTCACCAAATGATTGAGAAACTTCAGCAAGGAGCTAAGAGAGCGGTTGACTCAATGAGTTGCAGTCGGGGTAGCGCAGAGGAATCAGTTACAGAGGCTGAACAGGCACGAGAAGCGCTGACATGTATAGAGAACTCAGCCATATCTATCCATGATTTAAGTACTCAGATAGCGGCCGCTGCGGAGCAGCAGTCAGCGGTTTCTGAAGAGATGAGTCGAAATATCGTTACGATCAAAGACCAATCGGTTGATAACGCATCTGCTAGTCAGCAGGCTACGGTGGGCTGTGGTGATTTGGTGAAGACAGCTCAACGGTTAGAGGAGCTTACCTATGACTATGATTTATAATCGCTAATCATGGTTTTGTCTGGCGTTTGATCCAGCACTTTCAACGGCTTTTAGATAAAGCTGCTCCAGTGCTTTGGTATAGCCCGATTCATCCATTAGCGGGGACTGCTTCATTTTCTCACGCAAGCCCGCCCGCATTTGCTGTAAACGATCAAGGTCGGCGGCGAGAGTGGTTGCACGTTGGATGTAATCGTCCAAATTCTCGGCGATCAGCTCTGTTAGATGGAGGGCTGTTAAAATTGAAGCGCCGCCGCGGCTCGTGGGGGTGGGACCAGCATAAGTAACATAAGGGACGCCCATCCATAACGACTCACAGGAGGTCGTGCCGCCGGAGTAGGGGTAGCTATCCAGGGCGATATCTATCTGATTATACTTGCTCAGGTATTGTTCATAAGGCACAGGGTCTTCGATAAGCAAGCGTTCTGCACTGATATTGTGCTGTGCAAAGAGTTTGAGCATATGGGATTTTGCTGTATCTCCCCAGATAATCATCATCAGTCGGCTGCCAGGCACATTCACTAAAATCTTGGACCAGATTGCTACCATTTCCGGGGTGACTTTGGCCATATTATGAATGGCACCAAAGGTGATGTGGCCTTGATGCTTGGCTGGCAGGTCGTTAACTTCAGGTGCATCCGATGACGGTTGATAGCACCATTGAGAGTTAGGCAATCGTAAGATTTCTTCGGTGCTTAGGTTGTCGTATAAACCTGGTGGGCTGGTTACTGTATCCGCTATTCGATAATCAATACGCCTGAGGCCGGTGGTATTGAGATAACCCAGCATGGTCATCTGAATCGGTGCGGGCTTGCGGGCCATCACTCCCAGCCTAGCGCCCGCCGTGAGACCGGAAAGATCAACTAATATGTCAATCTGGTCTTGCTGGATTTTCTGAACGAGTGCTTCATCACTCAGCGTCGCGCAGTTCACCCACTGATCTGATAGGTCCTTCAGTTGCAGACTGCTTTGATCCATCTTGGGATGACTGTAATAGCAAACTATCTCAAACTTGGAACGGTCGTGCGCCCTTAGAACCGGCTCAATGAAAAAGCGCATCGCATGTTTTCGCAGATCATAAGATAGATAACCAATACGCAAGCGGCGGTTGTCAGGAGTGATCATCGGAGGATGTATGATCGCAGTGATGCCGGACTCCAAAGGCTGCATGCTACTCAAAGTTTCATCGAAGATGGCTTGAGGGTCGGTTTCGATATAGTTGAGGGCGAAGGGAATGGCGCTGAAGCCATTTTCGGTTTTACTGCTTAAGGCTTCAGCCTTTCTCATATGGATTAGCGCTTCTCGTACCTGACCAAAGCGTTGCAAAATATTGCCTAAGGACAACAGTGTTTCAACAGAATTGGGATTCAGCGAGAGCGCCTTTTCGAAGCACTCAAAAGCCTTATCGATGTCTTCGGCTTGGTAGAGTGCATTGCCTAACCCTTGCCAAAAGGTGGCGTTGCCAGGGGCTAGTTTTACCGCCTGTTGCAGACACTGCAGTGCGGATTTTTCCTGGTTTGTACTAAGCAGCAAGCTGCCGAGATTAAAGTGGGCAGCCGCCAGATTCGGGTCGATTCTGACGGCGCGACGGTAAACCTCAATAGCCTCGGCTTGTTGTCCATTTTTTTTGTAGGCGTTGCCGAGATTGGTGTAGTAACCGCCGACTTTGTCGTTAAGGGTGATCGCTTTTTTGATCGTTGTGATCGCCAACGGATACTGTTGCCGTTGATAGGCAATCAGTCCTATATAGTGGGTTGCATCAGCATGTTTAGGATTATGTCGGAGGACGTTCTGATAGAGCTGTTGTGCCTGGTCGAGGTTGTTTGACTGATGGCAGTTAACGGCCTGCATAAAAAGCGCGTTAAGGTCCGGTGAGCCCGAACCATGTTTTTTTTGCTGAGTGATGCCACAGCACTTTTTAAACTTTTTTTTGCTGCCGCAAGGACATTTGTCGTTTCTACCTACCATAAGGTCATGCTCAGTACTTTTTAAAAGATGGTTGTTGCGGCATCTGCTTTTGTGTTCGTGCTAATGGCGTATTTTGCAGATTACTGAGAGCGGAGGTCAATTGTTTGTAATAACGCTTCTCTTCAACGTTCGCCAAGTACGGTCATTGATATTAATACATTTTACCGTAAACATTATGTCCATGTTTGGTTGAAAATGACTTAGCAACTTAGCAACTTAGCAACCCAAGCGCAGCTTCCACGATGGATTCAACAGTCGGCAGGGTTGCTGTTGCTGCTGGACCTAACGCGATAAAACTATCCTCTGCAGTCAGGCGTTGTAGTTTGCCGTTATAACCTTGTTCTTGCAGCAAGGTAACCAGTGCTTCACTAAGGGAGCCACTGCGGCGGCATTCATCGACGATCAGCGTGTGGGTGCAGGGTGAAGCGGCGGCGAAGATCGCTGTTTCATTTAGCGGAGACAACCAGCGCAGATCGATGACTCTTAATTGAATGCCGCGTAGCTGTAATCGTTGCGCTGCGCGACGGGCGTGATAGTAGCCGTTGCCGTAGCTGATGATAGCAAGGTCAGTCCCCGAGTCGAACTGTCCTATTTCACCGAGGCGAATGGGTTTAGCGTCAGTCGGGGGTCGATAGGGAAAAGTCCACAGGCCGTCTTCGGGTTGGAGCAGGTCCCGTGCCATATAGAGGGCGATGGGTTCCAGAAACACGACTATTCGCTGTTCCTCTCGCGCCAGTCGCACGGCTTCTCGTAACATCTCTACGGCGTCGGCACCGTTAGAAGGGCAGGCCAGAATTAGGCCAGGTATATCCCGAAAGACGGCGATGCTGTTGTCATTATGGAAATGGCCGCCAAAGCCCTTTTGATAACCCAGACCGGCAATGCGGATCACCATGGGATTGGTGTATTGGCCGTTGGAGAAGAAACTCAGAGTGGCTGCTTCACCGCGGATTTGATCCTCTGCGTTATGGATGTAGGCCAGAAACTGAATCTCGGGGATCGGCAGCAAGCCGTTATGGGCCAGTCCGATGGCTAGCCCTAATATGCTTTGTTCGTCTAGAAGGGTGTTGATCACCCGGTGTTGGCCGAACATTGATGACAGCCGGCCGGTGACGTTATAGACCCCGCCTTTTGCACCGATATCTTCCCCGGCCAGGACGATATTGTCGTGTTGCTGCATTAAATCAGTCAAGGTCCAGTTTAATAACCGGGCCATGTGCTGAGGCTGATCCATGGTTTTCTGCTGATCCTGGAATAGGTTTTGTCTTTGCGTTTCTGACACGGGCTTAAGGGTTGCTAGTTGCCGCACAAATTTTGCCAGTGGTGGGATCAGTGAAGCCATCACCTGCTGAGAATTTTGTAGCCTGGGAAAGCGGTCGCAGAGTTGGGCTGCGTCACTGACCTCTTTAGCAATTTTCTCGTAAAGAGCGCATATCTGGGTACTGCTCAGTACCTGGTTATCCAACAGCAGGCGAGCGCTATAGAGTAACGGGTCATGAGCTTCGGTGGCCTCGATTTGTTGTTGACTAAGGTAGGCGATTTCGGCATCCGAACCCGCGTGCCCTAACAGCCTAACCATACGGATATGGAGGAATACGGGCTGACGCTGCTGGCGTGCCAGTCGTTCTGCTTGCTTTGCCGTACGGTAGCAGCTCAGCAGGTTCAGACCGTCACAACTAAGATAGTGCAGCCCAGGCCGCTGACTAAAATTGGCCTTGATCCAGCCTTCAGGCGTCGCGGTGGAGATGCCGATACCGTTGTCTTCACAGATAAATACCAGCGGCAACGGTAGCTGCTGATAGCCGATCCAGGCGGCGCAGTTAATGGCTCCCTGAGCGGTGGAGTGGTTAGCGGAGGCATCCCCGAAACTACAGAGCACAACGCTGTCGTTGGGCAGCGGCCCTGGGTGGTTTATGCGTTTAGCGAGCGGAATACTAAAGGCGGCACCCATGGCTTTGGGTAAGTGGGAAGCAATGGTGCTGGTTTGGGGTGGAATAAATAAAGATTTTGACCCTAGCACTTTGTGGCGCCCACCAGAAATAGGGTCTTCGGCAGAGGCGCAATAAGAATGCAGCAGGTCCATCATCGGCGTCTGATCTGGAAGCTGCTTGCTGCGCTGGATCAGGAAGGCGGCATCGCGGTAATGGAGAAAGGCGATATCGTCGTGGCGAAAGGCTTTAGCGATGGCAGCATTGCCTTCATGGCCGGAGCTACCGATGGTGTAGAACCCCTGACCTCGGGCTTGCAGGCGACGGGATTCCAAATCCAGATGGCGACTGAGTAACTGCGACTGAAACAGTTCCAGCAGCTGTGCCGCGGTTAATTCCGCCTGCTGCAGACTCACTGTGCTCGCGTCTGGCAAATCAGCAGCGGCAACCCGACGCAGGAAATTATCGTGGATTACCTGGGCTCGATTTGCCATGAAACGGTTACCTCCCGCCAATCACCTTGTCGGTGTCTCTATTATTAACAGAAACTTTGAATTCCCGTTTGGGCCCGCCCCAGAATCAAGGCATGAATATCATGAGTGCCTTCATAGGTGTTTACCGCTTCCAGATTCATCAGATGGCGGATGATATGGAACTCATCACTGATGCCGTTACCACCGTGCATATCTCGGGCAGTGCGGGCGATATCTAAGGCCTTGCCGCAATTGTTACGTTTCAGCAGTGAGATGAGTTCTGGAGGGCATTGGTGGTTGTCCATCAGCCGTCCCGCTTGTAAGCAGCCTTGCAGGCCGAGGCTGATCTCCGTCTGCATATCGGCTAGTTTTTTCTGGATCAGTTGGTTGGCAGCCAGCGGGCGGCCAAACTGTTGACGGTCCAGGCAATACTGTCGCGCCCGATGCCAGCAGAATTCGGCGGCACCCAAGGCGCCCCAGGCAATGCCGAAGCGCGCTTTATTAAGGCAGCCGAAAGGCCCCTTCAAACCGCTGGCATTGGGTAGTAGGTGGGCTTCTGAAACCTGCACTTTGTCCATCACGATCTCACCGGTGGTAGAAGCTCGCAGGCTGAACTTTCCTTCAATCTTAGGGGTGCTGAGACCCACCATGCCCCGTTCCAGAATAAAGCCGCGAATCTCACCCTCCAGTTTGGCCCAGACCACCATGACATCTGCGATGGGGGAGTTGGTGATCCACATTTTATTGCCAGTGAGTTCATAGCCATCATGGGTCTTAACGGCACGGGTGCGCATGCTGCCGGGGTCAGAGCCGGAATCAGGCTCGGTAAGGCCGAAACAGCCGACCCATTCGCCAGTGGCCAGTTTCGGTAGATACTTTTGCCGCTGTGCTTCATCGCCGTAGCTGTAGATCGGGAACATTACCAGAGACGACTGCACACTCAGGGCCGAGCGGTAACTGCTGTCAACACGCTCGATCTCCCTGGCCACTAATCCATAGCAGACGTAGCTGACGTTGGCGCAGCCGTATTGTTCTGGCAGAGTGGATCCCAGCAGACCCAGTTCACCCAGTTCTAGCATAATGTTGCGGTCGAATTGCTCGTGGCGGTTGGCCTCAAGTATTCTCGGCATCAGTTTGTCCTGGGCGTAATCCCGGGCGGTGTCCCTTACCATGCGCTCCTCTTCACTGAGTTGGGCCTCAAAATTGAACGGATCCTGCCAGTTGAATCGGTTTTTTCTGTCTGTCATGAAGAGCCTGCCCTGCGTTAATAACATTTGTATTAAATGTTGCGTTAAACGTTAGTACTTGTCAGTTTCAGATAAATCGCTTTATATACAGGTTAGGACTTTTTCACAGTGATGAATAATGTTTGCCAGCAATTTTATAATTAATAACAAACACTTTAGTCTGCGTGCAGTCGCTAGACGCATCCTCGAGCGGGGTGCCCTAAGGCTTTTTTTTAGCAAGGCTATGCTGATTGTTTTTTGCAGCTTGATACTGCAGGGGTGCGGCGATTCATCAGATTCCGATGTTTCTGGTCAGCAGAATATCGGCCCTGTTCCCGGTACGATCGTTACCTCCATTGAGGGCACTGCTGCGAGCAACAGGAATGCTGAAGGTGGCTCAGAGGATGCGCCTAGGCCGGGTGATGCTGAGGCAGCTTTGTTATCGGCTTTGTCGGTGGGGCGTTACCGTGATGATCTTCAACAGCTCAGAAAACGCGGCGTCATACGCGCACTGGTGACTTACAGCCAGACCGATTTTTTCCTTGATGACGGTTATATCCGTGGCTTGCAGGCCGATGCTTTACGGGCTTATCAAGAGCAGCTGAATGAGGGTGTTACTAAGGCAGATCAACGTATTACCGTGAAGTATATACCGGTGCCTTTTAACCGCTTAATTCCCTCTCTCAACGAAGGCATTGGTGATATTGCGGCTGCGCTGCTGACCTTGACGCCGGAGCGCCGAAAACAGGTGATGTTCGCCTCCGGTGGTACTATGCAGGTCAACGAAGTGGTGGTGCGGCACCGGGGCGCTGATGCCATCGAGACCCTGGATCAATTGCAGGGAAAAATCGTCTATGTGTTGAATGGCAGCAGTTATGCCGAACATCTGCTGGCCTATAACAACAAACTTCCAGAGGGAACTGTGCCTATCACCATCGTGGAAGCGGATGCGCGGTTATTGAGTGAGGATATTCTTGAGTTGGTCAATGCCGGGGTGATTGGTTATACCGTTATCGATCACTATAAGGCAGAGCTGTGGGCTAAGGTGTTGAAAGACCTTTATATAGAGGCGGATGTGGTAGTTAGTGCGGGTAACCAGCTTGGCTGGGCGGTGCGTAAGGATAATCCGCAGTTGCATGCCAGTCTTATGCAGTTCTTTAAAGGCAGCGCCAAGAAGGGCACTTTGCTGGGAAATATGCTCGCCAAGCGTTATCTGGGTTCTACTCGGTGGATCAGTAATCCTCTGAGCCGCGAAGACCGAGATAAGCTGAATGAGTTGCTGCCATTATTTAGTCGATATGGCCAACAATATGGCATCGATCCTTTAGCGTTGGCGGCTCAAGCCTACCAGGAATCGCGCTTTGATCAGTCTCTTAAAAGCCATCGCGGGGCCTTAGGGATAATGCAATTGCTACCCACGACGGCCAGTGACAAAAATGTTGCTATTGGGGGATTGGATAAGATAGAGAATAATATCCATGCTGGAGCCAAATACCTGGCATTTTTGCGCGATCGATATTTTAGCGACCCTTCTATCGATCAGACTAACCGCCTGTTTTTTTCCTGGGCTGCTTACAATGCAGGCCCCGGCAATGTCAGAAAAATGCGGCGCAAGGCAGAAGCCATGGGGTTGGATAAGAATCGTTGGTTTGGCAATGTGGAAGTCGCCGCTGCCCGCATCGTTGGCAGTGAAACAGTGACTTATGTTGATCGGATTTTTAAGTATTTCACTGCCTACTCTCTGTCCCAGCGATTGCTGACAGAAAAGAGTCAGTTGTTGGAAAGCTTGCCTGAGGATAATCTGGGCTGTGATACCCCCATGTGCGATGCTCCAGAGAAGGACGGGCAAGCTTCCGTTGGGCAGCGATCTGTTTCCGACTAGTGCTTGAGTCAGGAGTTTTTAAGTTACATCGTAGTATCAATGAGTTATGGTTATTTATAATGCCAGCTTTAAGGTTTCAGGAGCGCTAAATGTCGATCAGTAACGCCATCATCAATATCAGTAATCTGCGGTTACGGACGTATATTGGTTTTAACCCGGATGAAAAAACCAAGCTGCAGGATGTGGTGGTCAATATCGAGATACATTATCCGGCCGAAAAAGCCTGCAGCTCCGATAGTGTCGAAAATGCACTGGACTACAAAGTTATTACCAAAAATATTATTCAGCATGTGGAGGAAGGGCGTTTTCTGTTGTTGGAAAAGCTGGTGTCAGATGTGCTGGAAATCTGTTCTGAGCATGATTGGGTCCAGTATTCTAAAGTCACCATCGATAAACCCCATGCCTTGCGTTTTGCCGATTCAGTGTCGCTTTCTTTGGAGTGGTATCGCGAGTCTTGAACTAAGGAACCGGTGAACAAGTCCAGTGTGTTCTCTGCGGTATCTAGAACGGCCCCTCTTTATTACAAGAACCGCGAAAGATCGTGCAGCAAAATGTCTGGACCTTTTCAAACGGTCTGACAAAGCAGATGGCCGTTCTAGAGCCCGTCCTTCGGAGCTTTCAGAGAGACCGGATCTCAGTGTTAACGATTCTCGACGTACAACCAGTATGTCTGCAATCGTTGTCTTGATCTCCAATCTCTCTGAAAGCCAGAGGCGCAAGAGACTTGTTCACAGGTTCCCTAAGCCGCGCTGCCCCTCTAATCTGTTCTATAGTGATGTTGACAAGGGGTGAGTGAACACTATGGAACCGATCGTTTTCCGCTACCAGTTTCAGCTTAGCGATGAGCGCCAGGAAAGTTTCGAACTGGTTCTTGATAGTCATACTCTTGAGCCTGCCGAGCAAGCGTTAATATCCCCTCCTGAATGGGCGCGACTGAATTTTAAGCAGTGCACTCACTGTCCTCTGCGCAGCAATACGCACCCTTATTGTCCGGTAGCTATTAGTCTGGTGCCGGTGGTGGAGCTGTTTAACAACGTCCGTTCCTATGAGGAAATTGAATTGCAGGTGGATACCCAAGAGCGACGTATCAGCCAGCACACCACCGCACAACGTGGGCTAAGTTCCTTGTTGGGCTTGCTGATTGCGACCAGCGGCTGTCCTCATACTAATTATTTGAAACCCATGGCGCGCTTTCATTTGCCCTTAGCCAGTGAAGAGGAAACTCTGTTTAGAGCGGTGAGCATGTATCTGCTAGCTCAATATCTGCGCGAGCGTTCTGGGCTATCTCACGAAGCAGGCCTACAAGGGCTTAAGGGAATCTACGACAACCTTCATCAGCTAAATCAGAAAATAGCAGAGCGGTTGCGGTATGCCGCTGATCAGGATTCCGCCGTTAATGCCGTAGTGATATTGGATATGTTTACTAACCTCATGCCTTTTTCCATTGATGAGGATCTGGAGGAAATCGGCAGTATTTTTGACTGCTATCTGGACCGGCCCAGTTAGTGCCGCTAAATGGCTGCTTTTAATTCCTGTCTGGCCTGGCGAATTATCTGCAACGATGAGTGCAGAAACAGTGACGCCATTAGCATTGCAACCACCAGATCAGGCCAGGCGCTAGCACTTAACCATACGGCTCCGGCCGCCACCATCACCGCAATATTACCGATCGCATCGTTGCGGCTACAAAGCCAGACCGAGCGCACATTAGCGTCGCCATCACGGTATTTTATCAGTAACAAAACACTGCTTAGATTGGCGATCAGCGCTAACAGCGCGACCGATCCCATGATCGAGGCTGCGGGAGAAGCATCTACAAACACCCGATAGACAGTCGCCACGATGATACCAAGACTGAGTAACCCAAGACTGATGCCCTTCACCAGGGCCGCTTTACTGCGCACCTGAATAGAGCAGCCAATCACCGCTAGAGTCATCGCGTAAGTAACGGTATCTCCTAAAAAGTCTAAGGCATCTGCTTTTAATGCCTGAGATTGTCCAATAAATCCGGCACTCAATTCGAGAAAAAACATAATCGCATTGATACCAATGACGAGCCATAAAGCACGTTTGAATTGATGTGACTTGCCGTCGAATTTTATGCTGCCAGAGCAGTTGCAGGTCATAGGGATTCCTTATTAGAACTGGGATACAATGACAGTATAAAACCTCTAGTAGCTAGAGGTTCAAGGGGTTTGTCGATGAATTCCAGATTAATGTCTATTGGTCAGCTTGCTCAGAAGACCGGGTGTAAAGTACCGACTATTCGTTATTATGAGAGCATTGGGCTCTTGTCAGCGCCCAGCAGAACCGAAGGGGGCCAGCGTCGCTATGGCGACTCGCATCGAGTGAATCTAACGTTTATTTGTCATGCGCGGGATTTGGGGTTTGGGATCAAATCCATCCATGAGCTATTGTCTTTGCATGACCATTCCGCGACCGAGGATGGCATCAAAGACAAAACGTTGCACCGGGCAGATGATATAGCAAGGGAGCATCTTCTTGAGGTTGAACACAAGATTTCCAAGTTAAGCGCTCTTAGAGATGAGTTAAGATCAATGATAGATGCCTGTCATTCTGGAGAAACACGGAGCTGCCAGGTGATGTCTGTTTTAGCAGATCACCAACTTTGCCATCATAGACATGGAGTTGAGCCACAGTGACCCTGGAAAATAAAACACGTTGTCCACTCTGCGGGCATGAAAACGGTTGCCAGAACATGCCGCAAAATAGAGGGGGTGATTGCTGGTGCTTTATCGCCAATATCCCTAAGCCGTTGCTGGAAAAAGTGCCCGAAAGCGAACGTCGGCGTAGCTGTATTTGCCGTCACTGTGTCGATGCCTATAAGGCAGAAAAGGGTATTTCTTGAGTTTTTGTAACGCTTTACATTCAATGATATTTCAACTTCCTTTTGACCAAGGAGTTGCTACACTTGATGGCTTGCCGCCGGAGAGTTTGTAATGGAATCTGATCACAGCAAAGTGCAGTGTCCTGCCATCCTGATTGCCGCACCTGGCCATAATCAGGGGCGTACCTCTGTTACCGCAGCATTGGCTAGATATCACCGCAACCAAGGGCGTCAGGTTCGGGTATTTAAGGCCGGTCCCGACTTCTTGGACCCTTATATTCACCAATGTGCCAGTGGTCATGTGGTGGAAAACTTAGACTTATGGATGGTGGGTGTAACCCGTAGCCAGATCCTCTTGTTCAAGGCGGCGCAGCAAGCTGACCTGATCATCATCGAATGCAGTATAGGACTCTACGATACCAACCCGGTATGCAGCGAGATTTCATCCCGGTTTGGGGTGCCGATGATGGTAGTTGTGAATGGCTCTGCTAATACCCAGAGATCACAGGATTTTATTGATGACATGGTAACCCTTGGTTCCGATCTGCCGATCGCCGGTGTTTTGGTCAATCAGGTTGCTGACGATTATCAGCCAGCGTTATTAAAAGCCCGGCTGCAGGAGGGTATCGGCTATTTCGGTCATATTCCATACGCCTCTTCTTTTGAAATTTCCAATCGCCATCAGGACTTGCTCCGCGAAACCGAATTATCGAAGATGGATCAGCAGTTGGATGATGCGGCAAAGGTTATAGAACAGGCGGGTATTACCGAACTGCCTGACCCGGTGACCTTTACTGATATACCCCAGGCTCAGATCCCTCCGTTGCTGGAAGGTATCCGTATAGGTGTGGCGCGAGACCAAGCCTTTGCATTTATATACAATGCGAACCTGACATTACTGGAATCTATGGGCGCGGAAGTTGTGTTTTTTTCTCCGCTACATGATCAATGCTTACCTAACGTTGATAGCCTCTGGTTTCCCGGCGGCTATCCAGAACTTTATCTAGAAGAGTTGGCTGCCAATATCACCATGAAAGCGTCCATTCGCGAGTTTCATGCGGAGGGGAAATCAATATTGGCTGAATGTGGTGGCATGATGTACATGCTGGGCAGCCTGGTAAATCGTACGGGCATCGAGTCTCGGATGGTGGGGTTGCTGCCAGGGCGGGGCCAGATGTTGGAACACTTGGCCGGACTTGGCCAGCACAGCGTCACTATCGATGATCAGATCATTCGTGGGCATGTGTTTCATCATTCTAGGATGGAAAGTGGTATGGAGCCGGTTACTGTTAGTGATCGTCGACATGGGCGTAGGCCCGGAGAAACCCTGTACCAG
The DNA here is from genome assembly GCA_036960175.1 of Motiliproteus sp. Classification (GTDB taxonomy): domain Bacteria; phylum Pseudomonadota; class Gammaproteobacteria; order Pseudomonadales; family Balneatricaceae; genus Motiliproteus. The sequence continues at coordinate 15,580 of JBALWH010000012.1, read as the reverse complement.
CATGCAGGTCTGATCGCCAGCTATGTACACTTTTACTTTCCATCCAATCCATTGTTGACTGCCAAGTTCTTTGGCTCGCCAATCTTTTCAAACTCGGATTAGTAGGGGTTTGATTGGTCCATGAGCAGAGCTAAAACTTAGTTTGTTGCATTGCGTTGCAGTTCTGGTAGTCCTGGATTAATTTCGATCTTGACCTGGTCACGACCCGCTTCTTTGGCCATATACAGCGCGTGGTCGGCTCGCAGCAATATCTGATCAAAGTCCTTATCATCACTCGAGACCGCTGAAACCCCAAGACTTAAAGTAATAGTTAAGTCGTTGTCTTCAACAGATATTTTCATGTACTTAACGGCCAGTCGCAAGCGTTCGGCCACCATCATGGCTTCTTGTCGGTTGGTATCCGGTAATAGGATTAGAAATTCCTCACCACCGTAGCGGCCCAGAAAGCTATAGCTACGCAACTGATCTGTAAGTAAGGAGGCAAAACGTCTTAATACTTCGTCGCCTGCGGGATGGCCGTAGCGGTCATTAACTTTTTTGAAATGATCGATATCGATCATGATAACGCAGAAAACTGCATCTGGATCAGTGTTGAAAGCCCGTTTGTGGCGTATAAATTCTAATTCGGAACGGTTCATTATTTCGCGCCGATTCATTAGTCCAGTGAGAACATCGGTGCTGGCAAGATGTTCTAGTTTCCGTTGCGCCTCTCGTAGTTGTTTGAAGGATAATCTCAATACCAAGTGCGACATAGAAAAAATGAGAATTAAAATGCTTGCCAGTATGGCAATGGAGGTTATGACCCCAGATCTTATTTCGTGGCGGTAAGAGGTAATGTCTTTATAGAGTTCGAAGCTACCAATGATGTTTTGTTGGTGATCGTAAATTGGCACATAGGTCTCTACGACATCTATGGCTTTTTGTTCCTCAAACTTAAGGTTATGCATAGAATCTTTAGTTTGCAGCTTGCTGTCGACATCTCCCAGTAGTGATCTTGCCAATAGCGGGCTATCGGAGGAGTCTTCGCCGATAATAGTGGGGTCAGTGCTGTAAATTATGATGCCGTCGGTATTAAATACTTTGATTTTTAGAATGCTGAATGGCTGCAAAAAGACTCGCAGTGCCTGGTCCAATTTTAGGAAACCTTCTGAGTTGAGCTGGCGGGTGTGACCGTTGATATGGTCACTGTCGATTAGTAGGTTTTCTTCACGGGCCAAAATCAGCTTGCTGATCCTAACCGCATCTTCTTCGGCACTACGGACAACATAAGACTCATAAACCTGATGTATGCCGAAGCCGGTGACCGCTAGAATGAGCACGAAGGATGTCAGGGCTGTTTTATGCAATAGCCCGAGTAGGCTGTCCGGTCCATCGGCACCTATTTTGGATAATATTTTTTCAATTAACATCATAACTTCCGCACGGAGGGACGGTTGACAGTATAGGGGCTTAGAGTGCTTTCTGGCTAGTTTTTGGCTAAAATCTGGCTGGTTCAGTGTATTGGTTGTAGCGCTTGCTGATGACAACTTGTTATCTGGGAACGGCTATAAATAGGGTTTTAGCACGAGTATTTGCTTACTATGAGTGATGAAAAAAACCCAACCTAGGCTTTGGTTTGGCGGGGGACTTCAGCGTCCCACAATGTTTGCAGAAAAGACTCCATCTCCAGTGGTGTAGAAAAGCTATACTTTGTTCCACTGAGGGTAACAGAATTATTTTTGGTGTCGATGTCTAATGCTACTTCGGCGATAGAAGGGTTAAAGCTGGTATCGCAGCCGTCATATGATTGCATCATGCTGTTCTTCATCCGTTGATTGATTGGCATGGTGAGCATAATAGCGTTATGTTGCGATTTGATGATTGCGGCAGGTTAATTTTGAAAACGAAAAATATCTAATTAGCTGTTTGTAGATATGATCAATATTCAGTTTGTTTTTTAACTAGGAATTAACAAATAGTGCTAGTTACCATTAAGCAGTTTTTCGCCTCCCATATGAATGTTGCTGAATCGTCATCCCCGCAACGACAGCAGCAGGCCATCAGCTTAGCCACGGCTGCTTTGTTATTTGAAGTGTCACGGGCTGACTTTCAGATGGACGAGCAGGAACAGAGCAGTATTGCTGCAGCACTGAAAAAACAATTTGATCTGTGCGAAAAAGATTTGAATGAGCTGCTTAACCTGGCCCGCAGTGAGGTGGAAGCGTCTATCTCGATGCACCAGTTTACAGCGCTGGTTAATGAGACTTACGATTATCCTCAGAAATTGTTGTTGATTGAATCCATGTGGCAAGTAGCCTTTTCTGATGGTGAGCTGGATAAGTACGAAGATTATTTGATTCGCAAGGTGGCGGACTTAATTTATGTATCCCACACAGACTTTATTCAGCGCAAATTGAAGGTACAATTTCAGGTCGATTCCTTTTCGTAACAGAGAATTATTATGGGTTTTTTTTCATCAATTAAATCACTTTTCGGCGCCGACGAAGCGCCCGTGATTAACGCAGATCCTGTGGAATACAACGGTTACAATATCTTACCGACACCGCAGAAAGCAGATGGACAGTTCCGTATTGCCGCGTTGATTACCAAGGGCGATAAAGAGCATCAGTTCGTACGCTGTGATCTGGTTATGGAGCTTGATGAGTGTATTGAGATTACGCTCTATAAGGCCAAGATGACCATCGACCAACAGGGAGATAGTATTTTCCCCCACTGATTTTTGACGGATAAGCTGCTTCAGGCGCTGGCAAGGGGCCTGAGAAAACCCGGTTAGTCGTCGTCAGATTTAAAATGGTCAGGATGTTTTGGCTCAGAGAGGGTCGAAAGCATATCCCGCATAGTCATCAGGTTACGGTCGAACTGAGATTGTTGCTCCGGTTCGGCCTGCTGATAACGAGTGTCCTGAGGAATCAGGTTGGCCAGCAGATCCTGGCCAAGTCCAAAGGGAGATTGCAGAAAGCCCAGAGCAGGGTTGCTGAAATTGTCTTTCAGGTCTTGCAGCATGTGTCCCAATTTCGGCGCGGCGGGTTGCGCACCCATATCCTGTACTTGCTGATAGGCGGACACGGCGCTGTATTCTTGTGACTGGGTTAATTTCAGATGCATGGAGGCCAGTTCGGTTTTATCCATCTGAAACTCACTGGCTTGATCAAAAGCTGCCTGTATATCCCCATCAAAGAAATCATCGGCGATCAGGCTGACATCTTTGATCAGGTTCTGAATGGCATCTATTTCACCTTCGTCCAGCTCGCCTTTCACTGAAAACTTGAAGTTGCTGCTTTCCGAACGATCGATACTGAAGGATGTGGCGCTGTTTCCTTCACCATCATCATAAGCACCAAAGCTGGACTCATAGCTGCTGGCGTTGTTGAACTTAATCACTACTTTGTCGCCGTCCTGAGTACGCAACTTTAGTGAGAAACTTTCGGATTCGCTGTAACGTTCCGCCGCCAGCATGCTGGTGCTGGTCGGTCCTTGGGGTTTATCTACAGGTGCTGGGTTTAGGGCATCGATCTTCTGCATTGTCAGATCGATAGTGGTATCAATGGTGGCTTCGATATCGTCGCTAAGCAGGTTCATATCTTTCAGAATGTCTTTGGCTTCACTAAACCCTTGCTCGATACCTTTTACTGCTTGTTCATAAAGTTTTTGAATCTCACCTTCGGACTTGCCATCGCGGCGGGCCTGTTCGAGTCCTTGAGAGACGAAGTCGGCAATACGGTCCGCAACTTTTTCGGGTGAAAACTGATCGGCGCTGAGAGATTTCATCTCACTGCTGCTCATTCCTGGGATTTTTTCAGCCAGTTTGTTCAGCATGTGATCGGTGGCAGAAACCGAATCGCTTTTATTATCACGCCCCTCTCCATGACCGTTGGACGTCAGGACATAAGATTGTTGGCGGAAATAAGATTCCTGGCTATTGAAAGATACATACATAATTAAACCCTCCCAGGGGTGTCGCAATTCAGCCTTATAGTTATCGGCGGGATAAGGAAAATATTTATCGTAAAAATGCCCTTGTGAATCATTTTCAGCTTTGAATGTTGAGGCTAAAACGGCACCCATTATTTCAATGTGTTATTGATGGTCGATAGGCTAGGATGAATGCTACGAATTTGTCTGTATGAATGATGTTCAGGTTTTAGCCGTTATTTTCGCTGTCATGATTGGTCTTGTAGGGTATATATTTGCAGCGACTCAGGTGGTTGTTTCTGTGTGCAACTAGGCTCTGATGGAGCGGTCTATTTAGAGCAGGTAAAAGTCACAATAAGTAATTCAACTGGATTATATGAACTATCTTCAGCGCTTTAGTGCCAATCATGAAGGACGGGATTTTGTCTGTGGTGATCTTCATGGTCAGGTGGACGAACTGTTTCAGTCTATGGCATCGGTGTCTTTCGATCCGGCTTGCGACCGGTTGTTTTCGGTGGGAGATTTGATTGACCGGGGAGAAGATTCCCAAATCGCTTTTGAGTTGCTGGATAAACATTGGTTTCATGCCGTTCGTGGTAACCATGAAGCGATGATGTTCAGCGCCTACAGCAGCGATGACGATAAAGACATTGCCATGTGGATGAATAATGGTGGTAAGCGCTGGGTTGCCGATGGCCGGAAATTTTTTCAGACCAATCCGGCTTTCTGTGCGCTACTGGAACAGCAGCAACGGGAGATGCCCTGGAGTATCGAAGTTGCTCTGCGAGATGGACGGCGTGTTGGGCTTATCCATGCTGAATGCCCCAGCAAAGACTGGAGCCAGATAGAAGCGGTTCTTAGCAATCCAGAAATGCTCGGGCAGGCCGCTCGTTACGATGCGCTATGGTCTCGCAGTGCTCGTGATCCCGGTGCTGGAGGCACCATTGCGAATATTGATCTAACGGTGCACGGTCATACCGTGGTGCCACATCCTCAGCGTCGTTTTAACTGCTGTTATATCGATACCGGTGCTTGTCTTAGCAGTAAGCGATTTTTAGGCTTGGTGAAAAAGAAAGAAGGCTATCTGAGCTTGATACGTCTGGAGCAGTTATTTTCCCTTGCTTGATGCTTGGTGTTGTTCGCAGCCAGCTGTCGATATTTATGCTTCTTTGTGTCAATAGATAGAAAGAACCCGTTAAAAACGGGTTCAGTGTTGTTATGCCGGAAGGTTATTTTTTCGGTGGAAATTTCTTAATCGCATCCACCAGGCCTTGTTCCAGCTGTTTAGGCAAATCTTGTTTATCGAGGATGCCTTGCAAGGTCGCAGACCAGATGATCTGTTTAGATTTGGCATCGAAAAAATCGATGATTAGTGTTCCCAGGCTGTATTCGATGGTCTGGGTTTCGTAGGTGCGTGTGTAACCACCACGATCTACAGGCTTGGGTGGAACGTAGCGGCTGCCTAGGTCCTGTCCGGTACGCTGGTAGTAATCGTAACGGTCCCGAGTGCCCCAGTAATTAGCCCGTTCAGTTTCGATACTGTTACTTCTATCTTCTTTATGACCGTAATAGCCGATCAATATATCTGGGCTTTTCGTTTGTTTTTGTACCCCTTTAGCTTTGAGTTCACGTTCCAGTACAAATTGTAGCTGCCGCACCAAGAGGTCCCGCTTGGGGTTGGGTTTGCCGTCGCCGAGTTTACTTTCCTTCATCCAGTCAAAGGATTTGTAGTCTGAAAACTTCGCGTAGGGGTCGTGATTAGTTGATACCGCCAGAGCATTACAACCGGCCAAGCTCAGGGTTATCAGTGCTGTCAGGATGTATTTGGTCATCCTTTGTCTCCATCATCATTGTTGAGCAGTCCGAGTAGACTTGCCGGTTAACAACAAGTTCCTAACAAATTGATAAGGTAATGGTAGTTCGAAAAATAATGATCTGTTTAGGATATTGGCAGGCCCAGAACTCGCAATACTTGGGTTAGCTTTTTGCTGGCCTGACCGATGACCTCCAGAGCTTCTTTGTGGGCCTTTCGTTGCGCCAATTTTGTCGATTCTTGGTAGGCTTCGCGACTGGATTCCAGAGGTTTTTGCGCCCAGGAGTACTTGCTTGGCAGTTTGTCGCCGGGGCTGACCATTTTTAGTAACCGTTGCAAACTCTTATAACGTTCCAGTTGATAATGGTATTCCTCTTCAGGTGTGTCGAAGTCCTGAGAGTACACGATGGTAGTACCGCCTTTAAGAGCAGACACCGCCATAATCGTCATCATATAGCCTTCGTTCAGCACTTCGTTGGCGGCGCCATAGTTTTTTTGATTGCCGAGGTGGGTGGCCAGCTGCATCAGGTGTTGCAGGTTTTCGGTGTCCAGTGGGTTAGGTTCGTGGCTTTTAGAGATGGCGCGATCAACATAGAGTCGGAATGATTCGATGCTGACTGATAGTTCTTTATAACGAGTTGCCTGGGCATCACCTTTGTCAGTGGCATCGGCGACCTTGCCCGTGGCGGTGGCATAAAACAGCATGGCCTGTTCAATATATTTTGATGCGAGTTTGGTTTGACCTGACTTCAGCGCCTGTTCGGCTAACGCCATCTGATCCTGAGCTTGTTGTAACTGTTGTTTGGCAAGACCGTCGGGGCCTTGGTTGATTTTCTCGGAGCGCGAGGATTGGCTGATCATCCGTTCCATTAAATCAAGTTTTTGTCGTATCAGTTCTGGGCTGGTCGACTTAGTTGCAGCCACTGCCGTGTTGAATGTGAAGCTAATAAATACAGATAGCAGTGTAATTTGGAAATACCGCGATATCAGGTGTTTCATTGATCAGCTGACTCCCTGCGAGCGAAGCAATATTACGATTCGGTGATATAAGTCATTTCAGCAGTTTAGAGTTTTTGCTAATATCCGTAAAGTACAAATGGGAATTATAGTGGCGATCATATATTAGGTTAGATATATTGGCGTTTCTAGTCTCTTGCAGGGCATTAATCATACATTTATAGGAGCGCCTATGAGGCTTCGCACCTTGGTGAGTATTGTTGTGATGGGTATGCTACCCAGTCTGGATGCTATTGCCAGTCTGAAATATGACTTATCTGAGGCTTTAAATGATGCTGGCAGGCAGCGTATGCTTGGCCAGAAAATGCTTAAATCCTATGCCCAGATTCGCCTTGATGTAGATGTAGTGCAGGCCCGCCTAGAGCTGCTTCAAGCGATAGATCTATATCAGCAGCAACACTTGAATCTGCTGCGTTTTCTGGAAGATGAAGGGACACAGCAGCAGTTAAGCCGCATTGACGCGCTGTGGAGTCGTTATCGCCAGCAGCTGGTTGCTACTGATGGCCAGCAGGCGGTGGTTAAAGCTAGCGTTATACAGGAACTGTCCAGCGTTAGTGAAGAGCTGTTGCTTGCCAACGAACAGTTGGTTAAAACTCTGGAGCGAAATAATGACGCCAAAGCTGGCTGGCTGATCAATATTTCGGGCCGTCAGCGGATGTTGTCGCAGCGTTTGGCTAAGACCTATCTGCTCTCCAGCTTGGCAAAGCAACCGCAGTCGTCTGAGGAGCTGCTGAAAGTGCAAAAAGAGTTCAGCAAAACGCTACATTTGTTGAAGACCTATAACTTCGGAAACTTGCATATTACTGATAGCCTGGCGAAGATTGAAGCGGAATGGCTGTGGTTTCAAAGTGTGCTGGAGCAAGACGATGGCACTCGCTATAACCTGATTGTGGCAGAGGCCAGCAAGCAATTATTGCTGCAACTGGAGCAGCTGACCTTTATGTATCAGTTAGAAGTGCAGAAAAAAGTGAAGTAGCAGCGCTACTTCCTTGCTCTGCGTTCTTTCTCTAACTACTTGATGCTATCGCAGCGGAAGTGAGATACCGCTTCGCGCAGGTGGTTCAGTAGCTCATTAACCTCTTTACTACCCTGGGTCAGTTTTTGGCTGGCTTCCGCATTATTGGTAGCTGCTTGATTGATGGTAATAACGCTCTCATCGATTGTTCGGGCAACGGTACTCTGCTCTTCAGCAGCACTAGATATAATGCTATTGACTTCATTGATACGTCCCACCGCCGCGCTGATCTGATTGAGGGCTTCGCTGGCTTTTTCGACCTGTGTTACACCTCGCTGAGCCGCTTCGCGACTCGTTGTCATTGCGGTAACCGCATTACGAGCGCCGTTTTGTAAGGTTTCAATTTTTTGTTGTATTTCCTGAGTCGCTTCTTGGGTGCGACTTGCCAAATTACGAACTTCACCGGCAACAACCGCAAAACCTCGACCTTGATCACCCGCTCGGGCGGCCTCAATGGCAGCGTTCAGTGCCAGTAAATTGGTCTGTTCGGCGATTCCGCCTATTACGTTCAGAATGGTACCGATGGATACGGCATTGTTTTCCAATTCTTCAATGCTATTTGCTGCGTTATCCACATCGGTGGCCAGAGATTCGATAGCAACGATGACTTCTGCTGCTACTTTGTTGCCACGAGCGGTGTGTTCATGGGCCTCTCTTGCTGATTCTTCTGCTTGCTCGGCATTTCTGGCGACTTCATCTGAGGTAGCTGACATTTGGCTGACAGCAACAGCGGTTTCTTTAGTCTCATCAGCCTGACGTATGGCGTTGTCATTGACCTGCTGGGCTATGCCTGCAGAGGTGTCTGCCGATATTTGCGCCTGAGCAGTGTTTTGATGAATGAGTCGAACTTGTTTAATCAGGCTTTCTATAAGCAGGTTAAGGCCGTTCTTTATTTGTTGTACTTCTCTTAAACCGCCTTCCGGAATAACTGCATTAAGGTCGCCTTCACCATAGGCTTTCATGCCTTTTTCCAAGTCACGAATCGGTGTGAACAATAGTTTTTGGAAAACAAAAATACCGATAATGTTACCGAGTACAACGATGAGTATCAGGACGATAATACCGGACCAGCTAGCGGTTTCGGTTTTGTTTTTAAAGGTGCTGATATCTTCAGCAACGTGCACTTTTATATGGGGTTGTTGATTAGTGCTGGTCATCTGGTGAGATACCGATAAGGCACCACCCGATTCGATCAGCTGTAACCAGTTATCACTTTTATAGAATTCTTGGCCGGATGAAGAGGTGATAATAATTGGGCTGTGGAGACGTTGTTCAATGTGCTTCAGGTTATGGGCAGGGTTGATAACCAGTTCCAGGTAGCCTTTAAGCTTCAGACCGCCGATGGGGGTGATTACCGAGTAGTAATCGCCATTGCTGCCGTTCCATAAGCTATTGATGGTCTTCAGGCGTTCGCTGCCTTTACGTGCCTGCATCGTCGTAGCTAAGGTGGCATCCAGTTGTTTTTCTAGCTGGCCGCTACCTTTACTGCTTTGGCCGACAAACTGTAGTTTTTTATCCCATACTCGCAATTTAACCACATCAATGGCGCCGGTGGTGACGTAGCTCTGGGCGTAAGACTGATCCAGGTCTTCGGTGAGGGCTGCTTGATCTGTACCTTTGATTAGCTTGCGCAGCGGTTTTGACTTGGCGGCTACTTGGCTCATTTCCAGAGCAATGGCAGACATACGAGAAAGGGTATCTTCGGTAGAAATCTGAACAATGCGGGAAAGCGTATCGCTTTGAGCTTCCAGGGCAACGTCATACAAGCGTTGATTGACCACGTAGCTGACGCCTACGGCAACGAAACCAAAGGCAATCAACATCCAGATGCTCATGGCTTTAATCGATAGGCTTTTAATACGCATTACAGATCTCCAACTATCTGATTTTTCTGATTATTTTTACTTTTTGTAAAGTTGTAATAAACGAAAAACCAGAGGCAAGCCCTGGTTTTATTTAAATTGACCATAACATCTGAGGCAATTACTGCTCAGTTGGGTAACCTTTTTCGTTCCACTCGCCAATACCGCCGCGGAACCAGTAGATATTGCTGTATCCGGCTGCGACGGCTACTTTGCAGGATTCAACAGAACGGCCGCAGTTAATACCATTACAGTAGAACAATACCGGGCTTTCTTTGCTGGTAATGGTTTTTGCCAAGGAATCAGCATTGGTATCGGTATTGGCCAGATTGACAGAATCAGGAAGATGCCCCTTGGTGTAATCTGCTACGGTACGGGCATCGATAATCAGCAGCTCATCTTTCTCTTCCACCAGTGCAATAAGTTCTTCGGCATTGACCAGCGTGGTGCCGAAGATGGACGCGGGTGTAGCAGCTTGGGCCGTGCTGAAGAATGTGCCCAGCAGGCAGATAAGGCTGGCAAATAGTGTTTTTTTCATTGTGGATTACCCTGATTGATTGATAAAACTCAAAATGCAATTCAAATCAGTCCGTTATCTTGTAGGTAGGTAACCCTATAAAGGAAAACCTGATGTAAAGGACTGCGGTTGAATTCTCTTTACAGGACATTCAATAAGCATAAATTAGGCCATAAGCTTATAACCTAGTGTGATTCTGGGTATTGTAGTTTTGGTGGTGTAATTTCCCATACAAAAATAGTGACTTCTTTCCCGATAATGATAATTATGCAGCTTCGATTCCCGTGTTTGGGAACTTGTTTCTCGAAAATAGCCTGCATAACCGCCCGCATATTAAGTTGTCATCAATAAATCATTGAAGAATGTTGCTCTTTGTTTGCGCTTATCACGGCCAATGCGCGGCTTATAAATCATCAATTGACTTTTAGTTGGTTTAAACCTACTTTTTATGTGGATATTCTTTGCATGATAATTGCTATGGGTTATTAAATTAGTATGTGCAATTAAAGGGAATGCTTATGAGAGGCGCGGGAGCTGATCACATACAGGAGCTGCATTTGGTGAAATCCAAGCAGAACTGCAAGTTTTGTCTAGGCGTTAAGCTTTGTCTTGCTTTCGGTCTGGGAAAAGACACCATCGAAGAATTTCGCTCAATTACAACGGAGCATGGTCCTTACTATCCTGGGGAGCATATTTACCGCCAGCAGGATGAATTCACCGGTCTTTACTCCATCCAATCCGGATCGGTAAAAGCAGAAACGGTGACCGAAGATGGTCGCCAATCGGTTTTGGATTTCTTTCTGCCAGGGGATCTATTTGGTCTCGATGCCATTGGCAATGGTTTTTATCCGTCAGATGCCATCGCCATGGAAACCACCTGGGTGTGCCGGATTCCCTACGAAAAACTGTTAGACCTCTGTTGTCGCCAGCCTGTCCTTCAGCATCGCTTGTTGGAGCTTATGGGGGTTAAGCTTCATTTCAACGAATACAACGGAAAAATTGTACGAAATGAATCGGCTGGCCATCGGGTGATGTACTTTCTTTATAAGCTCGCTGAACGCCAGTGTGTGAATCACCCTATTCATGGCCGCATTAATCTGCCCATGAGTAAGCAGGATGTGGCGAGCTATTTGGGGCTGACACCCGAATCGTTCAGTCGCACTCTCAGTCATTTGCAAAATGACGGATTCTTACTTAAGGAAGGGTCGAAGACTTTGGTGTTGTTAAAAGGACCGCTGCCGGAGTGGCCGGGTAATCTGATGCCAGCCAATAATCTGGAGAAAATAAATGCCCTTTTTTCAGGTGCTGACCTGTAAGGTTAGATGTTCTTTGAGAATAACTGTTCGTTGAGAGTGGATTGTTCCTTGAGAGTATATCAGGGGCTGTTTTTTAGCCCCTTGCTGCCTTAATCGGTAAGTTCTTCCGTCTCTTTCTTTTCATCCGGAATTGTCCGGTGATCATCATCATGACTATAAAGGCTGTAGTTGCCTCTGCCAGTTTTTTTACTGCGGTAGAGGGCGGAGTCTGCCTGGTGAAGAATCTGTCTACTGCTTTCACAGCCATTGTTGATCAGGCTGATACCGATACTGGCAGAGATATCAACCATATTTCCTTCAATATTAGTGGTTTGAGTCAAACCTTTCAGCAGTTTATCGGCGATATGAAGCACTTCTTCTAGTGAATTCACATCAGTGAGTAGCAAGGTGAATTCGTCTCCACCGAGACGTGCGGTAACATCGCTTTTTCTGACGCTGGTGGTAATGATATGGGCTACGAATTGTAGGACGGCATCCCCGGTGTCGTGGCCAAATTGATCGTTAATTGGTTTGAAGTTATCCAGGTCGATATAGAAAACGGCACCTAGGCGGTTATGGCGAGATATTTCCAGCAGGAAGTGATCGACTTGCTGCATAAAATGACGTCGGTTTGATAGCCGGGTTAGCGGGTCTTCCAGAGCCAGTCGTTGATAACGCAGCTGCGTTTCTTTATTGCTGGTTATGTCGTCGCTGACACAGACGTAGCTATTGATGACGCCTTCGTCATCGAAAATGGGAGATACCGACATCAGCGACCAATACAGTTCCCCGTCTTTGCGCTGATTTCGAATTTCGCCATACCAACGTTCCCCTTTTTTGATGGTCTGCCACAGCAGGGCGTGCTGTTTATCGGTGGTGAAGGGGGATTTGATCAGTCTGGGGGTATTGCCTAGCAGTTCGGCCAAATTAAAGCCGGTGACTTCACAAAAACGCGGATTAGCATATTGAATAATACCTTTGGTATCGGTAATAAAAGTGGAATTGCCACTTTGTTCAACGGCGTTGGTGAGTTTCTTCAGCTCCAGTTGATCGTTGATTAGCTGGCGATTTTGATTTTCTAGCTGAAGGCTTTGTTGAGTTAATTTTTTGGTGCTTTGTAGTACTTGGGCTTTTAACTCTTTAGGCCGGATTAATTGGACGTATAGAAGGTAGCCGGCTAGTGCGCTAAATAACAAATTGGCTAGATAAAAACCTGAAACGACTTCCATTGGAATTCCAGAACCCCGATGAAAAACGTCCAAAAACCAATAGTTATTAGGTAGCCGGATGCTAGTTCTAGTGCCTTGATAACGGTCGGAATCAGGATCTCCTGCGATTACTTGTTCGGAGTTTGTGGCCAGTGACAAGCGCCATAATTTGTAACCAAAACCTTTGCTATTCAACGCATTCAGCTCAGTAGACTGCAGCAGGTTTTGTAGATCAATGACAGCTGCAGCAAAGCCCCAGAAGTGTGTGCCACTCTTGATTTCTGTAGCGGGGTCTTGAGTTGAAAGATAGGTGTCGCTATGGGTGAATATCGGGCTGATGCCTACGATCGTATTGTTACTGCCATCGATGCTTACCGGTGCCGCAGCGGTCATCTTGTTAGAACTTATTGCTAGCAAGGCTTCGGCTCGAGTTTGCGGGTTTTCCATAAAATGATGGAGAGAAGGACCTGCCGGTGTGGCCGGATATTGTTGGGTTACTATGCCTTTTGGTGCTATTAGAATGCGAGTGTGGGGGTCCAGTGAACGGTGGATATTTTCGCTGAATTCGAGGAAATCATGGTCGCTGCCATTCAGGGAATGGATGTGGGCTGCTAGTGTTGCGGCGCCAGCGAGGGAGCGTTGGATTTGTTGTTCGATCGCTTTGCTTTGTAATTGGGCGATTTCCAGTTTTCGGGTATCCAACTGGTCTTGCCAGGTATCGCTGGTATTGTTGATCAGCGCTAGCCCTAATGTGAATAATATCAGCGCGCTAATAAACGAAGTCATTCGCTCAAAAATCCAGGGGTGCATTACAGTTCCTTTGTCTCTTAACCTGGATCGATAGTATTCAGCTGACAGCGCTTTTATTCGGCCTAAGTTTGCATTTGTGATTGGTCTTTTTTTATACGCCAAATTTTATAGTTGAAACGTCTGTTTGAACACTGTTCGATCAACTCATTGCAACAAAAATGACATACTGTCATTTACTTGTTTCTAATCACGCAAATAGCAGGCCAGTTCCGTTATTTCTGGTCTGAGACGCCATAGTAGAGCCTCCGGTTGCTTAGGGTTACTATTAGATTTCCCACTAAATGAGGCAGATATTTCTTGCTTGTAAGAACATTTTACGGAAACTGAGAACTGGCTATATGTTGTTTGAATAAGATTATTCCAGATGGTTTTAATTGGCTTCTGCTCTGGCATGGATAGTGCTTAATTGGAAGCTTGGAGTTAGGTGGCTCTGAATTACAGGCATGGTTACAATCATGCAGGCAGGCTGCTCTGCAATTTATCGACAATAATATGGAAGGTTAAATCTAAAATGCTAACTTTGAGAACGCTGATTGCTTCACTGCTGATGCTTGCTTTGATGTCATCCTATGGGCCTGGTGCAATGGCTGAGGAAGCTATTTCTGAGGAGGATATGGCGATCAGCTACTATCTGCCATTGGCTGAATCTGGAGAGCCTTATGCGCAGCTGACGCTTGGCGAGATCTATTACGAGGGGCGGGGGGTTAAGCAGAATCTGGTTGAGGCGTTTGCATGGCTTGCTGTTGCTATTCGTCAGGGAGCGGTTGAAGCCCAACCCCTGTTTGATCACGTTAAGAAAAAACTATCGCCCCAGCAGTTAAAGAAAGCTGAAGCCCTGGCCGGTGAATATCTTAACCGTTACGGTTCCTAGTTGAATTTCAGGGCATAACTGCAGCTGTACTGCTCAGTATGCCCTGTTGCCTAAAGTCTCTTAAGCGACGTCTATTTATTCTCCGTCGGATTGCCTTGTGGTTCCGGCGGAGATGCCTGTTGATAATTATTCTTGCCGCTTTTTTTCGCTTTATACATGGCCTTGTCAGCACTGCTTAAAATTTCTGTGTCGGTTACTCCATGATCGGGGAAGAGGGCGATGCCTAGGCTAATACCAATGCAATGTTGATTCCCTTCGTGGTCGATAGGTGGGCTCATTGCTGCGATCACTTTATTGCAGACGGTGGTCGCTGATTTGCTGTCATGGACGTCAGCTAGAACAATAATAAACTCATCGCCGCCGAAGCGGGCCACGGTATCCGCTTCCCGGATATTTTTTCGTAAGCGGGAAGCGACGGTTTTTAGAACTATATCTCCGCAGCTGTGCCCGTATACATCATTGATTTCTTTGAAATTGTCCAGGTCTGCAAAAATAACTGCGACTTTCGAATTCTTTCTTTTGGCTGACCTTATCGCCTGGGCGATACGGTCCTTGACAACGTTACGACTGGGGAGGCCGGTTAAATCATCGTGGCTGGCGAGGAACGAGATGCGGTCAAGCAGATTTTTGCGGTTATAAACCATACCCAGCTGTTTGCCAATGTCATCAAAGATGCATAACAAATTTTCATCGGGCTGCTCGGAAGTCTCAGAGAAAAATTCCATCACGGCAACGACTCTTTTTTCCACCACTACCGGTACGGCAAAGGCGGCTTTCAGGCAGAAATCGTCGAACTGGAACGGGCGTATAAAGTTGTCATCATCTTTAAGATCCTTAATCCAGCAGCTGTGCTGGCTTTGTAGCACCCGCCCGGGCAGACCTTCGCCAATGCGTAAGAGGGTCTGGCTAGTGCTCTGCTTGAATTTTGCGAACAGAGTCGGTTTGCTCAGATACCAAATGTCACTGGGTAACAGCAGTTCGGGATTCTCCGCATCGGGGTAGTAGACATGACCTATAGGCCAGTCTTTAAATCGGCATATCTCGGCAATAGCAATCTGCATTGCAGGGGCGGGCTCTATGGCTTCATTGGATACCGACGAGATGGTATGCAACAGCTGCGTCAGGGTGGATTTTTCCAGCAGCTCCCGACGAGCGCTTTCCCGCACACTGACATTCTGGAGCAGAGCGGTGAAGCAGCGTTCAAAGCTAACCGTTACTTCGCTGACTGCGGCTTCGATTGGAAAATCCTTGCCGTACATC